>JBOIAR010000008.1:0-190893 GCA_050739095.1 Steroidobacteraceae bacterium | reverse complement strand
CCGGTGGCGTAGGAGGAATGACGGAACGAGTCGTCCGTGGCGAGCGACTTCGCGAACGGCTCGTCCTGGATGATCGGCAGGCGCGCCTCGATGTACTCGTCAAAGGACTCGATCGCGCCGAAAACCGGGTTGGTGGGCCCGCCCGATCCCGAGAGGTCGCCCGTGGCCTCCTCCGCATCGGGCTGATCGGAGGAGTCGATGTCGCGGTACTCCGTGCCGAGCGCAAGCTCCAAGCCTGAGTGCGCGGTCGGCAGCTGCACGTACTGGCTCAGATCACCGGTGAAGTTCGTATCGATGATCTGCTGCACGACCTGACCGTGATCCAGGGCGGGAGTCTCGAGGTAATTGACCGCCGCCTTCGAGACGCCCCCGGGCGTGAAGAGGTTCCAGGGCACGCACCCGGCGGCAAGACCGGTGGTGTTCCCCGCGGCCGTGACCGCGCACTCCGGTCCGCTCGAACCCTCGACCACATCGAGCGCATAGTTTTCCTTGGTGCTCGACATGTCGTTCAAGGATTCGCTATCGACGTTCACCAGGGCGTACTGGTAGCTCAAATCGTACGTCCAGTTGTCGCTGATCGCGCCCTTCATGCCGAGCACCAGCCGCCAGTCCATGTGCGTGATATCAAGCACGCGATCCTGACCCTCGACGTCGCGGCGCAGGATCTCGATGGATCGCGAGCAGTCAGTTTTTCCATCAGCGCAGTAGGTAAATCCGTCCGGAAAGGTGGTCGGCCCCGTGAAATTCTCATTGACGAATGCCGGCTGCCCATTGATCGGCGCTGTCGAGCCGTCGCACCAGAGGTTCACCTGCGCACCGGAGAGGTAGGGATTGGCGCAATTGACGTTCGAGGCGGTGCCGAAGTCACCCGAGTACGCGATCTGCAGATCGTTGTGGTTCTGCATGAACATGAGGTTCGAGTACACCTCGGCGTGCTCGTTGAAGGTGTAGTGCAGGAACGCGCCGGCATTCCAGGTTTCCTCCGGCGCCTGCATGTAATTGAGCGGACCGTAGTTGAACCGGGGCTCCGCCGAGATCGGCAGGACCGCTCCGTGCGGGCCGACGGTATTCTCGTACGTCGTGCCCTTGCCAAAGAACAGGAACGTGCCGGGATAGGAAGTGAGCGATCCGGAGCAGGCGAACTTGCCGGTGCCGCTGCCCGGACCGTTGGGGTTCCGCGGCCCCGGCAGATAGCCGGAGGCCAACGAGCAGGCGCTGTAGGAGTAGAGGCTCTGCGTCGCCTTGGCGATGTTGCGGTAGCTCGCGTAGAAGGTGGCGTTGCCCTTGTTGTCGGGCGTATTCATGCCGGCGATGAAGGTCAGCTGCTTCTGCGCGCCGGTCGCCGCGCTGCTCGGCGCCGGCGTGAACGAACCCAAGCCGGAGGCGTTGAAGTCATTCAGGGCAGTTTCGACGCCCTGGTCATTGTTGTTCTGGTGAAAATAGCCGCCGCCGTTCGCGACCAGCTTCACGCCCTGGAAGTTGTCCATGAGCTTGAAGTTGACGACGCCCGCGACCGCGTCCGCGCCGTAGATCGAAGAAGCGCCGCCGGTGAGGATCTGCACGTTCTCGATGAGGGCCGTCGGGACCATGTTGAGATCGGAGCCGCCGCCGCCCGGGCCGCCGTACGGCAGGCGCTGGCCGTCGATGAGCACGAGGGTACGCTGCGCTCCGAGGCCGCGCAGGTCCACCGTCTCCGTACCGGTGCCGCCGTTGATGCTGGTGGAGTTCTGGTCGGCGAACACCTGCGGCAGACGGTTCAGCACATCCTCGATGCGCGTGGCGCCGATCTGCGAGAACTGCTGGGAGGTGACGAACTGCACCGGGCTGATGGAAGTCTGGTTCGGCGTCGCGATGCGCGAGCCCGTCACCACGACCTGCTGCAACTGCAGGGCGGCGCCGCCGCTCGCCGGAGACGGCACCGTCGCCTGCGCAAGCAACTGCTGGGGGCCCGTCTGCGTACTCGTCTGGGAATTCGTCTGCGTATTCGCCTGTGGCGTATTCGTCGGTGACGTCGCCGCCTGCTGGGCGTTGGCCACACCGAAGGCGGCTACGAGCGCCCCGCCGGTGAGCACAGTGCGAACCGCAGCGCGCACCAGGGGATTTCCGAGTTGCTGGCTGATCATGAAATCGATCTCCCTCTGCGGTTTTTCTACCGTGGCGCGCGACTATAGCACGGTGTCTTTATGGCACCACACGGGGGCGCGTAAATTTCCCCTCACTACGGCCTCGGTTCAGCGCATGGAATAGAGCCGATATCACGAGGGAAAAGCCGCTACTGGCGTTCGCAGAGGACTGGGATCTCTGCCTGCGTACTTCAGGACCGACCACCTGATGCGCGCGAGCAACAGCCGTGCGCACGCGGTGGCACGAGCGCCCTGCACAGCCCCACCGGTTGCTTGCCGGTATCATTGAGCCATGTCTCAACTCCCCATAGCCGCTTTCGAGCAGGAGATCGGCGCCCACCTCGGCAGCGGCGATCTCGATGCCGCGGCCGCGGCGGCGCAGGCCTGCCGCGATTCCTGGCCGGGAGCGCCCACCGGATGGCTGATGGGCAGCATCATCGCCCTGCTCGCCGGCGACCCCCGGGCGGGGCTTCGGCTCATTGAGGAACCCCTCCGCACCTGGCCCACCAACGCGCAATGCCTGCTGCAGAAAGCCGAGTGCCTGCTCGCTCTGGGGGAGCGCAGCCTGGCGTTGGCTGCCGCGGAAGCCGCTGCTGCTCATTCGGGAGATATAGCGGACAGCCTGGAAGCCATCGGCGAGTTCATGCTCCAGGCCGGCGAGCAGCGCCGGGCACTTCCGCTATACGACCGCGCAATGACGGTCATGCCCAGGGATCCCGCGCAGCGCGCCAGGCTGCTCCACAACCGTGCCGTGACGCATCGATATGTCGGCGATCTCGAGCGCGCGCAGCGCGATTACGAGGCCATACTCGCGATCGACCCGGTTGCGCCGAAGGCATACAAGGGGCTGGTCGAGCTGCGCAGGCAAACGCCGGAGCGCAACCGGATAACGCAGATGAAGCAGGCGCTCGAGCGGCTGCCCGCCCAATCGGATGACGCAGCGGTGCTGCATTTCGCGTTGGCCAAGTCCTATCAGGACCTCGGTGACTACCGCTCGAGCTGGGAGCACTTGAGCGAAGCGAACCGCATCGAGCGTACCGCCATCAACTACGATCCCGCGGCCGATCGTGAGCTGATGCAGGCGCTGGAGGAAGTCTTCACGGCCACTGAGGCTAAAGCGGGGCACGCCGCGACAGAGTCGCCCATCTTCATCGTGGGGCTCCCGCGCTCGGGCTCGACACTGATCGAACGGATTCTGTCCAATCATCCGCAGGTGCATCAGTGCGGCGAGCTTACGGCCGTGACCGATAGCATCCTCGCGCTCACCAATCCGACGGCGGGCGCTGCGCCCCCCAGCGCACGCGATTTCGCAGCCCGTCTCGCCGGCCTCGACGGGGGCTCGCTCGCCGCGGAATACCGCGCGCGGACCCGCGCATTCCGACCCGAGGGCAGGCGCTGGACGGACAAGCAGCTCAGCAACTTCGTCTACTGCCCGCTGCTGCTCAGAGCCTTCCCCAGAGCGCGCATCGTGCACGTGACGCGCCACCCGCTCGCTGCCTGCTATGCGATCTACCGCACGCGATTCAACGGCAGCTATCCGTTTGCATACGATCTCGACGAGATCGCGGAATTCTATGTGAGCTACCGGCGGCTCATGCAGCATTGGCAGCGCATACTGCCCGATCGTACCCTCGAGCTGCCTTACGAGCAGGTGGTGAGGTCCTTTGAGCCGAGCGTCAGAAGTCTGCTCGAGTACGTCGGACTGCCGTTCGATGCGGCCTGCCTCGAGTTTCACCGCAATCCGGCACCGGTCATCACCACGAGCTCGGTGCAGGTGCGCCAGCCTCTCTACGACTCCTCGCTCGAGCAGTGGCGGCAGTATGCGGCCTGGCTCGCGCCCGCGCGCGCGCGGCTCGAGGCCGCGGGCATCACGCTCGAGTGAGCAGGCGCCGGCTCAGCGAAACCGCGTCACCTTGCAGCCCCGGCGGGAGGGGAGGCTCAGCCAGTAAGAGCCCAACCACCCCCGTGAGATCCTCACCGTCTCGCCCGACTTCGGATCGAGCTGCTCGCTATCCGGCACGAGCTGCACCCAGATCTGATGATTGTCGAGCGTGAAGATCTCTCGGCCGTCGGCCGCTCTCGCGAGGGAAGAGATGCGCGCCACGATGGAGTCGACCGGCTTCGGAGCCTTGGCCGCGGCCTCGGCACGAGCGGCGATCTCCGTCGGCGCAAGCCCGAAAGTCCGCCGCGGGTTGAGCGTCTGATCCGCTTTCGCACCCGAGCCCTGCCGCTGCGCCGCGAGCGTCGCGGCTTCGCGATCGAAGCAGGCGAGCCGCGCCGCGCTCGCCTCAATCCTACGGCAGGCGAGCAGCGAGCCGAGCGCGTCGGAGGCAAGGGAAGGTGAAGCCGCGGCGAGAGCGGCGGTGACGCCGATGACAGCGCAAGAGAGTCGCAACTTCCTGCTCAGTGCGCTCATCAGACGTCCAGCCCGGGAACGGCCCCCTCGGGGCGATTGTATTCCGCGAACACCACGGTCGCCTCTCGCACGAGGTCGCGCTCGAGCGGCGTGAGCTGCGGGTTCCATACATCGAAGATCAGTATCGCACGCGGCGCGTCCGCATCGTTCCACGCCTCATGCTCGATCGTGTCGTCGAAGACCCATGCCTCGCCGGACCGCCACTCCCGGGTCGCCGCGCCCACCCGGAACCGGCACGTGCCGGGCAGGATGAGCGGCAGATGAACCGTGAGCCGCGCGTTCGTCGAGCCCGTGTGGGGCGGAATGTGCGTGTGGGCATCGAGAATCGAGAAGAAGGCGGTCGGTCCGCGGCCCGGAATGTCGACCTGGGGGGTCTGCGCCAGGGCGGCCGCGGTTGCGGGACAGCGTCCGCAATGCCCCACTTCGCGCTCACCGTCCTTCCAGAGGAAATACGCGCTCCAGCGCCGCGACTGATTGAGCTCGCGCCACTGATCGAGCGGCAGCCCTTCCGGATATGAGATGTAGGGCTCGAGACCCCCGCGGTCGGCGGCGAGCACGGCAAGCACTTCTTCCCGGATCGCCTGCGAAGCGGCCTCGAGGCCGTCGAGCCAGGGAAAATCCTCGCGCGGGTGAAACTCATGGTTCTTCAGGAACGGGAAATACATCCAGGTTGGCTGCGGAGCATAAATGCGCTTGCGGCCCAGCATTCTCTCCAGCGCTCTCTCGACCCGGATCAGCGCCGCCGGCGAGCCTTGACCGGCGCGCAGCGGATCGAGACGCTCTGCCAGCAGCGCAGCCAGGTTGGCGGAATTGCGGCTGATGAGATCGCGCGCATGTGCCACGTGCGCAGCCACCGGAGCGGGCAGCCGGGTGCCCGGCGGCAGCGTCTCGAGCGCCCTCGTATAGATCGAGGCCGCGGCGCGCGGCTTACCCATGAGCTCGAGCAGCGCACCCTTTTGCAACAGCACGATCAGGTGTCGCGCGTCCACGGCGAGTGCGCGCTCAAGAACGGCGAGCTCCTCGTCACGCTGACCGAGCGCACGCAGCACGGCTGCCAGGCTGAGCAGGAAATTGATGTTGCGCGGCGAGCGCGCGACTACTTGCTCGAGCAAGGCCCGAGCCGCGGCCGGATGGCCGCCAGTGGCCAACCGGCGCGCCCGCTCGTGCAGCACCTGCGGGTGTTGCGGCATGATGGCGGCGGCCTGCTTCCAGAGCGCCAGCGCCTCCGCATCGCGCCGCTCGGCGAGCAAGCGCTCGACGCTTGCCATCATCGCGCTCACCCGCTCCTCATCGGCGGACGTCGGCTGTGCCGATCTGACGTTCATACAGGCAGTATAGCGCCAAGCGCGCGGGCGGCAGCGTGCCCGGCTACAATCATCCGGCCGCCGCCGATCGCGCCCTGAGGAAGCAGCCGATGCCACCGGATCTGATGAACATGTTCGCGGTGCCGTTCGCGTTCAGTCGCTATCCGGACGCCCCGCGACTCAACTCCGCGCTGCGCGCCTTTCTGCTCGCTCTGGAGAGGGCCGGCGGTGCCGACAACCCGCGGCCCCTCACCTACCGCAACGACGCTCTCTTCGAGAGTCATTTCAATCTCTTTCGCGATCCCGACCCCGCCGTACAGGAGCTGAAGCGGTTCTGCTGGGATCAGCTGCTCGCCGTCATCGGCAGGCTGAACGGCTACGATCTGCCGACCTTGGAGCGGCTGCAGATCTACAACGACTGTTGGTTTCACGTGACCCGACGCGGAGGCTACTTCGGGCTGCACAATCACCCGAACGCCTCCTGGAGCGGGGTCTACTGCGTCGATCCGGGCAGGCACGATCCGAACAAGAAGATGAGCGGGGCGCTGTCCTTCGTCAACCCGATGATCACGAGTGCCATGCACATGGATGCCGGGATCGCCCGCCTGCAGCTCCCCTACGCTCACCACGTCGCCAACTTGAACCTCGAGCCCGGACAGCTCGTGATCTTTCCGTCCTGGGTGCTACACGACGTCAAGCCGTTTGAAGGCGAAGGCGAGCGGATCACGATCGCGTTCAACTGCTGGTTCACTCTCCCGGACGCGCCCGCAACCAAGTGACGGCGCAGTCAGCCGTAGTAGAAGCGCTCCGCCCAGGGCTCCAGCCTCGCGACGATGGGCTCGAGCTGCGCTCGATAGTGGCGCCATCCGCCAAGCCCTTCAGTGCCGAGATCGCGCATGAGCTGCGACGCGCTCGGGACCGGCTCGCCCCGCTCTCGGCTGCGCAACGCAAAGTCTCCCATCGCCGGATGCCACTCGAGACCCAGAAACTCGCAGATGCGTGCCATCTCTCGCGCGAATGCCGTCACCAGGTCCTCATGTCTCACGAGGCGCACCTCGAGTCCGAGAAGATTGGTGAGGCGGACGAGCAGGTCGGTGATCGCGACGTAGTAGTTGGCGGCGCCTTCCAGAGTCAGCAGCTCATACGTGGGCCCGCTCAGGACGAAGCGATGACGAAAGCAGCTCAGCACGAGGTCGCGCGGATCGCGACAGGCGAAGAGGATCTTGGCCCCGGGAAACAGCCGAGCGATGAGCGGGAGTTTGAGACTGTTGAGCGCGCAGGTATCCACCACAACCCTGCCCCCCGGGTCGACGATGCCGGCGGCGGCCACGCGTCGCCAGTAAGCCGCGCGGCATTGCTCGAGAGTCGCGCGCGACGCGGCGATCAGCCGCTCGAGGTCCTGCGGGCGACCCATGAACTCCTGCACCGATTCCATGAGCAGCTCCGCCCCGTCGACGCTTGCGACCTGCGGGTGCCCTTCCAGAACGACATCGATCAGCGTGGCACCGGACCTCGGGAACCCGATCACGAAGACATGACGCGGGGGCGCCGACGGGTCGGGAGAGGCGGGCCCGGTCCACTTTTCGTCCCGAGCGCGGCTGCGCTCGACCCACGCGCTCAAGTCGCGCGCGTACTGCAAGGCGCTCGCGTATCGGCCGGCATGATGGCGACGCAACGCTTCGTTGCAGGCGGTGTAGGCCTCGAAGGCCTCGTCGTAGCGACCGGCGGAATCGAGAACGTCGCCGAGGAGCCCCTGCACGTGTGCCCGATCGGTTGCCGGCAGTCGCGAGCGCTCGAGGAGGCCGCGCAGGCGTGTCTCGGCGCGTCCGAGCTCGCCTTCGCCCTGCTCCACGGCCGCCAGACTCAGCTGCGCTTCGGCCAGCTCGGGCGCTGTGGCCAGCGCCTTCTCGGCGAGCGCGCGCGCCTCCTGATAGCCACCTCGACCTACGGCGATGCCGGCAAGCGCTGCGAGCGCCATCGGTTGGTTGGGATCGTGGGCGAGGGCGCGCTGGTAACACTCTTTGGCGGCGCTCACGGACTGCAGCGCATAGAGCGCATTGCCCCGGTTGACATGGGCAAATGCGAGCGCCGGTTGCATCCCGAGCACCCGGTCGAATTCCTCGAGCGCCTGCCGCGCCCGCCCCAGCTTCAATAGACATAATCCCAGCGCGTTGCGGCAGGCGGTATCTCTCGGGGCCAGCCGCACGGCCTTGCGCAGCAGCCGCTCGGCCTCCTCGTCCCGGCCTTCTCGCTCGAGCCCGAGCGCGGCGAGATTCAGGACGAGCGGACGCTCCAGGCCCGCCTCGAGCGCCGAGCGGGCCCGCCCGATCGCCTCCTCGTGCCTGCCGGCTCGGACATCAGCCGCAATGGCGCTCATCACGGCCTCGGGGGCCGCCGGATCCGCTATCATCGGCTTCTGTTAAAGGGTTCGAGGTGCATGGAAGTAAGCGCCCGAGTATCCTACTTCGAGGCCAAGGCAAGGTGAACCATAGTGAGCGTTTCAAAGACGAGTCCGCTACGCCATCTGGCAATCGCCGCCGCGGCGGCCCTGGTCGTGGGCTGCGCCAGCGCCCCGCAGAACACATCATCACATTCCGCCGTGGCGCAAACACCGGCCTCGGTTGCGAAGCTGGTCAATACAGCCGATTTTCTCCAGAAGGCTCAAGACGAGGGCTGGGCGCCGCAAGTCCGCAACGGCCACGTGCTCTATTGTAAGGATGTAACGCCCGTGGACTCCCGACTTCCGGAACGGCAGTGTCTGGACAAGAACGGCGTCACGCAGATGATGCTCGCCGAGGAGCAGCAGCGGGAGCAAATGCAGCGCGCGGCCGCCAACGCGGGCAGCAGCGGTGGTTGAGATCGGGCGGGTCATCGTCCGTATGACGATGCCGATCGGCGAAGGAGAATCGAGCCGCGCGGCAATTGATTGCGCTCGCTGACGCGGAAACCGCTACGAATCGAACTGGAAGTGGCTGACCCAACCTGCCAGCAGGGGTAACACGGGCTCGAGCTGAGCTCGGTAACGCCGCCAGCGCCCGACTCCTGACGCGTTGAGTCCCCGCGCGAGTTGCGCCGTGCTCGGCGTCAGAGTCGTGCGGCGTTGGGTGCGTAACGCGAACTCTTCCATCGCCGGCACCCATTCGAGCTGGAGGAACTCGCAGATGCGGCGCATCTCGCGCGTGAAGGCGCTCACCACGTCCTCATGACGGACGATACAGGACTCGAGCGGAAGAACCCGCATGCATTCGAGGAACACCCGCATGACGGCGTCGTAGTAGGCCGCTGCGCCCTCCAGCGTCAGCAGCTCGTACATCGGCGCGTTCATGCGGAACCGGTGCCGGAAACAGCTCAGCACGACGTCCCGCGGGTCCCGGCAGGCGAAGAGGATCCTGGCCGTCGGAAATAGTCTTGCGATGAGCGGCAGCTTGAGTGTGTTGAGTGGATACTTGTCCACGAATATCTTGCCGCCGACATCGACGCCAGACTGGGCGACACGGCGCCAGTAAGACTCGCGCAAGGCATCGAGCGTCGCAGGAGGCGCGCGCAGCAGCCGATCGAGATCCTGAGGCTCCTGCATGAACTCCTGAACCCCGTCTATGAGGGATTCCTTCTCTTCCAGGCTGATCACCTGCGGATGCCCTTCGAGCACTACCTCCAGCAAAGTGGTGCCCGAGCGCGGAAAGCCGAGAACGAAGATGTGTCCACTTGCCGGGTCGCGCATGCCCGTCGAGAGCGGTGCGGCGCGCCACGCCTCTGTGTCGGCGCGCTGCAGAAAATCAAGGAGTGCCCGTGCGTATCTGCGAGCCCCCGGTCCTGAGTCGAAGCGCGGGCCGTGAGCCTCGCGCAGGATCCGATTACAGAGCGAGTAGGCCGAGAATGCCTCGGCCATCCGATCCTGCGCGTCGAGCGCATCGCCCAGGAGCCCCGTAGCGAAGGCTCGCAACAGGGGCTGCAGATCCTCGCGGGAAAGGAGGTCACGGACGCGCGCTTCCGCAAGCGACGGCTTTCGCTCCCCGAGCTCAGAGGAGACGAGGCTCACGACCGCTTCGGGGTAGCCCGGCATCAGCTGCAGCGCCCTTTCCGCGCGAGCTCTGGCCTCAGCGTATAGCCCCCGGCTGCTCCCAATATGGGCGAGGCCGGCGAGTGCGACCCCATGACGCTCGTCCAGAGCGAGGGCTCGCTGAAAGCTTGCCTCCGCGTCGCCGACTCTGCGCAAGGCGAAGAGTGCGGTACCCCGGTTGGCGTGAATGAATGCCAGGCTGGACTCACTGGCGAGCGCCGACTCGAATTGCGCCAGCGCCTCCTCGGGCCGCTCGAGTCGCATCAAACAAAGGCCGAGCGCATTGCGTGAAGCCACATCACCGGGCGCGAGCCGCACGGCGCTCTGAAGCAGACCCTCCGCTTCGGGGAAGTGCCCCTCGCTCTCGAGCCTGAGCGCGAGGACGTTATAGAGCAGCGGATGCTCCAGCCCATCCGCACGCGCGCGCTGCGCGAGAGCCGCGGCTTGCGCATGCTGCCCGGCCTGGGCGAGTCCTTGAATGGTCCGCAACCTCTCCTTATCGGCCGCCGGATCACGATTCACTTGAGAACGCTTTCAATCTGGAGCAATGCGCTCAGGCGCTAATGCGACCACATGCGCAGCAGGTTCGAGATCACATACTCGAGCTGCGTTCGGTTACTCCACTCCATCTTGAGCCCCTCCAGCGCCCGTACCTCGTTCAGCGTGTAAAGCAGATCCCGCTGCGCCTGATCGGGGACCTGGCTCTCGATGAACGTGATCATCACCAGGCGCTCGCCCGAAGTGATTGCCGTGACCTCATGCAGCGTGGTCGAGGGATAGAACACCGCGGTTCCGGGCTTGCCTCGCACGCGGATCGCCTCGGTGCCGAGATAGATCGTGAGTTCCCCACCCTGGTAAGCGGCCGGGTCGCTGATGAAGATCGTGCAGGAGACGTCCGAGCGCAGGAGCTGTCCGGACAGGCTCATGAAGGCGGCATCCACGTGCGCGCCGTAGGTCATTCCCTCCTCGTATCTCAGGAAGGTGGGTATGGCGATACGCCGCGGCAGGACGAAGTTGCGCGCCTGCTCGCTGCGCTGGATCGCCGCCAGCGCGATTTGCGAGGCCTGCTGGCCCGCCGGGTCGGTGGGATCCTGGATCACGTTGTTCTTCGCCGTGTTGTGCGGGTTGGAAAGTCGGCCACTGATGAACCTCGTGCGCCGCGCGATCTCGGCGAGGCCCGCGACCTCCGCCTGAGTCAGAAGATCGTCGATCTGGAGGAACATCCCGTGATTATAACGGCAGGACCCTAGCGGTCGCAGCCAAAGCTCACGCTGCCTGTGGTGAATTCGCAGCCGGACGTCGAGACCGTCACCCCCGGGGGGCCGTAGCGGCTCTGGATGCCGATTTCGCCATAACGAAAATCGATGGCGAGGGCCTTTACGGTCCCGAGCACATCCATGCCGAGGATGATCGTGGGCTCGCTCGTAAGATCCCAGGTCTTGAAGATGTGGAAGTCGCCAAAGACGAGCGCCACACCGCTGATCCTGATGGCATCGAGATCGATGACCGGCACCATCTGCAGCTTGCCGGTGCCGACCTGTTGGGTCGCTCCATAGACGTCCGCGTCGAGGTACGTGCCCTTGCCCTGCTCATGCTCAAAGAGCTCGCGGTAGAGCGCGAGATTTCCGAGGGTGTGCTGTGAGCCCGTATCGATAACGGCCTGGACGGGCACGTTGCCGACATGACCGGGCACAATGAGCAGTCCCCCGTTGAGACGCGTGGCCCAGATGCGCGTGAAGCCCCAAGGCAAGGACTCGTTATGCGAGCGGGTGATGAGCACCTGGTTGTGCACGAAATCGACAATCAGCCTGTCCTGTCTCAGACCGGCGGCGCCCAGTATCCCCGCGGTCCCCGCCATCATCGGAGACCAGATCACGGGAAAGCGGGTTTCCCCAATCTCGAGATCGCCCGCTTTCAACATTTCGACCGGGACCGAAGCCATCGTCGCGGAGCCCGTGATCCCCGTGACGAGGATCGAGTGCGCGAGCGAGGGCTTGAGCCCCAGAAGCGCCGCGAGCTGAGGTGAGATCGTCGAGTGATTGGCCCCGGTATCCACCACGAACCTGAACGGGCCTTTGCCGTCGACCATCACCGCCGCGACCACGCGCCCAAGGTGATCCAGCGTCGTCGGGCAGGCGAACAGCAAATCCCCCGGCGCAAGCGGTTGCGCGGTGCTCGCGGGGGTTCCCGGCGGTGCCGGAAGCCCGGCCTCCGCCGCTGTCGGTGCAGGCGCAGGGCCGGCAGGCAAGGCGACTTTCGGTGGGTTGCTCGAGGGGACGATGGCGGAGGCGGGCGGGGGTGTGGCGGGCGCGCAGAGCGCAACACTTGCCGCCAGAGTGGTGCTCGCGAGGAGCACACACTGCACGCACATGATGCGCAGTGCGGCACGCATGCGACCATGTGAGCATATTGCGCGCCGGTCTGCAAACGAATCCCTTCTCATAATCGATCAGCCGGTGGGCCAGGGGGTTACCAGGCTAGCGCCGCCGGCCCGACAATGATTCGCCGGCGCTCGAAAGGTCCTGCCGCCCGGCCCATTCTCGCGCGTCGGCGAAGAATGGTGGTCATAATGCACGCATCGAAGTGGCTACTAAGAACAAGGGGTACGACATGTCACTGAAAGAGCGCGGTGCCTTTTGCAGCAGAAATGCGCTGGCGGGCCTGCTCCTGTCGCTCGCATTGACCACTGGCGCCCTGGCCCAGGGTCGGAGTCTGACGGCGCAGGACTACGCGCAGGCGGCGCGCTTCATGCCCTACAACACCGGGCCACTCGTCGACCATGACGTTCAGCGCGTAAAATGGCTGGGTAACCGCCGCTTCTGGTACATGGATCACGATTCCGGCGGCGATCACTACCGGGTGATGACTGCCGCCACCGGGAAGGTCGCTCCCCTCTTCGATCAGCAAAAACTCGCCGCCGCGCTCAGCAAGGCCATCGGCAAGCCCGTCGCAGCGACCAAACTCTCGATCAGCGCGGTCCGCATCGAGCACGGCCGGTATGACATCACACGCAACGACAAGCATTACATCTGCGACCTTACGGGCGCCGGCAGCTGCGTGAGCAAGGCGAGCCTGGTCAAGACCGGCAAAGAGCCGGGCATCGCCTCGCCGAATGGCAAGCTCGAGGCCTTCATCCGCGACTGGAATCTCTGGGTACGGGATACGGCCACCGGCGAGGAGACCCAGCTCACCTTCGATGGGGTGCGGAACTTCGGCTACGCGACCGACAACGCGGGGTGGCTGCAATCCGACCGGCCCGTGCTCAACTGGTCGCCGGACTCGAGCGAGATCGCGACTTATCAGCAGGATCAGCGCCGCGTAGGCGACATGTACCTGGTCGGCGCGCGGGTGGGACACCCCAGGCTCAAGAAGTGGAAATACCCCCTACCCGGAGACAAAGACGTCTTCCTGATCGAGCCGGTGATCATCGAGGTTGCCACGCGCAAAGTGGTGCGACTGCAGCTGCCGCCGCAGCAGCGACTCTCGAGCCTGTGCGATGACATCGCCTGCAAGGCCGACGGCCATTGGAGCGATGCCCAGTGGGCGCCGGACGGCAAGACGCTGGCCCTCGTGACCACTTCGCGCGACCGCAGGCATGAATGGTTCCGCATCGCCGACGCCCGCACCGGCGCAGTACGGACCGTATTCGAGGACAGCGTCACGACCTACTATCGCAGCGGCATCGACGCAGTGAGCTGGCGCTACCTCCCCACGCTGGGCCAGGCGATCTGGTACAGCGAGCGCACCAACTGGGGCAACCTCTACCTCTACAGCCTGAAGACCGGCAAGCTGGAGCACCCCATCACGGCGGGCCATGGCGATGTGACCGAGGTTCTGCACGTCGATCCCAAGACGCGCACGGTATGGTTCCGGGCGGTGGGTCGCACACCGGGTGTCAACCCGTACTACCAACAGCTCTGGAAGGTGAGCCTGAACGGAAGGAGAGCTACGCTGCTGACGCGGGAGCCGTGCGACCACACCATCAGCATGTCGCCGGACGGCAAGTACTTCGTTGACAGCTGCTCCACTGCGAGTCAGCCTCCGGTCACTACGCTGCGCGAGGCGCGCAACGGCCGCACTCTGGCGACCGTGGCCAGAGCGGACGTTTCCCGCCTGAAGGCCATCGGCTGGGAGCCGCCGCAACTCATCACCGTCAAGGCACGCGATCACAAGACCAATCTCTACGGCCTGCTCTTCAAGCCGACGAACTTCGATCCGAGCAGGCGCTACCCGATCATCGACTACATCTACCCCGGTCCGCAGATCGGCTCGGTATTCACGTTCAGTTTCGAGCCTTCCTACTATGACGACCAGTCTCTCGCCGAGCTCGGCTTCATCGTGGTCGCCATCGACGGCATGGGCACACCGTATCGCTCGGCCAGCTTCCAGCGGCTCTGGTACGGCGACATGGGCGACAACACCCTGCCCGACCAGGTCGCGGCGCTCAAAGAGCTCGGCGCCAGGTATCCCTGGATCGACCTCACCCGCATCGGCATCTGGGGACATTCGGGCGGCGGCAATGCCACCGCGGACGCCATGTTCAGCTATCCGGGCTTCTTCAAGGTCGGTTGGGCCGAGAGCGGCAACCACGACAATCGAATCTACGAGAACGACTGGGGCGAGATGTATCAGGGCCTGCTGGTGCGCGGCAAGGACGGCAAGACCAACTATGACAACCAGGCCAATGAGCTCCTGGCCTCCCATCTTAAGGGGCACCTGATGCTCACCTACGGCACGATGGACGACAACGTGCCGCCGGAGAGCACGCAGGTCGTGGTGGAGGCGCTGATCAAGGCGAACAAGGGCTTCGACATGATCGCCATTCCCAATGCGCGCCACGGTTACCTCTATGCGACCCCGTACATCACGCGCCGGCGATGGGATTATTTCGTGCGTTATCTCGCCGGCGACATCCCGCCCGAAAACTATGCGCTGAAGCCCTGGCCGTGGAAGTGATCAACCCATCCTGACCGGCGGCTTGCTCCAGAGGATCCTGAGCAGGATTGCTCCGAGGGCTTTCAGCGAGTCGGCACACTGGTGTCGGCGGGTTTCAAACTCGGCCAGTGGGTGGATTCGGTGCCGATGCAGCGGTCGCTTGGTGCCGGAGATGCGGCAGCGCCGGGCGGCTGGAAAGCGGGGCCAACAGAGCCCCTTGAGAAGTAGCGCAATCTTCGGCAAACGGACGTTTCGATCTGCAACGAACCAATCCAAGGCGCAAGGCGCTACCCTGGAGGAGGATCGGGACACGGACTGCCGTGGCCCGGCCCCCCTCAGGGGGCCAACGGAACGACGGACTCGCGCCTGCCAAGCGGGGCGCCTAGTTCGAATAACGTTGGGACAGTAGTGATGGCCCCTCTATAGCCAATTCGGCCGTCACGTCATGACCACCGTTGACATGCTCGCATAACGGTACAATCATGACAAAGGCGAGTCCTCAATACCAACTTTGCACCGGATCCAGGCATGGCTAAACGACCGTTGTTCCTTGGCTTTTTGATATTCCTGCTTGCTGTTTCGCCTCTGCCCTGGGCCATGGCGACCACGTCCGCGAGTCCGTCCCCCACACAAGGGACTCAGCACGATGGCAGTCATGACTTCGACTGGGACATTGGGGCCTGGAAAACCCACCAGCGGCGGCGGCTGCATCCCCTGACGGGCTCGAACCAGTGGGTCGACTACAACGGCACCGATGTCGTCCGAAACCTCTGGGAGGGGGCCAATACCGGAATGATCGAGGCGGACGGACCCGCGGGACATCTCGAAATCTTCACCATCCGGCTGTACAACCCGGATAGTCACCAGTGGAGCGTCAGCTTTACGAACCCGGCCAGCGGGGTGATGAGTCACGCGCTGACGGGGGAGTTCAAGAACGGGCGGGCGGAGTTTTACGACCAGGAGCCTTACAAGGGTAGGGAGATCCTGGTTCGATTCAGCATCTCGGACATCAGTGTGAACTCCTGTCGATTCGAGCAGGCATTCTCAGGCAATGGCGGCAAGACGTGGGAGACGAACTTCATCGTCACTGAGAGCCGGATGAAGGAGCGGCCGAAGGGCTAGGCCGCGAAACGGAGAGCGATAGGCGAACTCCAGATCGACGATTCCCGCGCCGTGCGGATTAGCATCCAGGAAATCGGGCGCAGGATTTTTCCCTGGGCGGCATACCGTCCACAGTGAGCGATCATCTCGCAACTCGACGCACGCCGCTCCGTGTGACGGGCGCAATCGCGCTCGCCGTCGCTGCGCTCGTGCTCAACTACGCGGTGTCCCAGGATGCCGCTCCTACCCAGCAGCCCCGCGGCACCGCTCGCGAGGTCGTGTTCACGCAGTACACACCCCTCTTCAGCAACGCAGAGATCCTGCGCCGACTGTTGACGCCTCTCGCACAGGAGGCCGTTCGTGACGTGCTCGCCCGCACGCACAAAACACTGGGCCCTTACCCGATCGATCTCGCGAAGGAAAGATTCCTCGTGTACGTCCCGTCCGCAGCGCCGCCGCCGAACGGCTACGCCCTGCTCGTGTTCGTTCCGCCCTGGGAACAGGACTCTCTGCCCTTCGGTTGGGCCTCGCAACTGGATCACTACGGGGTCATCTTCGTCACTCCGGCGCGCGCCGGGAATGCAGAAGCCGTGCTGAGCCGCCGCGTGCCGCTCGCCCTCGCCGCCGAAGAGAACGTCGTCCGCGAATACCCGGTCAATCGCGAGCACATCTACATCGGAGGATTCTCAGGCGGATCGCGCGTGGCGCTGCGCATCGCGCTGGGGTTTCCCGACATCTTCCACGGCGCCCTGCTCAATGCCGGAGCCGATCCATTGGGCGTCGCCGATCCGTGGGGCGGTCCCGATGCCTTGCCCCCCCGAGATCTGTTCCTGCGCTTTCAGAGCTCGAGCCATCTCATATACGTCACCGGAGAGCTGGACACTGTCAATCTCGGTACTGACGCGACGAGTTCGCAATCGATGCGGGAGCGGTGCGTCTTCGACGTGGAGACGCACGAGACGCTCGATGCGGGTCACGAGCTGATGAGCTCGGAAGCGTTCGGGCGAGCGCTCGATCGACTCCTGAACCTCGTGCCTCCAGATCCGGCGCGGCTTGGCGCGTGCCGCTCGCACATGGAGGCCAGGCTCGAAGAGAAGCTCACTCGAGCTCAGACGCTCATATCCAAGGGCAGGCACGCGGACGCGCGCAGGCTCCTGATGGAAATCGACCAGCAGTATGGGGGGCTCGCGGCGCCGCGCATTCTGGACCTCGCGCGCAGCTGCGGGTGCGGCCTCGCTCGGCCGTAGCGGAGCAGGACGGTGCGCGGGGAGTACGCGACCCGCAATCAGGACGACGGTCAAGCGGCTAGGTCGAGTGTTGAGAGCATTGGCTTGGCAGGAAACGGGATCCTGTGCTCCGCGAAGACTCAGCGCAGGCCCCCTAGGCCCGTTCGAGGCGGCTTCGTAATGTACGAGGAGAGCCCATGTGCAGGAGCTCGAATGGAGACATTGAGGTGAGGGCGGCGGCCTGGTTGGCTCACATGGATCGGAAAAATCAGCCAGATGCTTCCCATTCTATGTTCGAGGTCTGGTGTCGAGCCGACCCGAGACACCTGGTCGCGTACCTGCGCCTACGGCTTGAGCTCTCCGAGCTCTGCGAACCGGCGTCGCGGCGACCAGTTGATCCACCCCATCGGGTCGCGATCGTTGGGCGAAAATCGTCGGCGTCGGCGCCGAGGGCGATGAGATCAGAGATGGATTTACGTGCCACGTACACACGCTCGTCGATTTGTGCAGCGATGATTGGCGTAGAACGGTTGGCTGTCCCATATTCGCCACGGCGCAAGGCATCGACTCCCACGGTGCGCGGCGCGAGGACCGCTCCGGTTGGGTGCATTCCCTCGATTCGCCCGAGGCGAAGAAGTTTGCCGTCACCGACCGCGAGCCCTCACGCTGCAATATCGGGCACCGGTCCCACGCCCCTCACCTGCAGGCCGATTGAACCGCTGGGGACATCGGGGTCCGATTCCAGCCAGAATACGCGTCCACGCTGCATTTATAATTCCGAAACAACTTCGCGGATCGGATCGCCAATCTCACATCGCCGGGGAAATCCGTAATGCGTAAATCCGTGCTGCTTTGGCTCTGCTCCTGCGCGCTGGCGCTCCTTTACGGCCTGCCGCCCTTGCGAGCCGCGCCCGCTGTGTCCCACGATTTCGACTTCGCCCTCGGAACCTGGAGGACTCGGATATTGCATTTGCAGCATTCACCGGGCAACGCAGATCATTGGGCGGTGTGGTCCGGCAAGGTGGTCGCAGCAAAGGTCTGGGGTGGCAGAGCGAACATCCAGGAAATCTACGTCAATGCTCCCTCCGGACTCATCGAGGAGATGAGACTCTGTCTTTACCGACCCCTTCTGCGCCAGTGGTATCTGTACTGGGCGGACAGTGACGATGGGGTTTTGGACAAGCCGATGATCGGCCGGTTCAAGGGCGGGGTGGGCAGTTTCTACGATCAGGAAGACTACGACGGCCGTGCCATCTTCGTTCGCCATCGCTGGTCGCAAATGACCCCGCGCTCGTATCACTGGCAGCAGGCCTTCTCGGATGACGGCGGCAGGGCCTGGCGGGCAAACTGGAATGTCACCCTGACGCTGGAGCCGTCTGACACGGCAAAACGGCAGCGGATCACAGTCCCCCCGGTGGCGGACCCGCAGGGGCATGGCTTCGACTTTTCGTGGGGAGGCTGGCGAACCGACATCGCATTCCTGCCGGATCCCTTCGCGAGCTGGTCCCATTGGATAAAGCTCCGCGGGCAGGTAATCGTGCGCAAGATCTGGGGTGGCCGCGCCAATCTGGAAGAGATCGAAGCGAAGGGACCCCACGGACCGTTCGAAGGTCTGACCCTGCGCCTCTACGATTCGAAGGCGCGGCAGTGGTACCTTTACTGGGCCAACAGCAGCAGCGGCGTTCTGGATGAGCCGATGATCGGCAGCTTCAAGGGCGGGCGCGGCGTGTTCTATAACCAGGACACCAACGCCGGCCGTACCGCGTTCGTCCGCAATGTATATTTCGACGTGAGCGCAGATTCCTACCGCTTCGAGCAAGCCTTGTCCATCGATGGCGGCAAGACCTGGCGGACGAATTTCGTTGCGCATCTGACTCGGGAGAGAAGGTGACGGATGGCGAGGAGGCGGGACGCCGCGGCGCGCGGTACAGCGCACGGCCTTGTGTCCGAGCGGTGCCCCTTGCACACAAATGGCCCCTCGTGGCCACGCCTCTTCGCGACCCTGGCGCGGACCGCATCGCCCGGTGATCGATCCTGAAGACAAGAGACGTTTTGCGGTGGCATTGATCGACCAGTACAGCGAGGACCCGCTGAGGTGCTTCCCACGCGCGAGCTAAAAATCTCCCGTGAAGCACTGATTCCGGCGCTCCGAAGGTGGAGGCCACAGCGATGATCCTGCGTTGGCAATGTCGTTCTCGCCGGCGGCTGTCAGCCGCGCACGCAGCGCTCGAAACGGCCGCTCACCCTGCGCGCAGGCTGCCGGTCAGGCTCCGAGGGGACATTGCGGTTTGCGGTCTAGCGTTCGCGCACCTTGTGACTGTCTGTCCCCAATTATTCGTCGGGTACTGTCCTACTGCCCGCGCCGAGCGCGCGCTGCATCATCACGGAGTCGACCCAACGGCCAAACTTGAAGCCGACCGAGCATAGCCTGCCCACCGGTCGGAATCCCATCCGGCGATGTAATGCGATCGAAGGCGTATTGGCGCTATCGCCGATGACCGCGACCATTTGGCGCCACAATCCTGCTTCGCAGCGAGTGATGAGTGCCCGCAGCAACGCGGTGCCGATGCCCTGCCCTCCGAATCCTTCGGCGACGTAAACCGACTCCTCCACCGTGAAGCGATACGCAGCGCGGGCGCGGTAGGCCGTCGCGTAGCTGTATCCGACGATGACGCCTTCCCGCTCGGCGACGAGATAGGGAAGTCCCATTGCAACCACCGCGGCCCGGCGCGCGATCAGCTCTTCGACAGAGGGCGGCGCCTCTTCGAAGGATGCAAGCCCATGACGCACGTGGTGCGCATAGATCGTCTGAACGGCAACCAGGTCCGCCTCTGCGGCATCGCGCAGGACGGTGGAAGTCAATGGCCCGATGACGCTATCTCCTTAGTCATAAGACTCGAGCGCACGGCGGCCACAAGCTTCCTGCCAAGCCGCACGCCGCGGCGAGATGGTCGACGGCGACAGAGCGAAGCAAACCCAAGTTCCCGTAGCGCTCAAGGCCTGCCACCGTCCACAAATTGGAGGCTTCAATGCTTGGGCATCCTGGCGTGAATGAGCGACTTCAACGCGCTGACATTTGCGGGGATCTCCTGCGCGTTGACGTTCCCATACGTTAGCATCAGGCCGCCTCGCTCGGGTGGGGTGAAACAACATCGTGATAACGACCCTACCGGGATACCCATGCCTTTGGCGGTACCGGCGAGCTCCACGTCGTCGATGCCGGCCGGTAACAGCGCCATGACGTACAGTCCGGCTTGATCGCCCACCACTTCGAGAACGTCGTCCGCCTGTGCGCGGACGGCTTCGACCATCCTCCTATGCCTTTCCATGTACACCGCGCGCATCCGTTTGATGTGCCGTGAAAAGTGGCCCTCCCGAATGAAGTCGGTCATCGCCATCTGATGGAGCACGGGTGTGGAGACAGTGTCGGTCGCATTTCTGATATCCAGAAAGCTTCCAATCAGATCCTCGGGAATCACGGCGAAACCCAGTCTGAGGGTCGGGAACATGACCTTGGTGAGCGTGCCTGCGTATATCACTCGCCGGTCCGTATCGAGCCCCTGCAACGAAGCGAGCGGGTTGCCGGAGAACCTGTATTCGCTGTCGTAATCGTCCTCCACGATCCAGGCGCCGTTGCGCGCCGCCCAGCTCAGCAGCTCGATGCGCCTTGCAGCGCTCATCGTGACGCTCATCGGGTATTGGTGCGAGGGTGTCACATAAGCGGCACGCGCCTGGTTGGCCGCGCGGACCCCGTGCTCGACATTCAGTCCTTGGCCGTCGACGGGCACGGGCACGAGCCTTGCCCCCGCCGCCCTCAGGGCCTGCTGCGTCCCCGGGTAGCCGGGCTCCTCAATCCACGCGCTGTCGCCGGGATCCAGCAATGCCAGGGCGGAAATCTGCAGGGCCTGCTGCGAGCCCGTGGTCACCAGAACCTGCGACGCGTGGCACTTCACCGCACGAAATGCGCCGAGATACTCCGCCACCGCTTCACGAAACGGCCAGTATCCCATCGGCTCGCCATACCCCATCATCTCTCTCGAGATCTTTTGGGTGTGCCGCCTCAGCAGCTTCGACCATATCCGGATGGGAAAGTGTTGTAGGTCGGTGCAGCCGCGACATCCCTGCAGCCACGCTTGTGCAGGTCCCCGCATGCCGGCCGCGCGGCGCGAGATGGGCCGCCTGGCCTTGGGTTCCGGCGCGAGCGAAATCTGATCCGGCAGGCCCTCCCGCCCCGGCGGGGGAAATGCATCCGGTATGGATCGGGAGACGCAGGTGCCGGCGCCCAGGTAGGGCTGGAAGTAGCCCTCCGCAATCAGCAACTCATAGGCGCTCAGGACCGGGATCCGGGAGATCCTCAGCGCCTTGGCAAGGGCTCGGGTCGAGGGTACCCGCTGGCCGGGCTGCAATTGCCCGGCGAGAATCGCCCGCTGGAACCACATCGAGATCTGCCTGTAGAGCGGTGTCTGACTGCTGAAATCGAGCGTCATCGGCGGAATGAACCCCGCGCGCAGCCGATTCACTGCGAGTTCTGGTGAAGTGGACATATCAGTGACTAGAAAGTGGCTATATCCTGCGCGCCCGCACCGCTTGCGTCGCCAACAGTTAGTAGAATAGCAGCAGCGGTCACAACAAAGTGAGCTGTCCGCTCTACACTTCGACGATTGCGAGCCGGGACCTTTCGATCCGCAACGAACCAATCCCAGACGCAAGCTGGGAGCCCCGCCTATCGCCGAGCTTTGGCGACGGATCAGATCGGCTCCAACCCGCCGTTGTTGCCATAAAACAGCGATTCGTGGGTTTACCGGCCTTTTCAGCTTGCTACTTTCGCTCGCAACGCAAGCTACACGGCCTTGGAAGTCGCTCTCCTCGAAGTCGGCGATCGACACGCTCGGCCATGTGGTCATCGTTCCGGGCGCAAAGTGGTCATTTGCACCGCGACGCAACTGTGGTTGATTAGCAAAAGCGCGCCCACAGCCAGGCCGCCTCCGTGCTACGAGAGGCACCGGCAGGTACAGCCGCGGGCCGAAGTATCCGCCCGAGAGGAGAGCTTCAATGAGAGCCAACAGAGAACTGTCACGGGCTGTCAGGCGTGCCCTCGCAACCGGCACGATTGCGGTCTGCGGGGCGGGATGCTTCGCGCTCCACGCGCAACAGACACCGACCAACAGCAACAGCACGAGCAAAATCCAGGTGGCGCAGGCCAGCCGCCACGATTCGAAGAAGCCCACGGTGGCGCAGGCCAGCCGCCACCATTCGAAGAAGGCCCCGGTGGCAAGGCCAATAGCCACGATTCGAAAAAGATCCAGCTGGCGCAGGCCAAGAGCAATAACTCGAACCAGATCCTGGTGGCACAGTCCACGCCCGCGGCTTCGAGCGGCGCCGCCGTGCAGCTGCAGGAGGTCGTGATCACCGGCTCGCTGATCGAGCGCACGGGCATCGAGACGCCGAACCCCGTGCAGGTCATCACGAGCAAGGATCTCGTGCAGTCCGGCTACACCGACATCTCGGACGTGATGCGCAACATCTCGGCTAACGGCGCCAACACGCTGAGCCCGTCCTTCAGCTTCGCGTTCGCCACGGGAGGCTCCGGCATCTCGCTGCGCGGTCTGACACTAGGCGACACTCTGGTACTGATTGACGGCGAGCGCTCGGTGCCTTACCCGTTGCTCGACGACAACGAGCGCAGCTTCGTCGACCTCTCCTCGATCCCCTTCACGGCCGTCCAGCAGGTGCAGGTACTGAAGGACGGTGGCTCCGCGCTCTATGGGTCGGATGCCATCGCAGGCGTGGTCAACGTCATCCTGAGAAAGGAGTACCAGGGCATGTCGGTCACGGCCGAGTCCGGCACGTCCCAGCGCGGAGACGGCACCCAGGAGCACATCGGCTTCATCGGGGGCTTGGGCGATCTCGCCACGGACGGCTACAACTGGTACGTCTCCGGGGACATCCGCCACCAGGACGCCGTCCTGGCCAAGAACCGCAGCGGACTCTGGGATGACCTCGACCTGACGCCGTGGGGCGGCAACAACGTCACTCCGGGCGCCAATCAGGCCCAGAACCCCGCCGATGCGGGGTATCCCAGCTCGCTCACGGGCTACCTGGTCAATCCGACCACCGGCGCCGAAACTTTTCTCCCAGGCTGCAGTCTGCTCGCCCAGAATCTCAACCGCTGCTACGGGACCGGCCCCGAAGCACAGCTCGCGCCGTCGTCCACCAACGTCGATCTACTGGGCAAGTTCACCAAGGATCTCGGCGGCGGCTGGGAGTACGGCCTGCAGGCCTCCTGGTTCGACAGCCGAACGGAGCAGATGGGAGAGATGGGAGGGACGCCGGGGGGAACCGGCTACCCCTTCGGGATAACCAACATCGGCTTGCTTCCCGGTCAACCGCCCAACGTGGTCACTTATCCCCTCACCACCCTCCCGGCCAGCAATCCCAGCAACCCCACGGGCACGACCCAGGACCTCGTGTACAGCTTCCCCGAGGACGGGGAAAACCAGACTCAGGTCACTACCAACACGTACCGGTTGCTGATGTCTCTCTCCGGCACGGCTGCCGGCTGGCAGATCAAGAGCACCATAGGGTCCATGTACGCCAAGATGGCCAACACCACTTACGGTGAGCTCGAGCCCGAGGCATTGCAGACCGCGCTCAACAATGGCTACGTGCTCGGCAGCGCTGACGGTACCGCCTTGTTCGCGCCGCCCGCGGAGGCGGTTGACACCAGCAACATGAGTCTCGTCGACATTCACGGCACGCACAAGCTGTTCGAAATGCCGGGTGGACCGCTGAACCTGGCCATCGGCGTGCAGTGGGTCAAGGAAGGGCATGACGTGCGGGCCCCGCTCACCATCGCCGAGGCGATTCAGGAAGGCGATGCCACCTTCGCGGTCGGAAACGAGTATGACCGAGCGGCCTTCGCGGAGATCGACGGCAACCCACTCAAGCCGCTCGAGATCGATCTGCAGGCGCGTTACGACAACTACCAGACTTTCGGCTCGGACACGACGCCGAAGATCGGCGTCAAGTTCACCCCGTGGCGCTGGGTTGCGTTGCGTGGCACCTATGGGAAAGGCTTCCGCGCGCCGTCGGTGGCTGAGGGCATATCGTCCGGCGAAGCGTTTGGCGAGGGCACGACCGACGATCCGGTCCTCTGTCCGAATCCCACGACGCCGAATGCGCCCGGAAACTACCCGAGTCAGTGCGCGGTTCCTATCGTGGGCGTGCTAACGGCGAACGCGCACCTGAAGGACGTCACCTCCACCAACTGGACGACCGGCATCGTCCTGCAGCCGATCCGGCAGGCGAGCGCGACGGTGGATTACTACAACATCAAGGTCGAGAACGATATCGTCGGCGCGAACTCCCTGGCGGGCTACACGAACTACGTTCGCGGTCCCGACGTCGTGCTACCGTCATGCCCGAGCACCAACCCCGGCCCATGCACCGCCGGGCAGCTGGTCAACACGCTGACCCCGATGGGCACGATCGTGGAGGCGACGTTCCCCTATGAGAACGCCAGCTCGACCTCGGTGAGCGGCTACGATCTGGACTTCCAGTACCGCTGGAATGCCGGCCGAATCGGCAGCTTCACCGGCGATGTGACGTGGACGCATGAGATCACCTACAAGCTTGTGTTGAACGGCTCGAGCTACGAGCTTGCAGGCACTCACGGTCCCGCCAGTGTGTCGGGCGACACCGGCAATCCGAAGGATCGCATCGACGGCAGGCTGAGCTGGAGAAAGGGTCCGCTCACCATCACGCCCAGCATCAACTTCATCGGACACTTCACCATCACCGATCCGTCGGCCCCGCCCTTCCTGACCTGCGCCTATGGCCTCACCTACGTCGGCAAGTTCAACTATCCGGCAAATGGCGTGGTACCCGCCGACGAGCAGTCGTTCTGCAACGTGAAATACTTCCTCGAGACGGACCTCTATACGAGCTATCAGATCTCGGGCAACTTCGAGGTGCATGCCTCGGTGACGAACCTGCTCAACAAGGCGCCACCGGTGGATATCATGACCTACGGCTCGGGCAGCTATGCCTACCCGTATGACGCCGCCTTCGCGGAGGATGGCGCGATCGGCCGGTACTTCCTGGTCGGTGTGACCTACAACTTCTGATCGGATCTCTTTACCCGCTCGATCGGAGCGCTGTTCGTGCTGATTGCGCTGACCATGCTCGCGGCAGCGCTTGCCGTGAATCGGTCAGCAGCTGGCGAGCCCAGGGACCAGAGTGTTATAATCGGCACACCTTCGAGCCGGAACTCTCTCCAGGGAGTCAGACCATGAAAAGTACGGCAGCCTCGGGACTTCGGGCCATACTGGTAGGCGGTTTAGTGGCGGGAACGCTCGATATCGGCGCCGCCGCGATCATCAACCGGGTGAGCCCCGTTTTGATTGCTCACTACATTGCCAGCGGCGTTCTGGGGAAGGCTTCATTCGCCGTCGGCGCCCCGGCGGCGTATCTCGGGTTGATATTGCAGTGGGCCATGTCAGTGGTGATCGCCGCCAGCTACTGGTTCGTAACCGCGCGGATGCCGCGGCTTCGCGAGAGATGGTGGCTTGGAGGCCTTCTCGCGGGGGTCGTGATCTTCCTCGTGATGAACTTCGTCGTTATGCCGTTCTCTGCCGCGCCGGTCACGCTGCATGAAGTGATCGCGCGCTTCCGCGTGGCCAAGGGAGCCGAGAATCTGTTGGCGATGTTCGTGTTCGGCTTGATAGTTGCGTACTCTGCCCGCTATCTCGGCTCGCAGACCGGTAGCGAGGCTGCAGGTACGGACATTCGAGCGCCTGCTGATGCAGAGGAAGCGCCCGGGATGGCGAACTCGAAGCGCCTGTGATTGCGCCTGTGCCACGGCCGCGTGGTTTCTGTCGGCGTTCGTGCATTTCTGCAGTCCTCCTGCCAGTCTGCTTACTCCCGCTACGCAGTTCGGCAGCAACGGTGCATGCGCCAGGGTCGGATCCGGTCACCCTCATCGCATCGGCGCGACAGGCGATCGAAACTGCCAATGCGGGATGGCTACCGGCCATGGAGCGTGGTGATGGCGTAGCGGTGGCAGCGGCCTACGCCGAAAACGGAGTTCTCATTCTTTCAAATGGCGCGGCGATTCGCGGGCGCGCAGCGATCGCAGCGCGCTACCGGGCCGAGATTGCCGCGATGGGTCGGGTCATCGGTGGCGGGCTGGTGCAGGAAGGGGTGACCGTCTCCGGTGGGTTGATCTACGAGTGGGGGCACGGCTGGTTGGCGTTCCGACAGAAAGACGGAAAACGGCGAGTCAGCGCCAGCCCCTACCTTACGGTTTGGCGCCGCGGGGCGGATGGCACCTGGAGAATCATTCGGAACCTTGTGCTCTGAGGAGCGGGACGGCCGCTTGCGTGGCGCGAGCGTGGACGCAAAGGCGAGAGCGCGCCCTTAGGCACATGTGTAGATGCGGCCATCGACGAACCGGAGCAGAACCCGCAGCACCTGGAGGCTGAAGGCGAGTTCTCGCCCACGGCGGATGAAAGCGAGGCGCTTGAGATGGTCGAGGGTGTAGCGCCGATAGCCGGCGGCGCTGCGCGTCGGTTCGGGCGTGATGCCGATTTTCTCGTAATAGCGGATCGTCTCGACCTTGACACCGCTCCTGGCGGCGAGCGTTCCGATCGCAAAGTCGCCGTGCTTTGCCGCTGATCCGACCATGAGTGTGCCTCTGTAGCCGCTATGGGGTTCGGGGACGGGCCACCTGCCGGGGATGGCGGACGCAATACGGCGAGCCTGCCCCGCTCGCGCCCCTTGCCGCGCGAATTGGCTTGCGTCTGTAGCGCCTATAGGGTTTAGCGTGAGCCGGCCCGTCGTGATAGGGGTGAACGCATCGCCAACATCCACCGTACCGTTCTCGATGCCGGCGATCGCGCCTCTCGCCTGTGAACCGGCGTCGAAGGTTGACCAGATTTCGGCACGAACCCGGACCCACCAGATACGCGGAATACGCATAAGATTTCTCAACTACGAGAGACTATATGAAGCGAGCCGAGAACACCCTTTCAAACGAAACCGCGGACCGGTGTGGCATGGATGCCAAAATCCCGCACGATTCACGACAGCCGGGTATTGCGCCCCCTATCGGGCGCCTACTGCGCGGCTTGCTCGGCCTGTGGTGTTTGTACGTGGTGGCCGTAAACGTTGGATCGGCGAGTTGGGAACTGGCGCTCGCCCTGGTCACCATTGTGGTGAGTTTCGTCGTGCTATATAGTGCTTTGCACTTTCTCGTGGGCCGGTACCTGCGGCGTCTCAATCGCTGGGTTGGCGCCGTGTTGGCTGTCCTCCCGGCTGCAGTGGTTCTCCTGCTTGGCAACGACACGGCCAAGCTCGGTGCGCTGCCTTTCTTAGGACTCTCGCTGGCTGTGGCTGGGTTCCGCGGAGATCCGGGCTGTGAAGTGATGTCCATACCGGCCCTGCTGTTCAGGCGCCGTACACAGCTAGTGTGTCTTCTATTCTCGCCGTTAGACTGGCTTGAAGAGACGATTTACCGGTTTCTCGGAAATCGCAATTAAGACCGACGGTGACTGTCCCCGAGGTTCCGCTACTTGGCGGAAATCATCACCGGTTCACGCTAAGAACCTGAAGGCGCCGGGAAGGCCGGCCTTTTTGAGCAGCCCCGGAAACAGGACAGACTGTCGTGTGGTATCGCATGAACCGTCAAGAGAGCCTTACATAGCCGGCGCGAGCTGAGCCGCGCCGACCGGAACACCCGATCAGTGCTCGCGGAGCCGGTGGCCGTCTTCGGCTCGCAGATCGAGGCCGTAGACCCGCCGCAGATCGGCGATCTTCTCGAGCGTCGCCGGCTTGAAAGGTGGCTTGTTGTCCAGAGCATGCAGCGCGATACCTTCGAGAAGATCGCCCAGAGACAGGTCGAGGTACTCGGCCACTCCCTTGAGGACCTTGAGCAGCCGCTTTTCCAGACGGACGCCGGTTTGGACACGCTCCACGATGCGGGAGGATTCCGGGGATCTGGCCTTGGCTGTGGGCATGGAGCGGTTTCCGATACGCAGGCCGCAGAGCATCTCACAGCTTGCGGCCGGAGTTCCGAGAATGTACACTGGTACATATGTACCACACGTCCATCTGGCTGCCACGCTCTGTCTCTGGAGCCCAAGCGCGATGTCCAAAACCCCCTCCACGCAGGTCCGCAGTTTTCACCTCGATGCGCCCGTCGCGCGGGCGTTTCCGCTCTTCACGGCGCTCGGCGAGAAGGCCTGGGCGCACGGCTGGGAGCCGGAACTGCTCAGCGGACGGGAGGAGCGCGGCTCGGTATTCCGCACGAGCCATCGCCGGCGCGAGACCACCTGGATCGTCGTGGACTACCTGCCCTCGGAAGGGCATGTGAGCTACGCCCGCCTGGCTCAGGGCTCGAACATGGGACTGGTCGATGTCCAGTGCAGCGCCGCATCGGGAGGCGGCACTGAGGTCAGCGTCCGCTATACGCTGACCGGACTGAATGCGCACGGACAGGCGTTCGTAAGCGAGTTTCTGGACCCGGAACAGTACAGTCGCATGATCGAGGAATGGCGCGAGACACTCGGCAAGGCGCTGGCAAGCCAGGCCCCGCCATGACGCCGGCGCCGCTCGCGCCGGCGAACTTCCGGATATGCTTGGCGAGACGCGGTTCAGCTGGATCGACGATATG
Organism: Steroidobacteraceae bacterium; assembly: GCA_050739095.1. Lineage (GTDB taxonomy): Bacteria > Pseudomonadota > Gammaproteobacteria > Steroidobacterales > Steroidobacteraceae > 13-2-20CM-66-19. The sequence goes on along the minus strand of JBOIAR010000008.1, from coordinate 162,057 downwards.
CTTGATCGACCCGTATGGGCGGCACTCAGCACCCGACACCTTCACTTATCCGTGGGCGGCGCGCTGGCGCGAAGGTATGCGGCCGACGTCAACCTGTTCGCATCCGCGCGGGACGACACGGCCGCAGCGCTCACGGCGCTGACGGAATTGGTGCAGCCCGGAGAGCGCATATTCCTCCTGCAGGTTCCGGACATCGTCGCGCCGGCCGGCCTGGTGCCGGTCAAGGCGGCCAAAGGTGTACAAATGGTCGCGACCCGCAGCATACGAGCCGCGGAATCGGACGACGACATTGTGGACCTCTCCGACGCCGACGCGCCTGAAATGTTGGCTTTGGCAAAGCTGACCGAGCCGGGGCCGTTCCTGTCCCGCACACACACGATGGGAACGTTTCGCGGCATCCGGATCGGTGGGCGACTCGCCGCCATGGCCGGAGAGCGCTTCCGCTTTCCGGGCCATACGGAAGTGAGCGGCGTCTGCACTCACCCTGATTTTCGCGGCCGAGGTCTTGCGCGCCGGCTTTCCGCCGCAGTCGCGGCTCGCATCGAAGCGCGCGGCGAGCAACCATTCCTTCACGCGTGGAAAACTAACCGGCCTGCCATATCCCTGTACGAGTCGCTTGGCTTCGAGTTTCGCGCCGAGGTCGATGTGAAGGTGCTCGAACGAGGCGGCCCGTGATTGCGCGCTCGCGAGCGTAAGGTCCTGAGAAGCCTCATCAGCGCAGCACCGGCGAGCGGAAGGAAGAGATCGCGTGCGGCGCATCGCGCGAGCTCGCCGCGAGTGGCTGACTTCCCGCGCCCATGAGGAGTACCGCGGCGTACGCCCGCCAGGGCTTCCAGCTTTCCGCGCGCCGCAGCAGCTCCTGGGGACCTAACATCTCATCGGCGGGGATGCGCAGCTCCGCGAGCTCGCCGGGAAGGGCGTCGGAATCGTTGAGCGCTCGCATGGCCACATATTGAACCACCGCGTCGTCGACGTCCTTGATGGATCGCAGCTTTACGAGCAACTCATCGGGAGGCGCATTCGATCGGAGCGCGGCAACGGCTTGCGCGGCAGAGCGGATGGCCTCGGCCATGGATCGAGGAAGGAAGTCCAGAGGACTCTCAGCCAGCATCGGCGCGCTCGGGAACGTGCGGCAGAGCTCTCCGGCGCCGAGCGAGGACAGCGCCTCCCCGCACTCCTCTGCGAGCTGCGCCTGAAGACTCTGCGTCTCCTCCAGGGGGAACCTCTGGCGGAGAATCGCGTGCACGACCGGCTCGAGGCTGTCCCAGGCCCCCGGCAGGCGGAGGCCCGGGTGGCGCTGGAGGAGCGGCGCGAGCAAGGGATCTGCGCCGAGGATTCGACAAATCACATCGGGGTCGGCGGCCAGATCGAACATGGCGCGCACGCGAGTGACGATCTGAAGCAGAAACTCCGGCTTCGGGAATCTGATATGGACGCGCAGGGCGTGCGCGCCCGGCGCGGGCCGCACCTCGAGAAGCCCATGATGACCTTGAATTGCCACAGTTCGGCGATACGCGCCATCTCGTACGGTTTCGACCTCGGGGACCGAACGAGGAGCCAGAAAGCACAACAGCATGTTCCAGTCGTAAGGGGGACGGTAGGCGAGATGGAAAACATACTCGCCTTCCGCCACCCCCATGCGCGCGCCGAGACGCCGCAGCTCTGAGGGCGGGCGTCCATAGAACTCCCGGAAGACGTCGTTGAAGCGCCGGATGCTCCTGAATCCGGAGGCCAGCGCGACTTCGGCCATGGACAGGTTGGTGTCGCTGATCAACTGCTTGGCGAAATGGAGCCTGCGAGTCTGGGCGACCGTGGTCGGCAGCGCGCCCAAGTGCCGCTGGAAGAGCCTGGAGAGATGCCGCGCGCTGACACCAAGCCGCGCGGCCAGTGTCTCGACGCCCGCCTCATCGAGGGCGCCCTCGGCAATCAGGCGAAGACCCCGGCTCACGGTCGTGGAGGTGCCGTTCCACGCCGGAGTGCCGGGCGCCACTTCCGGGCGACACCGCAGGCAAGGGCGAAAGCCAGCCGCGGAAGCGGCCGCCGCCGACGGGAAAAACCGGACGTGCACCCGCTTGGCGTGCGGGGACGGACAGATCGGGCGGCAATAGATGCCGGTCGAGGTAATCCCGATGAAGACGCGGCCGTCGAAACGCGCATCGCGATTGAGGCGCGCCTGCTCGCAGGTCTGCTCGTCGAGCTCCACACCGCGATATTACCCGGACCCGCTCCCGGCCGCGCGCCCCGCGGACATCGAGGTCCGAATCCAGCGAGAAAGCGTGACCACGCTGCGTATATTTCCCGGGACATCGGCTGATCCTGGAGTCCGTCATGAAAACCAAACTACTACTCGGACCTTTGTTTGCGGCGATGTCTCTCCTGCTCACCTGCGGCGCGTATGCGGCCGGGCCGGGGCAGACCCGGTATCGGGTCATCAATCTCGGAAATCCGGAAGGAGGCACCGCGAGTCAGGCTACCACTGACACTCAGTTCGGTTGGATCGCCGGCTGGTCGACCGAAGCGGACGGCACGATGCTCGCTGAGCTCTGGAGAAGCGGCTCGGCGATCAAGCTCGGGACACTCGGCGGCCCGCAAAGCTCCGTGGCGTGGCCCAACCGCAATGATCAGGGCGTCATCGTCGGGATTTCCGACATGGACGAAGTGCAACCGCACGGTGAGACTTGGAGCTGTGAGCTCGCGGTCTACCTGACCCCTGCTGACGACCATGTCTGCCGCGGATTCGTCTGGCGCGACGGCCGGATGTCGGCGCTGCCGACCTTGGGGGGCGACAACGGGTTCGCGACCGGCGTCAACAACCGTGGCGAGATCGTCGGCTGGGCCGAGAACGCCACTCACGATGCGACCTGCGGCCAATTCAACAACACCGGGCAGGTGCTGCAGTTCGAGGCGGTGATGTGGGTGCGGGACGATGACAGGCGGACGGGTGATCATTACCGGGCAATCGAGCTGCCGCCGTACCCCGGAGACCTCGATGGCGCGGCGACCGCCGTCAATCAATGGGGCGAGGTCGTCGGAATTTCCGGTATCTGCGACGGCGCGATCGGCGGTGGGACCGCCAAGCACATGGTCATGTGGCAGGACGGCCGGGTGGTGCGCGAGCTGCCGACGCTCGGCGGGTCGTATTGGAATACGCCCATGGATGTCAACGATCGCGGCGATGTCGCCGGATTCTCGGATCTGCCGGGCGACGGCCCGTATTTCGGCGCCCAGAATTTCCATGCCTTCTTCTGGTCGCTGCGCCCATTCGACTGCAATGGCAAGGCGGTGCGGGGCGGCAGCACCTGCGACCTCGGCACTCTCGGAGCCGGCCTGATCAGCGAGGCGCTCGGCGTGAACAACCGCGACCAAGTGGTCGGCTTGTCACAGATCAATTCGAGCGGCGCGAATCACGCCTTCATTTGGCAGAACGGCCGGATAACGGACCTCAACAACCTGGTGGTGCCGGGCAGCACCACACTGACCCTCACGAATGCTCAGGACATCAATGATCAGGGCGTGATTACGGGGCAGGCTACGCTGGCCTCTAACCCGAACGTTATCGTGGCGTTCGAAGCCATCCCGGTGCGTTGATAGGGCTCACCTCATGACCCGCGCCTGACGGTCGGCGAGACTGACCGGCGTCCCGTGGGGGGTCCGGCGGTAGGCGTCCGCCCATGCGCGCTCGCGGTCGCTGAGCTCAGCCTGCCCAATCGCGCCCTTGCCGAGGAGCAGCGACTGCAGCGCCGACAGCCAGCAGTCGAAGTAGCTTGCCTCTCCTATCGGCGCTCCGGTATCCGATGACGCTCGCAGCTCACGACCCAGCGCGCGACTCCATTCGGACCAGGTGAAGCATCCTTGCTTGGACGCGAGGATGGCAAGTGCGAAGGCGCGGGCCTGCCAGGGCTCGATGAACTCAGGAGTAGTCGATTCAGCGGCGTCCGCAATTCCGTCAGGCGGCGTCAAGATAATCCTCCCACAGATCGACGTAGACACCGTCCTGCTGTGCCGCAGCCCCGCCCCACAGCTCGCGCGCATCGAATCGCACGGAGTAGACGTGCTGTGGGTTCTCGCCCCGGAAGTGTGCGTTGGTGTCGGGAAAGACGAAGGCCCCGTGCACGCGGTCGACGGTTCCGATCTTGCCACGCACGTAGCGTGGTAGCCGGGTGTGTCCGGTAGGATTCAGATTACGGGCACGTACGCGCTGCCCCGGCTGGAAGCGTGGCGCAGAGCTCGAGCTGCGGGATGCGGGAGAGCCCTTTACGATGAACCCCGATACCTCTGCCGCGCGCAGCGCAGGTCTCTGCTTCGCCCGAGCGGCTGGCGCCCTGCCGCTCACGAGCTCTTCTGCACTGATGAAGCCGTGCTTCAGCAACAGCTCCGTCAGGCCGGTCAGCCATCTTTCGTAATAGCTCATCCGCAGCTGTTCAGCGGCGGGAATCAGCTCGCGTTGATGGCGCGAGGCATCGATATTCCACCTGCCGAATGCACCCATCGCGCGTACGAGGGCAAAGACCCGTGCTTCCCAACGGTGATGAAACACGGGCTCGCCGCGTTCAGGCTGTAGGGGGCCCATGCCGTGCATGCCGCCCATATCGTGCACACCGTTCAAGGCTTTCCTCCTGCCTGCGGCGGCTGCACGAGCGCCACGCCGATCATGGCGTCGCGGGTCACGATCGATGCGAGCTGCTCTTCCGTCAAATCCTCCGTCCCCGGCGGCCTTTGCGGCACGACGAGATAACGCAGCTCCGCGGTGCTGTCCCAAACACGGATCTCGGTCTGCTCGGGCAATTCCAACCCGAATTCCCGCAACACTCCCCGGGGATCGATCACCGCCCTGGAGCGATAAGCCGCCGACTTGTACCACACCGGCGGCAGACCGAGGACCGGATACGGATAACAGGAGCAGAGGGTGCAGACGACGAGGTTGTGCACCGTCGGAGTATTCTCGACCGCGACCATGTGCTCGCCCTGCGAGCCGCCGAAACCGAGCTCGGCGATTGCGCGGGTGGCATCGGCCAGCAGGCGTGCCTTGTACGCCGCATCGTGCCAGGCCCGGGCCACTACCTTCGCCCCGTTGTGCGGGCCGACCTTGTGCTCGTATGTTTCGACGAGGCCATCCAGCGCTTCCCGGTCCACCAGTCCCTTCTCGATGAGGAGAGACTCGAGCGCCATCACGCGCAAGGCCGGCTCCGCCGGCATGCGCTGCTCGGGGTGCGGGTGGTGGGCGTGCTTTCTCTTCACGGTACCCTCAGTGCCCGGACAGGCTGCGTTCAACGATGGATTTCAGGGCATCGACCATCGAGCGGACCTCCCGCATGTCGATGTTCGAGTAGCCTATTATGAGACCGCCACGTTCGGGGGGACCCATGTAACATCCGGAGAGAGGGAGCACGGGGCTCGTCACCCTGGCGGTCCTGTTGGCGAGCTCCACGTCATCGACTCCGGAGGGTAGCAGGACCACCAGGTAAAGGGCGCCTTCATCGCCCGTGACCTCGAGAACCCCGCCCGCCCGTTCGCGGATCGCGTCGGCCAGCGCCTTGCGCCGTTCCTGATAGACCGCGCGCATTCGCTTGATGTGTCGTGAGAAGTGGCCTTCGCGAATGAAGTCGGTCATGGCCATCTGATAGAGCACGGACGTGGAGAGAGTATCGGTGGCGTTCCTGATGTCGAGAAAGCTGTCCACCAGATCCGGCGGAATGACGGCAAAGCCGAGCCTCAACGTCGGGAACATGACTTTGGCGAGCGTTCCCACGTATATGACCCTCCCATCGGTATCGAGCCCCTGCAGGGAAGCGATCGGGTTGCCTCTGAACCGGAACTCGCTGTCGTAATCGTCCTCGACGATCCATGCGCCGGTGCCTGCAGCCCAGCTCAACAGCGCGATCCGCCGCTCGGCGCTCATCGTAACGCACAGCGGGAACTGGCGCGCCGGTGTCACGTAAGCGGCGCGCGCGCTACTGGCGCTGCGAATGCCGTATTCGACATCGAGCCCGTGCTCATCGACCGGTACCGGCACGAGCCGCGCGCCCGCGGCCTTCAGGGCCTGATGCGTCCCGGGGTAGCCCGGCTCCTCGATCCAGACTTCGTCCTTGGGGTCCAGCAACGCCAGCGCGGAAATCTGCAGGGCCTGCTGCGCGCCGGTGGTCACCAGGATCTGGGAGGGATGACAGCTCACCGCGCGAAAGGCGCCGAGATACCCTGCGAGGGCCTCGCGGAACGGCCAGTATCCCATGGTGTCGCCGTAGCCCATGATGTCCCGCGACAGCTTCTGGGCATGCCGACTCACCAGCTTCGACCATGTGCCGATCGGGAAGTGCTCCAGCTCGGTGCAGCCGCGCACTCCCCGCAACCAGATGCGTGCGCCGCCACGCATTGCCGCCGCACGGCGCGAGATCGTCCGTCGACCCTTGGAGTCCGGATCGGCCGGCGCCGGACCCGGCAGGCCCTCCCTTTCCGGGCGGGGAAATGCATCCGGGATGGATCGGGAGACGCAGGTACCGGCTCCAACGAAGGACTCGAGATAACCCTCGGCAGTCAGCAGCTCGTAAGCGCTCAGGACCGGAATCCGCGAGATCCCGAACTCCTTGGCCAGGGCCCGGGTGGAGGGTACCCGCTGGCCGGGCGTCAATTGCCCGGCGAGGATCGCCCGCTGGAACCACATCGATATCTGACGATACAGCGGCGTGTCGCTTCCGAAATCGAGCGCCATCGGCGGGATGAAGCTCCCGTGCAGCCGATTCACGGCAAATTCTTGTGAAGTGGCCATATGAGCTACCGAAAAGTGGTCATATATCCCGTATGCTGCGTCAGCACCGCGCAAGCACACCACCATTCTAGATTTCCGGCATTTAAAATCCATCCATGGAAGATGCCAATTGGTCCCCTGACCGCACGCACCGGACGGCGTGGGCAGGAGTGGAGGAGACATGAGGGTCTGGGATCTCGTTGGTCGCGAAGCGGACGACTTCATGGGCAACATTCGCGCGTTGCCGGTGTCAGCGCCCATGACCCCCGCAGAGGTCCGGCAAGCCGTTGAGTCGCAGTTCACGTTCGCCGAGGCGATGCCACTTGCCGAGCTTACGCAGCGGGTGGCGCATCTCCTGCGCAAGTACACCATCCATGTAACTCATCCCTGCTACTTCGGCCTGTTCAACCCGAGCGTGCCGGTCGCCTCCATTGTTGCCGACACGCTCGTCGCGCTGTTCAATCCACAGCTCGGCACCTGGTCGCACTCGCCTGCGGCCAATGAGCTCGAGCGCGTGACGCTGCGCTACTTTGCCCGAGCTCTCGGCCTTGATCCGGACGGCTCATATGCGAATTTCACGACCGGGGGCCTCGAAGCCAACATGTCCGCGGTCCTCGTGGCGCTCGCACATCGCTTTCCGGATCATCAGCGGGGCGGCGTAGCTGCAATCAAGACGAAGCCGATGATCTACGTCACCAGCGAAAGTCATCATTCGTTCGTCAAGATCTGTCGGAACACCGGGCTGGGACTCGATGCGCTTTGCGAAGTGCCAACCAGCGCGACATTGGCCATGGACCCGCAGGCCCTGCGGGAGATGATCCGCCGCGACGAAAGAAGTGGTCGTTGCCCCTTTCTCATCGTCGCCACGGCGGGAACAACCGGTGGCGGCATCGTCGATCCGATCACGGAACTTGCCGACACTGCCGCCGAGTCAGGCGCATGGCTCCACGTGGACGCGGCCTGGGGCGGGGCAGCCGTCCTGGTACCGCGGCTTCGACCGCTGCTTCGCGGCATCGAGCGGGCCGATTCGATCACCTGGGACGCGCACAAATGGCTGTCGGTACCCATGGGCGCGGGCATGTTTTTTTGCCGGCATGTCGACGCCGTGCATCGGGCATTCGACGTGTCAGCCTCCTACATGCCCTCATCGCCGGAGGCAACGTTCGATCAATACCACATGACCCTTCAATGGTCGCGACGCGCGATTGGACTCAAAGTATTGATGGCCGTCGCGGAACGAGGCCACGCCGGGCTCATCGAGCAGATCGATCGTCAAGCGCGCATGGGCGACGCTCTCAGGGCAAGGCTGATGGGCGCAGGGTGGATCGTGGTCAATGACACGGCGCTGCCCCTGATCTGCACCACTCACGAAGCGATCCGAGCGGGCAAGTGCAGCACGAGCGACATCGTCAGATCGATTCAGGGCCGCGGAAGGGTGTGGCTGTCGGACGTCGTTCTCGGCAGGCGCGAAAGGGTGCTGCGCGCCTGCATCACCAGTTTCCGCACGGAGGAAGGAGATTTGGATCTTCTGATGAGCGAGCTTGCGGATACCTTGTCCAGGCTGACGGAATCAAACTGACCTGTCCGGTGCACGGTTTACGCTGGATTGCCGGCGTTGCGGCCGCCTATGCATCCTCGGCCCAGGCGGAGCGCGACTTCTGCGCGAACTGCGGCAGCTACCTGCCGCTCTATTGGAGCCAGTAGGTCATGCCGATCGAGAACAGGCTGGGATTGGCGCCGGCCGCGCTGAAACGCTGGTATTCGCCGCGTACCGCCCACTGCCCGAGTTTCCATTGCAGGCCGGCGCCGTAGGCAAAGGAAACATCGGTCGGAGTGCGGCGGACCACGTAGAGGGCACAGTTGGGGTGGTCGATCTCACAAGTGCCAACGCCGGGCAACGCATACGTGGCGCTCATATCCGTCGTAATCCGGGATAGACCCGCTTTGACGTATACGTCGATGACGGGTACCGGCAGATAGAGCAGCGCAAACGCCGCCTCGCCTTTTTGCGAGACTTGTACCGCAGTGGGATAAGACCCACCCGCCCCTGGGCCGGAGGAGATTTGGCCGAAATCCATATACGTGATCTCGGCACCCAGGAATGAGACCGGCCGGATCCCGAGCATCCCCTGATAAGCGGAATGAGTGCCACTGAACTCGCCGAGCGGGGCAGCGCCGCTCGGCGTGAGCCCGCCGAGATTGGCCCTGATGTCCGCCTGACCGTATGCCGCGCCGATGTAAAAGCCCAGCGGGTTGTCCGTCTGCGCAAAGCCCGCAGCGGGGAGCGCGCCTAGGGTAAGGAGCATCGCCGCGAAAGCCGATCGAAGAGAAACTCGTGGACGCCCAAGCCGATTGTTCATGGTCATTTCCTCATTATAGTCCGTCGATGCCGCGCAGACGCATGCGCCAGCACGGGCGCCTGGCTATGCCAAACGCGCGGCCGGTCATTCGGGTTGACCCCTTCTTTACGGGTGTTGCGCCGCCCTCCGATGGCTCCGACAGCGGACGAGCGCAGCCTCGTGCGGTCGGAGGCGCCGATGGACTGTCAGTCCTCCTCCGCCCGCGGCCGATAGGCCTGTACCAACTCCTGCTGCCGTCGCGGGGGCACGGGGTCGTAGTGGCTGAGCTCCATCGAGTAGGTGCCCTGCCCTCCCGTGAGGGCCTTGAGGCGGGTCTGGTAATCGGAAATCTCCGCGAGAGGCACCAGGGCGGAGACCGTGGCGAGCTGGCCGGGGAGCGTGTTGTTGCCGTTGATGCGGGCGCGCTTGGTGGCAAGGTCGCCGGTGATGTCGCCGATGGCGCTCGAGGGGGCCGTGATCTGCAGGTGGACGATGGGCTCGAGCACGATGGGATTGGCCTTCTGGATGGCATCGAGGAACGCTTTGCGCCCCGCTGACACGAAGGCAACTTCCTTCGAGTCGACGGGGTGGTGCTTGCCGTCGTAGATCGTGACGCGGATATCCTGCAGGGGGAAGCCCGCGAGCGCACCTTCCGAGAGCACCTGCCGCACGCCCTTCTCCACCGCGGGGATGAACTGTCCCGGGATCGCCCCGCCCACCACGTCGTCCACGAACTCGAAGCCGGTGCCGCGTTGCAGCGCCTCGATGCGCAGGTACACCTCGCCGAACTGACCGGCGCCGCCGGTCTGCTTCTTGTGGCGACAGTGGCCGTCGGCGGGGCGGGTGACCGTTTCCCGGTAGGGGATGCTCGGCGGGTGTGTCTTGACGTGCACGCCGTACCGCTGACTCATTCGCTCCAGCAAGGTCCGCAGATGCAATTCGCCGGTGCCATAGAGGACGGTCTCGTTGACGGCGGCGTGGTGCTCGATGCGGATGCAGGGGTCTTCCGCGGTCAGCTTGTGCAGGGTATCGGCGAGTCGCTGCTCATCGCCGCGCCGCTCCGGCTCGATGGCAAGGCCGAGCATGGGCGGCGGGAAGGCGACGGCCTTCAGGTGAAACTGATCCTCGTCGTGGGAATCGTGCAGCACGGCATCGAGGTGCAGCTCCTCGACCTTGGCGAGGGCGCAGATGTCGCCGGGGATCGCCTCGGGAATCTCCACGGTATCCTTACCCAGGAGCTTGTAGATATGCGCCACCTTGAAGGGCTTGCGAGCGTCACCAACGAAGAGCTGAGCGCCGAGGCGCATCGTACCTTGATGGACGCGGAAAACACCGAGCTTGCCGACGTAAGGGTCGATGGTGATCTTGAATACGTGCGCGACAACATGTTTGTTCGGGTCCGGCGTGACCGTGATGCGTTGAGCGCGCTCGCCCGGGCCTTTGAGGAAGGGCGGAGGATTTCCCTCGCCGGGGTTCGGCATGAGGCGCGTGAACACCTGCAGCAGCTCCGCGATGCCGGTGCCGGTCTCGGCCGATGTAAAGCAAGCCGGAACGAGATGGCCCTCGCGCAGGGCCTGCTCGAAAGGGTCGTGCAGCTGCTCCGGCGAGATCTCCTCGCCTTGCTCGAGGTACACGGCCATGAGCTGCTCGTCGAGCTCGACGACCTGGTCGACGAGCTGGGTGTGAGCAGATTCCACCGACGAGAAATCGGCCGCGGCCCCGCGCGGCTGAAAGAAACAGTCGACCACGGCCTGGCCGCCGCTCGCGGGCAGATTGAGCGGCAGGCATTCGGCGCCGAATGCCTCGCGTATGTGCGCCATGACATCCGCGGTCTTGGCGTCACGGCTGTCGATCTTGTTGATGACCACGAGCCGACAGAGCCCTCGCTCGCGCGCAAAGTCCATCAGACGCTGAGTGATGGCATCGGGGCCGCTCGTTGCGCTGACGACGACCGCCACGGCCTCGACCGCTTCCAGCACGGAGAGCGTTCGGCCGAAGAAGTCCGGGTAACCCGGGGTGTCGAGGAGATGGATGCGACTCGAATCGCAATCGAAGGTCAGGATCGTAGGATCGAGCGAATGCTGGAGCGCCTTCTCCTGCGGATCGAAGTCCGAGGTCGTGCTGCCGCGCGCGAGGCTTCCCTTCGCCCTGATGGCGCCGGCCTGCAGCAGCAGGCTCTCGGCGAGCAGTGTCTTCCCCGCGCCGGCCGCTCCGACCAGCGCGATATTTCGGATGCCCCGAGTCGTATTCCCCATGTTGTGCTCTCGCCGGCTAAGGAGTGGTGCGGGGTGGCGGCATCCGCCGGGGTCGGGGGGAGCGAGGCTCCTGGGCCTCGGTACGCCGTCCGCGCCACCGGAGGATCGAGAGGGTACTCCCCGGCGTCGTGGATTTGCAGCCTGGCATGCTAAATGCTGCCTGCGCGCCTCCTGCCCACGGAAAAGAAGGCCGCCCATGAACATCCCGAAGCCTCGCATCCGGCCGAAGACCGACCGCTACCCCATGCGAAACGAGTCCCCGCTGCGCGATGCGCCCTCCTATCCGGAGCGCGATCCGCCGATTTTTACAGAGCGCGACCCCGGGGCGGAGCAAAAGGCGGCCGGGCGAGTCATATTCTACGAGGACGATTGCCTGCGGTAGGTGAGTGCCCATGATGAGCGAGTCGCCAAGCCCCCCCGGGGCCTCTGCGCCGCGCCAAGGTGGCCGGGCGCCTGAAAGCAAAGCGCAAATGGAGAAAATTCAGAGGCAGTTGGACGAGGCGTTGGCGGCAACCTTCCCCGCCAGTGACCCCGTCTCCATCGTGACCTCCCACGAAGAAGAGGATTGGGGTCAGCCCGAAAGCAAGTAATGAAGCGGCGCCAGGCCGTCCTGGCGCCGCGAGGTCAAGAAAGTCACAGGGTTGGCTGCTCGCAGCGCAGGGATGCGACTTCGAGCCAATAAACCTACGGCGCGGTCAGTTCCAGGGCCAAGCCGGCCTGGTTGGTCGTCGTGAGCTGCACCGGGCGCCGCCACACCCGGTGTAGGTAGTCCAGCACCTTGCGGCTGCGCTCGAGATCGAGGCCGCGGCTGTCGACCGTGTAGTCGTGCACCAGCTCGAGCGTGCCGTCGTTGCGAACGTGCTTCGCCGACACCGTTGGCGCACCGAAATTGTACTTGGGGCTCAGGATCGCCTCGTGCAGCGCTGTCAGGTCCTGCTCCAGCACCTTGATCTGCCCGTCGCTTCGCGCGCTGTAGCGGAACAGGCTCAGCTCCTCGGCCAGCTCGCGAGTGAGATGGTTGCGCACGAAGGCGAAGTCATCGTCCTGGACCATGATGCTGCGCGCCGCCTCCAGCCCCTCCTTCTCGACGATCTTCTCCCACATCGCAAAGCCGAGATGGTAGGGGTTGATGCTGAGCGCCACCTGCTGATCCGCCGCGACCGGCCGCACCACATCGGAGTGGCACTTGATCGCATCGAGATAGGCCTGCTGCGGGACGAACTCCGCCTCCCGCATGAGCCGTGCGTGCCAGTACGACGCCCACCCCTCGTTCATGATCTGCGTGGCAAACACCGGATAGAAGTAGAACGACTCCTCGCGCACCGCGAGGAAGATGTCCCGCTCCCAACTCTCCATCTCCGGCGCGTATTGCGCCACGAACCAGAGCAGGTCGCGCTCCGGATGCGGCGGCACCGGCGCGCGCTTCTTCGGCTCCACGCCGGTGCTGGCGGCGGGCGGCTCGAGCTGCGCAAAGCGCTTGCGGAACTCATCATCCTCCGGCGTGCGCTTGTCCTCGAGGTATTCGGGATAGCGGGTCCGTCGCAGTGACTGATCAACGTCGATATGCTGTTCCAGGGCCAGCGCGGCATCGAGCACGGCTTCCACACGCTGCACGCCATGAGTCTCGATCGCCTGCTGGATCTGACGGGCGTGGTTGGCCGCATGCTCGACGATGTGCTCACTCACCTGCTCCTGGCAGCGCTGGAAGAGGAGATTGTTGCGGGAGAAGTCCGCATGCCCGAGCACGTGTGCCGTAACGAGAATGTTCTCCGCCAGACCATTGCTCGCGGCGAGGTAGGCGTGTCCCGGATTGCCGGGGAATACGACCTCGAAGAGCCGCGAATGGCCCATGTGGCGCTGGATGAGCTGATAGATGTAGCGCACGCCGAACGACCAATGGGGCATGCGCACCGGCAGCCCATACACCGCGATCTCCATCATGAAGGAGTCGGGGACCGCCTCGAAGTCTACGGGGTTAAATTTAAGCCCCGAGCGGGCCGCCAGCTCTTCGATGCGTCCGGTGTAGCTCTGCCAAGTGTCGTCGGTCATGAGAACAGGGCGCAACTCACGGTGAGGCGCTCTCCTCGGCCCGGCTCTCGGAGGAGAAGAAGTGCCGCACGGCACCCCAGACATCGTCGAAATCGTTGAGCGCGTAGCTGCCGGCGGCACAGCCTGCCGCCGCCAACTCTGCGAACAGGCGCCCGGTCTCGGTGGCGAGCTGCCGCGACAGGCCGGAGGAAACCTCCACGTACCCGGTGAAGCAGGCATCCTCGGCGATGGCCGAGAGCCCCGCGCGCGCGTCCGCGGAATCGCTCACGGAGTTGTCGCCATCGGAAGCATAGAAGAGATAGATGTTGCAGCGTCCCGGGTTGTAGCGCTCGTCGATGATCTCGCGCACCTTCCCGAAGCCGGTCGAGGCTACCGTGCCGCCGGTGCCGCTCACCTGGAAAAACTCGGCCTCGGTGAACTCCCAGGCCTCGGTGGTATGGGCGACGAACACGGTTTCGAGCGAGCGGTACTCGCGCCTGAGGCCTTGTACCACCCAGAAGAAGAAGGTCTTGGCGAGCTTGCGGTCGCGATCCGACATGCTGCCGGAGACATCGAGGAGGAAGAACACCACGGCATGAATCGCGGGCTGACGCCGGCGGGCGAGCTGTCGATAACGCAGATCCTCGTCCGTGAAGGTGGGCGTGGCGCCCGGGGCGCCGCGGCGCTTCACCAGCTCCTTGAAGGAGCGGCGCCGATCGAGCCTGGAGCGCGCACCGCGGCGGTCCCAGCCCTCGCGCACCCAGTCGGATTCCTCCGAGGGGCCCACGCGCGCCTTCAAGTTGGGAAGCTGCATCTCCTCCCACAGCCAGTCGACGATGTCGTCGACCTTGAACTCGAGCAACAGTTGTACCTCGCCCTCGTCCTGGCCGCCGGGGCCCTTCTCGCCCGCGCCCCGCTGATGTGAGGGATCGGCAAACACGTCGCCGGGCTTCGCCTTGCCCTGGCCGGCGCCTTGGCTCTCCTCCGGGCGGCGCAGCCGGAAATGATAGTGCTCCAGCATCCTCACCGGCACGCGCACGGTGCGCGAGCCGCCGTTGATCAGCTCCCCACCCGCCACGATCTGCGGCAGATGCTGGCGCACGGACTCGCGGACCTTCTCATCGTGGCGCAGCCAGTCGCGCGCGCCGCGAGAGAAGAGCTCGTACCACTTGGCCGCATCGCCGCCGGGCTGCTCGCCATCGCTCTCGCTGTTCGGGGCCATGACGCTACTGGTACTCCTATTTAAGGCCGCGCGCTACTCCTGTGCGAGCAAAGTGGTGACGTAGCTCAGGGCCTCCTTGGCGCTGTGCTCGTCGTAGCCGTACTCGGTGATCAGGCGCTGCTGTACGGCGGAGATCTTCTGCCGTGCGTCATCGTCGGGGCGCGCCGACGAAGTGACGAGCCTCAGCACGTCGCGCCGCTCCTCGAATAGATATTGCTCGATCGCCTCGCGCATGCGCGCGTGGCTTGCGAGCTTGAACTTCTCACCGGCCTTGAAAGCGACCATCGCCTTGCGCACCACCTCCTGCCGGAAGGAGAGCTTGCCGGAGTCGGAGACCTTGATCTTCTCCTCGACCGAGCGCAGGAACCGCTCGTCGGCCGGCCGCGTCTCCGAGGTGATGGGATCGGTGACCTGGCGGTGATCGAGTGAGGCTTCGACCTCATCGAGATACTTCTCGAGAAGCTGCTGCGCCTCCTCCTCGAAGGAGGCGAACATAGCTCGGTGCACGTCCTCCTTGACCCAGCGGTTGTAGAACTCCTTACGCGCGGTCACCAGGTGGTCGATCCACGCCTTTTTCAGCTTCGCCTCCATGCGGGCGTCGCTCTCGATGCTGTCCTTGATCGCAAGCAGCAGCTCCATGCTGGTGAGGCTGTGCGCGGTGCCGCGGGTAATCGCGTTGGAAATGGCGTTGATGATGAACCGGGGGCTGACACCGGTCATACCCTCGTCTGGGGACTCCGCATGCAGCCGCGTGCCTTCGGTTTCCGGCACGCCCTCGACCGACTCACCGGCGTAGAGGCGCAGCTTCTTGGCGACGTCGAGCCCCTCGCGCTCGGGTTTCGTGAGGCGTGTCAGGATGGCGAACACGGCCGCGAGATTGAGCACGTGCGGGTCGAGGTGCACGTTGCGGAAAGCAGGCGCGCCCGAGACCAGCTTCTGGTAGATGCGGGCCTCGTCGCGATACGAGAGCGCGTAGGGGACCTTGATGATCACCATGCGATCGAGCAGCGCTTCGTTCTCCTTCTCCTGCAGGAACTTGTGGAACTCCGCGAGGTTGGTGTGCGCGAGGATGGTCTCGTCGACGTGGATGAGCGGGAAGCGCGAGACCTTGACGTTCTTCTCCTGTGTCAGGGTGAGGAGGAGATAGAGGAACTCCCGCTTCACCTTGAGGATCTCGATCATCTCGAGGACGCCGCGGCTCGCCGCATACACCGCGCCCGACCACGACCAGGCGCGCGGGTCGCCTTCATCGCCTATCTGGGCGACCTTGGCGAGATCGACGGAGCCCACGAGGTCCGCAATGTCGGCGGTGGTAGGATCGTGCGGCGCGTAGGTACCTATGCCGGCGCGTGAGGCTTCGGAGAGAAAGATCCGCTCCACCGGCACACGCACGAAATCGCCGTCGAACTCCCGCTCGACGTAGTCGCGCGCCCAGGGCGAGAGCTCTCCTTGGATGCTGACACCGTAGCGCTCGCGAAACTCGGCCCGCAGGCTCGCCGGCACGAGGTTGAGGGGGCTCTCGCGCAGCGGCGAGCCCTTGATGGCGTAGAGCGCCCCCTCGTCCGTGCGGCTGTACTCCTCCATGCCGCGCTTCAAGAGGATGGCCATGGTCGACTTGCCGCCCGAGGGGGGGCCGAGCAGCAGCAGCAAGCGACGGCCGACATCGGAGCCAGCCGCGGCCGCCTTGAAGTAATCGACGATGCGCGACAGGGGCTCGTCGATGCCGAACAGCTCTCGCTTGAAAAGTTCCCGCGCACGGAAGTTCTCTGCGGCGTCGGGCTGCGCGGTACGTCCGTGCCAGCGGAACATGTCCCAGATGTATTCGTGGCTCGTGCGCGCCAGCGCCGCCGGGCTCGCGGGCAGGATGTCGGCGAGAAACTCGCCGAAGGTGCCTTCCCAGCGCTGGGCCCGATGCAGTCGGCTGAAGGAGCTCAGCGACTCGATGAAGGCGGAGTTGCTCGCCGAATCCGGGTCAGTAGAGAGCGATCGCATCGTCCCTCCCGTTTCAGTTCTTCATGGATGAACCGGGAGGCCAGCGATGCCAGCGTGGCTCGATCCAACGCTGTGCACGGTGCGTGATGGCGCTCTGATTCCCGGTGCCGCTAGATTTAGGACGCTCATAACAGCGAATCGTTCAACCGTTTCCGAGCGCGCCACCCGACGACGCCGTGCGAGGCGCGTGATGACGCCCGGGCGCCAAACGCTCGTCCTCGAGGTGAAGTCAAAGCAAAATGCATGCCCAATTGCGTCGGGATCGGACGAGCATGCGTGGCGCATGGGGACATCTTATGTTCTGTCCGGCGCCCGCGCTACTGCGGACAGGGCCGGAAAGCGAGCACTGCTTCAGACTTTCCGCGACGCACTGTCGCATGCGCCGGACAGGGCTGTCGTTACTGTGAACTGCGGCACTGCGGTAGCGCAGCCGCGCAATATGCTCCTGAAAGGCGCGTTTTACATGCGTTATCAAGCGAGTGGGCGCTCGATGGCCTGTCGGACCGGCAGCGGCTGGCGCGCGGAAGAGCTCTTTTTCGAGGGTGGAGACACGACCAGTGGCGAATCCAGCATCCGGTGCACCTCGGAATCTCGATTCCGCCAAGAGCGGAACTTCGGCGCAGACACCTTCCCCCACGCAGCATCCCACCGTCGATCTGACGGCACTCACCACCCGCGATGACTTCCTGCTCGAGCTAGGAGAGGCGCTCGGCGGGCAGGCGTCCGTTCATCTCGCCGACTCCATCGACACCGCGCTCGGGCAACTCACGAGCACCAAGCGTGGGCAGATGCTGGTGATCGATGCACGCGGAACGAGCGATGTCCGTAGTGACGTACAGCGCGCGACGCAGCAGGCTGCGCACGCGGTGGTCGTGGTGTTTGCGGAGGCGGATTCCGAGAAGCAGATCGCCTCCGCGGTCAAGGGCACTCGCGTCTTTGCGGTGCTGACGATCCCGATCGAAGGACCCAAGACGACGGCGGTGCTGGATGCAGCCATCGCGGATGCCGTGAACCGCAGCGCCGCTGCGCGTGGTACCGGCACCGAGCGGCCGGCTGCGGGCGGGTCGGCCGGCGCCGCGACGCTCGATGTGTTCCGGCCCCGCATGTCCTACTCCACTGCGAAGGAGCCGGAGCAGCCCGAAGAGGGCGGCCGCAAATGGCCGCTGTGGGCCGGCTTGGGCCTTGCCGTCGTCGCGCTTGCAGCGGGCGGCGCGTGGTATTTCACGCATGGCCGGGCGGCGCCCGGCCCCAATGCCGCATCGGTAACCGCGGGTGTCGTCGCCTCGCACTCCGGGGCGGCGTCGCAGAACGCTGCAGTGCTCCCCCAGCCGGCGGTAGACACCTCCATCGTCGCGGGCCGGGTCGATGACCTGCTCGAGAAGGCGCGGAGCGCCATGCGTGACCGGCGCTACACGGCCCCCACCGGCGACAATGCGCTCGTTTATTATCGGTCCGCGCTGGCCGCCGACCCGACGAGCGGCGAAGCCAAAGACGGCCTGCGGCGAGTCGGCGACGTATTGGTCTCGCGCTTCACCGCTGCCATGGCGGGCGCGCATCACGGCGATGCCGCGCTGGCGCTGGCCACACTGAAGCTTGCGCAGCCGTCGGACCCGCACCTTGGGTCCTTCCAGCTTCAGCTCTCGAGCGCGGAGATCTCCGCGGCGCTGGCTGAGGGGAATACGGAGCGCGCCACGGCACTGCTGCGTCAAGCCCAGCAATCGGGTGTGGTGCCGGCTGCGCAGCTCGCCGCGTGGCGCGCTCAGCTCTCGCATCTGCAACAGGCTGACAGGGTGCAGTCGCTGGCGGCGCTGGTGCTCGATCGCATCCATTCCGATGAGCTGACCAGCCCGCCGGGCGACAGCGCCGAGGCCTACCTCAGTCAGCTGCAAGCGGCGTCACCGTCCGCCCCGGCCACCGAGCGAGCCGCCAACGCGCTGGTTGCGGCCTTGCTCGATAAGGCGCGGCAGAACGCACTCGCAGGTGACAGCGCCGACGAGAGTCGTTGGCTCGCCGCGGCGCGGGCCAACGGAGCATCCGCGGCCGAGGTCGCAGAATTCGAGCGGCAGCTCGCGAGTTCGCAGGCCAAGGCCGCCCATGCGAAGACCGATCATCTACTCAGCCTGGTTCGCGAGCGGCTGGAAAGCGGTGCGCTGACCTCACCGGCCGGTGACAGTGCGGCGAACTACTTGCAGCAGCTCGAAGACAGCCAGCCCGCCGGCTCGGCGGCGGCGACCGTAGCCCGGGCGCGAGCGCAGCTCGCCGCGAAGCTGATCGCGCGTGCGCGCTCCGAGATGAGCTCCGGGGAGGAGGATCAGGCCAACGCGGATCTCGCGGCGGCGACGAGCTGGGGCGCGAGCGCTACTGCCGTGGCGGGGGTCCAGCGCCTGAGCTCGAGCCCGCAGGCCGAGGCACAGGCGGCACCTGCGGGACCCGACCTCAAGACGCTCGCCGCGCGCCTTCAGCGTACACGCTACGTGGCGCCGCAGTATCCGGATAGCGCGTTGGACGACCGCATCAGCGGCAGCGTGACGGTGCAGTACGTCGTGGACAAGAAGGGGCGCACCAAGGACTTGCGGGTGATCGAGTCGAGCCCGCGCGGTGTCTTCGACCGGGCGACGACGCAGGCCATCCGCGGGTGGCGGTATCGCCCCGCGAAATACAACGGCCAGCCGGTCGAGGTGCCTGTGCAGGTTCTCATCCGCTTCGAGCTGCCGAAATAGCCGTCAGGGAGATCTCCGAGATGAAAACCGCAGGCGCAGATCGCAGTCGCCGGCTGATCACGGCCGGCGCGGGTACGGCCCTCGCCGTAGTGATGGGGCTCGCTCTGCTCGCCGGCTTCAGGCTGGCGACGCAAATCCGCTCCAGTATCACCGAGTTGCAGACCGCGAGCGAGCTTCAGACCTACCCGGGCGTCCTCACCCAGCAGCTGACCGCGTTGCGCGAGCGGCTGGAGACGCGTGAGTACACGGGACAGGCGCACGCGGAGCTCGCCGGCACGGTGGAGCATTTCAACGACGACATCCAGCTGCTCGCGAAGCGCGACGGAGCGCCGCAGCTACGACGGGCCCTGCGCATGTGGCAGGACTACAGCCCGGTGCTCGCTCCGGTCATCGCCTTCTCCGGCGAGCCGTACGTCGACACCGACTCCGGCAGCTCGCTGTCGGAGAGCGGCAACATGTACTACACCAACGTGCGTCAGGCCCAGTTGCTTGCGAAGCAAAATGGCAAGCAACTGCACCGCCTGCTCGCGACGGTGACTCGCTCGCTCGAGATCCAGACCTCGAGCGCCGCCGCGCGCCTGCGCGAGCTGCTCTCGGGCGGTGTGCTCGCCGCCCTGGCGCTCGCCGCCGCCGCCGCGTACCTGCAGCTCACCCGCGCACGGCACGCGCGCACCGCCCGCGAAGCGCAGGAGCAGACTCGAGACATCCTGAAGACGGTGCGGGAGGGATTCTTCCTGCTCGACGCCGATTACAGGATCGGCGCCGTCTGGTCGGAAGCGCTGACCCGCATCTTCGGCCGCAACGACTTCGCCGGCCTCTCCTTCGAGAAGCTGCTCGAGGATCGCGTGCCGCCCAACACGCTCGCGACGGCGATGAAGTACATCAAGCTGCTCTGGGGCGACCGGGCGCACGAGAACCTCATGAAGAGCATCAACCCGCTCGGACAGCTCGAGGTCGGCATGGACAACGGGCGCGGCGGCAAGGAGACGCGCTACCTGCAGTTCGACTTCCACCGCGTAGCCGGTCCCAAGGGTGTCAGGCACGTGCTGTGCTCGGTCGGTGACATCACTTCCAACGTGCTGCTGGCGCGGGAGCTGCAGGAAGCGCAGGAAAACGCGAATGCGCAGGTCGACATGATGGTCGGCATGCTGCACGTCGACCCACTGCAGCTCGGCTCCTTCCTCGACAGCACGGAGACGGGGCTGCAGCTCATCAACTCGATTCTCAAGGAGCCGGCACGCACCGACGCGGAGTTCCGCAAGAAGCTGGGGGGCCTGTTCCGCGAGCTGCACTCGATCAAGGGCGAGGCCTCGGCCCTGAATCTCATGAGCATCGCGCAGCGGGTGCATCAGCTCGAGGACCTGGTGAGCGAGCTGAAGAAGAGGGCGGAGCTCTCCGGCAACGACTTCCTGCCGATGGTGCTGAAGCTCGATGAGCTGCTGGCGCATCTGCGCGGCGTGCGGGAGATGGCCGGCCGGCTTACGGCGCTCAAGGGCGAGCCGCGAAGCGGCGAGCGCCCGGGCACGACGTCCGGGCCGGGGAGCCTACCGCCAGGGATGGCCAGTGGTACGGCCCGCAACCGCTACGGGGAAGACGTCTCGCCGATGCTGCAGGCGCTCGCCGAGAAGCTGGCGAAGGATCATCGCAAGCCGTTCAAGCTGGCGCTCTCGGGGCTCGCCGAAGTGCCGGCAGCCTATGTCGTGATGGTGAAGGATTGCATCATCCAGATGCTGCGCAATTCGGCGGTTCACGGCATAGAGCCGAGCGAGGCGCGCCGCGCGCTGGCGAAGTCCGACGTCGGCGCGGTGCGCGTGGATTTCCGGCGCTCGGGCGAAGGCTATGAGCTCGTATTCGAGGATGACGGCGCCGGCATCTCGCCGCAGGCGCTGAAGAATGCAGCGGTGCGCAAGAACATCATCACCGCCGATGAGGCGGCCGCGATGGATACACGCGCGGCGATGGCCCTCATATTCCGTCCGGGATTTTCGACTCAGGAGGAAGTCACGATGGATGCCGGTAGGGGCGTCGGGATGGATGTCGTAGCACGCACGGTGTACGGTCTTGGCGGCAAGATCGGGGTGAGCACGAACCCGGGTCGTTTCACACGCTTCAAGATCGTGCTGCCCGCCGCGGATGCGGCGAGCTCGGCAGTGGCCTGAAACGAAGTGGGAGAGCGTGGATGAGCGCGAGCCAAGGCAATGGGGCCGCCCGGCGGTCGGTGAAGCTGCTGATCGTTGACGACTCGAATATCATGCGGCGGCGGATCGAGCGCTCCCAGCAGCTCGAGGAGCTCACGGTGGTCGGCACCGCCGGCAATGGGGTCGAGGCGCTGGAGATGTTCCGCAAGACCGATCCCGACATGGTGACGATGGACCTGACGATGCCGCAGATGGACGGCATCGAGTGCATCTCGAAGCTGGTACAGTTGAAGCCGGCGGTGCGCATCCTGGTGATCTCGGCGCTGGCGGACAAGGCGACCGCGGTCGAGGCCATGGAGCGCGGGGCGAACGGTTTTCTCAACAAGCCGTTCACCGACCGTCAGTTGAATGAGGCGATCGCGGATCTCATGTCCTGAGGCCGAGGCGGAGAACGGTGATGTTGCGGGAAGAGGAGCTGAAGACTTTCGTCGAGGGGACGACGAACTACTTCGAGGTGGCGGCGCAGCAGCCGGCCACCATCGGCTCGCCGTACCTCATGGAGGGAGCGCCCGCGGTGCACGATTACACGGGAATCATCAGCATCTCGGGCAAGCGCGAGGGAGTCGTGTACTTCACCGCGCCGCGAGCCATGCTCACCGTGCTCCTCATGAAGATGCAGGAGAACGACTTCAGCCACGAGACCATGAGGGACCTGGTCGGAGAGGTGGCCAACACGATCTCGGGAAACGCGCGGCGGGACTTCGGCCGCGACTTCGTCATCTCCGTGCCGAGCGTGCTCGCCGGCGAGAAGCCGGAGTTCGCGCGCAAGCCCGGCCAGCGCTCCTTCATCATTCCGATCAACTGGCGCAGCCACTCGGCGAAGCTGGTCGTCTCCCTGACCTGAGCGCAGCACGTCCACGCCCCGCCTCGGCTTCGACCCGCTGAAATCCCGGCACAAGCTAGCGCGCCGGCCGTGAGCGCGCGGTGAGGGGAAAAAAAAGGCGCGGGGATTCAGCCGTCATTCAGTAGCTCTCTGGTTTGATAGGGGCGTAGAGGAAGCAGATGCAGAGTCCGACGGCGAGGGAGCCGTGACCGAATTGAGAGCAGCAGAGGAATGAAGGCGATGTTCCATGCGCGGGCCTATCGGATGTCAGTGACGATGAGCGGCGATTGCGGCCGGCGAACGGCAGCCGAGTTTTCGCGGCCACACGCACGAGAGGCGCGCATGGATTGCGCAGGTCGAGGCATCGCTGTCTCACGGCGCGCGAACTTGCGACCCGCATCAAATTTTTTTCGTCGCGAGCTCAAAGTCGCCATCCAGAGACTTCCCAGCCTCGTCCGCACGGTGTTATGTTCAACGCGCATCGCACGGGGGATCCTTCCATGCACTTCCTGACATCGGCGCCGCGCGCGCTCGCCACGCTTGCGTGGAACAACAGCAATCTTACGGCCCTGGCGCTCGTCCTGAGCGTGGTCGGCGGCTGCATGCTGTCGGCTTGGCGCGAGCAGCTTCGCCAGCGGCGAGCGCACTTCACGCGGCGGCGGGTACACTGAGGTGACTATGACTTACTGGAACGCAGCTTGCTTGCCGGACTGTCGCACGCCCGTCACGAACGAGTGGCATTCTCCGCCCGTCATGCAGATCAGCCCGTTTTACGTGCTCACCCAGCGCCGCGACCTGGCTGCGCGCTACGCCACGACCACGCGCCAATGGCTGGTAGCGCGGACCACCTACCGTCGGCTGCACGAAGCGCCGGTGAAGAACCTCACCGCGCTGCGCGATGCCGCCCGCCGGCTGGACCAGCTCGAGCGCGGACGCGCGGCTCTCCTCCGGGACCTCAAAGCCCTCGCGGGCTAATATTGGTTGATTGGCTCAAAGTCGCCTACGGCGCTTTGAGCGGCCAGCCGAGTCACTCATTCGATCGCGCGGCCCAGGGAGCGGCCCTGGGCCGCTTGTGACTTGCTTTCGCACGACACTAGGCGAAAATGCGGCGCCAAAGTCGCTCTCGCTGCCGCCGATGCCTTCAGCAACACGTTACCGCGCATTCCCCGCCCTGCGGCCCGGCGACCCCGTGGTCGTGGTCGCGCCGGCGAGTGCTTTCGACCGCCCTTCGTTCGAGGCGGGGCTCGAGGTCATCGCCCGGCGTTACCGCGTTCACTACGATCCCGGCGTGCTCGCGCGGCACCGGTATCTCGCGGGCACGGATGAGCGCCGGCTCGCAGAGCTCGCGGCGGCGCTGGCGGACACCGACGCCCGCGCGGTGTTCTGCGCACGC
This sequence comes from Steroidobacteraceae bacterium, assembly GCA_050739095.1. Classification (GTDB taxonomy): domain Bacteria; phylum Pseudomonadota; class Gammaproteobacteria; order Steroidobacterales; family Steroidobacteraceae; genus 13-2-20CM-66-19. The sequence continues at coordinate 138,345 of JBOIAR010000008.1, read as the reverse complement.
GGCGGTTATGGCGTGATGCGGCTGCTCGACCGCCTCAAGATCACGGCGATCGCGCCGAAGCCGGTCGTCGGGTTCTCCGATGTCACCGCGCTACACCAGCTTCTCCAGCGCGAGGGGCTCGTCAGCATTCACGGGCCCGTACTGACCCAGCTCTCGCGCCTCGATGCACTCACGCACGCGCGACTTTTCGAGCTGCTCGAGTCCGATTCTCCGGCCGCGGCGCTCACCGGCACGGAGACTTACGTCGGCGGCGTCGCCGAAGGACCGCTGCTCGGCGGCAATCTCTCCGTGCTGACGCGACTTCTCGGAACGCCCTTCCTCGCACCCCTCGACGGCGCGATCCTGCTGCTCGAGGATGTCGGCGAGCGTCCTTACCGCCTGGACCGAATGTGGACTCACCTGACGCTTGCCGGCGTCTTTCACCGGCTGCGCGGCATCGTCCTCGGGGAATTCAGCGGCTGCGAGGAGAAGGACGCGGACCTTTCGAGCGCCGATGTGCTACGCGAGCTGGCGGTCGCCACGGGTCTTCCTTGCGCAGCGGGCTTCCCCATCGGGCACGGCGAGCACAATCAGCCGGTGCCGCTCGGCGTGCGTGTGCGGTTGGATGCGGGGAGCCGCAGCCTCGACTTTCTCGAGAGCGCGGCCGGCTGAGCGGTAGCCGGTGAGGTCAACCGCTCGATTCGGCCGGCGGGGATTCGGGAGAGGGCAGCGAGCGCAGCACGGCGGCGAGATATCCGGCGAACGAGGGGGGCGTCCGCAGGCTTACCGAATGGCGCCAAAGGCTCAGCGTGGTGATGATGACCGCGAGCAGGCGCGGCAGCACGATGTAGAGCAGTGCCGTCAAGTCGATGAGCTTCAGCCACTGCCCAGCCGGCCCGCCACCGGTTGTGGGACTCGTCCAGGCGAGCGCCTGGAGATCATGAGCCGAGGGGATAGGAATCCCCCAGATACCGGATGCGGCGCCGTACAACGTCACGAGCGTGGTATGAGCGCTCGAGGGGCCGAAGACGGTGTTGCCCCAACCCGCGGCCTCGTGGAGGAGCCAGCCGCGAAAGCCATAACCGACCATGAGACCGACCGCCGCGAGGATGGCCGACAGGTGCAAGAGGCGCCGCGCGCGCTCACGGAACAGGGGCCGTCCGACTTCCCACCAGTCCGCCGCGAAGCGCCGCAGACCCGGCGCGAGCGGCGCGTTGAAACCGATCGAATGGGTGATCAGCGCGTCGATGCGCGCGCGCACTCGGTTGGCATAGAGCCTCGCGAGCCAGCGCCTGAAAAAGCCACCGCGCTGGAGCGCCGCAGGCTCGCGGGCCGCCGCTGCGCCCGTGGGCTGACTGCCCTGCGCTGCAGACCGGAACGCGCTGATGATCAGGATGAGATAGACGATCAGGTTCCAGATCACAAGACCGATGAGCGGGTACGCGAAGATGTCGATCCGGCCCCCGTCGGCGAACGCGATCGCCACACCCAGGGCAAACCCGAGTAGCAGAATCGCGCGGTCGAGACCCGTGGAGCGCGCCGCGGCAGCCAGGACGCGATCCACACCGGGAGAGCGGACGCGCAGGCGCGCCAGCAGCGCGTCTGCGCGGCGCGCGAGAAAGCGTTCTGAATTGCCGTCGATCTGCGCTGGCGCACCGGTAGCGGGCAGCGGACGGCTCTCGATCGCCTCGCGGGTGGCGTGCGCACGGTCGTCCATCGAGAGGACGTCGCCGACCAGATCGGTCTGCTCGATGGCATAAACCAGCAGCACGGTTTGCAGCGCCCGCTGTCGCATGGGGCCATTTTGCTGCACGATATCGGGTGTACGCAAAATATCGAGTCGGAGCCATGCCCCCCAGCGCTGAAATCGAGCGGATCCTACGACTGTCGCCGGTCATGCCAGTGGTCATCATCGAGGCGGCGGAGATCGCCCCGGATCTCGCGCGGGCCCTGGTCCGCGGTGGCGTTCGGGTGGTCGAGATCACGCTGCGAACGCCCGCGGCACTCCCCGCCATCGAGGCCATTGCGCGGCAGGTGCCGGAAATCGCCGTAGGTGCGGGCACCGTGCTATCCCCCGAAGACCTGCGCGCCGCCGCAGACGCAGGCGCTGGGTTCGCCATATCGCCCGGCGCGACTGCGGCCCTACTCTCTGAGGCAGCTTCGGGGCCCATACCCTATCTACCTGCCGTCGCTACGGCATCGGAGGTGATGGAGGGCCTGGCGCAAGGCTATCACTGTTTCAAATTCTTTCCGGCCGGCCCCAGCGGCGGCACCGCCGCGCTCAAAGCGTTCGCGGGCCCTTTCCCACAAGCGCGCTTTTGCCCGACGGGAGGCATCACGCAGGAATCCGTGAAGTCGTACCTCGAGCTCGGGAATGTTCTCTGCGCCGGGGGCTCCTGGCTATCACCGGCCGACGCCATGGCGGCGCGCGATTGGCGGCGCATCGAGGCGCTCGCCTCGCGGGCAGCGGCATCGAGAACTTAGGCGCCGTCACGCCGGTCGAATCCCGCAGCGTCTCTACATCCCTCACCCCGAACCCCATGCCCTCATTTCGTGTCAGCGCGAGTGCAATGTGCGCCGCCACTCTCGGCGCGGCGCTCGTCATGCTGAGCGGCTGCGCATGGGGTCGGCTGGCCGCCGAGCCGCCCCCGGGCGAGCGTCTCGCGGGCGACTGGAAACTCGATGCCGCCCACAGCGACGACCTCGGCAAGGCTGTCGCGCAGCTGCGCGCACAGGCCGCGAAGGCGCATCGCAAGTCGCGTGGCGGACCGCAGCAGGGCTTCGCCGGTTACGGGCGGCGCGCGGGCGGCGGTGCACCGGGCGGTCAGCACGGCGGGCAGGCCGAGAGCTCGCCGGGCAGCGGAACCGGCGCACAGGAGTTTGGCCCCGGGGCGACTCCGCACGTCTCCGCGGTGGATGAGCTGATGTCGAATGTGCCACAAGGCGATTATCTCGGAATCGCCGTGAGCCCCGACACTTTCACGGTGACGTCGGGTGATTCCTCCAATCAGTACGCGCCCGGGCTCGAGAGTGACATTTCCGCGGAACAGGGCGATGCGCAGCAGATCTCGGGCTGGAAGGGCACGGCGTACGTGATCGACACCACGCCTCAGTTTGGGCCGGAAGTCATCCAGCGCTTCGAACTTACGAAGGACGGCAAGCTCGAGATGACCGTGCGCCTGAGCGGCAGCGGTGCTCACTTCACCTTTACCCGCGTCTACGACCGGACCACGCGCGTGGCGCCGCTCGCGCCCCCGACGATCAACTAACGGGCCCACATGCGCTCTCCGCATCCGCCGGCTGTCATCGCCGCAGCCTTGCTGCTGGTCTCCGCCTTGGCGTCAGGACCCGTGGCCGGCCAGGGCGCCGCTGTGGTATCGGTAACGCCGCCCGTGCAGGTCGTGATCTCGGGCCGGTACGCGGGCCCGAAGCTCTGGCGCGTCAGCAAGGACGGGCACGTCCTCTGGGTATTGGGCACGGTGTCGCCGCTGCCGAAGCGCATGGTCTGGCAAACCGAGGACATCCAGCGCCTCCTGCGGCGGACCCAGGAAGTCATTCCGGCGTGGCCCTCGGTGGGCATCGGCTTTCATCCTTTCACCGCCCTGCATCTTTACGCGCTGTGGCGCAAGGCGCAGACGAACCCGGATCACGTGCCCCTCCAGGCCGTGCTGCCGCCTGATCTTTATGCGCGCTTCAGCGCGCTCAAGCTGCGCTTCGCGCCGAACGACCGGCGGATCGAGCAGCTGCGCCCGATTCTCGCGGCAAGGCGGCTCTACGACAAAGCGCTGGCCGCATCCGACCTCACTCCGCGCAATGACATCCAACGGACGGTGCTGACGCTCGCGCGGCAGGCGGGCGTAACGGTGCACCGGGACAAGCTCCACATCAGCGATCCGCTCGATGTGATGCGGGACCTGACGGATACGCCTCGGCCGGCGGAGATCGCCTGTCTGCAATCGGTGGTGACGCGGCTCGAGACTGACCTCGGCCCCATGCAGGCGCGGGCGCGCGCCTGGGCTCTCGGTGATGTGGCGCTGCTGCGGCACCTGCCGCACATCGACGATCGCACAACGTGCCTGGACGCGGTGTCAGGATCCGCGCGGGTGCGTGCGCTCCTCGCGGCGGCGCAGCAGGACTGGATGACCGCCGCGGTGCAGGCGCTGCAACAGAACCGCACGACCCTCGCCCTGCAGTCCATGGACCTCCTGCTCGGGCCGGATGGGACACTCGAGGTGCTGCGGCGGATGGGCTACCGGGTGGAGGGTCCTTGAGACCTGCGGACGCGCCTCATGCCGCGAGCGGCTTCATTCTCGCGTCGCGACCCAGGCCGCGGTAAAGATCAAACCCGCGCTCGAGCCAGGCGCATAGCGTCCGATCATCGCTCGCCAACAGCGGCAAGGTGCTGACGCTCGCCACCCATTGGAATCCGCCCAGCGCGATATAGTCGGCGTAATTGGGCGAATCGCCGCCGATGAAGGGCGTACCGCGCAATAGATGCTGGCGCAGAGGAGAAAGCGCGTCCCGCAGTGCCGGCAGACGGCTTGCGCGATCGGCAACGTGGGACTCGAGAGTCGCGCCTTTCAGCCAGGCTTCGCGGCTCTCGCGGAAATAGCCGCGATCCTCCGCCCGCGCGGCATTGTGGATATCGAGTACATAGAGGCTGAAGAGCTTGCGCAGGATCTCGCTGGAGAACCAGGCGTCGAACATCCGCACCATCGCGCGCTCGGCCGCACTCGTGAAGATCGGCGGGTCGTCGGGATGGGCGCGGTCCAGGTATTCGGCGATCTCCCAGCTGTCGCCAACCCACTCGTCGCCCTCTTCGAGGATCGGAACCGTCTTGAAGCGGCCGCCGAGCACCCGCCGGATATCGGTGAATCCGAGCGGCACCGACTCGAACGGCAGACGCTTGTGCGCCAGCGCGTAGCGAGAGCGCCAGACGAAAGGACTCGCGGAACGGCCGTTCTCGAGGATGAGCTCGTAGAGGCGAATCGTCGACTGCGGCATGGCTTGGGCACCTCGACGGAGAGTTTACGCGCGCTCAGCTCGCGAGGGCGAGGCCCCAGGCCAACGCCATGATCGCGATGGCTGCGACGCCCGCGGGCCACTGGGGCGCGCGATGCAGGCGTTGCCTGACGGCCGGCAGCGCAGCCGTCGAGCCAAGCAGCACGCCTGCGGCGAAGCCGAGTAGATGCGCCATGATGTCGGTGTGCTTGCCGGCGGTGCCGAGCCAGCCGAGAAGGAAGACGCCGGCGACGAGCGGCCCCCAGCGACTGCCCCAATTTTGCGGCAACGGCAACCGCTCGCGCCAGGTATAGGCTGACATCAGCCCGAGAGCGGTGAAGACAGCGGTAGAGGCGCCGACCGACTCGTGCCACGGAGGGCCCAGGAAACCCTCCACCCAGTTGGCGGCCCCGGCGCCGAGCACGATGAGAAGCCACGCGATACCGACGCCGAGCTGACGGCCCGCGAGATAGCCGAACCAGATGCCGGCGCCGAGGTTGGCCGCGAGATGAGGACCGCTCAAGTGCAGGGTGAGCGCGGTCCATGCGCGCCACCACTGTCCGCTTTGGACGCGCGCGGCGTCAAGCTCGCCGGTCTGGAATGCATCGAGACGGACGAGGCCGTTGGAAATGGCATAAGCCACACCGAACAGCCACGCCGCGTAGCCCAGGCACCCTACCCAGGCGTGGGGATGCAGGGGAGGCACAGCGGGCGCGGGCGCCGGCTCCGCCCGCCGGTTCTCGGCTTCATACTGCCGTAGATGGGTCGATGCACGCTCGACGTCGGCTGCGGCGACCTCCAGGGTGAAGTATTCGTGGTGCGGCACGATCGCACTGGCGATGCCGACGGCACCGAGCATGAAGGCGCGGTCCTCGCAGTCCCGGCGCCCGAGCGAGCGGTACACCTCGACGCCGGTGTCGATCACCTGATTTCTGGCAGTAATAAAGAGGTTATCGATGACCTTAGGATTGTGCATCCTATTGCGCTACTGTATATTTGTACAGCATGCGCCGCGCCCATACTCCGGTCCGAGTCCTTCGACTGCGCATCAAGGACAAGCACGCCCGCCTCCTCGCGGAGATTCAAGTCCGGTTACGCTGCCATCTTCGTTGGAAACGTCAACGCCTCCACACTGGCAAAAAGCGGACACGGCAAGTCCGTGCTCGATGCCGGATGGAGCACGTTGCGGACCATGCTGCGGTACAAGTGCGATGACGCAGGGGTGTGGTTCGAGGAGGTCGACGAAGCGTTTTCCACCCAGACCTGCAACGTGTGTAACAGCCGCACCGGCCCGCAAGGCCGGGAAGGTCTTGGAATAAGGGAATGGACCTGCCGTTGTTGTGGTACGACCCACGATCGGGACCGCAACTCGGCTTGCGCCATTCTCGCGGCGGGACGTCGCCGTCTTGCAGAAGGAATCCCTGCCATTGCCGCGCAAGCGGCGGCCTGACAAGGCCGATGACGGGGAGGACGTCAACTGATCGCGTGCCGCAGGTGAGTGGCCACCAGCAGATCCCGCACACCCTCAGCCACCAGCCCATAGATCGACTGGTACGAGAGCAACAGGCCGGCAGCCGTCGGCACATAGCGCATCGTACTGATTTGCCCCGGCGCCCAGATGTCCGTCGGCGCAGGGACGATGCTCAGACCGGCCGCCGCGAACTCGTGGGCTGCGCGCCAGAGTTGTATGTCGGTGGTGACCAGCACGACGCGAGTGATGCCGGCGGCGCGAAGGATGCGAGCGGAGTCATGTGCGTTGTCGTATGTGTCCTCGGCGCGCTCGTCCACCCATTGGGTCTGCACGCCGAAGTCACGGGCGAGGGAGACTCGCATCGTGACCGCTTCCATTCCGTTGCCGGTGACGAGCACCGGAAGGTGCGTGTGACGTGCGACGTACGCACCATAGGCAAGGCGGTCGTACAATGCGTAAACCGGTGCGGGGCCGCCGTACTCCGGCGCGAATTCGCGATATCCGCCACCGCCGAGAATCACGATCGCCTGGGCGTTGACTGGATGCGACAGATCCAGCGCAGGGTAGCGCTCGGCCATGCGCTCGAGGCCCTCGGCAATCGCGGGCGTCGCCAGGAGCCAGAGCGCCGCGAGCGCGGCAGCCGCGAGGATCGTGCCAAGCCTGCGGTACCGGCGCGCGAGCCAGAGCCCGACGAAGCCGAGTATCAGGAGACAGGCAGGCGGGAGGATCAGGGTGCGGAGCAGGATTCTCAGTTCGAAAATCATGCGCGGCGATCGGACTCATGTTCCCGCGCGACCCAGAGCGCCCGCGGGAACATGGCTTGGACGTCAGACGACCTGGCTGCGAGTTGCGGCGGCTCGCTCGACGAGACGAGTCACTTCTTCCCGCCGCGCTCCCGTGAGCGGCAGGCGCGGCGGACGCACCCTTTCGCTGCCGCGTCCCATGATCTGCTCGGCCAGCTTGATCGACTGCACGAGATCGTGCTCGGCGTCGAGATGCAGCAGCGGCATGAACCAGCGGTAGATCTTGCGGGCACGGTCCAGCTCGCCGTCGCGAAGCGCCTCGTAGAGCGCCAGCGACTCACGCGGGAAGGCACTGGTGAGGCCGGAGACCCAGCCGCGCGCGCCGAGCGTGATTCCGTCGAACACCAGATCGTCGAGTCCCGCGAACAGCACGAAGCGCTCTCCGCACGCGTTGACGACATCCGTGAAGCGACGCGGATCGAACGAGGACTCCTTGACGGCTACGATGTTGGGCACCTCCGACAGCCGGTGGAGCGTATCGACGTCGATGTTCACCCGGTAGGCGGGCGGATTGTTGTACAACATAATGGGCAGCCGGGTGGCTTCGGCCACGGAGCGGAAATGAAACTCCAGCTCGCGCGGAGTAGGCACGTACACCATCGCCGGCAGCACCATGAGGGCGGTGGCGCCGATCGCCTCGGCATCCCGCGCAAAGGTCACTGCCGCCGCGGTCGTCAGCTCCGAGACACCCGCGATGACCGGCACATGGCCGCCGGCCGTCTCGACGATCATGCGCAGCACGGAGCGCTTTTCCTCGGCCGTCAGGGAATTGTTCTCCCCGCACGTCCCCAGCGCGACGAATCCATGCACGCCGTCCTTCATGAGACGGGACAGCACCGCGCGGGTGGCGGCGAGGTCGACCCTGAGGTCGGCGTCGAACTGGGTGGTCACGGCCGGCAATACGCCGGACCACGTGCAGCTTGGCGAGGCATTCTGGGATGGCATGGCGGAACCCCTTCCGAGTGACTTGCACCTTTGCGTCAATGGTATAAGTGTAGCATTGCTCGGAAACGTCCCTATTTGAGGTTTGCGTGAGAATGCATTGGCGGATGCAGGGGCCAGCATGAGCCGGCGGTTGCGTGCGCTGCTCGGCGCGATGGCTATCGCGGTCATCGCAGTCACCGCATACCTCACGCCAGCTGTGAGCAGCATTACGCGCGCGTTACTCGGGCTGCTCGCGGCGGTGACGCTCTGGTACGTGTGGCGCTGGCCTCAGCTCGAGCAGCGGCTGGCCACCGCCGAGAAACCGGCGCGCGCCGGCGCCGGAGTGCCCGCGCCGCCACCCTCAGGCTCGGCGCCGGTGTCCGCCGGATCGGGACGCCCGCGACTGTTCGATCTCGCATTGGGGTTCGTCACCAACTTCTTCGACACGCTCGGAATCGGCAACTTCGCCCCGACCACCGCGGCCCTCAAGTTCACCCGCCGGATACCGGACGAGGACATCCCTGGTACGCTCAACGTCGGCCACGCGTTGCCGGTCCTGACCGAAGCGCTGATCTTCATCGCGGCGATCGTGGTCGACCCGCGTCTGCTGATCGTTATGATCGTGGCGTCGATACTGGGTGCATGGCTCGGCGCCGGCGTGGTCGCGCGCATGCCGAGGCGCGCGATCCAGGTTGGCATGGGTACCGCTCTTGCCATCGCGGCTGCCCTCTTCGTTGGGGCCAACCTGCACTGGATGCCGGTGGGAGGATCCGCCACGGCCTTCTCCGGCACGCCCTTCGTGGTAGCCGTAGTCGGGAATTTCGTGCTCGGCGCGCTGATGACGCTCGGGATCGGCCTCTATGCGCCCTGTCTCATCATGTTGAGCCTGCTCGGCCTCGACCCGCGGGCGGCGTTCCCGATCATGATGGGCTCATGCGCCTTCCTCATGCCCGTCGGCGGCTTGCGCTTCGTGCGCAGCCGCCGCTATAGCGCCCCGGTGGCATTGGGATTCGCGCTGGGCGGGCCGCCAGCGGTGCTGATCGCGGGCTATGTGGTGAAGTCGCTGCCGATGTACTGGCTGCGCTGGCTCGTTGTGATCGTGGTGCTGTACGCGGCTGTGATGATGTTGAGCTCAGCGCTGCGGCGCGCGCCGTCGTCGGGCAGTGAACCAGGGCGAGGTTCTCAGCCACCGGTCCGGGAGCCTGCGGTCGCGGACCGGGAATAGTGGTTCGTCCCTGCCATAATGGTCCTGTCCCACGGGCTGCGGGTGCGGCAAGATGGCTCCATTCACGGCAGGGGCCATCGCCCTGCTCGAGGAGACCGCAATGCATCGCTCGCTCGCTATTGCGATTCTGCTGACAGGGTCCTGCGCCGCGTGGGGACAGGAGTCCCCGCCGAGGGTGATCCCGCCGCCCGCACTGCACGGCTCGCATGCCCCCGGCTCTTCCGAGAAAGCGCTCCTCGCGGGCGGCTGCTACTGGGGAACCCAGGGAATCTTCGAGCACGTCAAAGGCATCAAGCGCGTCGTTGCCGGCTTCTCCGCCGGCCACAGCGACGATGACGGCGGCGCCGAGTCGGTGATGATCACCTTCGATCCCAAGGTGCTCAGCTACGGCCAGTTGCTGCATATCTTCTTCTCGGTGGTGCACGATCCAACACAACTCGACCGGCAGGGTCCCGATGTAGGCGCGGGGTATCGGTCGGACATCTTCTACCTGAACGCTCACCAGCGTCGCATCGCGCAGGCGTACATCACGCAGCTCGAGAAGGCCAAGGTATTCCCGTCCAAGATCGTGACGCACGTCGATGCGTTCACGACATTCAATCCCGTCGGCCTCAGTCAGCAGGACTTCATGCTCAAAAACCCGCACCTGGACTACATCGAAGTGAACGATGTACCGAAGCTCGCGAGCCTGAAGCGGCTGTTCCCCGCATCCTATCGAGCGCTTGCGCTTCAATACCACTAGCAGAGCAGCAACGCTCAGTCGAGCGCCTTTTCGAACCAGTGGTGCGCGTAGGGGTTGTTGTTGAATCGGGCAATTTCCCGATAGCCTGCGGTGCGGTAGAGTCGCAGCGCTTGCGCGAGGGATGAATGGGTGTCCAGGCGCACGACGTGCAGGTCGCGTTCGCGCGCTGCCTGCTCCAGCGCTTCGAGAAGCTTGCGGCCCGCTCCCCGCCCCCGGACCTCGGGCGACACCCACATGCGCTTGATCTCGCCAATTCCCGGCGAGACGGTGCGCAGCGCGCCGCAGCCTACGGGATGCCCGGAGATTTGCGCGACCAGGAAGGCGCCGGCGGGTGGGGTGTAGTCGTCCAACGCTGCCGCATCGTCGCTCTCGCGGTCGTAGCCTTCCGGGAAGCGAGCGGCAAGCTCGTCAAAATAACGGTCGAGGCACGCCCGCGCGGCGGGACCGTGTGCGCTCACCGACGTCACTTCGACGCTCGAGGCGCGAGCCACCGTGAAATCGCTACAGCCTTCCGCCGATCACTCGGGCCGGCAGGAAGAGCAGCGCGCGCAGCAACGCGAAGACGCCCTCCACCGCGATCCCGAGCAGCCGAAACGGCAGGGATACGAGCCAGACGATGGGCCACAGGACGAGCGCCAGCAGGGCAATGGGCCAGCAGAGGACCAGAAGGATGAGCCAGAGGAGGACCGCCAACATGAGCGTTCGCTAGCGCAAGGCGAGTTGCGCCGCCACCCACTCGTCGATCGCGCGGTAATAAAGCTCCCGGTGCACCGGGTCCTGTGGCGAGTGGTGGGCGCCGGGGATGCCGATGAACTTCACCGGAATGCCGCGGCTGCTCAACGCATGGTAGAGCGCGAATGACTCGGTGATCGGCACGGTGACATCGTCGGTACCCGAAAGGATCAGCGTCGGCGTGGTGATATCGCCCGCATAGGTGATCGGCGATCCGGTGCGGTAGAGCTCGGCGCTCTGCTTGTCCCACGGACTGCCGCCGAGCGAGTCGCGCGTCCAGGCGAGGTTGCCAGCACCGGAAAGCTCGTATTCCTCCGTCCAGTCGAGGGCGCCGTCGGCCACCACCGCGCAGCGCCAGAAATGCTGGTGCGAGATCAGCCATCCCGTCATGTAGCCACCGTACGAGTGGCCGACCGCGGCAATGCGTGAAGTGTCTACGATACCTTTCTTCTCCAACATCCTTATGCCCGAAATCACATCGCTGTCGGGTCCGGCACCGGGATCCCGATAGATCGCGTGCTCGTGTGCGTTACCGAGGTTGTCGCTCCCACGGTAGTTGGGCTCGAAGACGAGAAATCCCTGCGCCGCGAACAGGTCCCGCAGGGGCCCAATCTCACCGGTGTCGAAGCCCTCGGTCGAGGCGGCTTCCGGGCCACCGTGGCTGTAGACCACCAGCGGATAGCGTTTGCCGGGCTGGTAGTCATTCGGATAGGTCAGTATACCGTCGTTGGGCTGACCGTCCGGTGCACGCCACTGCACTTCCGTGCTCTTGGGATAGGTGTACGCGGCAAAGCCGCTGTTGAGGTGCGTCAGACGCTGCGGAGCGCCCTCCGGCGTGCGCAACAGATAGAGCTCGGGGGCTTGCATATCGTTATCCGCGACGATGGCGAGCGCACCTTCGGTGGATGACGTCACCCCGAGGGGATTGAGCGTACCGAGATTCAGCGCATGACCCCGACCGTGCAGAGGCTGGACGTAGAGCTTGCTGCCAATGTGGTCATCGGCCAACACGACCACGCCGCTACCGTCCGGCAGCCAGGCAAAGCTGGAAACCAGGTTGCGATCGAGGTCGCCGCTGACATCTCGAGGGCTGCCACCGTCGGGCGAGCCGACGAACAGATCCACATCACTCACCGCGCCGGGTCCGTGCAGGTAGAGGTAGGCGACCGCATCGCCCTTCGGCGCGAACCGCGGCACATATTCGTACGTCCGCTGAGCGGTGATTGGGTGTTCTTCGCCGGTCGCAACATTCACCGCGACGACGGCGGTTCGGTCAGCGTCACTGTCATTCGCGTCAGCTTGCCGGGTATACGCGATCCAACGGCCGTCCGCCGACCAGGAGGGTGCAGACGTACCTCCGCCGAAGGGCGGCGCGGCTTCGAGCACGCTCGTCGGCCCGCGCGTGAGCTGCCGTACCTTCCCGGTCTTCACGGTGAGAAGCCAGATATGCGACGGAACAGGCGGCTTGTCCACGAGATAGTCGTCGTCGTGAATCGTGAAAAGATCATGATGGGTGCGCCGATCCTTCGCGCTCAGCGGCGAGTCGTCCGGCGTGACGTAGGCGATCGTGCTTCCGTCCGGAATCCACGCATACTGCTCGACGCCGTTCGGCGCATCGGTGAGCTCGGTGGGCGTGCCACCTTCGGCCGGTACGGTGTAGATCTGGGCCTTCTGCCCGCCGACGGTACCGATGAACGCAAGTGTTCGGCCATCGGGCGACCACCTCGGCATGTCGATGTCAGGAATGTCCTCGACCAACGCGCGAGGCTCGCCACCCTCGGTGGGGATGACCCGGAGCGTCGCGTCGTAGCGGTCGTGAACGAAATCCGAGCGGATGGTGAGAAACGCGATCTGCGTGCCGTCGGGCGAGAATCGCGGAGACGCAATGCGTACCAGCATTCGCAGAGCGGTCAGGTTGATCGGCCCGGCGCTCGCCGCGGCGCCGAGCGTGGCCAGCCCGCAAAGAACGGCTGGCAGGCAAAGGAAAGCCAAACGACCCTTCATGAACCACTCCTAAGGAGCTTCGACAGCCGGTGGCCCATTATCGCCGGTAGTGCGGCTGCGAGCACTGGGCTATAGTCTGAGCGGGCGTGTCTGAGCGTCGGGTGAGCGCATCATGGAGCCTCCACAGAGGTCTAAATCGAACTCCGCCCCGCTGGGTCCATCAGCGGCCGGCTCCGGCAAATCGCCCGCGAAGGACGCTCGGGCAGGTGGGTACCCCCAATCGCGAAACCCAACCGGCCCGCCCGATCCAATCCCTTCGGGCCGCGTCCGTCATGACGAGCGAGGCAATGCCGTCTGGGACTGGCTCAAGGATACGGGGCGGAATGCCCTTGAAGCCACTTCCCGGCTCCTGAAGAAACTGGAGGTGTCTCACCTCGACGTCGAGGACACGAAGGACGAGGAGCTTCGCCTCGAGTCCGATCGCGAGCCTGGCGGCGGATACGATCCGTACAACCAATCGAGTAAGTCGCGGGGAACCCCGCCCCGCAAAGGCCGCTAGCCCTCCGGAAATCGAATCGCGCTTGACTTCAGCTTGGCCACTTCCGGAGAACGCCTGCTTGCCCTGCTTGCGGCATTGGCCAATCCGCACCGGCTGCGCATCGTACTCTCTCACGCCGGCCAGCATCGCGAAGGCCTACTTGTCCTGAGCCCCGGGATGATTGTCTGTCGCACCGGGAGCGCCGAGGGGCGTTCCCCCATTGTGATTTGGATAGGGAGGGGGAGGAACGATGTGAAAGGGATGAGTCTTCAGCTCGCGCATGGCGATCGCGACGGCGGCCTGGAGCTGAGGATCCTGCCCTTTGCGCCAAAGCTCGGGATTCATCGTCACCTGCACATCGGGAACCACGCCGTGATCTTCGACGTCCCATTTCCCATTGGGGAAATAGATGGCCTGATCGGGCGCCGTTACCATGCTGCCATCCATCAGCAGCGGATAGCGGTCGATTCCCACCAGGCCTCCCCACGTACGGGTACCGACCAGCGTGCCCACGTGCTCCTGTTTGAATATGTAGGGCATGTAATCACCGCCCGAGCCCGCAAAGTGATTGATGATCATCACCTTGGGCCCAAAGATAGCCGCGGGGCTGATCCCGATGTGGCCGTGACGGGACAGCCAGAAACTCAGCAATGGCTGCTGCAACTCGTTGATTACGTAGTTGGCAAGGTCGCCGCCATGGTTGAACCGTTCGTCTACAATTGCGCCCTGCTTGCCGATTTGCGAGAAGAAATAACGGTTGAAATCGGTCCAGCCGCCGGCCGCAGTATCCGGCAGATAGATATAGGCGAGCTTGCCATGACTCAACTTGTTCACCAGGATCTGCTTCCGATGAATCCAGTCTTCCTTGCGCAGAGCCATGTCGTTCTGTATCGGCACCACGGTTACCTGGCGGGAATTCGTGCCGTTCGGGCTGGCCGAAACGGTCAGGACCACCTGCTTGCCGGCGGTGTTCTGGAAGAACAAGTAGAGATTGTCGGTCCCGTACAGCGGGCGCCCATTCACGTCGAGCAAGTAGTCGCCCACGTTCACGTTGATCCCCGGCTGCGTGAGCGGAGCATGGAGCGAGGGGTTCCAGTTTTCTCCGCTGTAGATCTGCGAGAAGCGATAGCGGTTGTGGACAATGGTGTAATCCGCCCCCAGCATGCCCACTGAAATGGGTTTGTGCGCGGGAGGCGAGGGAAAGAGAAACATGTGGGAAACGCTCAGGTTGCCCACCATATCGTGGAATAGATACTGAAGATCGGAACGGCTTTCCACGCCGGGCAAGAACTGTGCATAGTAGCTTTCCGCCCGCGGAATGCTCAGTCCGTTGAAATGCGGCGAGTAAAAGAAATTCTGTTCGATGCGCCAGACTTGGGTGTACATCTCGTCCCACTCACGGCGCGGATCCACATAAACCCGCAGGTTACTGGTGTCGAGCGTTGTTCCCGAGCCGGGAGCTACCTTCGCCGCTGCTGGCACGATGCGCCAGCGGGAATTCTGCTCAATGAGCATCTGCTTTCCATCGGCAGACATCACGAAATTCTGAAGGTCCGACAATACTTGCGTCGCGTTGCGCTTTTCCATTGAAAAGCGGTAGAGGGTGAGTCCCGGATGATCCGGCTGGTTTTCGCTCACAATGGGGCCGGCCGTCAGCCACAGTACTCCCGGACCTGAAACTTCCAGGTTCTGATAAGAGCGCGGCGGGATGGGTAGCGCAAGAATGCGGTCGCTCAGCCCCTGAAAGTCAATAGTGACCTTCGCCGGCGTGGCCGGTTTCTTCTTTGCGGAACCGGTCCCTGTCTTCGCCGCCGCCGGCTTCGAAGTTCTTTCTTCGCCCGGTCTCGGGGCCAGCGGCGAAGAAACGTTGTTGCGCAGCACGGCGACATAAGCGCTGTAAACCGTGGGCCGGTTGATGGCCGAGAGATCGCCAACCACGCTGCCCGGGTTCGGGTTTGTGCTGGCCAGGAAATAAAGATATTTGCCACTGGGGTCGAACGCCGACACTTCGGCGTCGCTGCCGCTCGGAGTAATTCGTGTCGATTTTCCCGTTGCCAGCGAATACACAGAGATCGCATTCAGATAGTTGGGCAGAATCTCCGTATAGGTGAGCCACTGGCTGTCAGCTGACCATGAGGGCTTGAAGGAGCTGTAATCCATGTCGTAATAGCGCGTAGCTACCAGGGTCATCTTCCCGGTTTTCACGTCGATAACCCAGAGGTGCTGCGCAATATCGGTGAACGCAATATAGGCGCCGTTCGGCGACCAGACGGGATTGAAATAAAACGTGGGGCGCCCGCCAAGGCTGATTTTGCGCACCTTGCCGATGCCGTTCTGCGGGCTAAGGTAAAGCTCGTTCTCGCCCGAAGCATCGGAGAAATAGGCGATCTCGCTGCCGTCGGGCGACCATACCGGGTAACGTTCGCAGGCTCCCGGGGTGTGGCTAATATCCTGCGCGGTACCGTGCTTTGTGGGCACAGTGAGAATGTCGCAATGCGCCTGGAAAACCGCGCGTACCCCATGGGGCGAAATGTCGGGATTCCGCAGTTGTTTGGCGACTTTCTCCCAATACGGCTGCGCGGCGGCGAAATCGCCGTCAAGGGTGACCTGAATCTGCTGAATTCGGCCTGACTTCACATCCAGGAGAAAGAGCTTACCCATTTCGGCGTAGACGATCGCCGGATGGGATGTATCCAATGCGCCGGCCGTCGCCGATAGAATGTCGTGTCCGTCGTCCGGCGAAATCGCCCTGGCGGTTTTGGAGTTCAGGTCGTAGCGATACAGCCTGAAGTGGCCCCCGGTCCGGTCAGCGAGGAAATAGACAGCCTTGCCCACCCACATCGGGTCTTTATTGGCGCCGCCGCCGCGCGGCAATGTGGCAACACTCGAATTGCTCAGAAGCGCGATACGGAGGCGTGGCTCCATCCCGCCGCGGTAGTGCTTCCAAGCTTCAAACCGGGGGTGATTGCGGAAAGGCACGTAGGCAAGGCGAAGACCATCGGGGGAGTAAGAGCCCTGCGTGGCCCAGGGGAGCGGCAGCGCTGTGGGCAAGCCTCCGGCCAACGGAATCGTGTATAGACGGAAATAGAGCGGGTCGATGCTGGAACGAGTTGATCGAAAGAGTACCTTCTTGCCACCATTCGTCCAGCCGACAGTGATATCCGGGCCAGGATACCAAGTAAGCCGGCGCGCCTGGCCGCCATCAGCTGGCATGACGTACACGTCTGAATTGCCGCGATCGTTTCTCGTGAAGGCCAGATGCTGCCCGTCGGGAGAGAAGATGGGCGAGCTGTCCTGCTGCATACCCGACGTGAGCCGGTTCGCAACTCCTCCCTGACGATTCACCGACCACAGGCTGTCCGCATATGCAAAGACAATCTGGGTCTGACTGACGGTGGGATGCTGGAAGAGGACGGGTGACGTTTGTGCGTTGGCCGAGGTGAAGCCCAGCAGAAGGCAGATTAGAAATATCAAGGAACGGGGATCGACCACGATATTGGTTCGCATGGTGGCTCGTCCAATGTGTACGGTCGACAAATTATACATACGGCGGCTCGGGAAGGCGCCTCGCGAGCTCTGCACGTTTTCCTGGCGGCTCGCACCAGAGGGCCTCCCGGTAGAGCGCCCGAATCAGCGCCGGCAGGGCAACAGCGGGTGCGCCATGCTCGCTGTGTCGTCTTTCAGGGACCAGTCGAATAGATCGGCAACGAAGAAATCCCGCTGCGGATGGCGGTCGGGGGAGAGCCGCCGCGCCGCAGAGAACTTAGAGTTCAAAGCGTGATTCGCTGCCAGGCGCGCGAGCGCCAGCGCAGGAAGAGCGTCGTCCCGAGGAGGATGATGTAGATGACCACGGCCGTCCAGCCGCCGTAGGCGCCGTAGCCGAGCTGCGGCAGGAAGTGGAACCAACCCTGGCCGGGTGCGAAAATCAGAATGTGCGCAAGCGGCAGGAACACGAGCCAGCACACCGGAAAGACGAGCGCGACCGGCACTCTGACATCGCCCGCGCCGCGCAGGCACATGCTGCTGCCGAGATTCAAGCCATCGAAGAACTGATACGCGGCGGCGAGCCACAGCAGTTGGATGCCGAGGTCCACCGCGGCGACGGCATTACGATCGTGCGCGCTGGCAAAGAGCGGCAGCAGCCAGGGGCCGGCGAGCGCGAGCGCGAGCCCGATGCCTCCCATCACCAGAGCCGCGAGAAGAATGACCCGAGTGCCCAGGCGCATAGCCCAATGGCGGTCGCCGGCGCCGATTGATTGCCCGACGAGGGTGGTGGCAGCGGTCGCGATGCCGATGCCAGGCATGTAGGCGATCGAAGTGAGGACGGAAACCATCTGAGTGGCCGCCCCGGAGACCGTGCCATAGCGCACTTCCATCATCTGAAACACCGAAAACCCGAGCACGTCGGCCGCAGGCATCATGCCCATCGGCAAGCCGAGTCGCAGCTGCTCGCGGATGAGGCGCCCGCGCGGGCGCCACGCCAGGTGCGACTTGTGGGACTCGCGGAACGGCACCCTGAGAAACAGGGCGAACGCAATCGCAAAGCCCACCGCCTGCGCGACATTGCTCGCCCACGCGGAACCGGCAACACCCCATCCCAACCGGAAGATGAACAGGTCGTTGAAAATGGCGTTGGCGATCGCCGTCGCCACCGCCACGAGGAAACTGACGCGCGGCCGGCCGATGCCGTTGAAGAAACCGATCATGGCAAATGCCGCGACGCCGAACGAGGCGCCCCCGACGCGCGGGAACCAGAACGCCTGCGCGAGAGTCGCGATACCTGGGGTGAAGCCGAACGGGGCGAGGATCTCGCTGCCCACCGCGCCCAGCGCAATGAAGATCGGCGCCACACAGGCTGTCAGCCAGAGCGCCGTCCAGGCTGCCTGTGCCGCCCGCCGATAGCGTCGCGCGCCATGGGCGTGCGCCGCGAGCGTCTGCACCGCCATGCCGGCGCCGCCAAGCACGAAGACGACCGCGAGAATCATCCACTGCACTGCACCAACGGCGGCCAGGGCGGCAGTCGAGATGTGCCCGACGAACCACATGTCGGTGAGATTGAGGACGATCTGCACGGCGCTGTTCGCCATGAGCGGCAGGGCGAGCGCCAGCACCGCGCGAAAATCAACATGCGCGCGTCCGTCGGAATCGATGCGCTGGGCCGGCAGGCTCGCGGCCGGCGCGCGCAGTGGGGGAAAAGCCAGATCCACGTTTAAAAGGGAGACTTGCAGCCAACCGCAGTATTGTGCACCGTAGCGCCCATGGCAGCTCGCAAGAAGACCTCCGTCACACGTGGCCGGAGTGCATCAGGGATGCGGCGCGCAAGGGGAAAGCTCGCGCCGGGAGCGCAGGCGCGCGGCCTCGAGGCGTCGCAGGTCGCTGTCGCGATCGACAGTCCTGAAGTGGCGGAGCTGGCGGCGCTGGTACGCGAGGCCGGCGGCGCGCCGATCGGGGCCTATCACGAGCCGATGGGCGGCCGCCCGCTTATGCTCGCCTGCCTGCCGCTCGCGGCGGTGCAGCCCACACCCTTTCAGCGCGATCTCTCCCCGACCCATGCCAAACGGCTGGCGGAGAAGATCGGCGAGACGGCCGCCTTTCTCGATCCGCTGATCGTGGTGCGGGGCGAGGATGGCAAGCTCTGGACACCCAACGGCCGCCACAGGCTGGCCGCGGCGAAAGTGATCGGCCTGAGACAGATCACCGCGCTCATCTCGCCGGATGAGGCGCTGGCCTACCGCATCCTGGCATTGAACACCGAGAAGGCGCACAACCTGCGTGACCGGAGCCTGGAAGTGATCCGCATGGCCCGCAGCCTCGCGAAGCGGCAAAAAGGAGCCAGCGAGTCCGCGCTGGCGGCGGAGTTCGAGGCTGCGGAGCTTCTGACGCTGGGAGTGGTCTACGAGCGCTCGTCGCGGTTCGCGGGGGGCGCCTACAGCGCGTTCCTGAAGAAAGTGGACCGCTTCAGCGAGCGGCCGCTCGCCACGAGCCTGCGGGAGCGGGAGGACTTCGCGGCGCGACTGTTGGACATCGACGCGCAGGTGAAGAGGATCATCGCGGCGTTGCAGCAGCGGGGGTTCAAATCGCCGTATCTGCGCAACTATGTGGTCGCGCGCATCAATCCCGTGCGCTTCCACAAAGCGAAAAAAGGCGACACCCGGCCGCCGATGCCGCTCGCGCAGGCGCTGACGCGCATGACGGCCGCGGCGCGCACTTTCAAGCTGGATTCCGTTTCCAACAGGGAGCTCGCGTGGGTCGCCGTGGGAGCAGGGGCGCAGGACTGAATCGCCGGCCAGCGCGCGGCGCGGGAGGCGCGGAAGTATTCCTCCGCGCGGGCCTTGCGACGCGAGACCGCGCGGCCCAATCCGACGATGCCGCCTGCGCATGCGAGCACGATCAGAACATCGAGGACGGGCGCGCCGGTTGACAGCGCTGACATTTGGTCTATCGTACCATGATGCGCAAAATGGCGAGCGCGAGCCGGGAGCCCGCGACGATTCAGATGGTCGCGGACCGCGCCCGAGTATCGCCGAAGACGGTCTCGCGCGTCATCAACAACGAGCGCGGCGTACGCGAGGAAACACGCCACCGCATCCTCGACGCCATCCGGCAGCTCGATTATCAGCCCAACCTCAACGCACGCGGGCTCGCCGGTGCCCGCTCGTTCCTCATGGGCCTCTTCTATGACAAGCCGGGCGACTATCTGAGCGAGTTCCAGACGGGCGCGGTGCAGCGCTGCCGGGAATCGGACCTGCATCTGATGGTGCAGCCGCTCGATGTTGCAAGGAAGGAGATGGCGCGCGATGTCAGCATGCTCGCCCGTCAGCTGCGGCTCGAGGGAGTCATTCTGCTGCCGCCGCTCAGCGATCACCCCGCGGTGCGCGCGGCACTCGCGCAGGCGGGCGTGCCAACAGTGCACATCGCGCCCATGCGCGAGCCGGCCGACTCGCCCTCCGTCGACATGGACGATCGCGCGGCCGCGCGGCAGATGACAGTGACGCTGCTCGACTACGGGCATCGGCGGATCGGCTTCATGCTCGGGCCGCCCGGGCACCGCGCGACCGAGCAGCGCTACCTGGGGTTCGCCGATGCCATGCACGCGCGCGGTGTCGGCATCGACCCCGAGCTGGTGCAGACCGGCAACTTCGAGTTCGCCGATGGCCTCGAGTGCGCGCGACGCATTCTCGGCGCGCGCGTAAGGCCGACCGCCGTTTTCGCAAGCAACGACGACATGGCGGCCGCGGCCGCCTGCGTCGCCCGCCAGATGGGGCTCGAGCTGCCCAGCGAGCTCTCGATCGCCGGTTTCGACGATGCGCCGGTCGCCAGCATGACCTGGCCGCAGCTCGCCACCGTCCGCCAGCCGGTGCGGGAAATCGCTCGGATCGCCGCCGACCTCATCATCCAACACCGCCCGCACCGCCACGGCTGGCCGCATCCCATTCCGCGGCCGCGGCTCGACCTCGAGCTGGTGATGCGAGGCTCGATCGCCCCTCCCGCCCCGATGAGCGGTCCGGTCGCCGTCGGCGTGTCGCGCTAGAACGGAATAAAGCTAGCGACGGAAGGCTGAGAGCTCCGTGGGCTCCGCGCCCCTGCGCGGGGACGAGCGTGCCCGCGCCGCCTGCAGCTCTTCGATGAAGCGGGTGTGCCAGCGGTGGATGTCATTCTCCCGCAGTGTGGCGAGCGAGGTTGCATGCCGCGCGCGGCGCTCCGCCAGCGGCATCGTGAGCGCGCGCTGGATGGCGCGGGCGATGCCCCTGGTGTCGTAGGGATTGATGAGCAGCGCCTCGGTGAGCTCACAGGCCGCGCCCGCACGATTGGAGAGCACGAGCACGCCCGGATCGTCCGGGTCCTGCGCGGCGATGAACTCCTTGGCGACCAGATTCATGCCGTCGCGCAGCGCCGTCACCAGACACACCCGCGCGGCGCGCAGAAATCCCATCAGCGTGGGATGCGGGAAGTTGCGGTTGAGGTAACGGATCGGCGTCCAGTCGGCGTCGGCGAAACGACCGTTGGTGCGGCCCGAGCTCTGCTCGAGGGAGTCGCGGATCTGGGAGTACGCCTGCACTTTCTGCCGCCCGAGCGGCGCGATCTGCAGGAAAGTGACCTGTCCGATCTGCTCCGGAAAGCTCTCGAGGAACCGCCGGTACGCCTGGAAGCGCTCGAGCAGCCCCTTGCTGTAATCGAGCCGATCGACACCGACGATGAGCTGCCGGCCCACGAGACTCTGCATCATCCGCTGCACCGGCGCGGAGGCGCCCGCCTTGGTGGCGCTGTGCGCGATGGCCTCGACATCGACGCCGATGGGATACACGCCGGTGCGGATCGTGCGGCCATTGCTGCTCACCGTGCCGCCCTCGCCCACGGACTCGGCGCCCCAGAGAGCGCGCACCGCATCGAGAAAGCTCTCGCGATCGGTCTGCGTCTGGAACCCGACGAGGTCATAAGCCAACAGCGCGCGCAGGATCTCGGCAAACGTCGGCAATGCGCGCAGCACCTCGAAGTGCGGGAAAGGGATGTGCAGAAAGAATCCGATCGGCTGGCGCGCCCCCAAGGCGCGCAGCTTCTCTGCCAGGGGGATGAGGTGATAGTCGTGCACCCAGATGAGATCGCCGGGCTCGAGCAGCGGCTCCAGGCGCGAGGCGAACAGGGCGTTGGCCTGCTCGTACGCCGCGTACTCCTGGTCCTCGTAGCGGAGGCTGGCGAGAAAGTAATGAAAGAGCGGCCAGAGGGTCCCGTTGGCGAACCCGCTGTAGTAACGCTCGTAGAGCGTCTGCGGCAGCGGGATCGTGGCGTAGGTCAGCGAGTCGCGGATGGTGATCTCCGGCTCACCGGGCTCCTGGCCGCTGGTCTCGCCGTTCCAGCCGAACCAAAGTCCGCCGCGGGCGCGCATCGCCGCGAGTACGCCGACCGCGAGCCCCCCGGGCGCCGCGGTCTTGGCGAGCGGCACGCGGTTCGAGACGTTGATCAGCCGGCCCGTCAAGCCCGACTCCGCAAGTGAGTGCTGCGCGGCTCACCGCTCGACAGCCGCCGCAGCGCGGCCGCCGGCTCGGCCTGCAGCGCCCCGAGCCAGCCCCGCACCGCGGTCACATCCTCCAGGCGCGCGCGCGCGGCGGAGGGTCGCTTGGCGCCCACGACGACCGCCACTCCTTCGAGGCGGTTGACGAGCTCGAACGCCGGCTCGTCCGTGAGGTCATCGCCGATGAAGACGGGCACGCGGCCGGCAAACGGCGTCTCCTCGAGAAAGGCCGCCACGGCCTCCGCCTTCGTTGCGCCGATCGGACGCAGCTCCACCACCATCTTGCCGCGCTGCAGCTCGAGGTCATTCGCGACAGCCGCCGCCACTTTTTCCATCGCTCTCACCACCGTGTCCTCGAGCCGCGGCGCGCCGCGGTAATGCAGCGCGAGCGCGAATCGTTTGTCCTCCACCAGCAAGCCCGCGTGCCGGCGCGCGAGATGCAGCATCGCCTCGCGCGCGGACTCGAGCGCAGCCGTGGACGGAACGGGCCGCCTGCGGTAGGCCCCGGAGGCGCCACGCCGCTCGAAGCCGTGCAGACCCGCCGACGGCAGCGTCAGCGGCGTAAACAACGCATCGAGATCGGCGATCGCGCGTCCGCTGACGAGCGCCACGGCACCGCCACTCGCGAGATGGAGCGTGCGTAGCCGCTCCCGCAAGTCATCGGGAACCGATACCGCCTCCGGCCCTGCCGCGATCTCGAGGAGCGTGCCGTCAACGTCCAAAAACAAAGCGATCGCGGACAGAGCCGGGTCGTCGGTGCGCGGAATAGCTGCCACCGCCCTACTCTATGAAATATGAGAGGAAATGTAAAAGAAGCGCGACGGTTTCGCTCTACGCTTTCGAGCGATCGCATCCCTCTGGGACCCGCATTCGCGAGCAAGCTGTTATGTCAGCCGCTCGCCGCGAGCGTGACCCAAGTGGGCGCGTGATCGCTGGGCTTCTCCTGGCCGCGTACCCAGCTGTCGACGTTGGCATCGAGGAGGCGCGGCCTGAGATCCGGGCTCAGCAGCAAGTGATCGATGCGCATTCCCGAGTTGCGCTTCCAATGATCACGGAAATAGTCCCAGAAGGTATATATGCGCTCCTGCGGATGACGTGCCCGCAAAGCGTCCATCCAGCCCTGGTCGAGCAGACGCTGGTAGCCGGCGCGGCTTTCCGGCTGCAACAACGCATCTTTCCGCCAGCTCGTCGGATCGTAGATATCGGAATCGGTTGGCACGACGTTGTAGTCGCCGGCCAGCACCACCGGCTTGCCGAGATCGAGGAGCGTCCCGGCATGACGGATGAGTCGCTCGAGCCAGGCCAGCTTGTAATCGAACTTCGGACCGGGCTGCGGATTGCCGTTCGGCAGGTAGAGACAGCCGACCACGAGCCCCCCGACTTCGGCCTCGATGTAGCGGCTGTGGGTATCGTCGGGATCACCGGGGAGTCCCCGGCGGATCTCGACCGGCTGGGTACCCCGGGCGAGGATGGCGACGCCGTTGAAGGAGCGTTGACCGTGCCAGACCGCCTCGTAGCCCGCCAGACGGATCGCAGCCAGCGGAAATGCGGCATCAGGCGCCTTGAGCTCCTGCAGGCAGGCGACATCGGGCGACTCCCGGGCGAGCCATTCGAGGAGCGCTGGCAGGCGGCTGCCGATACCATTGACATTGAAGGTTCCAATTTTCATAAACTTTCCGAAAAGGCGCCGCGCCGGCATTGACCCGGTGCCAGGGATGGATATTATCGGCCTTATATTGGCGGCTCAGACGGGCACGCGCTGCCCGGATTCCTCGTCGAGCGTCCGGGTGCAGCGCCGCGATCCGCCTCAATCTCTTTGACAAACTTGTCGGGCGCCGCCGGCGAGGCTCATCGGCTGATGGGTTTCGCGCCGGTGCTGGGAATATGCGCCCGCTCTCCCAGTCACCAGAGGCCGATTAGTCATGCGACATCAGCGCCGGAGTGCCGCGGCGCGCAACCCCGGAGTGCCCCCGGGAGCGCAGCGCCGCCCCCCACACCTTGCCCCGGGGAAGCAGGGGCTCTACGACCCGTGGTTCGAGCACGAAGCCTGTGGCGTCGGCTTCGTCGTCGACATCAAGGGCCGCCAGTCCCACCGCATCCTCGAGCAGGCCATCCAGGTGCTGCGCAACCTCGACCACCGGGGCGCCTGCGGCTGCGAGGCGAATACGGGCGACGGCGCGGGCGTACTCATCCAGATGCCGCATGCCTACTTCCAGTACGTGGCGAAGAAGGATCGCCTCTTCTCGCTCCCCGGACCGGGGGAGTACGCGAGCGGCCTTGTCTTCCTGCCGCGAAATCCGACCCGGCGGCGGCGCCTGGTCGAGGTGTTCGAGCATATCATCCAGTCGGAGGGGCAGACGCTCCTCGGCTGGCGCACGCTGCCCGTGAACAACAGCTCCCTCGGCGAGACCGCGCGGGCGGGCGAGCCTTTCATCCGCCAGGTCTTCATCGCGCGCGGACCCGGCGTGCGCGACGCGGCGGAGTTCGAGCGCAAGCTCTACATCATCCGCAAGCGCGCCTACAGCGAGATCCGCACCTCGACCATCGATGGGGCGGAATACTGGTATCTCTGCAGCCTCTCCCACAAGACCTTCGTCTACAAGGGGATGCTGCTCACCGAGCAGCTCACCCGCTACTTCACGGACCTCGAGCACCCCGCCATGGAGACGGCGCTCGCGCTGGTACATTCCCGCTTCAGCACCAACACCTTCCCGAGCTGGGACCGCGCGCACCCTTACCGCTACCTCGCCCACAACGGCGAGATCAATACGCTTCGCGGCAACTACAACTGGATGAAGGCGCGCGAAGCGCTCTTCGCCTCGGATCTCTTCGGCGAGGACACGCCGAAGATCCTGCCGGTCGTCAACCCGAACGGCAGCGACTCGGCGATGCTCGACAACACGCTCGAGCTCCTGGTGCTCGCGGGGCGCTCCCTCCCGCACGCCATGATGATGCTGATCCCCGAGCCTTGGTCGAACCACGAGACGATGGATCCGGACCTCAGAGCGTTTTACCAGTACCACTCGAGCCTCATGGAGCCCTGGGACGGGCCGGCCTCGATCGCCTTCACCGATGGCAGGATGGTCGGGGCGGTGCTCGATAGGAACGGCCTGCGGCCCGCACGCTACTACGTCACCAAGGATGACCTCGTCATCATGGCTTCCGAGGCGGGAGTGCTCGAGGTGCCGGCGCAGGACGTGCTGCGCAAGGGGCGGCTGCAGCCGGGGCGCATGTTCCTGGTCGACACCGAGCAAGGCCGCATCATCGACGATGAGGAGATCAAGCGCACGGTCGCGACCGGCCATCCGTACCGTCTGTGGCTCGACGAGCACCTGGTGCACTTGAAGGATCTGCCCGCCGCCGCTGAGCTGCCGCCGCCCGATCCCGACACGCTGCGGGCGCGACAGATCGCCTTCGGCTATACCTTCGAGGACGAGCGGACCCTCCTCGAGCCGATGGCGAGGAACGGCGTCGAGGCCGTGGGCTCGATGGGCAACGATACGCCGCTCGCGGCGCTCTCGGCGCGGCCGCGCCTGCTCTACGATTACTTCAAGCAGCTCTTCGCGCAGGTCACCAACCCGCCGATCGACTGCATCCGCGAGGAGCTCATCACCTCTTCGGAGGTGCGGCTCGGCTCCGAGGGGAATCTGCTGCGGCCCCAGCCGGCGGACTGCCGGCGCCTCGAGCTCGAGGGTCCGATTCTCACCAACGAGGAATTCGCCAAGGTCCGGCGCCTCTCGCTCCCGGGCCTGAAGGTCGGCACGCTCCCCATCCTCTTTCGCGCGACCCGCGGGGAGAAGGGCCTCACGAAGTCGGTGGAGGAGCTCTGCCTGGCGGCACGGCGCCTCATCGAGGACGAGGAAGTCAACATCCTGATCCTGAGCGACCGCGGCGTCAGCTGCGAGTTCGCGGCGGTGCCGGCGCTGCTCGCGGTGAGTGCGCTGCATCACTTTCTCATTCGCGAAGGGCTGCGCACGCGCGTCAGCCTCGCGCTCGAAACGGGCGAGGCGCGCGAGGTGCATCACTTCGCGCTCCTCATCGGCTTCGGCTGCTCGGTGGTCAACCCCTACATCGCCTTCGAGACGCTCGAGAGCATGATCCGCGAGGGATTGGTGGCGAACGTCGACGCGAGGCTCGCCTGCAAGAATTACGTCAAGGCCGCCACCAAGGGCATCATCAAGGTGATGTCGAAGATGGGCATCTCCGCCCTGCAGAGCTATCGCGGCGCGCAGGTATTCGAGGCCGTGGGCCTGCGCCAGGACGTCATCGATCAGTACTTCACCTGGACGGCCTCGCGCATCGGCGGCATCGGCATGGAGACCATCGCGCAGGAAGTGCTGATGCGCCACCGTGCGGCATTCCCCACGCGGCGGACCAACGGACACGCGCTCGAGAGCGGCGGGATGTATCAGTGGCGAGCCGACGGCGAGCATCACCTTTTCAACCCGGAGTCGATCCATCGGCTGCAGAAGGCGGTGCGCACCGGCAGCTATGCCACCTACAAGTCCTACGCTAGGCTGATCGACGAGCAGTCGAAGACGCTCGCGACCCTGCGGGGGCTGTTGGAATTTGCCCGGTCGGATCCGGTGCCGCTGGAGGAGGTCGAGCCGGTCGAGCGCATCCTCGAGCGCTTCAAATCGGGCGCCATGTCCTACGGCTCGATCAGCCAGGAGGCGCACGAGACCCTCGCCATCGCCATGAACCGCATCGGCGGCAGGAGCAACACCGGCGAGGGTGGGGAGGACCCGGACCGCTACCGGCCGCTGCCGAACGGCGACTCGAAGAACAGCGCCATCAAACAGGTGGCCTCGGGCCGCTTCGGTGTCACCAGTCAGTATCTGGTCAACGCGCGGGAGCTGCAGATCAAGATGGCCCAGGGCGCGAAGCCCGGTGAAGGCGGCCAGCTGCCCGGCACGAAGGTCTATCCGTGGATCGCGAAGACGCGGCATACCACGGCGGGAGTCGGACTCATCTCCCCTCCTCCGCACCACGACATCTACTCCATCGAGGATCTGGCGGAACTCGTCCACGACCTGAAGAACGCCAACCGCGAAGCGCGCATCAGCGTCAAGCTGGTGTCGGAAGTCGGCGTCGGCACCATCGCCGCAGGCGTCGCCAAGGCGCACGCCGATGTCGTGCTCATCAGCGGGCACGATGGCGGCACTGGCGCCTCGCCGCAGACCTCCATTGCGCACGCGGGCCTCCCGTGGGAGCTCGGCGTGGCAGAGGCGCATCAGACACTGGTGCTCAATAATCTGCGCAGCCGCATCGCCGTGGAGGCGGATGGCCAGCTCAAGACCGGCCGTGACGTGGTCATTGCGGCGCTCCTAGGGGCGGAGGAGTTCGGGTTTGCGACCGCGCCGCTCGTCGCGCTCGGCTGCATCATGATGCGTGTCTGTCATCTCAACACCTGTCCGGCGGGTGTGGCCACGCAGGATCCGCGGCTGCGCGAGAAATTCACCGGACAGCCGGAGCACGTGATCAACTTCATGCGGTTCATCGCGCAGGACATGCGGGAGATCATGGCGCAGCTCGGCTTCCGCACCGTGGAGGAAATGATCGGGCGGGTCGACTACCTGATCCCGAAGAAGGCCATCGACCACTGGAAAGCCCAGGGCTTCGACTTCAGCAACATCCTCTACCAGCCGGATGTCGGCGCAGAGGTCGGCCGCTTCCGGCAGATCGAACAGGATCACGGCCTGGAGAAGTCGCTCGACATGACGACGCTGCTCGAGATCTGCCGGCCGGCCATCGAGCGCGGCGATCCGGTCCGCGCCGCGCTGCCGATCCGCAACGTCAACCGCGTGGTGGGCACCATCACCGGCAGCGAGATCACGCGCAAGTACGGTCCGGAGGGTCTGCCCGATGACACCATCCGGATCGGCTTCAAGGGAACGGCGGGGCAGAGCTTCGGCGCCTTCATGCCGCACGGCATGACCTTCGTGCTCGAGGGCGATGCCAACGATCATCTCGGCAAGGGGCTCTCCGGCGGCCGGATCGTGGTCTACCCGCCCGCGGGCTCACCGTTCGCACCCGAGGAGAACATCATCATCGGCAACGTCGGCCTCTACGGAGCGACGAGCGGCGAAGCCTACATCTGTGGCATGGCGGGTGAGCGCTTCGCGGTGCGCAACAGCGGCGCCGATGCGGTCGCTGAGGCGGTGGGCGATCACGGCTGCGAATACATGACGGGCGGCCGTGTGGTCATCCTCGGCCCCGCGGGGCGCAACTTCGGCGCCGGCATGTCGGGCGGCATCGCTTACGTGCTCGATGAGTCGGGTGACTTCCCGGGACGCGTCAACACCCAGATGGTGGCCCTCGAGCGGCTGGAAGATCCGGAGGAAATCGCGCGCGTGCGCGGCATGATCGAGCGCCATCGCGAACTCACGGGGAGCATGCGTGCGCGCTACGTGCTCGAGAGCTGGGAGCGGCTGGCACCTAAGTTCGTCGCGGTCGTGCCGAAAGACTTCAAGCGCGTCCTCGCCTCGCTCAAGCGCGCCCACAGCCAGGGGCTCACGGGGGACGAGGCCATCATGGTGGCCTTCGAAGAGAACGCGCGCGACCTCGCGCGCGTCGGCGGAAACTAGGATGAAGCGCTGGATCCGGCCATTGCGCTGCGCAGTCCATGCTTCGCGCAAGCCCGGGGTGTCCATCCATGGACACCCGCTCGGCGGAGCGAAGCGTTGCTTCGCCAAAAGGCACCGCCTCGCCCCTGTACCTGGGAGTCACTGAAGCATGGGCAAGCCGACTGGTTTCATCGAGTATCTGCGCGAGCTCCCCGTGGACCGCACGCCCGTCGAGCGCGTGCGCGACTGGACGGAGTTCCATCATCACATGGACGAGAAGCGCTTGGCTCACCAGGCCGCCCGCTGCATGGATTGCGGCGTGCCGTTCTGCCACACGGGAAAGCTCGTCTCAGGCATGGCCTCCGGCTGCCCGGTGAACAACCTCATTCCGGAGTGGAACGACCTCGTTTACCGCGGCCTGTGGCGGGAGGCGCTCGACCGGCTCCACAAAACCAACAACTTCCCGGACTTCACCGGCCGGGTGTGCCCGGCACCCTGCGAAGGCTCATGCGTGCTCGGCATCAACGCTCCACCCGTGACCATCAAGAGCGTCGAGAACGCCATCGTCGACAAGGGCTGGGAGCAGGGCTGGATAGCGCCCGAGCCGCCGGCGGCGCGGACCGGCAAGCGGGTCGCGGTGATCGGCTCCGGCCCGGCGGGCCTCGCCGCGGCGGCGCAGCTGAATCGGGCCGGCCACACGGTGACCGTGCTCGAGCGCGACGATCGGCCCGGCGGGCTCCTGATGTACGGCATCCCAAACATGAAGCTCGGCAAGAAGGAAGTCGTGCTGCGGCGCATCGAGCTGATGCAGCAGGAGGGTGTGAAGTTCGTGTGTAACGCCAATGTCGGCGAGAACGTCGAGCCGATGCTGCTCCTCAAGGACTTCGATGCCATCGTCGTGTGCACCGGGGCCACGCTTGCCCGGGACCTGATGGTGGAGAACCGCAAGCTCCAGAGTGTGCACTTCGCCATGGAGTACCTGATGGCGAGCACCAAGGCATTGCTCAACGGCGGCCCGGATCACAGCCCCATCCACGCGCGCGGCAAGCGCGTCGTCGTGATAGGCGGCGGTGACACGGGCACGGACTGCGTCGCCACCGCGATGCGCCAGGGCTGCAAGAGCCTGACGCAGATCGAGATCATGCCCCGTCCGCCGATGGAGCGTGCGAGCGACAACCCGTGGCCGGAGTGGCCGAAGGTCTACAAGCTGGACTACGGCCAGGAGGAGGCAGCGGCGAGGTTCGGTTCGGATCCGAGGGTGTACATCACGACGGTGAAACGGCTGAACGGGGATGCCGAAGGCGGCGTCCGCTCGCTCAGCACGGTCGAGGTCGCCTGGCGGAAGGACGCCAGCGGCCGGTTCGCCCCCGTCGACGTGCCAGGCAGCGAGCGCGAGATTCCAGCGGATCTGGTGCTGTTGGCCATGGGGTTTACCGGCCCGGAACAGCCGCTGCTCGCCGAGCTCGGCGTGCGCACCGACGCCCGAACGAACATCGAGGCCGAGCACGGCGTGTTCGCGACCAGTGTGAAGGGCGTATTTGCGGCGGGCGACTGCCGGCGCGGCCAGAGCCTGGTGGTATGGGCCATCAACGAAGGCCGGGGTGCTGCGCGCGAGTGCGACCGCTACCTCATGGGCGGCACGGATCTGCCTTGATGAAGCGCTGGATCCGGGCTCCTGCCCAGCCCAGCGCACGTTGAGCAAAAAAGCGTGGTTTTTTGCTCAACGCCCGCCACCTGCGGCGGCGGGGCACATCCCTGTGCCTGGAGGCCAAGTTGTGCCACTTCATGATTCGGGACTGAGTACGCGTCGATGAAAACTACATGAGCGCCTTACCGACACAGGAATCGTTACCTCTGGAGCCTGCGCGCGAGCGGGAGCCTTCGGCACGGCTGCGCGAGATTCCCTACAACTACACGTCCTTCTCGGACCGGGAGATCGTGATCCGCCTGCTCGGGGCGCCGCGGTGGGCGCTGATCGAGGAGCTGCGACACGAGCGGCGCACCGGCCGGTCGGCGCGCATGCTGTACGAGGTCCTGGGTGACATCTGGGTCGTGCGTCGCAATCCCTACCTGCAGGAAGACCTTCTCGAGAACAAGCGCCGGCGGCGCCTCCTCGTCGACGCGCTGCATCACCGCCTGGCGGAGGTCGACCGCCGCCGGGACCCCAGTGACACCCTGCGCTATGACCGCGTCGGCGAGCTTCTCGCGGCCGCGCGCACCGCGGTGCGCAGCTTCGAGGCCGACTTCGACGCGTGGGCCGCGTTGCGCCGAAGAGCGGCGCGCGTACTCGGACGGCGCACGCATGCGGACAACATCCGCTTTGATGCCTACGCGCGCGTATCGCACGTCACCGACGCGACCGACTGGCGCGTGGAATATCCTTTCGTGGTGCTGATGCCGGACACGGAGGCGGAAATCCCTGATCTGGTGCGCAGCTGCATCGAGCTCGGGCTCACCATCATCCCGCGGGGTGGCGGCACCGGATACACGGGCGGCGCCATCCCCCTGACGCCGCTCGCGGCGGTCATCAACACGGAAAAGCTCGAGCGCTTGGGCGGCATCGAGAGCGTTCAGCTCACTGGGCTCACGGAGCCCGTCCCGACGATCTTCTCCGAGGTCGGTGTGGTGACTCGCCGCGTGGCGGCCGCGGCGGAGAAAGGCGGCCTGGTGTTCGCCGTCGATCCCACATCCGCAGATGCGTCCTGCGTCGGCGGCAACATCGCCATGAACGCCGGTGGCAAGAAAGCGGTGCTCTGGGGCACGGCGGTCGACAATCTCGCGTGGTGGCGCATGGTCGACTGCGATGGCAACTGGCTGGAGGTCAGCCGCGTCGCACATAACCGCGGCAAGATCCACGACGTCGGGACGGCGGAGTTCGAGCTGGTGTGGAAGGATGGCAGGGAGCCGCCGGAGCGTGCCCCCGCGCTGCGAACGCAGACGCTGCGCATTCCGGGACGCAAGTTCCGCAAAGTTGGTTTGGGCAAGGACGTCACCGACAAGTTCCTCGGCGGGTTACCGGGCGTGCAGAAGGAAGGCTGCGACGGCATCATCACCTCCGCGCGATGGGTGCTGCACCGAAGTCCCGCGCACACGCGCACGGTATGCCTGGAGTTCTTCGGCCAGGCGCGCGATGCGGTACCGGCGATCGTCGAGATCAAGGAGTATCTCGACGGTCTCGCGGCGCGCGGCAACGTCCGGCTGGCGGGTCTCGAGCACATGGACGAGCGGTATCTGCGCGCAGTCGGCTATACCACCAAATCCAAGCGCGGCTCGCTGCCGAAGATGGCCCTGTTCGGTGATATCGTGGGCGAGGATGAGGCGGCGGTCGCCGCGGCCACATCGGACGTCGTGCGAATCGCCAACGCGCGCAGCGGCGAGGGCTTCATCGCGGTGAGCGCCGAGTCGCGCCGCAAGTTCTGGCTGGACCGCGCCCGCACCGCCGCCATTGCCCGGCATACCAACGCGTTCAAGATCAACGAGGACGTGGTGCTGCCGCTCGCACGCATGGGCGAGTACACGGACGAGATCGAGCGGATCAACATCGAGCTGTCGATCGCCAATAAGCTGCGGCTCATCGGGGAGCTCGAGCGGGTGTTCGCCGCCCCACTGCCGCTCGCGCGGGCCGAGGATGCGGAGCTCGGGAGCCTGCCCGACGAGGAGGTCATCGGCGAGCGCGCGTCCCAGGCGCTGCAGCTACTGGCGGACGTGCGCGCCCGCTGGGAATGGCTCGCGCGGCACCCCGACATAGCGCTCGCGACGGCGCTGCCGCAGCTCGAGAGGCTGAGCGGCGTGGGGCTCATGCCGGAGCTGCGCACCCGGTTGGCCGCGAACCCGCAGTTGCGCCTCTTCGATGTGCTGCAGGACCGCACGATCCGCGTGTCGTGGAAGCGCGAGCTGCGGGCGCCTTTGCAACAGATCTTCGGCGGTAGAGTTTTCTCCCCGATCCTGGCGTCGTGCGAGGACGCCCATCGTCGCGTTCTGCGGGGACGCGTCTTCGTCGCTTTGCACATGCATGCCGGCGACGGCAACGTGCATACCAACATCCCGGTCAACTCCGACGACTACGAGATGCTGCGAACGGCGACCGCCGCGGTCGCGCGCATCATGGGTATCGCGCGCCGGCTAGAGGGTGTCATCTCCGGCGAGCACGGCATCGGCATCACCAAGCTCGAGTTCCTCGACGAGGTCGAGGTCACGGAGTTCCGCGCTTACAAGCAGGCGGTCGACCCGCAGGGGCGGTTCAACTTCGGCAAGCTCCTGCGGGGCGGGGATCTCTCGAACGCCTACACGCCGAGCTTCAACCTGCTCGGACACGAGTCACTCATCATGCAGCAGTCGGACATCGGCACGATCTCCGACTCCATCAAGGACTGCCTGCGCTGCGGCAAGTGCAAGCCGGTCTGCGCCACCCACGTGCCGCGCGCCAACCTGCTCTACAGCCCACGCAACAAGATCCTCGCGACCTCGCTTCTCATCGAGGCGTTCCTCTACGAGGAGCAGACCCGCCGCGGCGTCAGCCTCCGGCACTGGGACGAATTTGCCGACATCGGAGACCATTGCACCGTCTGCCACAAGTGCGCCAGCCCCTGTCCGGTGGACATCGACTTTGGCGATGTGTCGATGGCCATGCGCGACCTGCTGCGGCGGATGGGTAAGAAGCGGCTCAACCTCGGCACTGCCGCATCCATGCTCTTCCTCAATGCGACCCATCCGCAGACTATCCGGCTCGCCCGCAAGCTGATGATCGAGTGGGGATACCGGGGGCAGCGCGCCGCCCACTGGGTGCTGAAGGGCACGGCGCGGGCGCAGACGCGCCGCCCGCCCGCCACCACGGGCAAGCCCGCGATGCCCGAGCAGGTCGTGCACTTCGTCAACAAGCGCATGCCCGGCGGCCTGCCGAAGAAGACCGCGCGCGCGCTGCTCGACATCGAGAATCCCGCCTATGTGCCGATCATCCGCGACCCCGCGATGACCAGCAGCGACACCGAGGCGGTGTTCTACTTCCCCGGCTGCGGCTCGGAGCGGCTCTTCTCGCAGGTGGGGATCGCAACCCAGGCAATGCTCTGGCACGTCGGGGTGCAGACGGTTCTGCCGCCTGGGTATCTCTGCTGCGGGTACCCGCAGCGCGGCGCCGGTCAGCTCGACCGGGCGGAGAAGATCACCACCGACAACCGGGTGTTGTTCCACCGCGTCGCAAACACGCTGAATTACCTGGACATCCGCACCGTGGTCGTGAGCTGCGGAACCTGCTACGACCAGCTGCAGGGCTACAAGTTCGAGGAGATCTTCCCCGGCTCGCGGATCATCGACATTCACGAGTACCTGATGGAGAAAGGCGTGCGGCTCAAGGGAGTGACGGGCGCGCGCTACATGTATCACGACCCCTGTCACTCGCCGATGAAGAGCTACGACGCGCTCAAGGTCGTCAACACGCTGATGAACGACTCGCGCAACGGCCGCATCGAGAAGAACGACCGCTGCTGCGGGGAGTCCGGCACGCTGGCGCTCACCCGCCCCGATGTCTCGACGCAGGTGCGCTTCCGCAAGGAAGAGGAAGTGCGCGCGGGCGCGGAAAAGCTCCGCGCCGCGGGTGCCGCACAGGTCAAGATCCTGACCTCCTGCCCGTCCTGCCTGCAGGGCCTGAAGCGCTATAACGATGACGCCGATCTTGACGCCGACTACATCGTCGTCGAGATCGCCCGCCACGTGTTCGGTGAGAACTGGATGGCCGAGTACGTGGCGCGGGCGAACAATGGCGGCATCGAGCGGGTGCTCGTGTAGCTCTGAAACCCGCCTCTGCGAGCGCGAGTGCTCCAGGAAACCTACGAGGCCGGCACCTCGACGGTGATCGGCTCGTTGTACTTCGAGTAGCTGATGACGGCCGTCACGCTGTTGTTCTTGACCACGGCCTGGACGGGCAGCGAGTCACCGCCGCGAACTGGAAGTGTTTGATCATCCGCGAGATCATCAGCACAGCTGCGCTGCTGTTCACGCTGGACAGCGCTCTTGCGACCTCCATGTAGTTTGGTGCAGGCACGCCATGCCTGTCCCCGCAAAGGCGGCCTCGAGCTCGGGCATGCGCGATGCTGACTGCCGTTCTGACAACTCACGGCGCGAGCCGCACGCCTGGAGAGTCATCAGAAAAGGTGGTGAAGAAAGAAATGTCAAGCGGGGTTATTGGGCGAGCGCTCCTCACAGCGCTCGCGGCGGTTTTCCTCCTGAGCAGCTGTGGCGGCAGCTCGAGCGCTACGCCTCAAGGCACGGCCCCACCCCCGGACCCGACCGCTCCGCCGCCGCCCCCCGCGCCATCGCCGCTCACCATCACGACGACCTCCCTGCCGGAGGGCACAGTGGGCAACTCGTACGCCGCGACCGTCGCGGCAAGCGGAGGAACGCCCCCCTACAAGTGGTCGCTGACCCGCGGATCGCTGCCGTCGGGATTGTCGCTCAACGCCTCGACCGGCGCGATCACGGGCACGCCTTCCTCCCCGGCGAATGAGCTCCCGCTGGCTTTCGAGGTCAGTGACTCGGGCTCGAACGTGCAGACCGCCTCGGCGACATTCTCGCTGACCATCAGTCAGGGCGAGATCTCGATCGCGATCTCGCCCGCCCGGGCGGGGGTCACGGTCGGCCAGCCGCTCGACCTCACCGCAACGACGAGCGACTCCACGGGTGTCAGCTGGAGCGTGACTCCCGCGGGCGGATCATTCAGTTCCACCACGAGCGGAAGCGGTAGTCAGGTCACGCTCGCGGCGCCGCAGACCGCGGGGGTGTACACAATTACGGCAACCAGCGCGATCAACCCGACGCAGAGCGCCTCGATCCAGATCGGGGTCACCGCGCTCGCGGGCGTTTACACCTATCACGATGACCTCGCGCGGGATGGCGCGAACCCGCAGGAGTACGCCCTTACGCCGAGCAACGTCAATGCCTCCAGCTTCGGCAAGCTCTTCTCCTGCACGGTGGACGGCGCGATCTACGCCCAGCCGCTCTGGGTCGCCAATGTCGACATCAATGGCGCAGTGCACAACGTCGTCTACGTCGCCACCGAGCATGACAGCCTTTACGCTTTCGATGCCGACGCCAGCCCGTGCGAGCCGCTCTGGCAAGTCAGCCTGATCGACGTGAGTCACGGCGGAAGCGGCGACGAAAGGAGTGTGCCCGCGGGCACGAGTGGCTATCTGGTGGGCAAGGGCTACGGCGACCTCACCCCCGAGGTGGGCGTGACGGGCACACCCGTCATCGATCCTGCGACCGATACGCTTTATGTGGTGTCAAAGTCGACGAATGCCGCGGGCACGGTGTTCTACCAGCGGCTGCACGCGATCGACATCACCACGGGTGCCGAGAAGCCCGGATCGCCGGTCGACGTCGCCGCCAGCTTCCCGGGGACGGCGGCCGGAGGCTCGACCATCGCTTTCAGTACGCAAATGGAGAATCAGCGTGCGGGTCTCGTCTTCGTCGATGGAACGGTGTACATCGCCTGGGGCTCTCACGAGGACGCGCAACCCTATTATGGCTGGATCGTCGGTTACACCTACAACGGGTCGGGCTTCGCCGAGGTCAGCACATTCAACTCGACGCCCAACGCCGGTGAAGGCGGCATCTGGATGGGCGGCGCGGCGCCCGCCGTCGATGAGCAGGGACGGATGTATGTGCTTACCGGCAACGGCGGCTTCGATGCGGACAGCGCCACGGCACCGGACAACGATTACGGTGACTCGCTGCTGCAATTGTCCCCGAGCCTTCAGGTGCTTGGGTACTTCACGCCCTCCGACGAGCAGTCGGATCAGATCTACAACAACGATTTCGGCTCCGGCGGCGCTGCGGTTCTCGCCGACCTGCCTGCCGGCAGCCCGGTGACTCACCTGGCGATCGCAGGCGGCAAGGACGGCAATCTCTACGTCTTCAATCGCGACACCCTCGGCGGCTTTGGGGACAGCAACGCGTGGCAGCAGCTCAGCGCAGGCATCGAGGGCAATCTGGACGCGGATACCCCCGGAGTGATCTGGTCCGTCGGCGCGGTCTGGAACGACTACTACTATCTTGCCGGCGCCGGCGGGCCTCTGCAGGAGTATCAGCTGGATCCTTCCACCGCCAAACTGAGCCTCGCGGTTACGGCATCTTCGCCCTCCGGCGGATTCCTGTTCCCGGGCGGAACGCCATCGATCTCGGCGGACGGGGATGCGAACGGGATCGTCTGGGTTCTCGACAACAGTCAGTACTGCACGCGGGCCTCGCCTGGATGTGGCCCCGCGGTACTGCACGCATATGACGCCACCAACGTCGCCACGGAGCTGTGGAACAGCGCCGAATCGAGCGGCGACCAAGCGGGCAATGCGGTCAAATTCACCGTGCCCACCGTTGCCAATGGTAAAGTCTACATCGGCACCCGCGGCAACAATACGGGCGGGGTGTATGGCTCGACCAGCCGCTCGGGGGAACTGGACGTCTATGGGTTGAAGCCCTAGTCGTCGCTGCGAATGGGTCCGACCCGGAACCGGTCGTGCGCCATCATTGCTTGAGGAGCTTGAAGGCGTGTGTCCACTGGTTCTGCCGCAGGCCGGGGATGCACCAGAGCATGCACAGCGGCTCGATGGCGCGCGCAGCTTCGACCTCGCCCATGTCCTCCGTGTCCCAACCGAGCTGATCGAGGAGGCGGGTGACCAGTGCCTTGGCCGGCTGATCGTTGCCGCAGATGAACATGCTCGGTCTGCCCGCGGCATACGCCGGATTGACCATGCGCGCGCTGCCTACCGAGTTGAACGCCTTGACGAAGCGGACCTGCGGGAACTCCTTCTGCAGCCGCTCCATGAGCGAGTCGTCGAGGGAGGTGAAGAACCTGAGCACGGAATTGACCGGCGGCGCGTCGGCCAGCGGGTTGGTGGCGTCGATCACGGGCTTGCCCGACAGATTGGCGGGCCCGGCGGCGCGGATCATCGCGGCGGCGGCCGTGCCCTTGACGGCCAGTACGCCGACCTCGGCGAACCTCGCAGTCTCCTCGGGAGTGCCGGCCCGGGCGCCGCGATTCTGGCGGGTGAAGTCGGCGAGCTTCGCCGGCTCCCGCGAGCCAATCATCACTTCGTGCCCGTGGGCGAGGAATCCCCCGGCGAGCGTCGTGCCGACGGTGCCGGAACCGAGTACGCCGATTCTCATGACGCGTCCTCCCCTCGCGGTGACCCTGGCGGCGGGCTGCAAGCTCGTGCCGGACTATATCAGGTACACGCTCGCGGGACGAATCGCCCGAGAGAGGCAGTCCGGGTCCGGGTCCACCGCTTGCATCCCGCCGGCAATGGCCACCGTCAGGAGACACAACATGACACTCATTGTCGCGAGTTCCGCCTTCCCGAACGGCCAGCGAATACCGCAGCGCTACAGCAAGAACGGCGGCAACATCTCGCCGCCGCTCGAATGGCAGGACGCGCCGCGAAACACGCGAAGCTTCGCGGTGATCGTCGAGGACCCGGATGCACCCAAGGGGACCTTTCGACACTGGGCCGTGTACAACGTCCCGCCGGCTTATCAGGGCCTCGGCGAAGATCACGGCTCGACACAACCGGGAGCCCCGCTCGAGATGGCGATGAATGATTTCGGCAACCGCGGCTACGACGGCCCGCAGCCGCCGCGCGGCCACGGAACGCACCACTATCACTTTCGCCTCCTGGCGCTCGATGTCCCGGAGCTCAGCCTGCCCGCCGGAGCGAGCGTCCGGGATGTGCTGGAGGCGGCCCAGCCGCACGTGATCGCTCAAGCCGAGACGGTCGGAACGTTCCAGAGCTGAGCTGACGCAGCGCCGAAGCGCTGCGCCGGCTGCCATCGAGCATGAGCAAGCTTCGGTGGCATGCTTCCTGCTGACCTGTCGCGCCGAGGAATCAACATGATTCTTTCCAGGCGCGGCGGCGTCAGCAGGTTGGCTGTCGCGCTTCGCATTCTGCACGGCGCTCTGCTGTGCCTTCTGCTGCAGGGGTGTAGTCGCCCGGCTTCGACGACCCGTCCGTCGATCGCCATCGGCTCGGCGCCGTCGCGGGCACGTGCGGCGGAGCCGAGGGCGACAACTGTCAACATCCTCCCGCGGTACGCCGGTATCACGGTCAGCCAACACCTCACGCTGACCGTCACGACGAATGACCCGGCGGGTGTGACCTGGAGCGTAACGCCGGCTGGCGGCTCGCTCGAGCCCAAGCCCACACCGAGCGGTGCGAACGTCGAGTTCGCCCCACCGCACTCGCCCGGGGTGTATACCATCACCGCCACAAGCGTGACCAATCCGCGGCTCAGCCGCGCAGCGCGGGTCGGCGTCACCGATCTCGCCGGCGTCGACACCTATCACGATGATCTGGCGCGCGATGGTGTCGACGACCGGGAATACGCCCTCTCGCCCTCCGACATCAATAAGTCGAGCTTCGGGAAGCTCTTCTCGTGCCCGGTCGACGGGGCGATCTACGCGCAGCCGCTCTGGGTCTCTGATCTTCGCATCGGCGGCGGCGAGCACGACGTCGTCTTCGTGGCGACGGAGCACGACAGCCTGTACGCGTTCGATGCGGACCGAAGCCCATGCCTGGAGTTGTGGAAGGCCAACCTGATCGACACCGATCATGGCGGACTTGGCGGGGAAACCACGGTGCCGGGGGGCACGAGCGGCTACCTCGTCGGGAGGGGATACGGGGATCTCACGCCCGAGGTCGGCGTTACCGGCACACCGGTGATCGATCCGATGACCGACACTCTCTATGTTGTCTCGAGCTCGGTGATCTATTCCGCGGGACTGCGTTACTACCAGCGGCTGCATGCGATCGACATGGCTACTGGAGCCGAGAGGCCCGGCTCACCAGTGACCATTGCCGCGAGATACCCCATCGAGGGCGATGACGGCGCGACCGTGGCGTTCGATGCGCGCATGGAGAATCAGCGGGCCGGCCTCGCGCTGGTCGATGGCACGGTCTACGTCGCGTTCGGCTCTCACGAGGACACGGAGCCATTCTACGGCTGGCTGATCGGCTATCGATATGACGGTCGATCGTTCAGGCAGACGTCCGTGTTGAATACTGCGCCCAATACAGGCGGGGGCGGGGTCTGGATGGCCGGTGTAGCGCCGGCGGCCGTGCCTGGCGGCGATCTGTTCGTGGTTACGGGAAATGCCCCCTTTGACGCGACGAGCCAGACCGACCCGAACGACGATTACGGCGACTCGCTGCTCAAGCTCTCGCGCCGACTCCGTGTCCTGCGGTACTTCACACCGTCAGCTGAGGCCTTTAACAACAAGGAGAACAATGACTTCGGCGCGGGCGGGGTCGTGCTGGCGAATCTGCCTGCGGGCAGCCGGCTCACGCAGCTTGCGATCGCGGGCGGCAAGGACGGCGATCTCTTCGTGCTCGACCGCCAGGCGCTTGCCGGGTTTGGCGACGCGACGGCATGGCAGGAGATCAAGGCCGGCACCGAGACCAATCTCGAGGGGCGCACCCCG
This sequence comes from Steroidobacteraceae bacterium, assembly GCA_050739095.1. Classification (GTDB taxonomy): domain Bacteria; phylum Pseudomonadota; class Gammaproteobacteria; order Steroidobacterales; family Steroidobacteraceae; genus 13-2-20CM-66-19. The sequence continues at coordinate 97,946 of JBOIAR010000008.1, read as the reverse complement.
GGGGTAATCTTCTCCGTCGGCGCCTTCTGGAACGATGAGTACTTCGTTGCGGGGGCCGGTGGGCCGCTGCAGGCCTACCGCCTCGCTCCGGCCACCGCCAGGCTGACTCTGGCAGCGTCCGCGGCCGTGCCGGCGGGCGGCTTCGGGTACCCCGGAGGGACTCCTTCGATCTCCGCCGAGGGGCATTCGGACGGAGTGGTCTGGGTCCTGGACAACCGGCGCTACTGCACCGCCGCTTCGCAGGGCTGCGGTCCGGCGGTGCTCCATGCCTACGACGCGGCGGATCTCCATGAGCTCTGGAACAGCTCACTGTCGCCGGCGGATGCCGCCGGCAACGCGGTGAAATTCACCGTGCCGACGGTGGCGAACGGCAAGATCTATGTCGGTACGCGAGGCAACAACACCGGTGGAGTCTACGGCTCCACGAGCGTGTCCGGCGAGCTCGATGTCTACGGACTCAAGCCCACCTGAGCGGGCAAGCAGCGCCGGCGCCCTGGCAAGATCGGTGGCATGACTTTGCTCGCCGAGCTCGTCAGCACTTCCGCCCGAGTGGGCGGCACGTCTTCCCGCCTCACCAAGGTGCGGGAACTCGCCGCTCTCCTCGGCAGACTGAGGCGCGAAGAGATCGAGATCGGCGTGAGCTATCTCGCGGGCGGGCTGCCGCAGGGCCGGATCGGTGTCGGATACGCGGCCTTGCAGGCGTCAGCGGCAGCGGCAGGGCCGGCGTCCACGGGAGCGACTCTCTCCGTCGAGCAAACGGACCGGCACATCGCGGACCCGGCTATGCTGCGCAACTCCGATGCGCAGTCGCCGGTCCTGGAGCACGCCATGAGCAAGCAACATCAGTATGCCGTGAGCACCGCCTGGACCGGCAATGACGGCGCGGGCACGCAGTCGTATCGCAGCTATCGGCGGGATCACGTGATCACCGCGGCCGGTAAGCCGCCGATCCCGGGCTCGAGCGATCCGGCATTCCGCGGCGATCGGACGCGATACAACCCGGAGGAGCTGCTGGTCGCGAGTCTCTCGAGCTGCCACATGCTGTGGTATCTGCATCTTTGCGCGGTCAACGGGATCGTCGTGATCGATTACCGCGACGAGGCGCTCGGCACGATGCAGGAGGAGGACGACGGCGGCGGCACGTTCGTCCGCGTGGTACTGAAGCCGCGAGTGACGATTGCCAAGGGCGGAGATCGCGACAAGGCACTCGCCCTGCATGCCGAGGCCCATCACCTCTGCTTCATCGCGCGCGCCGTCCGTTTTCCCGTGGATGTGGCGCCGGAGGTCACCGCCTGATGGCGGTATCGCGGCGAGACGGATCGAGAAAATCGCGAGACACGCCTAGAGAAAATCTCTAGGGGCGGCGGGACTTGTCCCGCGGCCGGCACAGCCCGGGCCCCGGAGGATGGAACCAGCGGCTTCGCCGCGCAATAATCGGCTGTCTCCTCACGAACGCCGCTGGCGATGAAACAACAACAACCCTTTGCGCGGCCTGCCGTCGCAGCGCTCGCGATCTTCGCGGGCGCCGGCGCACTGGGAATGCGCCCGGCGCGCGGCGCGGACACTGCCACGCTGAGCGATGTCGTGGTCACTGCGACGCGCATCGCGATGCCGGCTTACGACGTGGCGGCCTCGATCAGTGATGTCCCGGCAGCGGAGCTCGAGGAGGATGCACTCGGAATCAACCTTTCCGACGACATTGGGTTCGTTCCCGGCCTGCTGGCATTCGACCGCCACAACTACGCCCAGGGCCAGCAGGTCTCGATCCGCGGCATCGGCGCGAACTCGACCTTCGGCATCCGGGGCGTACGCATCTACCAGGACGGCATCCCGCAGACCGGTCCCGACGGCCAGGGTCAGATCTCGCAGTTCAATCTCGATTCCGCGCAGCGGGTGGAGGTCCTCGAGGGGCCGTTCTCGGCGCTCTACGGCAATGCTTCGGGCGGGGTGATCCAGCTCTTCACCGCCGACGGGACCGCGCCCGGGGAGATTCGCACGAGGCTCGGCTATGGCAGCTTCGGCCAGGTGCGCGCGGGAGTCGATGCGAGCGACGCGGTGGGGCCGCTCGCCTACAACCTCGACTTCACGCACTTCGCCTGGGACGGCTATCGGCCGCATCAGAGCGCGCACAACGAGTCCTTCAACTCCAAGGTGGATTACACCTTCGGGCCGCGCAACAAGCTCACCTTCGTCGCCAACATCGTCTCCCGACCGGGCGCGGACGATCCGCTCGGCCTCACGGCCGCGCAACTCGCGGCCAATCCGGATCAGACCGCGCCCGCGGCGCTGCAATTCGACACCCGCAAGAGCCTCGAGCAGCAGCAAGGCGGACTCATCTACAACCTCGGTCTCACGGACCACCAGTCGATCCGGCTGATGGGCTACTACGGTCATCGCACGGTGCTGCAGTATCTCTACATCCCGGTCGGCGCGCAGAAGGCGCCCACGAGCTCGGGAGCCGTGGTATCGCTCGACCGCGGCTTCGGCGGCGGGGATACCCGCTGGACGTGGCAGGGACCGCTCGCCGGCCGGCCGCTCTCCTGGATCGCGGGGTTGAGCTTCGATACGCAGAACGAGCTGCGCCGGGGCTATAACAACTTCTCCGGGAGTCTCCTCGGCGTCGAAGGCGCCCTGCGGCGCGACGAGAACGACATCGCCAGGGACATCGACGAGTACACGCAGGCGACCTGGGACTTCGCGCCGCGCTGGAGTCTGACCGCGGGCGCACGTCACAGCGAGGTGCGCTTCATCACGGTGGACAATTACATCACCCCGACCAACGGCAATGACAGCGGCGCGATCACCTACACGGCGACCTCTCCCGTGGCCGGGCTGCTCTTCGCCGCGAGGCCGTGGCTGCATCTCTACGCCTCCTATGGCAAGGGCTTCCAGACGCCCCTCGACTCGGAGCTCGCGTATCGCCCCGATGGCGCGCCGGGGTTGAATCTCACGCTGCGGCCGGCCCGCAGCAACAACGGCGAGATCGGAGCGAAGGTCGCGGTCGGCTCGCATTTCTCGGCCGATGCCGCCGTATTCGACACCCGGACGGATGATGAGATCGTCGTCTCCACGAACGTCGGCGGGCGCTCCACTTACCAGAACGCGGGCCGTACGCGCCGCAGCGGTGCGCAGGGATCGATCGACTATCGCTTCGCCGGGAAATGGCGTGCTCAGGTCGCCTACACGTACGTCGAGGCGATCTACATCGACGGGTATCGGACCTGCGTCGCCGCGCCCTGCGCCGCGCCGTCACTGTTCGTCAACTCGGGCAACCGCCTGCCCGGTGTACCGCGCAGCAATGTCTACGCGCGACTCAGCTGGGGAGGCGAGCTCGGTTGGAATGCCAACGTCAGCGGCCAGTACATGAGCAATATCGCGGCCAACGATGCCAATACCGCGTTCACCCACGCCTATGCCGTGTTCAACATGGCCGGCGGCTACGGTACGGAGCTCGGCTCGACCCGACTGAGCGCGTTCGTCCGCATCAACAACGTGCTGGACCGGCGGTACGCCGGCTCGGTCATCGTGGACGCCTCGAATGCCGGCTACTTCGAGCCGGCGCCGGGATTCAACGTATTCGCGGGTGTCACGGCCACGTTCCGCTAGCGGACCGCCTCAGCGCGGCAGCTTGGCCGCGAAAAGCCCGAGCAGCGTCTGCCAGTGGCGCTCGGAGGCGGCCGCGTCGTAGACCGGGAAATCGGGGAAGACCCAGCCGTGCTTGGCAGGGTAGGTCTCGATCCTGTGATCGACCCCGGCGTCCGTGAGTGCTTTCTCGAGGCGCGCCTTCATGTCATCCGGAAAGGATTGATCCTCGATGGCGCCCGCGACGTAGATCCGGGCTTTCATCTTCGCGGCGAGCCGATGAGGACTGTCGGGATCATCATTCGCGAGCCGGCCGCCGTGATAGGAGGCGGCCGCCACGATACGCTCCGGATAAGTCCCGGCGGCAATGAGCGACATGCGGCCGCCCATGCAGTAGCCCGTGGTGCCGATCCCGCCGGGCTTCACGTCGCGCTGCGCTGCCAGGTAGTCGAGAAATGCGCGTGTGTCCGACATCGTATTGGCCGACGTCGCGGAGGCGAAGAATTTCTCCATGAGGACCTTGCGCTTCTCCGGATCCGAGAAGACGGCTTTCGGGTCCATGGGCTCGTAAGGGCCCGCCCGATAGAAAAGATCCGGCAGCAGCACGAAGTAGCCGTGAGTCGCCAGCCGCTCGCCGAGCTGCAGCATGGCCGGGCGGATGCCCAGGCCATCCATGAAGACGAGCACCGCGGGCCAGGGACCCGCTCCGGCGGGGCGGTAGACGTCGCTCGGGCACAGGCCGTCGCGGGTTTTGATCTCGATCTTGCTCATGGCGCGAGTTTTAGCATCCCGCGGCCGCACAGACAACCGCGTACGCTGCGGCGCAAGCGATGCGGAACGGAGAGCTGGCCCGGGCAGTTATCGAGAGGTGATGACTCGTCCAGGCTCTGCCTTTCAGCCCTTGTTCGGCGCGCGCGGGCTTGCGCAGTGGGTCGGCGAAGGCGGCCGCCCCACGCGCGCCCCCCTCGGCTACGCATTGCGGCTGCGATGGCATGCCCGCTGGTTCGAGCTCAACTGGCGCACGCAGCTCGAGCGCATGCCGCACGGAGAGCCGCCCGCGGATCCCGTGTTCATCGTGGGATTTTGGCGTTCGGGCACCACGGTCCTGCACGAGTTGGTGAACGCCTGCGGCGGGTGGACGACCCCGCAGACGTGGCAATGCTTCAATCCGTCGACCTGTTTCCTCACGAGAGCGCCCGCACGGGCGGCTGCCGTGAAGCGCCCGATGGATCAGGGCTTCATCGCCACTCAGGGGCCGCAGGAGGATGAGTTCGCCCTCCTCCTGCTCGGGGAGCCGTCGATCTACAGGGGGCTGATCGACCCGCGGCGTCTGCTCGAATGCGGCGGTGCATCGTGGTCCGGCGGCGAGGACCCTCTCGATCGGTGGCAGGAGTTCATACGCGGCATTGCCGCTGGCGGTAGCGGACGGTTGTTGCTGAAGTCGCCCGGTCACACGTTCCGCATCCCGATGCTGCGCAAGCGCTTCCCTCGAGCCCGCTTCATCTGGATCGGCCGCCATCCGGGCGAGGTCCTCGCGTCCAACGTCAGGATGTGGAGCGCAATGATGAGCGTATATGCGCTTTGGGCTTGTCCGGACGGCATGCTCGAGCGTTTCCTGCGCGAGGCCGTGCGGACATGTAGCGCTGTACTCGAGCGCTGCATTGCAGAAATGACGCGCGAGCAGATGCTGTGGGTCGATTTCGAGGCGCTGCAGACCGACCCCGAGCGTGTCCTGCGTCAAATCCTGCACTTCTCCGGCGTGTCGCCTGGGCGCGACGAAGCCTCGCTGGCCGCCGACATCGAGACGGCCCTCGCCTCCGTCCGCATTCACCGCGGCGGGCGCGCGCCAATGCCCGATGACCAGCCCGTGCTGCAGCTCGAGCGGCTGATGCGCGCCGCGCGGCGGCGCTTCGGCGAAGGGGAAGCCTGACGGGTACAGCCCTTGCTCAACGCAAGCCATGAAGCGCACAACTCTCGTTGGAATGGTTGCCGTCGGCGCAGTGCTCGCGTGCATGCCGCTCAAGGCTGCCTATGCGTACATCGATCCGAACTCGGCGGGCGCGCTCTATCAATTTCTGTTCCCGCTACTGATCGCGATCGGCTCCGCGTTCGCCTTTCTGCGGCGCCGGATAGCTCGCGCCTGCAGCCGACTCGCCAGCGCGATGGTGTCGGTCGTGCGGGGCGGCCGCGCCAAGAGAACGCAGCAGACCGAGCGCCCGAGCGGACATGTGGAATGATCTTAGGGCGTGGCGGGTCGCCGCCCTGCCTGTCCTGGCGCTCCTCGGGATCGCGCTGCCGCTGACGTTCGCCAGTCACAGCGACCAGTTTCTGTATGACTTCCGCGCCATTGAGCTGCTGCCGATCTACGCAACAGCCTGGGTGGTCCTGGCGGCGGTAGCCGTGCCGTTCTGGATAGTTGCGACCGCTGGACTGCTGGGACTCGAGGCGCTGCGCCGTCCGCCCGGACTTTTCATCGCGACCGCGCTGCGCGCGATCCTGCTCGGGCTGGCGGCAATGATCGTCGTTGCGGCGCTGATCCACTGCTTGCGGACGTGGCTCGCAACGTTTGGCAGCGGACTGCCTCTGTCTGCGAATGAGGCGCTCGGGCTCGCCTTGCTGGTTGGGGCGATTGCGGTGGTGACCCGAGCCGGCAGGTCCACCCTGCGCGCGCTGACGCCGGTCGCGCTCGTCCTCACGGCGGCCGGGTTGCTTTCGCTCGTCAGCCTCCCCGTTTTCGGGTGGCCGCACGAGGCGGCAATGGGGGCATCGCTGCCCACGGCGAGCGGTGTCGCGGCGCCGGCCCAGGTGTCGAGCCCCGGCCAGGCCGGGCCCGTGGAGACCTCGGCCACGCTGCCCGGATCCACCAGCCGCCCGAATATCATCCTCCTGACGATCGACGCGCTTTCCGCGCCGCACATGTCTGTCTACGGCTATCAGCGGCCGACGACACCCCAGCTGGCGAAGTTCGCGCGCGGCGCGATGGTGTTCGATCGCGCGTACGCGAACGGCAACTTCACGACGCCGGGCATCGCCACGATCCTGACGGGCACCCTGCCCTGGACCCATCGCGCGCTGACGCTGCCCGTGTGGCCGCGCGCCTACACACGAAGGACGTCCCTTCCCGCGGTTCTGCAGCGCGCCGGTTACCAGACGGGCTATGTCTCCACCAACGCGATCGCGGGCGCGGCAAAGCAAGGCTTCGCTCAATATTTCCAATTTGCTCGCCCGGACCGGACCGGGCATGTCACCTTGTGCGCTGACAGGCTCTCGCGATATCTACGATACGTCTGCGCGGCGTCGCAAACAGCGCCGCTCGAGGAGATGGACGACATTGCCGCGCAGTTCCGCGCTCCGAGCCATAACCAGGAGCATGACCCGGGCCTCGCTCTTCGCCCGGCGCTGCATTGGCTCGAGACGGCGAATCGGGACAAGCCGATCTTCCTGTGGGTGCACCTTTTCCCGCCGCACTCGCCGTACGCGGCGCCGAAGCCCTGGCTCGGCATGTTCGACCCGTCAGGTCGGGACCGGACTGCGGCGAGCACCCAGCCCTACTGGGGCTGGATCCTGTCGACGCTGACACCGCTCCAGGTGCAGACTCTCGCGGCGCGATACGATGAGGCCATGGCGTACATGGATTCGTACGTCGGGCCGTTCCTGCAGCACGCCCTGACAACACTCGGACCCAACACCGTCATCCTCATCTCGGCGGATCACGGCGAGAGCTTCGCGCATGGCTATGGCGCACACACCGGACCGGGCCTCTACGACGCGATCATCCATATCCCGTTCATTCTCAAGCTGCCCGGCGAGACGGTCGGGCAGCGCTGCGAGCGGCCGACGCAGCAGGCCGACATCGCCCCGACGCTGGCCGCGCTAGCCGGCATTCCGGCGCCGACGGACTGGGCGGGGCGATCCGTGCTCGATGCCTGCAATCCCGCGCCCGCGGGCGAGGCGCAGCGGCACCGGGCGATCTTCAGCATGAACTTCGAGCAGAATCCGCGCTTTGCCGCGCTGAAAACCGGCTCGGTCGCGGTCATCCAGGGCCGTTGGAAGCTCATCCATTACATGGGCGCGCTGCATTATCCTTACATGCCGGTGCTGCACGATCAGCTTTACGATGTCGTTGCGGACCCCGACGAGCGGCACGATCTCGCAGCGCAGCAGCCTGCAGTGGTCCACCGGCTGTTGGGTCTGATCAACACGGCTCTGGCGCAGCACGGCGGACGGGTCGTACGCGGGAGCCAAGCCCCTCTGCCGCTGCAGCCGCCCGTGCAGAGCGCGTCCGTCCAGGAGCCGAAGATGTCGGAATCAGTGGCGGCGGGCGCCCCGTAGCAGCGGCGGCAGAGAGTTCGAAGGGGGCCCGTAGACGGCGGAGCGAGCGCATGCGACTGCTATACGTCGACATCGACACCCTGCGGGCCGATCACCTCGGCTGCTACGGTTATCACCGCGAGACGAGCCCCAATATCGACCGGATCGCCGCGGCCGGCATCGTCTTCGAGAACGTCTACGCCTCGGACGTGCCCTGCCTCCCCAGCCGCACAGCGCTTCTCACCGGCCGTTTCGGGATCCACAACGGTGTGGTCAACCATGGCGGCACCGACGCGGATCCGGCAATCGATGGGCCGGGGAGAGGGTTTTTCTCCCGCCTGCACCTCGACTCCTTCCCCAACCGCCTGCGCGAGAAAGGCCTGAGAACGGTGACGGTGAGCTCCTTCGCACATCGTCATTCCGCCTTCCACTGGTACGCGGGCTTCGATGAGGCCTACAACGTAGGCAAGTGGGGGATGGAAACGGCGGAGGAAGTATATGGGGTTGCCGCCGATTGGCTGCGGCGGCGCGGCCGGGAGGATGACTGGTTCCTGCACGTGCACCTGTGGGACCCTCACGCGCCTTATCGTGCGGCCGCCGGGTATGGGCAGCCCTTCCGGGACTCGCCCACTCCCGCCTGGCTGACCGAGGAGGTGCGGGCCCGTCACTGGCAGGGTTGCGGGCCACACAGCGCGAGAGAGGGCCGCGGCTTCAGTCCGAACGAGTATGACCGGGCGCACTATCCGCGCCAGCCGCAGGAGATCGCCGACATGGCGGCGGTGCGCACGATGTTCGATGGATATGATGTCGGCGTGCTCGCCGCGGACCGTTACGTGGGAAGGCTCTTGGAGCTCCTCGGCGACCTCGGGGTCGAAACCGATATGGCAATCATGATCTCCGCCGATCACGGCGAGACGCTGGGCGAGCTCAACATCTACTGCGATCATCAGACCGCGGACGAGCACACGACGCACATTCCGCTGATCCTCAGGTGGCCCGGACTCGGGCACGGCAGGCGGCGCGCGCTGCATTACCAGGTCGATGTCACGGCGACTCTGCTCGAGTTGCTCGGAGAGCAGGTTCCGGAGAGCTGGGACGGTCAGTCATTCGCCACGAGCCTGAAGCAGGGAGCCGATACCGGCCGCGACCATCTCATCGTGTCCCAGGGCGCCTGGACCTGTCAGCGCGGCGTGCGCTTCGAAAACTGGATGCTCATCAACACCCTGCACGGGGGTTACCACCTGTTCGACGATGTCATGCTGTTCGACCTCGCAAGCGATCCCTTCGAGCAGCGCAGCGTTGCAGTCGAACGGCCCGAGGTCGCCGCTCGAGGACTCACGCTGCTGTCGCAGTGGCACGCCGCGATGGTTCGCAATGCGGCACGCGGGCGCGATCCGCTGGTCAACGTGATGCGGGAAGGCGGACCCTACCACGTACGGGGGCAGTTACCGGCATATCTGCAGCGCTTGCGCGCGACCGGACGAGGCGAGCTGGCGGAGCAACTCGCGGAAAAATATCGGTGAGCGAGCGCAACTGCGAACGACTCTTTACCCGAGACGATCGCTAGAGTACCGTACGCGCCGTTTTCCGCAGCGCCGATACCTCCATCACCCGTGTCCCTGATGATATTGCGCGAGGGAAAGCTCGGGTTCCTGCGCGGGAGCGCGCGCAAGCGGACCAGCCCTGCATGGGTTGCGGCCGCGTTCGTCCTCTGCGGCATTTGCGGCGCACATGCCCAGAACGAGTCGAGCCCGACGCCCCCGGGGAGCGCGGGCAATTCCCCATCCCCGGCCAGGTTCGCCGTCTACGGACAGGCAACCTACACCGAGCAGGAGACGGGCGGCTTCCATGCTCCCTACGCCGGGACGAACAGTCTGTCGCCGGACAGCGGCCATGAAACCACGGACGCGACGCTCTTTCTGGGTGCGCGCCTCTGGCGCGGCGCGCAGCTCTGGGTCAATCCGGAGGTTGACCAGGGCTTCGGGCTCGACAATACCCTCGGGCTCGCCGGCTTCTCGAGCGGTGAGGCTTACAAGGTCGGAAGGAACGCGCCGTACCTCCGCCTCCAGCGCGCATTCATCCGCCAGACCCTGAATCTCGGCGGCGAGGTCAGCAATGCGGATGCGGGGCCCAACCAGTTCGCGATGCCCGAGTCTTCCGACAGGCTGGTCCTCACTCTGGGCAAGATCAGCGTCGTGGACATATTCGATGTCAATCGCTACGCGCACGACCCGCGGGCTGATTTCCTCAACTGGTCCGTGATCGACGCCGGCACCTTCGATTACGCGGCGGATTCCTGGGGCTACACGGCGGGCGGAGCTGCCGAGTGGTATGTGGGACCGTGGGCCTGGCGCGCCGGGGTGTTTGACCTGTCGAACGTGCCCAACAGCGGAACCCTGGAGCCGGGCTTCGACGAGTATCAGGTCGATCTCGAGGCCGAGCACCGCCATGAGCTGCTCGGAGAACCGGGGAAGATCGACGTGACGGTGTTCGAGAGTCGCGCGCGCATGGCGCTGTACGCGGATGCGATCGCTTACGGGGAGGCCAACGGATTGCCGGCCGAGCCTGCGCCCGTGCGGCGCTACAGGAAGCGGGATGGCATCTCCCTGAACCTCGAGCAGCAGCTCACGCCGAATGTTGGAATGTTCGCGCGTCTGGGCGATGCAGGCGGGAACGTCGAAGCCTACGAGTTCACCGACATCGACTACACCGGGTCGGTGGGGGTATCGGTGAGCGGCGGTCCGTGGCATCGGCCGGGAGACACGGTGGGCGTCGCCGGGGTCGTCAATGCGGCATCGAGGGACCTCCGCCAGTACCTGGCGGCGGGCGGGCTCGGCATCCTGGTCGGCGATGGGCGGCTGCCGCATGCCGGAAACGAGCACATCCTGGAGACGTACTACGAGCTTGCCGCGTTCTCGGCCCTGTACGTGACGCTCGATTATCAATGGGTCGTCAATCCGGCGTACAACCGGGACCGGGGGCCGGTCTCGATTTTTGGGTTGCGGGTGCACGTGGAGCTCTGAGCGAGCGGCGCCCGCCGGGGGCCCCGGGACGTAGAATGGCGATTTCGAGAGAATCTGTCATAGAATAATAATTACAGAATCGTTACGCGGCACCCGGAACACGACCATGGCAGAACCGATCGGCGGCCGATCGCTCGACCTGATCACGGTCGGCCGGTCCTCCGTGGATCTCTATGGCGAGCAGGTGGGCGGGCGTCTGGAAGACATGGGCTCGTTCGCCAAGTACGTGGGCGGCAGCCCCACGAACACAGCGGTCGGTGCCGCCCGCCTGGGGCTGCGTGCAGGACTGCTTACCCGCGTCGGGGACGATCACTTCGGACGCTTCATCCGCGAGGAGCTCGTCCGCTGCGGCGTGGACGTGGCTGGCGTCATCACTGATCCGCAGCGACTGACGGCGCTCGCCGTGCTCGGCATCCGCGACGAGCGGCGGTATCCACTCCTCTTCTATCGTGAGAACTGCGCAGACATGGCCCTTTGCGAAACGGACGTGGACCCGGCGTTCATCGGGCGCGCCGGCGCGGTGCTCATCAACGGCACGCATCTGTCGCAGCCCCGCGTGCGTGCGGCCAGCTGCAAGGCCGCAGAGCTGGCGCACGCCGCCGGCCGCCGTGTCGTGTTTGACATCGATTACCGCCCGGTGCTTTGGGGGCTGACAGCCCCGGATGCCGGCGAGAATCGTTATGTCACGAGTGCCGCGGTCACCGCGCAGCTACAGGCGCTCGCAGCGCTTTGCGACCTCATCGTCGGCACGGAAGAGGAGTTCCACATCCTGGGCGGATCGACCGACACGGCGGCCGCGCTGCGCGCGGTGCGCGAGCTCACGCCGGCCGTGCTGGTATGTAAGTTGGGAGCGGACGGCTGCGTTGCCTTCGAAGGGGCGGTGGGTACGAAGCTCGACAGCGGCAAGCGGGTGCCGGGATTCGACGTTGAGGTATTCAACATTCTGGGCGCCGGCGATGCCTTCATGAGCGGCTTTCTGCGCGGTTGGCTGCAGGAATTGCCGATCGAGACCTGCTGCCGCTACGGCAACGCCTGCGGCGCGATCGTCGTTTCACGCCACGGCTGCGCGCCGGCGATGCCGACCTGGACGGAGCTTTGCGCCTTCCTCGACGGGAAGTGGCCGCGGCGGCTGCGCGAGGCCGAGGAGCTGGAGCACGTACACTGGGCCACCACGCGCGTCCCTCGGCCGGCGGAGTTGTTGGTACTCGCAATGGACCATCGCGGCCCGCTCGAGACGCTGGCTGCCGAGCTGGATGTGGAAGAATCGGCGCTGGAGTCATTCAAGGCATTGGGGCTGGATGCTCTCGACCGTGTCGCACGCGGCGATCCCCGGTTCGGCATTCTGCTCGACGGACGATTCGGCCGTCAGGGCCTGGAGCGCGCCGCCGATCATCCCTACTGGATCGGGCGGCCGATCGAGCAGAGCGGCTCGCGCCCACTGGCATTCGATGGCGCGGCGGATGTCGGCTCGACATTGCGGAGCTGGCCTCAGAACCACATCGTCAAATGTCTGGTGCGTTACCATCCGGACGATCCATCGACTCTGAAGCAACAGCAGGAGGAGCGGCTGCTCTGCCTCTACAGCGCCTGCCGCGAGACGCGTCACGAGTTGCTGCTCGAGGTTATCGCCTCGCCTTACGGCAGGATCGAGCGGGACACGACCGCCGCAGTGCTCGAGCGGCTGTACGATCTCGGCATCCGCCCGGACTGGTGGAAGCTCGAGCCGAGCGAGCAGCCGGCACCCTGGGCCGCCGTTCAGGACACGATCCGGCGGCGCGACCCGCTGTGCCGGGGTGTCCTCATCCTCGGGCTCGCCGCCGACGCGGCGAGCCTCGCGTCCGCCTTCCAAGCGGCGGCGCCCTTTGACCTGGTACGCGGCTTCGCGGTCGGGCGTACCATCTTCGCAGAGGCCGCCCGGCGGTGGCTCGCCGGCGAGATCGGCGATGCCGAGACGGTGGCCGCGCTCGCCGCCAACCTGCAGGCTGTGGTCGCTGCCTGGCGCCGAGCCAGGCCGAATCCGCCGGCGTAACTCCCACGGAGCACACTATGATCCGTCTCACCGCCGCCCAGGCCGCCGTGCGATATCTGGCCAACCAGCTCATCGAGAAGGACGGCGGATCGGCGCGTTACTTTGCCGGCGCTTGGGCCATCTTCGGTCACGGCAACGTCGCCGGGCTCGGCGAGGCACTGCATGCGATGCGCGAGTCGCTGCCGACGTTCCGCGCGCACAACGAGCAGGCCATGGCCCATGCGGCGATCGCCTTCGCCAAGACCTCGCGCCGGCGGCGCGCCATGATCTGCACCAGCTCCATCGGACCCGGCGCCCTCAACATGGTGACGGCCGCCGCGGTGGCGCACGTCAACCGATTGCCGGTGCTCTTCCTGCCCGGTGATGTCTTCGCCAGCCGCGCCCCCGATCCCGTACTCCAGCAGGTGGAGGATTTCGCCGACGGGACGGTGAGCGCGAACGACTGCTTCCGGCCGGTGTCGCGCTACTTCGATCGGATACAGCGCCCCGAGCAGCTGGTCGAGGCGCTGCCGCGGGCCATGGCGACCTTGCTCGATCCGGCCGCCTGCGGGCCGGTCACGCTGGCGTTCTGTCAGGACACGCAGACCGAGGCCTGGGATTTCCCCCCCAGCATGCTCGAGCCCGCGACCTGGTCCATCCGGCGCGCACCTCCGGCTGCCGCGGACCTCAGGCTTGCCGCCGAGTGCCTGCGGGCAGCCCGCGCGCCGCTCATCATCGCGGGCGGCGGCGTGCTCTATTCCGCGGCGGAGACTGCGCTCGACCAGCTCGCGCGTACGACGGGCATCCCGGTGGCGGAAACCCAGGCGGGACGCGGCACGCTCAACTGGGACCATCCGCAGTCGCTCGGCGCGATCGGGGTGACCGGTACGAGCGCGGCCAACGCCGCCGCAGCGGCAGCCGATGTCGTGCTTGCGATCGGCACTCGCCTGCAGGATTTCACGACAGCGTCGCGGACGCTGTTTGCGAAATGCACCCAGTTCGTGCAAGTGAATGTCAACGCGTATGACGCGCACAAGCACGGGGCCGTCGCCGTCATCGGCGATGCTCGCGAGACGTTGGAAAGCTTGAGGGAAGCGCTGGCTGGTTACAGCGTGCCGCGGGCGTGGAGCGACTCCGTCGCGGCCGAGCGCGTCGCGTGGGATGAAGCATGGTCCCGGGCGGTGCGGCCGCCGGACAGACAGCAGCCATCCGACGCGCAGGTCATAGGCGCCGTCGGCCGCTGGGCGCGAAACGAGACGATCGTCGTCTGCGCGGCCGGCGGGCTGCCGGGTGAGCTCCACAAGCTCTGGCGCCCCGCGCGGGCGGGCGGGTACCACGTCGAGTACGGCTTCTCGTGCATGGGGTACGAGATCGCCGGGGGGCTGGGCGTGAAGCTCGCCGAGCCCGATCGCGAGGTCGTGGTGATGGTCGGCGACGGCAGCTACCTCATGTTGAATTCCGAGATCGCCACCTCGGTGATGCTGGGACTGAAGCTCGTGATCGTGGTGCTGGACAACCGCGGCTTCGGCTGCATCAATCGCCTGCAGAAGGCGACCGGCGGTGCGCCGTTCAACAACCTGCTGGCCGATTCCCGACAGCAGGGCTCGGCACCCGTCGATTTCGCGGCCCACGCCGCCGCGCTCGGCGCAACGAGTGAGAAGGTGCAAGACATCAGGGCGCTCTCGGCGGCGCTCGGGCGCGCACGCGAGGCCTCACGCACATACGTGATAGTCATCGACACCGACCCGGAAGCCGCGACGAACGCGGGCGGCGCCTGGTGGGACGTTGCCGTGCCCGAGGTGTCGGAGAGGGATTCCGTGCGCGCCGCCCGCGCCGAATACGAGGCGCGCCGCAAGGCGCGGTGGGAGGGAGAGTGACCGTTCGTTTCGGAGTGAGCCCGATCGCCTGGATCAACGACGACCTGCCCGAGCTCGGCGGCGACACGCCGGTCGAGACCGTGCTGCGCGATGCGCACGCGCTCGGATTCGAGGGGATCGAGCTCGGCAAAAAGTTCTCACGCGATCCGGCGACGCTCGGCGTTCAGCTCGACGCGCACGAGCTTGCGCTCATCGGCGGCTGGTGGTCGGCGGCGCTGCTCGCACGGCCGGTGGCGGCAGAGATCGAGGCGCTGCAGCCTCACCTCCGGCTGCTCGAGGCGCTCGGGAGCCATGTGTTCATCATCGCCGAGTGCAGCAACGCCATCCACGGCAACCGTCAACAGCCGCTGGCGGCCGCACCGCGCCTCACAGCGCAGCAGTGGCCGCAGTTCGGCGAGCGCTTGAGCGTGCTCGCGCGCTACCTCGAGGGCCACGGGCTGCGCCTGGCCTATCACTTCCACCTGGGCACCGTGGTGGAGCGGGAGGAGGACATCGAGCGGTTCGTCGCCCACACCGATCGCCGCGTGGGTTTCGTGGTCGACACCGGCCATGCCGCCCTGGGGGGGATCGATGCCGAACGGCTGATCCGCACCCATCCGGATCGCGTGGTACACGTGCATACCAAAGACGTGCGCCGGCGAGTGTTCGAGGATAACCGGCATCGGAACGGCAGTTTCCTCGAGGGCGTGCTCGCCGGCATGTTCACCGCGCCAGGTGACGGCGATCTCGACTTCCGTGGCGTGGCGCGGGCGCTGATCGACATCAGCTACAACGGCTGGGTCGTGGTCGAGGCGGAGCAGGACCCGGCTCGGGCCGATCCGCGTGAATACAGCCGGATCGGGCTCGATACCCTGCGGCGGCGGCTCGGCCCGGCGGCGCGCGCCGCGGGAGCGGGCCGATGAGCCTGCGGGTGCGGCCTTCACCGCCGGATTCAGAAGGACGCGTTCTCGCGATCACGCCCGAGAGCGCGGGCTGGAAGTATGTCGGCTTCGAGGTGCGGCGACTCGCCGCGGGGCGAGCCGTCGCGTGGACCTCGATCCGAAAAGAGACATGCGTGATCGTCCTGACGGGCAAAGCTGACGTGGAGGTTGGCGCACGCAGATTCGCGGGCCTGGGCGGCCGCAAGAGCGTCTTTGAGGACGCGCCGCCTGGCGCGGTATACGCGCCTGCGGGATTGCCCATCCGCATTCACGCTGTCACCGAGGTCGAGATCGCGCTGTGTAACGCCCCGAGCGCCGCGACGGGCGAGGCACGCGCGATACCGGGCGAGCGCATGCCGAAGGAGGTTCGCGGCGAGGGGACCAACCGCCGCTTCGTACGCAACGTGCTGCCCGAGACGGAGCCTGCCGAGAGGCTCCTCGTCGTGGAGGTGATCACGCCCGGGGGACACTGGTCGAGCTACCCGCCGCACAAGCATGATACCAATACCCCACCGGCGGAAACGCAGCTGGAAGAAACCTACTACCACCGGCTCAACCCGGCGCAGGGCTTCGCCTTCCAGAGGGTCTATACCGACGACCGCGGCCTCGATGAAACCCTATGCGTCGCGGACGGCGATGTCGTGCTGGTGCCGCGCGGCTACCATCCCGTCGGCGCGCCGCACGGCTATGATCTGTACTATCTCAACGTGATGGCCGGGCCCGTGCGACGTTGGATCGTCCGCGATGATCCGGCGCACGCCTGGATCAAGCGCCCGCGCTGAGCGCGACCGGCCGGCCGGTGGCGTGTGAGCGCCCCGCCGCCTCGGCAAGCTCGAGCGCATGCACGCCGTCCGCGAATCCGACCGCCGGCTCCTCGCCGCGCAGCACCGCCGCGAAGTGGTCCATCTCCAGGCGGTAGGCGTCGGCATAACGCTCGAGGAAGAAATTCTGGAACGGCGCCCGCGTGGTGCCCCCCTCGCTCCAGACCGCGACCGTGTTGGTCGTCAGATTGTCAGCCCGGACCGAACCGGCCGAGCCGAACGCCTCGATGCGCTGATCGTACCCATAACCGCTGCGGCGGCTGTTGCTGATGAGCGCGATCCGCCCCGAGGCGGTGCGCAGCAGCACCTTGGCCGTATCGATGTCGTCGGCGGCGCCGATGGCAGGATCGACCAGACAGGCGGCCATCGTGTAGACCTCCACCACCGGCTCGGCGAGCAGCCACCTCGCCATGTCGAAGTCGTGGATGGTCATGTCCTTGAAGAGCCCGCCGCTCACCTTGATGTAGCTCACCGGCGGCGGCGCCGGATCGTGGCTGATGATGTGCAGCGTCTCGAGATTGCCGATCTCGCCGGCCTGCAGCTTGCGGCGCAGAGCGCGAAAGCTGGGATCGAAGCGGCGGTTGAACCCGAGAAAGAGGCGCGCCTGCGCGAGCGCTGCGGCCGCGGATCGCGCCCGCTCGAGGCTCAGGTCGACCGGCTTCTCGCAGAAGATCGCCTTGCCTGCGGCCATGGCCTGAAGACACTGCGCGAGATGCTGGTCCGTCGGGCTCGCGACGATCACACCGGCGACGGCAGGGTCGGCGAGCGCGCTCTCGAGGCTCGTCGCCATCGCCTCGTAGCGGGAGGCCAGCACGGCGGCGCTGTCCCCGAGAGGATCGACGACATACTTCAGTGACAGCGCCGGATGCGCCACCGCGTTGGCCGCGTGGATCCTGCCGATGCGGCCAGCGCCGATCAGCGCAACTGCGGGGCGGGTTTCGTGTCTGTGGGGGGAGCTCATCATCGCTCCCGCCTCATCTGCGCACGGCGACCGCTGCCACGACCTTCGGAGCGCGGCCGGCGGCTGCTGCGAAAGGCGTAGCCGATCACCAGCGTCTGGGCGAGACACATCGACGCCGAGAGCGAGCGAAAGCCGCGGATCTCCGCCTCCTGCACCCGCAGGACCGTATCGGCCTCCTTGGCGATCGGGCTCACGGCGCTGTCGGTGATTGCGAGGATGGTCGCCTTCTGAGCGTGCGCCGTGCTCACCACCTGTAGGGTCTCCTCCGCGTATGGCCGATAACTGACACCGATCAGAAGATCCCCCGCGGCGATGGCGGCGGCCTGTTGCCGCCACAGGCCCGCCACGCCGTCGACGAACACGGTGCGCTTGGCGCTCTGCTGCAGGGAATAAGCGAGATAGGCGGCCACGGGAAAGGCGCGGCGCACACCCACGACGTAGACGCTGTTCGCCTGCTCCAACAGCCGAAACGCCGTCGCGAGCTCCGCGGCGCCCACGGTATGGGTGAGTTGTCGCAGCGCGAGATCCGTACCCTCCGCGAACTCCCGCAGCAGGCTCGCCGGGTCGTCGGACCGGTTCTCGAGGCGCTCCAGGGTCCGGCGGACACGCTCGCCATAGGCGGCGGCCGGGTTGGCGGCGACCAGGTCGGCCCGAAACACGCGCTGCATGGGGGTCGCGCCGTCGAAGCCGAACTGCTTGGCGAAGCGCACGATGGCCGAGGGCTGCACGCCGCTGCGCTGCGCGATGACGGCCAGCGTCTCGAGCGCCACGTCGTTCGGCGCATCGAGGACGTAGTGGGCGAATTGCCGCAGCCGACCGCTCAACGAGTCATAGCGCGCGAGGATCGCCTCGCGCAGCTCCGCGGCGGTTGTTGGCGCGGTGAGCTGCTGCGCGGCGCGGCTCATAGCGGCCCTGACCCGGGAGGGCCCGCCGGGCGCGAGAGCGGCGGTTGCTTCATCTTTTTCACATTGACAGCATTTAAAATAATCATACCATCGGTCGGCGGGAGGTAACAGCCATGTTCCGCGGTGCCCTCGAGTCGCAAGGCGTCTCGCCGACGACCCCGCCGGCGAGCAGCCGGCAGCTGCGGCGCCGCCTGATCCTCATCAGCCTGACCGCGACCATCGGCGGTCTGCTGTTCGGTTACGACACCGGCGTGGTGAACGGCGCGCTCCTTTATATGGGGCGCGATCTGCGCCTGACCCCCGCCGACGAGGGCCTGATCACCGCCACGCTGCTGTTGGGCGCCGCGCTGGGATCGCTCCTCGCCGGGCGGCTGGCCGACCGGGTCGGCCGCCGGCGCACGATGTGGCTGCTCGCCGGAACCTTCGTAGTAGGGGCCCTGGCGTGCGCCGCCGCCCCCGACCGGACGGCGCTCGCCGGCTTCCGCTTCCTGCTCGGGCTCGCCGTCGGCGGCGCCTCGGTCGTCGTGCCGACCTATCTCGCGGAGCTCGCCCCGCCTGAGATCCGCGGACGGCTGGTGACCCAGAACGAGCTGATGATCGTGTCCGGCCAACTGCTCGCGTTCGCGGTGAACGCGATCATCGCGCATGTCTGGGGCGAATCGCACGCCATCTGGCGCTGGATGTTGGGTGTGGCGGCGGCGCCGGGCGTCGCGCTCGGCGTGGGCGCCGTGTTCCTGCCGGAGAGCCCCCGCTGGCTGATCGCGCGGGCGCGACTCGAGGAGGCCGTCGCCGTGCTCGGCCGGCTGCGCCCGCCCGGAACCGCGACCGTCGAGGCGCGGGCGATCGCCGATCTCGCCGTGTCGGAGGCCGCTTCCGACATCCGCGGTTGGTCGGCGCTGCGCATTCCGTGGGTGCGCGCCGTGCTTCTGGTCGGCATCGGCATCGGCATCGTGCAGCAGGTCACCGGCGTCAACTCCATTATGTACTACGGCACGCAGATCCTGTCGCGGTCCGGACTCGGCATCCAGGGCGCGCTGGTCGCCAACGTGCTGAATGGTGTGGTCTCGGTCCTAGCGACCTTCCTCGGCATCGCGCTCGTCGGCCGCATCGGCAGGCGACCGATGCTGGTGACCGGACTCATCGGCACGACGTCATCGCTGCTGCTGCTCGGCGTCGTATCGCTCCTCTTCCACCCCTCACCGTCGCTCGCGTACCTCGTTCTCGGCGCCATGGCGCTCTTTCTCTTCTTCCAGCAGGGCTTCGTGTCGCCGGTGACGTGGCTGCTGTTGTCGGAGATCTTCCCGCTCAAGGTACGTGGCCTCGGGATGGGCGCGGCGACGCTGGTGCTCTGGGGCGCGAACTTCGTGGTGGCGTTCTCCTTCCCACAGCTCGTCGCGGGGTTCGGGGTCTCCTCCACGTTCTTCGGCTTCGTGGTCGTGGGGATCCTGGCCGTCGCATTCTCGTCCCGCTACGTGCCGGAGACCGGCGGGCGGTCACTCGAGGCGATCGAAGAGCTGCTGCAGCAGCGCTATACCTGCCCCGACGCGCGCCCCTGACCGTAGACCAGGCACAGGGACGTGCCCCGCCGCCGCAGGGCGAGGCGGGGTCTTTCAGCGAAGCACTGCTTCGCCCGCCGAGCGAGGCATCGGCCAAAAACCACGCTTTTTGGCCGATGCCACGCTGGGCCGGGCAGGAGCCCGGATCCAGCGTTTCAACTAGAAGTTGTAGCCCACCGTGAAGTTGACCTCTCGGCCTTCGTACGCACGGGCGAGCACCACATCGCCGACGCCGACCTCCCCGCCGGTGATGCGTGCATTACCCTCCGTGAGCGCGATCGCGTTCGTCAGGTTTGTCCCCTGCACGCGGAATTGCCAGTGATCGGTGACGTCGGCAACCACGCCCGCACTCACCATGTTGTAGGTTCCCAGGGGCTGCGTGCCGGCCAGGTCGCTGTAGCGCTGACCGACGTGCTCGAAGGTGAGCCAAGTGGTCACATCGCCCCACGGCATCGCCATGAAGTAGCTCGGTGTCACCCGAACCTGGACCTTCGGCTGGCGCTGCAGCGGCGCACCGTTGATCGTGGCGCACTCCGCGACGCCGTAGAGGTTGGTGTACGCGAGACAGGCATAGTCGTGATCGTAGTGGCCCGCCATGTAGTCCCCGACCACTCGCACCGTCAGCCCCTTGAATGGCGTGACGTATCCGTTGAGGTCGATGCCGTTGGAGAGCGCGCCATACTCCCCGTACTCCCCCGGTATGCTCACGCCTTCGATGGTGGTGGCCTGATACCGTATGCCGTTGAACGTGCGGTGATAGGCGCTGATGTCCAGGAATGAGATGGAGGATTGGAACTTGAACCCGAGCTCGTAGTTGCGGATCGTCTCCACCGGCGGATAGGTGTGCGGCGGGTTCTGGAGCGCGTCGGAGATGTCGCTGAAGTCGGCGAAGTGATTGCCCGTATTGGCGCGCACGTAGGCGCTCATGTTGTGCGAGAACTGGTAGTTCAGGCCGCCGGTGAAGGTCGGCATCGTATGGATGTAATGCTCGTAAGCCCAGGTTCCGTTGCAGACCGGCACCTTGTTGTCCCACAGGTCATAGATCGTTCCCAGCATTTCGTCACTCGTGTTGCAGGTGCGCTGGTGCTCATCGATGTACTCCAGGCGCGCCCCGACGTCGGCGAGCCACGGTCCGACATGCCAGCTGTCGGAGAAATACGGCGCCACGTTAAACCCGTCACCGTGCTGCACTGGAGTGGAGTAAGTGCCGTTGTCGTTGACGAAGCCCTGCGGGCTGGTCAGATTGTAGTTATTGCCGTTCTGCGCGTAGCTCAGAGCGATCATCGTGGCGTTCGGCGTCGCCGTCATCAGTCCCTCATCGGCGATCGACTTCTCGTTATCCGAGTAGTCCGCGAGATACACCCCGCCGGTCAGCGTATCGCCCTGGAAGAGGTCCCGGCTCACACGGAACTCGTCCGTGATGCTCTGGACCGAGTGCTGGATGAAGTGGTAGCTCTGCTCGATGACGTTGGTCGAGAGAGGCACGGGCTGACCGCTGCCCGCATAGAGCGCCTGTATATTGTAGGCAGCGGGGTTGTAGCCCAGGCCGCCGTTGAGGTTGTTCTTGTCCGTCGGCGTCGTGCCATTACACCACCCCGCCGGCTCCGCAACGTTGCAGCCGTAGAGAAACATGCTGAGCGGCCGCGGGTTCTGGCCCGAGAACCAGCCGTTGGTATCCATGCCGCCGCCGTCGATGAGGAAGCCGTTGTGCAGCGCCCAGCCGGCGATGTGCTGGTCGTAGTTGGCACCCAGGAAGTAAACCTGGCTGCCGCGTCCGTTTGCGAGGTTCGAGCCGAGGAAGCCCCCCATAGGATTGTTGAGCGTGACGTTCTGCGTGCCGTAGCCATTGAACGTCGAAGTCAACGGATTGAACCCCGGATAGGGACTGAAGTTGCCGGGCGTGCTTTCGACCAGCGGAAAGCCGGTGATGTACTGGTCCTTGTCGTCGAGCACACGTCCCCAGAACGTGACGGAGCCGCCGTCGAGATCGTGCTTGAGCGTCGCCGTAAACTGGCCGCCCTGGTTCGCCGGGAACTCGGATTGCCGGACGCCCTTCGACTCCCGGTAGAAGCCGCCGACACTGCCATACCAGCCATCGGCGATCTTGAAACCGTCGTATGCGTCCCCGCGCCATTCCCCCTCCGTGCCGTAGGTGGCGCTCACGGTGCCGCCCGGCGAGGTGTCGCCGGTCTTTAAGATGTAGTTGGCCGTGCCACCCATCTGGCCGGGCCCGAACACCGCGGACGGCCCTCCCTGCACTATCTCGAGGCGCTCGATCGAGTCGTCCAGGCGGAGGAACGAGCCCGAGTCCAGGTAGCCGAGCATCGGCGAGCCGTAGACCGGCATGCCCATGATCATGTTGGTGAAGAACGGCGAGTCGCCGCCGCTCGGGAAACCTCCCACGTAGATGTTGAGACCGGTCTCGCCGCCGGAGGACTCCGCCCAGATGCCCGGCGCGAGCTTGAGGATGTCGGCGGCGCTGAGGGGGTTCGATTCCTTGATCAGCTCGTCATCGGCCGTGACCACGTTATAGCTCGCATCGAGCTGCGTGACCCGGCTGGCGCTGGCCGTCACCACCACTTCCTGCAGGCTCTGCGAAGTCTGCGCCGAGCCGCCGGGCGGCACACTGGCCGCTGCGGTCTGCGCATGCGCCGGCACGACGGCAAGCCCGCTGCCGCCGAGAATGCCGGCGACCACTGCCGCGACGCTGCCGGCGCGCGCGCCCCCGGCGCGGAGGCGCGGCCACACGGTGGAGGAAGCGAAATCCACCTTGTCGGTAGGGAGGGGTGATCGCCCGCGATGGATC
This sequence comes from Steroidobacteraceae bacterium, assembly GCA_050739095.1. Taxonomy (GTDB): domain Bacteria; phylum Pseudomonadota; class Gammaproteobacteria; order Steroidobacterales; family Steroidobacteraceae; genus 13-2-20CM-66-19. The sequence continues at coordinate 75,176 of JBOIAR010000008.1, read as the reverse complement.
CGATTGCCGGAGACTTTGTTGGTCTTCATCGACATGTCCCTCCCAACTGACGGGTGGCAGAGCATACTGCAATGAAAATTTCGATGTCAATTACTTTGGAATGCACATTTTGCTTGCCGGGGACGACAACATCCGCGCTCGAGCCTCGGCCTGCGCCGCCATTCTGGCGCCCAAATGTTTCCAATCGACTACAATCGGACGCGCTGCTCGAGCATGACCCGCGCGGGGGCTGAGCGGCGGCAGTGGCGTTACTTTCCGGTGCGGCGGCATCGTCAGGGGGTTACATTGAAACGGCTGCGGATGGGTCTCATCGGCCCCGGCTTCATCGCCGCCCAGCACATCGAGGCGGTTCGCCGCCTGGGCGACGTCGAAGTTGCGGCTATCGCCGGCTCGAGTCTCGAGCGGGCGCGGCAGCGCGCCGCCGAGTGGTGCATCGGCAAGGCCTACGGCGATTATCACGAGCTGATCGCGGATCCCGCGATAGACGTCGTTCACAACACAACGCCGAACCACCTGCACCTCGAGGTGTCGCTCGCGGCGCTCAAGGCCGGCAAACATGTCATTTCGGACAAGCCGCTGTCGGACAGCGCGGAGCACAGCCGGCTGCTGTGGCAGGCCGCCCGGCGCGCGGGTGTCGCACACGTCGTGACATTCAACTATCGCGGCAACCCGCTCGTGCAGGAAGCGCGGGGAATGGTGCGGCGCGGTGAGCTCGGCCCGCTCTGCTACGTGCACGGACAGTATCTTCAGGACTGGCTCGCGGACGAGCGGGTCTATTCCTGGCGACTCGATCCGGCGCGCGGCGGCGCCAGCTCCGCGCTGCGCGACATCGGCTCGCACTGGTGCGATCTCGCCGAGCACGTGACGGGCCTCACCATCGAGGCGGTGCTGGCCGATCTCGGCACCGTGGTGGCGCAGAGAGAGGTTGCCCGCGCTGCGGGCGGAACCTTCTCGCGCGCCACGGCCCGGCGCGGGCGCAGGGTCCGCATCAAGAGCGAGGATCTCGCGAGCGTGCTGCTGCGCTTTCGCGGCGGAGCCAAGGGCTGCGTGGCCATCGGCCAGGTGCTCCCGGGCCACAAGAACGATCTGCAGCTCGAAGTCTGCGGCCGCAAGGCGTCCGTGCGCTGGCTGCAGGAGCGGCAGAACGAGCTCTGGATCGGCCGATTCGGCCAGCCGAGCACCGTCGTCGCCAAAGACCCTTCCATCCTGTCCGCGGACGCCGCACGCTACGCCCATCTGCCCGCCGGGCACCAGGAGGCATGGGCGGACGCCTTCCGCAATGTAATTGCGGATGCGTACCAGTGGATACGGGACCGGGCGCGACCGCAGGCTCGGCCTGCCGCCCTCGCCACTTTCGCTGACGGCTATCGCAGCGACCTGCTCGTCGAGACGATGCTCGCGAGTCACGCCGCAGGAGGAGTCTGGCGGAAAGTCGCACCGCCGGCGTGAGATGCGCGCCACGCGCGCCGGCAGAATGAATATTCCAATGTTTTTGACAGGGAAATTGCATTGCAATAACCTGCGCGGCATGCCACCGCAGGCGACAACCGGGCGTCCGTTGCGACGCACCGGGCTCGCGTTTTCTGACTGAGGCGCCCTCTCGTGCTCAAAAACACCATGAAGATGCGCTTGAGCGTGATGCTGTTCATGGAGTTCTTCACCTGGGGCGGGTGGTTCGTCACCCTGGGGAGCTTCCTCGAATACAACCTGCACGTCACCGGGGAGCAGAGCGCCCTCGCTTTCTCGACGCAGGCCTGGGGCGCGATCATCGCGCCCTTCATCGTGGGCCTCATCGCCGATCGCTACTTTCACGCGGAGCGACTGCTCGGCATCATCCACATCGTCGGCGGTGTGCTCATGCTCATGCTCGCGCGAGCACCCGATTTCGCGCACTTCTATCCCTACCTGCTGGTGTACATGATCCTCTTCATGCCGACGCTGGCGCTCGTCAACGCGGTGTCGTTCCGGCAGATGGATGCGCCGGCGCGGGATTTCCCCAAGGTGCGCGTGTGGGGAACGATCGGATGGATCGTGGCGGGGCTCATGATCAGCTACGCGTTCGGGTGGGACGCCACCGCGGCACGTGGAGCGCTGCAGAAGACCTTCATCATGTGCGCGGTGAGTTCCTTCCTCCTCGGCGTCTACAGCTTCACCCTGCCGGCCACCCCACCGCTCGGCGCCAACCAGGGTCGGCGAAGCCTGAGGAGCATTCTCGGCTTCGATGCACTCGAGATGCTGCGCGAGCGCAATTACGCCGTCTTCTTCTTTGCCTCGATCCTCATCTGCATACCGCTCGCGTTCTACTATCAGGGCACCAACCAGTTCCTGAACGAAATCCACGTGCCCCACGCAACCGGCATTCAGACGCTGGGACAGGCCTCGGAATTCTTCTTCATGCTGCTGCTGCCGCTGTTCCTCAAGCGCTACGGCATGAAGATGACACTGCTCATCGGCATGGCGGCGTGGGCGGTCCGCTATGCGCTCTTCTCCCTGGGGGATGCCGGGCAGCTCGAGTGGCTGCTGCTGATCGGCCTCGCCCTGCATGGACCCTGCTACGACTTCTTCTTCGTCTCCGGCCAGATCTACACCGACACCCGCGCCGGCCGGGAGCGACAAGCGGCCGCGCAGGGTCTCATCACGCTCGCCACCTATGGCGTCGGAATGCTCATCGGCTTCTCCGCCGCGGGCATCGTCATGGACCGCTACGCCGTGGCGGGCGGCCACGACTGGGTGACGATCTGGGCCTATCCGGCGGTATTCGCGCTCGCGGTCGCCGCTGTCTTCGTGCTCTCGTTCCGCAACGAGAGGGTGACGCATGCCGTTGCCGAGCAGCACTGAGGGCAGGACGGCGATGACGGCGGCAGCCGGAACCGTCGCCGGCGCATTTCGGCCGCGGCCGATGAAACTCAGCATCCTCACGGCGGCGCTGCAGGAGCTGACGCCGCGGGAGCGGCGGGAGGCGGATCCCGACCTGGCGATCGAGGAATGGCTGGCGTTCGCGGCGGAGATCGGCGCGCCCAACATCGAGCTGTCGTGCGCGCTGCATCCCACGCAGGGCGATGTGCCGGCGGCAGCGCTGCTCGATCCCGTCGCCAACACGCTCGATCTGCGAAAGCCCTTCACTGCCGCGCGCGCTTCGCGGGTACAGAGCGCAATGCGCGCCACCGGCGTAGGGCTCTCGGAGCTCGGCTACTTCGACAACATGCTGGCGGCGGACGATGGCGCCCGTAGGATCAAACACGAGCTGATGCTCCGCGTCTTCGACGCCGCGGTGCTGCTGCACTGCGATGCGGTCGTGGGCTTCGTCGGACGCAATCCCAGAATCGGCATGGACGCCAACCTCGAGATGTTCGAGGAAGTCTTCATCCCGCTGCTGCAGGCAGCCAAGGCCCGGGGACTCACGTACCTCAACGAGCAGTGTCCGATGCCGGGATGGAACGTCACCGATGCCTGGCACAACAACATCGCCTATGCGCCCGGTCCCTGGATCGCACTGCACCGCATCTGCGAGCGGCATGGCCTCGGCGATCAGTTCCGCATCCACTACGATCCCTCGCACGCCATCCTGATGGGGCAGGATTCGCGCTCGGTGTTTCAATACCTCAGGGACTCGGGCTACGCCTTCCTCATCCAGCGCTTTCACGTCAAGGGACAGGTCATCGACTCGCGCGGCATTGCCGCGTGGGGCTACGGCGGGCAGACGATGCAGCGGGGCGACCGCGACGGCGATACGCCGCGAGCCAACCCCGCCGAGCAGCAGAACGCCTGGAAGAAGCAGACCGTGTTCGCCGAGCATGAGCTGCCGGGCACCGCGCGCCACGACCCCCTCGCCTATCTGCAGAACCGCTCGGTGGACTGGCTGGATCATCAACTCGCGGCGCGGGAGCTCCTGGACCTCGACCCAGAGCGGACCTACCTCGTGCTCGAGCACGAGTATCCTAAAGCCCGCGTGCAGGACAAGGCGCTGCTCGGACCGATCCTCGCCGGCTCGCTCGCATTCGCGCGTGCCATCGATGAGGCGGCGGCGGCGATGTACGCATTACAGCACGAGGTGCTGGCGCATCGGGACATTGCGGTGCAGGGGTTCGGCAGGGAAGCTTATCGAACGTGACAACTTCAACGATGGAGCATTGATCGATGCCATTTGTGACGGCAAGCACTCAGCGCGGGCCCTACGACGTCATCATCGTCGGGTCGGGCGCAGGCGGAGGGCAGGCGGCTTACACGTTGTGCATGGAGGGCGTGCGCGTCCTCATGCTGGAAGCAGGCCGCAATTACACGCCGGCCCATGAGACGCCGATGTTTCAGACGCCGGACCTGGCGCCGCTCGGCGCCTCGTCCACTCCGGACAAAGAGTTTGGCTTCTACGATGCGACCGTGGATGGCGGCTGGACGGTCCCCGGTCAGCCGTATGTCACCGTCCCCGACAAATGGGGCGGCCGCTTTACCTGGTGGCGGGCGAGAATGCTGGGCGGGCGTACTAATCACTGGGGCCGCATCTCGCTGCGCAACGGGCCTTATGACTTCACGCCCCGCAGTCGCGACGGCCTCGGGCTCGACTGGCCGATCAGGTACGACGACGTCGCACCGTACTACGACAAGGTGGAAATGCTGGTCGGTGTCTACGGCGGCAACGTATCACTGGAAAATACCCCGGCGGGGCCCGGCGATACTCTGTTGCCGCCGCCGGCACCATTGGTCAGCGATCACCTCCTCATGAAACGCGCACCGCGCCTTGGTATCCCGATACTGCCGGGCCGGCGGGCGGTGCTGACACAGGCCCAGGACCACCGCACGATTCCCGGCAAGCTGCATCCGGGCAACCCGCGGGCGCAAAAGATTCTCGCCGAGGCGATGCGCAAGCGCGCACCCTGCCTGTGGGCAACGCCTTGCGGACGCGGTTGCGCTGTGGCGGCCAACTACCAGTCCACCACCGTGCACCTGCCACCGGCGCTCGCCACCGGGAATCTCGACATCATCACGAACGCGATGGTGTACGAGGTCACGATGGACAAGCGCGGACGCGCCAACGGCGTGCGCTTCATCGATGGCACCACCGGTCGGCACGAGCGCGCCACCGGGCGCATCGTCGTGCTCGGCGCAAGTGCCTGCGAGAGCGCACGCATCCTGCTGAATTCCAAGAGCGGCCAGTTCCCCAACGGGCTCGCCAACTCGAGCGGCCTGGTGGGGCGTTATGTGCTCGATACCGTCGGCAGCTCGGTCAGCGGACAGATTCCGCTGCTCGAGAGCCTGCCGCCCCTCAGCGAGAATGCCGCCGGCGGCCTGCAGGTCTACGCTCCGTGGTGGCTGTACAAGGAGCAGCTCGCACACAAGCTCCCGTTCCCGCGTGGCTATCACATCGAGTACGGCGGGGGGCAGCAGATGCCCGGCGTGTATACGTTCCAGGACCTCGAGTGGCTGACCGGCGGCAGCTACGGCAAGAAGTTCAAGGAAGACGCACGGCGGTACTACGGTTCCTTTGTCGGGTTCGACGGCCGCGGCGCCATGGTGCCGAACGACAACTGCTACGTGGAAATCGACCCCAAGGTCAAGGACAAATTCGGCATCCCGGTGCTGCGCTTCCACTGGCAATGGGGAGAGTACGAGCAGCGCCAGGCAGCCCACATGCAGGAGACCTTCGGGACGATCGTGGAGGCAATGGGCGGGCGGGTTCAAACACCCGTCATCACCGACCCGGTGAAAGCCATCTCATCCGGTGGCCAAATGATCCACGAGGTCGGCGGCACCGTCATGGGGGCGGAGGCGCGCTCCTCGGTGACCAACAGATGGTCGCAGACGTGGGACGTGCCCAACCTCTTCGTAGCCGACGGCGGTGTCTTCCCCTATAACGCGGACAAGAACCCGACGCTCACCATCATGGCGCTCTCGTGGCGCATGTCCGATCACATCCTGGAGCGGATGCGCAGGAGAGAAATATGACCGATCGGCGCACCACCATCAAGCTCATAGTCGCTGCCGCGGCGGCCATGCCTGCGCTGCGGGCGAGAGCGACCGACCATACCGACTTTCAGCCGGACCCGAAGGCCAGCGGCGACGTGCAGCAGTACGTGCCCTTCATGGATGGCTATGGCCCCGATCCGAACCTGATCAAGGCCTATGAGAGAGGGGAGTTCTGGCCGCTGACCTTGAATCCGGAACAGCGGCAGCTCGCGGCGGCGCTCTCCGATCTCATCGTTCCCGCGGATGCGCGCTCCCCAGCGGCGTCGGCGGTCGGCGTGGTGGACTTCATCGACGAGTGGATCAGCGCACCCTACCCGCAGCAGCGCACGGACCGCGCCGCGGTGTTGAACGGATTCACCTGGATGGATGGTGAGGCGCGGCGCCGCTACGAGCGGCCGTTCGCCGGGCTCCATGAAGCGGAGCAGCGCGTGATCTGCGATTCCATCTGCAATGTCAGCCGGGCCGCCGCGGATCTGCAGCGGCCAGCGCGATTCTTCGCCCTCTATCGCAACCTGACGGCCGCCGGGTTCTACACCACGCGGGCGGGCCGCAAGGACCTGAGGTACATCGGCAACACGCCGCTGACCCATTTCGACGGGCCTCCCCTCGAGCTGCTCAGAAAGTTGGGGCTTGCCTGACGTTTGCCCTCCCCTCGGGAGGATCTCGTCTGCTTAGGAGAGTTCAAAATGAGAAAATTTGGTGCGCGCACGACGCGCAGACTGTGGCCCCTCGGGCTTGCGTCCGCTCTGGCGATATCGTTGGCCGGCGCGGCGCTCGCGGCCACCAGCCCTCCCACGATGCCCCCGCAGACCAAGCAGGATTTACTGAAGGGCGGCGGCGGCTGGCACTATTTCATCAAAGGCAACACCGTCACGGGCCTTCGCGGCTGGACGCATGCGGGGCTGCCCGGTTGGACCGTGCACGACGGCGTGCTGTCCAAGAACGGGCCGGTGGACGATCTGGAATCCACGCGAACTTACAAGGACTTCGACCTGGAGCTCGAGTGGAACATCGGCCGGGAAGGCAACAGCGGCATTTTCTATCGCGCAACCCACGAATACGACCAGATCTACTGGACCGGACCCGAGTACCAGCTCGTCGACGATGCGAATACGGAGGATGGTAAGAGCCGCCTGACGGCGGCCGGCTCCGTGTACGCCGTTTACCCGTCACCCGCAGGCGTCATACATCCTTATGGCCACTGGAACAAGGCGCGCATCATCGTGCGCGGCAACCATGTCGAGTACTTCGCGAACGGACGCAAGATCGTCGACTATTACTTCGGCAGCGCTGACTGGAAGAAGCGCGTGGCGGCCTCGAAGTTCAAGGCTTACCCGGGTTATGGACGCGCGCCGGCGGGGCTGATCGGGCTCCAGGGAAATCACCCGGGCAGCGTCGAGATCCGCAACATGCGGATTAGAGTACTGCCGTAGCAGGCTGCGCGAGGCGTGGCCGCGCACGAGTCATTCAGCTGCGGGCCCGGACGGTTCCGTCGCCGTAGGGGGCGGCAATGAATTCGGGCAGTTGCTCCGCCCAGGCGGATAACGCACGGAGATGCGGGTAGCCCGCATCTTTCAAGGTCCCCGGTAACGTGCGTTGGGTGAAGTGCCAGGCGACGGCCGTAGCGACGGCGGCCGCACCGATGCGCTGCGCATCGGCCGGTCGCTGTTGCTTGGCGAGCTCCGCCTCGAGCTCGCCGAACGCCGCGTGCATCTGGCCCAGAACCCGAGCCGCCCAGGGCTCGTGCTGCTTCTCCGGCGGACGCAGGTTGCGCTCGTAGACGAGCTGCACGCTCTTATCGCACGCGACGAGCGCGAGCCCGATCATGCGCAGCGCCGACTGCCGCTCGGCAAGCCCACCGGGCATCAGTGACTTGGGAGCGGCCAGGGCCTCGGCGTAATCCAGGATGAGCGTCGAGTCCATGAGCACCGTGCCGTCATCGCAGAGGAGGGTCGGTGCCTTCACGACGGGGTTGATTGCGCGGAATTGATCGAACGTGCGAAATACCGAAAGCGAGCGGTGCTCGAACGGCAGTCCGAGCAGTTGTAGAGAGATCGCCACGCGGCGAACGTAGGGGGAATCGAGCATTCCGATGAGCTGCATGGGGGGTTCCGGTGTACGGCAGGGGCCGGCGCAGCGCCGGTCCGGTCTAGATAAGATAGCACCTCAGGCGATGCGATCGCTCACGTTCGAAGACCACTCGTCCCAATGGCCGCCGGTTCGATCCATGGGATTGCACCGAGCCTAACGCCGCAATTCTGCGCCACTGGGCAGGTCACCGACAGACTTGACGAGAGCTGAGCGACTCTCGTTCTCGGCCATACCTCCCCCGCAGCCGCCGGAGCTTCAGTCCGCGGCCGCAAAGGCCATTCGGGCCGCGCTGGCGCGGTATCAGGTCGGAAATGCCGTCGCTCTGCCCGGCGCAATCTGGATCGTTACCGCCCTGAGCCCCTGACCCTGCACCGCGCCTTGCTAGGGATCCGACAGCATCCGCGTGATAAGGGGAATTCGGCATGCCTGACTTGAAGGACCGGGTGGCCTTGGTCACCGGCGGCTCGCGTGGCATCGGCAGGGCGGTCGCCTTGGCGCTCGGCGAGGCAGGGGCAGCGGTCGCCGTGAACTATCGCGAGCGCGGCGAAGACGCGGCGGCCGTGGCGCAAGCGATAATCAAGAGCGGCGGTCGCGCGGCTCCTTTCGGCGCGGACGTCTCGCTTCACAGCGCCGTGCAAGGGATGGTCCATAACATCGAAGAACGGCTCGGGCCGATCGACATCCTCGTCAATAATGCCGGCACGGCGTCGGCGCGCGGGCTTGACGATATCTCGGAGGAGGATTTCGATCGCACCATCGCCATCAATCTGAAATCCGCCTTTCTCTGCACGCAGGCCGTGTTGCCGGGTATGCGGGCGCGGCGCTGGGGCCGCATAGTCAACATCTCCTCGATCGGGGCCCGTATCGGCTCCGGCTCGGTCAGCATCGCTTACGCCGCCGCCAAGGCCGGGGTCGAAGGCTTGACTCGTGGCTACGCACTGCGGCTCGCGTCAGAGGGCGTGACGGTGAACGCCGTTGCACCAGGCTTGGTCGACACCGAGATGGGTAGGCCGCTGGTCGAATCCGGCGTCGCCACGCGGATTCCGGTCGGGCGCCCTGGAACGGGCGATGAGATCGCGCAGGCCGTGTTGCTACTCGTGGGCAACGGCTACATGACCGGCCAGACAATCGCAGTAAACGGTGGCTCGCTCTTTTCGTGATCACTCAAGACGCATAACCGTACCTCCTCGCCCGACACCCCATGCAACCATGCCACCTACGCCGTCATAGATGGGGGAGCACGTCACCTCAAGCCTGCCTTTCGCCCGCTTCGTACTCTTCTCAGCCATTCCGACGTTCAGGCGCGACATGACCGAAAGGCGCAAGCGGCCACCCAGACGGCCGCCTCGACAGCGTGGGATATTGTGAGCCATAGCCGGCTCCCGGCCGCATGTCGCCCGTGCGACAGCTCCCGCACAGTGCGACACAACATTCTTTGCTGGTCGGCGCTTCCTTCGTGTACTGTGTCGGTTTGTCGGCGAAAGCCCTACATTTCCGGAGTACGACTCATGATTGGCTATGTCACCCTGGGCACAAACGACCTTGCGCGTGGCGCTCGCTTCTACGATGCCATCGCGAAGGAACTGGGTGTAGGGAGAATGATGGATACGGAGCGCTTCATCGCATGGGGCAAGCCGGGAGGCAGCGCCGGCATTGGTTTGACGCTGCCGTTCGATGGGAAGGCGGCGACTGTCGGAAATGGCGTCATGGTAGCTCTCGAAGCAAGGGACAAAGCCCAAGTCGATCGGATTCATCGGCTGGCATTATCGTTGGGCGGCAAGGATGAAGGGGCGCCAGGTCCTCGAGGCGACCAAGGATTCTACGCTGCCTACTTTCGCGATTTGGACGGCAACAAGCTAAATGCGTTTGTAATGGGTTGATTCGAGGCCGTAGAGCAATAGCAGTCGGACCGTATCTTCGGCAATTCTGACGGGCTGGCGGGAACGTCCGCTTCCGAGCGGTGTATTTTGTGCCCGGATGACCGTTCATGGCCGAGATCGCCGATCGGTAATCCCTCAGCGATCGGGGACGGACGACTTTGAGGGTAGGCAAAATGCGGCGCCCGCCCAAGCAACCGAAAGACGCTCGTGATTTCCTCGATCCAATGTCCGGTTTCAGGAGGACCGAAGACCACAGGCGAACGACGTCTCCTTTGGCCCACACGTGCCGGACTCGACCCGAAGCGGTCCGTCGTTTCTCGAATCAGCGCCCTCAGCCCGCCCGCTCGCTGTCCATGTGCTGGAGGTGCGCCTCCGGGTATCGCGCGCCCGCCACCGCGTCCGGAGGCACCGCCCGCTCGATCTGCGCTATCTGCTCTGTACTGAGGGTCACCTGCAAAGCACCGAGAGACTCGGTGAGTTGATCGCGCCGCCGCGCCCCTATGAGCGGCACGATCATGACCCGCTCCGCGGCGGCACGCCCCCGGACCCAGGCAATCGCGACCTGTGCGACGGGGACGCCGAGATTGTTTGCGATCGCCCGCAGCTTCTCCACCAGCGCCAGATTCTTCTCGAGGTTGCCGTCAGCAAAGCGCGGCGCGTGCCCACGGAACTCGCCCTTGTCGGTGTCCTTGTGCCAGTGCCCGCTGATGAGGCCGCGCGACAGCACGCCGTAGGCGGTGATGCCGATGCCGAGCTCACGGCAAGTTGGGAGGATATGGCGCTCGATACCACGCGAGATGAGCGAGTACTCGATCTGCAGATCCGCAATCGGATGCACGGCCTGCGCCCGGCGAATCGTTTGCACACCCACCTCAGAAAGCCCGACGTAGCGCACGTAGCCCTGCTGGATGAGCTGCGCGATCGTACCGACCGTGTCTTCGATCGGCACGTTGGGATCCAAGCGCGCGGGGCGATAAATGTCGATGTAATCGAGGCCGAGACGCTTCAGCGAATAGGCGATGAAATTTCGGACGGCCGCTGGCCGCGAATCGTAGCCGTTGAACTCCCCGGGACCGGGCCCGCGGAGCGCGCCGAACTTCACGCTGATCAGCACCTCCTCGCGCTTGCGACCCTTCAGGGCCTCGCCGATCAGCATCTCGTTGCGGCCCATGCCGTAGAAGTCGCCGGTGTCGATCAGGTTCACGCCCTGATCGAGCGCCGCATGGATGGTGGCGATGCTCTCCACGGGATCGGCGGGGCCGTACGCCCAGGACATGCCCATGGCGCCGAGGCCAATCGCCGAGACCGTGGGGCCTCGAGAACCGAGCTGCTGATAATCCATGGAATGAGCCTCCGTCACTGAGTACAAAGGGATTAACGCCACTGGGTCGAGACGATCTGCAGTGGCAGACTATTCGACAATCAAGATTAATCTTAATGGGTTATTCGGCCAGTCGAACAATGCCTTCCCTGGATCTCGATCTGCGCGACCTCACCGCGTTCGCCGCCGTCGCCCGACACCGCAATTTCCGGCACGCGGCGGCGGAGCTGGCTACGTGGTCGTGGCCTCACCGCACTTTCTCGACACGCGCGGTCGCCCGACGACCCTGGTTTCCATACCTATGACAGCACCTCGTACTCGCTCTTGGCGAGACCGCTCGCCTACTGTTGTGTCCTTATGTGCTTGAGCCTGACATCGCGCGTTGTCGGGCCAAAGAGCGGGATTCCACTACCGCCGCGCGGACGCGGCCAGCAGCTCGATGAGATAGCGTTTCCACACGGCGGCATGCGTGTGCGTGCCATGACCATAGGTACTCATCGACGCCGGTATCAGGACGTAGCGCCCGCGCGGTATCCGATGGGCCAGCTCCTGCGCAAGACCCTCCAGCTCCGGCGGGTTGATGAAATCGTCGCCCGAGTTGATCCACATGACATGCGCGGTGATGGAACCCAGGCGGGGCTGCGGATTGTAGTTGCGCGACGCATCGAACTGATACAGGAAGTCATCGGCGTCGGTATGGGATACCAGATTCCTGACCGTCTGGTCGACATACTCCTCCGCCTGTCTGCGTGTCGGGTAGTCCTTCTGCATCTGCTGCGGCGCGGAGACGGCGATGATGAGCATGTCCGCGGCACCCTCGAGGCCTTCGATCGGCTCGCGCGTGTAGTTGCCGTTGTCCCAGGCGGGGTCGTCACGGATCGACTGCATCGCCATGTAGCGCCACATGCGGTTGCGGCCGGCGATCTCGATGGGCATGCAGGCGAGCGGCATGAGCGCGTCGACGAACCTCGGATACATCTCGCCCCAGACGAAGGATTGCATGCAGCCCATGGACGTGCCCATAACGAGGCGCAGATGATCGACATGAAGTGCGTTCAGCAGCAGCTGATGCTGCGCGCGGACCATGTCGTCGTAGGTGTAACGAGGGAACTTCATCCGCAGGCCGTCGGACGGCTTGCTCGACTCGCCGTGCCCGATCTCATCGGGGAGGATGATGAAGTACCTGTTGATATCGAGGGGCTGGCCGGGACCGAAGAGAACATCGGAGAAGATGGGATTCAGAAGCGTATGGGCGTTTCCGCCCGTGCCGTGCAGCAGCAAGACAGCATTGACGGTATGGCCGGCGGCGTCGCGCCGGGGCTTACCGAGGGTCAGATAATGAAGGCGCAGATCGGCAAGGGTTTCGCCGGTGCCGAAGCGAAAGTTACGGATGTGATAGACGCCGTTGCGTATGGGCCAGTGCGTGGGCGGGTATTGGGGTGGCGGCGCGACCTGCGCGTAGGCAAGGCTGATCGAGGCGACGAGGAACGCAGCCAGGCGCTGAAGCATGGGAATCCTCCCGGTCAGACTGTCGCCGCGGCCGCCTCTGCGGGTCGCCGCCCGAGGCGGCGGGCGAGAGCATGGCCGAGGCCTATGGCGATGAGACCCACCAGCAGATGGACCGCCTGGACCACCCAGTGATCGGCTCCGGGAAGCAGGCGCAGCTGCGTGACGCCGAGCGCCGGTACGATGAAGCTCCAGACGAGGACGACCAGCGCCAGCACGCGGGCCCCGCGGACAGCAAACCCGAGCACTGCCAGAACCCACAGGCATATCACGAATAAGCCGCCGAGCAGCATGTGCAGCGACAGCAGCGAAAGGGCGTGGCCGGTCCAGAAGAGGATCCCGAGCACCACGAGAGCAATGCCGAAGAGGCTGACGAGTGAGCGCGCGATGAGGATGATGTACTTCACTGCAGCCTCGCACCGGGCGGACGGCGGCCGAAACTTCGGCCACCTGGTTTCAGGGCAACAGATAGTATGTCTGAAATGACAATACGGCAACCCGCGGTGATGACATGACTGGCCCGGCGGCCGAGCGCCTGACAATTGGTGTCGGCGCAAACCATAGCGTGTCGGGCCTGCTCGAGCGGCCGAGCTCGGCGCGAGCGATGCTGCTCCTCGCCCACGGCGCGGGTGCGGGAATGGAGCATCCATCGATGCAAAGCGTCGCCACGGGGCTCGCGGCGCGGGGCATCGCCACACTGCGTTACCAGTTCCCCTACATGGAGCGTGAGAGCCGCCGGCCGGATCCGCCCGCACTCTGTCACGCGACGGTTCGCGCTGCTGTCGTGGAGGCCGCGCGGCTCGCGCCGGATCTGCCGCTCATCGCCGGCGGCCGCTCGTTCGGCGGGCGCATGACGTCGCAGGCGCAGGCACAGGCTCCGCTCCCCCAGGTCCGCGGACTCGTGTTTCTGGCCTTTCCGCTGCATCCCGCCGGCCGACCGGGTACGGAGCGCGCCGTGCACCTGCGTGAGGTCAGCCTTCCAATGCTGTTCATTCAAGGAGGCCGTGACGAGCTCGCAGACCTGAGCCTGCTCCGCCCGCTCGTCGAGCGCCTGGGCGGCCGCGCCACCTTGCACGTGCTGGCGGATGCCGATCATTCATTTCACGTTCCGGCTCGCACCGGTCGGAAGGACTCCGAAGTGCGCGAGGATGCTCTGGATGCCGTGTGCGCGTGGCTGGACAGTCTCGTCGGCCCGGAGCGAAGCTCAGCTGTCGGCATATCCGTTAAGATACCCTGACGCGGGGGCGCAGCCTGCTACATTCCGTTTTCCGCACGTGCAACGCCGCCGGGTCTTCATACCAGGGTGAGAACGATGCGAACCGCAGATACGCTTTACAGATCGCTGCTGCCCGCAGCGGCGGCCTTTCTCCTGTTGGCGGGGCCGGTAGCCGCGCAGGCCCAAGGCGCGAGCGCGGGTATCACATCGAGCGGCGCCACCGCGTGCGCCGGCGACGCCGGACTCAGGCTTCCCCCCGGTTTCTGCGCCAGCATTTTCGCCGATGACCTCGGCCACGTGCGTCACATGGTGGTGGCAGGAAGCGGTGTGCTCTACGTCAACACCTGGAGCGGTCGCTATTACGCCAACTCCCCGCCGCCGCCCGGGGGCTTTCTCATCGCGTTGCAGGATACGACCGGCCGGGGCAAGGCAAACGTGATCCGGCGCTTCGGCGCAACGCCGGAGACTGGCGGACACGGGGGCACCGGCATCGCACTCTACGATGGGTACCTCTACGCCGAGCTGAATGACCGGATCATCCGCTACCGGATGTCGCCGGGCTCGATCGTGCCCAAGGGCCCCGCGGAGACGGTGGTCTTCGGCCTGCCGCTCACGGGCGACCATCCGATGCATCCGTTTGCCATCGACGCGCACGGCTGGCTATATGTCGATTCCGCCAGCCCAAGCAACTCCTGCCAGCGGGAGAACCGGATGCTCGAATCTCCCGGGATCAATCCCTGCCCCGAGCTCGCGACGCGCGGCGGCGTCTGGCGCTACAGCGCGAGAAAGCTGCACCAGCGATTCTCGCCGGCGGCCCGCTTCGCCACCGGCATTCGCAACGCGGACGGGATCACGATCGATGGTACCGGGCACAACGTCTACGCGACTCAACAGGGTCGGGACCAGCTCGGACAGAACTGGCCGAAGCGCTTCACGCCGGCGCAGGGCGCTTATCTTCCCGCCGAAGAGCTGCTACACGTCGTGCGGGGAGGCAATTACGGCTGGCCGTATTGCTTCTATGACGGTGTCCAGCGGAAGCTCGTTCTTGCGCCCGAATACGGCGGCAACGGCCGGAAGGTTGGAATCTGCGCCGGCAAGCTCGACCCGGTCGCCGCCTTTCCTGCCCACTGGGCGCCGAACGACCTGACGCTCTACTACGGCAGGCAGTTCCCCAGGCAGTATTACGGCGGCGCGTTCATCGCATTCCACGGATCCTGGAACCGCGCGCCGTTTCCGCAGCAGGGCTATGACGTCGTGTTCCAACCGCTCGAGCACGGCAAGGCCTCGGGCCAGTGCGAGATCTTTGCGGATGGATTTGCAGGAGGCGTGAAAGACCCGGGTACTGCGGCGCATCGTCCCTCTGGTTTGGCGGTTGGACCTCACGGGGCGCTTTACGTCGCCGACGACGTGAAGGGTCGGATCTACAGGATCGTGTACCGGGGTGGCCCCGGCTCAGCCGGCCAGCCGTCCGGCGTCGAGCCCTGCCCCGACGTGACAGCCCTCGGGGGCACGACGAGCTCGGCTGCCGGCCCGTTGCCGCCGGAAGGCATTCATCCGCACGCCGGCGCCGCTGCGCGTCTTCCGGTCGCTGCGGGCACCAGCCGGCGGATGGTCGAGCTCGGTGACCGCATCTTCCACGGGCAGGTCGCTTCGGGCACCTGTGCGGGCTGCCACGGAGCCGACGGCAAAGGCACACCCCTAGGTCCGAATCTCACCTCGGGCAAGTGGCTGTGGAGCGACGGAAGTTATGGCGGAATCGAGCGGACCATCCTCAGCGGAGTGCCGCGCCCGAAGGAATACCGTAGCCCTATGCCGCCAATGGGCGGCGCGCAGCTCTCGAAGAGACAGGTTGCCGCGGTGGCGGCATACGTCTGGGGTTTGGGCCACGCGAGCGGCCGCTGACGCGATCGCCTCGTCGCGATTTCCGCTCCATTCGTCGCGCATCGCGCCGAGTCCGGCAAATTGCAGCGTGTAATCGAGTTCGTTAAGCTCGTTCATAAAGGGGAGCTCGAGTGAGAGACGCAGTCGCCGACACGCGGCCAGCCCGCGGCAGGTCTTCGATCACGGCGCTTGCAGCGCTGTTCGTCGTAACGGTCGCCGCCCACGCCGCGACTTCGCACAAGTTCCTCGACGGCAAACTGACCTGGCGCGGCATCGGACCCGATATCGGTGGGCGCGTCGCAGCGGTTGCGGGAGTGCCTGGCGAGCGCAACCTGTTTTACATGGGGGGCGTCGACGGCGGCGTCTGGAAGAGCACGGATTACGGAGTCCGCTGGCAGAACATCACCGACGGCAAATGGTCATCAGCGAGCGATAGTGTCGGGGCGATCGCGGTTGCGCCCTCGAATCCCAAAGTGCTCTACGTGGGCACGGGCGAGACCGACATCCGCAACGACATGGTCACCGGCGACGGCATTTTCAAGTCCGTGGACGGCGGCAAGACCTGGAAATATGCCGGACTGAAGGACACGCGCACGATCAGCGCGATCGTCATCGACCCGCACGATCCGAATACCGTCTATGTCGCATCCTTGGGCCACGTATTCGCGCCGAATGCGGCTCGTGGCGTCTTCAAATCCACAGACGGCGGCAAGACCTGGCAGAAGATTCTCTTCGCCGACGACAAGACTGGGGCCATCGATCTCGTGATGGATCCGAGCGACCCCAGCGTCTTGTACGCAGCAATGTGGCAGGCGCAGCGCACGCCCTGGTCGCTGGATGACGGGGGCCCCGGCAGCGGCTTGTACAAGAGCACCGACGGCGGTGCGCACTGGACGAACATCACGCGTCACCCCGGCTTGCCGCATGGCGTCCTCGGTCGCATCGGCGTTGCCGTCGCGGCGAGCGATCCGAACATCGTCTTTGCGATCGTTCAAGCAAAAGATGGCGGCGTTTTCCGGTCGGGCGACGGCGGCGCCACCTGGCAGCACATCAACGACAAATGGTCCCTGCGCCAGCGCGGCTTCTATTACACGTGCATCTTCGTCGACCCGAAGAACCCCAAAACGCTGTACGTCCCGAACGTCGACGCGCTTTGGGTCTCCCACAATGGCGGCAAGAGCTTTTACAAGCTCCACACGCCGCACGGCGACAATCACATCGTATGGATCAACCCGAACGACCCGAAGATCCTGCTCGAGGGCAATGACGGCGGCGCGACCGTGTCGACCGACGGCGGCGAGAGCTGGAGCTCGGAGCACAATCAGCCGACCGGACAGTTCTATCACGTAGCGATCGATCATGAATTCCCGTTCGAGGTGTACGGCGCCCAACAGGACGAGGGCGCGTTCGAAGGTCCGAGCGCGATGCCGGGCGGGGCGATCCCGACCGGCGAATGGCATCGGGTCGCACTCGGGGAGAGCACTTTCGTCGCGCCGGACCCGGATGACGCCGATGTGACGTACGGCAGCGACTACTACACGGTGATGCAGCACTACAACCGGGTCACAGGCGCGCGCAAGGACGCGAGCCCGTATCCGATCTATCTCGACGGCGTCTCCTCGGCCGAGATGAAGTACCGCTTCGGGTGGACGCATCCGATCTTCTTCTCGCCCGACGATCCGCATGAGCTCTTCCTCGCCTCGCAGTACGTCATGACGAGCAAGGACGGCGGCAGCACCTGGAACATCATCAGCCCGGACCTGACGCGTAACGATCCCGCCACCGAGAAGCCGAGCGGCGGACCGGTCGACCTGGACCAGACCGGCGCGGAGGTGTTTCCGGACATCTCGGCACTTGCGGTATCGACGGTCGACTCGCGCGTCATCTGGGCGGGCTCGCAGGACGGGCTGGTGCATGTCACCACTGATGCGGGTCGGCACTGGCAGTCGGTCACGCCGCCGCAACTGACGCAATGGACCGAGATCTCCTCCATCGAGCCCTCGCACGTCGCCGCGGGCACGGCCTATTTGACCGCCTCGCGCTACATGTGGGACGACTACCGGCCGTACGTGTTCGAAACCACGGACTTCGGGCGGCATTGGTCGGCGCTGACGAACGGCTTGCCGGACGATGAGTCCACATTCGTGGTGAAACAGGATCCCGCCGATGCCTCGCTCCTCTTTCTCGGCACCGGGAACACGGCATACGCGAGCTTCGACGGCGGCGCGCACTGGCAGGCGCTCGGCGTGAATCTGCCGCACGCCGAGGTGCGCGACTTCGCAATCGACACGCGCGAGGGTGAGGTGGTCGCTGCCACGCACGGCCGCTCCTTCTGGATCCTCGATAACCTGGCGCTGCTCGAGCAGCTCTCACACGAGGGACAGCCGGCAGCGGATTCGACCGAGCTGTACGCGCCGCAGGCGGCTTGGCTGACGCAAGCTTACGGCTCGAACCCATACGCGAGCCACGGCGCGCCGGTCGGCGCCAACCCGCCGTTCGGGGCAACCGTATTCTTCCATCTTCCCGCGGGCTATAACGGCAAGACACCGGCAAGTCTCGAATTCCTCGACGATCAGGGCCAGGTGGTGCGGCAATTCGCGCTGCACCTCAAGAAAAAGCAGAAGAAGCCGCCGAAGACCGTGACCGACAACCTGCTGCCCTCGCAGGCCAAGCAGAGGGGCCTGGAGAAGCTGACCGCAGTCTCCGCGGGGATGAACCGCTTCCAGTGGGATCTGCGCTACGCGGATGCGACGGACGTCATCGGGTTCGAGCCTCCGGAGAACACTGACGGCCAGACTGCCGACTCGAGCGGGCCGCGGGTCAATCCCGGCAGCTACACCGTCGTGCTCCACTACGGCGATCAAACCTATCGGCAGGCGCTGCGGGTCGCTCTGGACCCACGTCTGCAGACGACACCCGCGGCGCTGAAACAGCATCTCGCGCTGCAGCTCGAGCTGCACCACACGGTCGATGTGCTCGACCGCAGCATCAATGCGGCGATCAAAGTTCGCCAACAGCTCACACGGGCCGTCGCTGCACGCAAAGTCAATGCGTCCGCGGCCGCCCCGGCTCTGGCCGGCCTTGACCGGGCGATCCAGGCGGTCGTATATCGCCACGTTCGCTCGAGCGAGGGCGATGTGATGCATGAGATGCTCCTGCGCAGCCGCCTCGCGTACCTGCAATCGGACATCGGCCTGGACTACGGCCCGCCCGATCTCGCCATGGTGAACGCGGTGAGTAAGCTCGAGAACGAGGCGCAACGAGGTGAGGCCAGGCTGAAGGCGGCGGCGGCGGCAGGCCAACGCCTGCTCTGATCGAGAGCGCATGCCTCGAGCGGCTCGTGCGCGCTAATGCAGCGCGGCAGCGCGACCGCCGGCCGTGCCACCTCGCACCCACAGCAGCAGCGGCAGCAATGCGAGGAAAACGACTCCCAGCAGCTTGAAGTCATCCAGGTACGAGAGCAGCGTCGCCTGCTGCACGACATTCTGGTAGATGGCCGCCAGCGTCACCTGCGAATTGGGCGTGCTGCCGAGCGTGGCGGCGAGGTGATGCGCGTAATCGGTGTATGCCGGGTTCATCCCCTGCATGAGCTCCACGATGCGGCTCTGGTGGAACTGCTCCCGCCGGGTGAGCATCGTCGCGGCGACCGAGATGCCGATGCTGCCGCCGAAGTTTCGCGCCAGATTGATGAGCGCCGAGGCGTTGTTGGTCTTGCCGGCCGGGACGTCGCGGAACGCCAGCGTGTTGATGGGGATGAAAAGGAATGCGAGCGCGGCTGCCTGCATCATGCGGGCGAGCACCAGCCAGCCGAACGAGATGCCAAGATAGAAATTCTCCATCCAGAGGAGGCTCAAGCCCCCTACCACGAGGCCCACTGCGATGAGCAGGCGCAGGTCCACCTTGTTGAGCGCGCGCCCGACCAGCGGCAGCAGCGCGATCATGACCATCCCGCCCGGAGTCAGCACCATTCCCGCATCCACGGCCCGGTAGCCCATGAGGCTCTGCGTGTAGGCGGGGATCAGGTACGTGCTCCCGAGCAGCATGAATCCGAGCATCAGCATCAGGCCGAACGACACAGCGAAGTTGCGATCCATCAACAGCCGCACATCGACCAGCGGCTCGCGGGCTTTGAGCTCCCGCCAGATCAGGAGCACGAACGCAATCGCCGAAACCAGCACGAGCACGGTGATGAAGTGGGAGGAGAACCAATCGTCCTCCTGCCCGCGGTCGAGCACGACTTGCAGGCAGCCCAGGCTCAGGGCCACGAACCCGAAGCCCGTCCAGTCCATGGACAGGTGCTTCGTGGACTCACGGCTCGGCGCGTGCTCGTGAATCAACGCGCTCACCAGGCCGAATACCGCGATGCCGACCGGGACATTGATGAAAAAGATCCAGCGCCAGTCGTAACTGTCGGTGATCCACCCGCCGAGCGTCGGACCAATCGTGGGAGCAACCACGGCGGCGATGCCATAGATCGCCGTCGCCATGCCCCGTTTCTCGGCAGGAAAGCTGTCGGTGAGGATGGCCTGGCCCATCGGCTGCAGGCCGCCACCGAAGGCACCCTGAACGGCACGCAGCACCACCAGAGCCGCAAGACTCGGCGCGAAGCCGCAGAGGAACGAGGCGACCGTGAAGCCCAAAATGCAGACCAGAAAGAAACGCTTGCGGCCGAAGCGGGCGGAGAGCCAGCCCGAGATCGGCATGACAGCCGCATTGGTCACGAGGTAGCTCGTCAGCACCCAAGTGGACTCGTCCTGGCTCGAGGAGAGCGCGCCGGCGATATTGGGCAGGGAGACGTTGGCGATGGAGATATCCATGATCTCCATGAACGCCGCCAGCGCGACCACTGGAGCTATGATCCATGAGCCCGTCGCGCTCGCCTCCCGTGCAGCGCTGGTCACTGCTGGCTCCTGCCGATCGTGCGCGCGTAGAGGGCTTCGCCGCCACCGTGCAGGTTCGCGGCGATGATGGCATCGATCATCCGATCCGCGCCGGAATCCTGCTCCGTATAGACGTTGGTGCGCTGTGAGGCAGGCCAGGCGGGAACTTGCGATAGGGCGGACCCGTCAAGATTCCGGACACTGACGTCGATGTTCGCGGACAGACCGAGGAAGAGCGGGTGCCGGGCCAGCTCCGCGGGCTCCAGACCGATACGCACCGGCAGTCGCTGCACGATCTTGATCCAGTTCCCTGAGGCATTCTGCGTGGGCAGGACCGCGAGCGCGCTGCCCGTGCCTGCCGTGAGACCCAGAACCTTGCCGTGGTACTGGACATGAGAGCCGTACATGTCCACCGATACCTGCACGGGCTGACCGATGCGCAGGTCTCCCAGCTGGTTCTCCTTGAAGTTGGCATCGACCCACATCGAGGTCACCGACACGACGTCAAGCATCTCCGTCGAGGGTGTGACCTGCTCGCCGAGCTCGACCGAGCGGCGCACCACGTAGCCGGATACCGGTGCCAACACGTGCGTGCGGGTGAGCTCGAGCCAAGCGGCGCGCAGGTTGGCCTCGGCCTGCAACACCCTGGGGTGGGTCGCGGGCGTGGTTCCCACAATCTCCGCCTGGGTGCTGGCAAGCGTCGCCCGCGCCTGCTGCAGCGCGGCACGCGCGCTGCGCACTGCGTTCTGGTCATGCTCCAGGGTCTCGAGCGACACGCCGTGGATCGTCTTCAGCGAGAGGTCACGCGTGAGATCCTCATCCGACTGACTCAACTGGGTCTGCTCGGCAGAGACGAGCGCAGCATCGCGCCGCTCGTCGGCGAATAACTGGGCCACTTCCCGTACGGTTTCCCCGAGATTGGCCTTCGCCTGCGCCAGTGCGATCTGTGCGTCGCGCGGGTCGAGCTCCACCAACACCTGACCCCGGTGCACGTATTGCGTCTCGTCGGTGTTGATGGCTACGACCGTGCCGGAGACCTGCGGCGTCAGGGTCACCAGATTGCCGTTCACGTAGGCATCGTCGGTAGTGACGTGATTTCTCACGAAGAGGGCGTAGTAGCCTCCAAGGAGGCCGGCGCTCACGGCCACTGCCAGCGCGATGAGTCCGCGCCGCAGCAGGTTGCCGGCTTTTGCAGGCGGCTTTGCGGATTGCTGCTCAGTCATGGGTGCTCCCTGATGAGATCGTCGGGTTGTAGCGAGCGGGCTTCGAAGGGATGGCCGCGGTCGCCGCGCTGAGCGGCGTCCGGTCGCGGACATTCCACCAGCCGCCGCCCAAGGCGCGGAACAGCGCCGCGGTATCGGTGAAGCGCTGTGCATCGGCCTGCACCTGTGTCAGCGCGGCGTTCTGGTATTGCTGCTCGGCGGTCAGCACGTCGAGCTCCGTGTACTTGCCCGCGCGGTATTCCGCGACCGCGAGGTCTTGGTTCGCACGCGCGGCCTGAAGCGCACGGTTATGGGCGGTGTAGCTGTCAGCATCGTGCTGCAACGCCTGCAGGGCGTCAGCCACGTCGACGAACGCGCCGATCACGGTGCTTTGGTAGGCCGAGAGCGACTGGGCGTAGCGCTGCTTGGCTTCGTCAGCCCGGGCCGCGAGGGTGCCGCCGTGAAACAGAGGCGCCGCCAGTCCGAGGCCGGCCGACCAGACGCCGCCCGGTTGGGTGAAGAGATTGCTGAGATTGCTGGTCTGCTGGGCATACTGCGCGGAAAGGCTCAGTTGCGGCAGCCGCGCCGCTTCGGCCACGCCGATCTCGGCGCTGGCCGCGTGCAGGTTCTCCTCTGCCGCGAGGACGTCGGGACGCTGTTGTACCAGCGCGGAGGGTACGGAGACCGGCAGCTGGCCCGGTAGTGTGAAGTCGGCAAGCGTCAGCGCGGGCATCTTGAATTCGTCCGGTGTCTGGCCGCTGAGGCGCGCGAGCGCATCGCGGTAGGCATCGCGCTGTTGCTCGAGGCCGGGGAGCGTCGCGCGCACGTTCTCGAGCTGCGTTTCAGCCTGCAGGGTGTTGCTGTGGATGATCTTGCCCGCGTTCTCGAGCTGCACATTGAGCTCGTATTGCGCCTGAAGCTCGCTTACCAGCGAGCGCGTAACCCGGATCTGTGCACGGACGGCCGCGTAGTCGAAGGCGGTAACGATCACCTGATCGACCAGCGTCACATAAGTATCACGAAGTTGGTCCTGCACCGCGGTGGTCTGCGCGCGCTGGGACTCGATCGAGCGGCGTATCCCACCGAAGGGATCCAGGTCGTAGGCAAGCGAGGGCCCGACCTCGTAGCGATTGCCGGTCACGCTCAGCGTGCGCACCGGCTCATAGAGCCCGCTGCCGTTGATGTGCGCGCGGCCGATCTGACCCGAGGCGTCGATCTGGGGGAGAGCAGTACCCGCGACCGCCCGCAGCTCGTCCTGTGCCGCGGCGAGACCGTGGCGCGCACTCTCGAGATCGGGGCTGTTGGCCAGAGCCTGGCGCACCAGGTGATCGAGCGCCTCGGAGCGGAACAGCCGGTACCAATCGCCCGCGACTTCCCCTCCGTACGAGAAGCTCTGCGCCTCGCCGGCGGCTGGCACGGAGCGGGA
The DNA here is from genome assembly GCA_050739095.1 of Steroidobacteraceae bacterium. Taxonomy (GTDB): domain Bacteria; phylum Pseudomonadota; class Gammaproteobacteria; order Steroidobacterales; family Steroidobacteraceae; genus 13-2-20CM-66-19. The sequence continues at coordinate 51,812 of JBOIAR010000008.1, read as the reverse complement.
ATACGCCGTGGGCGGCGCTGCGGGTCTCACGAAGTTGGGACCGACGGTGCAACCCGCGAGCGGCGCAGCCGCCACGATCGCAATGAGGGCCCGAAGCCGGGCGAATGCCCGCTGTCCTTCGGAGCGGATTGTCCCGGCGGCACCGCCGCGCGTCCGCTGCTGGTGGCGGCGCCGATAAAGCCAGAGCAGGAGCGCGAACAGCGTGCCCCCGGGCAGGACGAGCTCCAGAAGTGCGTAGGGACCGAGGGTTTTCAACAGCGCCAAACCCTTCACCATCCAACCGGTGCGCGCCACCGAGAGATGCCCCGAGATCATTTGGCACCACCTGTTCGCGAGCGCCGCACCTGCCGCTGCCGCGGGACATCGGTCGCCGGCTGCGCGCCGCGCCGTGAGCGCGGCGCCTCCTGCGACTCCGGTGTCGAGGTCCGCTCGGCCTCCTGCAGGCGCGCCATCATCCGCTGCAGGAGCGCGATCAGCGTTTCGATCTCCTGTCGTGAAAAGGGCGCTACCAGCGAGTTCAGCAACTCGACTACCAGGCGCTTGCCATCTTGCAGGTGCCGCCGCCCCTCGGGCGTGAGAGTGATCTGCACAACGCGGCGATCGCGCTCGCTGCGCTCACGCCGTGCGAGCCCTGCCTCCTCGAGGTCATCGACGATTCGCGTCAGGGCTCCCATGTCGTGGCAGCTCTCCGCGCTCAGCTCCGTCGCCGTCAGTTGCACGAAGCGAGCCAGGTTGGCGATCACCATCCACTGCGTGAACGACACCTGTTCGGCTGCGAAGCGCCGCTCGGCGAGCTGTGACATGAGTCCGCCGCAGCGCTTCACCAGGAAACCGATGCTCTTGCCGGGTTCCAGCGTATCGACCGTGTAGAAAGGCTGAGTCATGGTTGCTCCCGCAATATTTGCGTAAACAATACTTGCGTCGGCAAGTAATGTCAAGCGCTGCTGAGAGCCCGAGCTCTGATAGCCCGGCATTATCACGATAACTTATTGATTATACTATATTAAACGTCGGCGGAGTCCGGTCAGAGCGAGCATCGACAGGGTGAGCAACCGGCCGGTGCGACCGAGGCTGCAGCCCGCGAGCCGGATCGCGGGCCTGCTGTCGTGGGATCTATTACCCGCGGTTGAGCGCGACCAATCCCGCATCGCGGCTGGCACCATGGCACTCGACGTGTCCGGAAAGAACGAGCTGGAGGCGCGGGGTCGGGCAGTCGACCTGTGCGGCCGCGGGCACCGGCCGGGCGAACGCCAGGGGCGCGGTGACGAGAGCGGCGCCCAGGAGCGTGATGGCAAGGGCACTGGCGGCGAAAGTGGTTTTCTGGATGGCGTTCATGATGTTTTCTCCTCTTCTCTTGCCCCCAGAACACCGCCAGTCCCCAAAAGTTACATCAACATGGAAACGTGAGGCTATGTCCCGCAGCGCAAGGCGGGTGACCCATGCACTGTTGCTTTTCGTGAAAGAGCTGACACTTCTTTGGTCATCCGCAGCCAAAACAGAGCAGCCCGCGCTCCATGCGCGGGCTGCTGTCTGCTCTGCACTTCCTCCTGGAGTGCGACGGATGCCACCCAATCGGCTATCTGCGGTTGAACGCGATCAGCCCCGCCTCGGGGCTGATGCCGTTGCACCGAACGTGGTTGGACAGAGTGAGCTGCAGGCTCGGGGTCGCGCAGGCATCGCGTGCTACGGCCGGCTCCGGCCGGGCGAACGCCAGGGGCGCGGTGACGAGAACGGCGCCAAGGCAAGTGATGGCAAGGGCACTGGCGGCGAAAGTGGCTTTCTGGATGGCGTTCATGATGACTGCTCCTCTTCTCTTGCCCCAGAACACCGCCAGTCCCCAAAAGTTACAGGGTCTGGCAACGGGCCCTCCTGTGCCGCCATCGTTCCCGCTAGCTGGAGCGGCTCCGTGCCTGCCCGGGCTCAGTGCTTCTGCACCAGCGGAAGCTCGATATAGCTGGCCTCGCCCGGTGCGTGGTAGATCCGCTGGGTCGCCTTGACGTAGTCGCTCGGCTTGGCGAAGAAGATGTTAGCCACGTAAGTCTGTGGGTTGCGGTCATAGAGCGGGAACCAGCTGGACTGCACCTGCACCATGATGCGGTGGCCGGGGAGGAAGACGTGGTTTGCCGTAGGCAGGTCGAAGCGGTAGAGAAGCGGCTTGTTCGGTGTCAATGCGTGCGGGTCGGAGTAGCTGGTGCGGTAGCGGCCGCGGAAGATATCCATGGCGATGCCAAGCTGATAGCCACCCAGCTGTGGTTCGGCAGCGACTTGGTTGGGATAGACATCGATCAACTTGACCACCCAGTCCGAATCGGTGCCGCTGGTGGAGGCGATCAAATGCACCTTCGGCTGGCCGGCGATGGTAACCGGGTGCGTCAGCACCTTGGACTCGAAGGTGAGCACGTCGGTACGTCCGGAAAAGGGCCGCTGGTCGTCGACCAGCCATCGTGGCCATGTCTGATCGCCGGTGTAGCCGACGGGCTGATCAGGTCGCGTGCGGAAAGGCACCGGCTTCGCCGGGTCGGAGACATAGCTGGTGTCCCGCGACTCGGCGGCCGTCGGCGGCGTGAAGCCGGCTTTGCCGTCGGCGTGCAGATAAAACGGTGTCGGCTTGATGTTGCATCCGCTGGCGCAACCTTGCGGCCAGGAGTCGAGCCGTTCCCAACGATTGGCGCCGGTAAGGTAGGCGGTCACCGGAGCGACCGGGTTCGGCGGCGCATCGTTCTTCAGGTAGTGGGCCAGGAAGGGGGCCAGAATGTGCTCCTGGAAATAGGTACCCGTGTCGCTGCCGAAGCGGATGGGGCCCAGGTGATCGGCGGGCTCGATTTCCTGGCCGTGATGCCATGGACCTATCACCAGGTAGACCATGTCGTTGCCGGTGTCCTTGGGCTTGATGGCCTTGTACACCGCCATGGCGCCGTAGATGTCTTCCTGGTCCCAAAGGCTGTCGACCAGCATTACCGGGACCTTCAGCGGCTGTTGGGCAAGAATCTTGTCCATCGCCTGCTCGCTCCAGAAACTGTCGTACGCCGGGTGTGCGACTACCTTCTTCCAGAAGCCGATCTGGCCCATGCCGTAGGCCTTGCCCAGGGCACCGGCCGAGCCGTAGTGCATGTACAGATCGTAGTCGTCGTAGTAGTTGCTCCACCATTTGGCGCTGTTGTCGCGGGTGGCTTCCTGCTCGTATATGTACGGCATGTTCTGCTCGCGGAAAGCGCCGTGATGGAACCAGTCGTCGCCCATCCAGCCATCGACCATCGGGTTCATCGGCACTACGACCTTGAGCGCCGGGTTCGGGTTGACCATGGCCGTCAGCGGCTCGTAGCCGTCGTAGGAAATGCCCAGAATGCCGACCTTGCCATTGCTCTCGGGCACATGCTTGACCAGCCAATCGATCGTGTCGTAGGTGTCGGTCGACTCGTCGACCGGTGTGTGGTTGAGCGGACCACGGAAGGGGCGGTTCATCACGAAGTCACCCTGGGAGCCGTATTTGCCGCGAACGTCCTGGATGACGCGGATGTAGCCTCCATCTACGATCACCGGCACGGCGTTGTCGTAGCCTTCGAGCGCCGTGCCCATGTTGCCACTGAGCTGGCCGTGCTCAGTCTCAGTAACCATGCTCGTGGCGTCGTAAGGCGTACGCGTGAGCAGCATCGGCGCATCGTGCGCGCCTTTGGGAATCATGATCACGGTATGCAGCTTGACGCCGTCCCGCATCGGGATCATTACATCCCGGATGGTGTAGCCGAAGCTGGAATGATCGGGCGTGAAGTGAGCCGGCGTCTCGCTGGGCAACGACGGGTATTTCGGCGGCTGCGGCGCGTCAGCGACGCCGGCGACAGCGGTGGAGATGAGAAAGACAGCGAGCAATGCGTGCGGGCGATGGACCGATAGTGTCATGATGGATTCCTCAATCGACCGTCCGACTCGAACAACACCCGAGCCGGTGCGAATCCTATCAGATGCGAAGCGCGGTGCCAGATCGTCGCGAGCTTTAAGCCCGCCCGGAGTGCAGCGATCTCGCCGCTCGTGGCGCGCCGATACCGCGATGAAGGCCCGGCAAGGCTATTTTCCGTGCGCTTGTCCGAGACCCGCATTCTGGTGCGCATAGTCCTTATAGGAGCACCCGCCGAATGCGTCAGATACCGTCGCTCTTCGATCACCGGACCCTGAGGCCGTCGCAGACGGCCCTCGCTCTCGAGCTGGTCGGCCAGATGGACCTGCTGCGCCTCAAAGCCATCGCTCGGGTGTACGCCCGTGGCTTGCCGCCTGCAGTGACTTGGGAGGACCTGCTTCAAGAGGCGCTCACGCGCGTCATCGTCGGGTCGCGGCGCCGGCCGGAAGGCGTGGCGACCGTCGCGTTCGTGGCGGGCATTCTGCGGAGCCTGAGGGCAGAGCAGTGGCGGCGTGCCACGCGCGAGTCCGGGGCCGATGACATCCTGCGGATCGATCACGAGCACGATGACTCGCTCGCGCTCGCTCTGTCCGATCCGGCACCGGGACCCGAGCGCGCGTTGAGTGCACGACAGGAACTCAGCGCAATCAGGCAGCTTTTCACGGATGATCCGACCGCCTCGAAGATCATCGAGGGTCTGGGCGAGGGTTTATCGGCCGAGCAGATCCGCCGTTCGACGGGACTCGCCAAGACCGATTACGACTCGGCGCGAAAGCGCATACGCCGCACCTTGCTCCGGGAGGGACTGACATGCGAACTAAAGTAAAGACGGACCGCTCGCAGCAGGTGTTGACGCGCATCCTGGACGCCTTCGCGCAAGAGCTGATCGACGCCTCAGACGAGGAGGTCCTCGAGGCGGCGAAGGATCTCGGGATGGACCCCAGGATGAGAGGCTCTGCGGCCTTTGCCGGTCTGATCTACCCTGTCCCGGGGCACCTCCAGCTGTCCGATTTTTTCGATGTCGAGGGGCGGCCGCGGTTGTCGCGCCAGAGGAAGCCACCCAACGGTAAGTGAGATCTCTGGCTCGTGATCACGGTCGGCGGCCGTCCACGATCACCGCCGCGCTTCATCCCGAACGCTTCAGGCTTCGATAGCGGCGAACGAGCGCGTTGGTGGAACTGTCGTGTGCCAGCGCGGATGCTTCCCCGGCGCCGAGCTCGGACAGAATCCGTTTGGCGAGCACCTTGCCGAGCTCCACGCCCCACTGATCGAACGAGTCGATCCGCCAGAGAGCGCCCTGCGTGAAAACGCTGTGCTCGTAGAGCGCGACGAGCTTGCCGAGCGCCGCCGGCGTGAGTCGCTCGAGCAGCAGGGTGTTGGAGGGTCGATTGCCCTCGAAGGTGCGATGCGGCACGAGCCAGTCCGGCGAGCCCTCGGCCTTGACCTCCTCGGACGTTTTGCCGAAGGCGAGCGCCTCGCCCTGGGCGAAAACGTTGGCGAGCAGCATGTCGTGCTGCTCCCCCAAGGGGTTGAGCGTCTGCGCGAAAGCGATGAAATCGCAGGGGATGAGCCGCGTGCCCTGATGAATGAGCTGGTAGAAGGAGTGCTGGCCGTTGGTGCCGGGCTCGCCCCAGAAGATCGGGCCGGTATCGTATCGCACACGCTCGCCCTGCAGCGTCACGTGCTTGCCGTTGCTCTCCATCGTGAGCTGCTGCAGGTAAGCGGGGAAGCGGTGCAGATACTGCTCGTACGGCAGCACGGCCACCGTCTGCGCGCCGAAGAAATTGGTGTACCACAGGCCGAGTAGCCCCATCAACACCGGCAGGTTGCGCGCGAAGGGCGCGGTGCGGAAATGCTCGTCCATCTCGTGAAAGCCGGCAAGCAGCGCGCGGAAGTGCTCGGGGCCGATGGCGAGCATCGTCGACAACCCAATCGCCGAGTCCATCGAGTATCGGCCGCCGACCCAGTCCCAGAACTCGAACATGTTGGCGGTATCGATGCCGAACTTGGCCACTTCCGCGGCATTGGTTGACACGGCCACGAAGTGTCGGGCGACCGCCCGGGTGTCGCCGCCGAGACCCCGTAGAGACCAGGCGCGTGCGGTATGAGCATTGGTCATCGTCTCGAGCGTCGTAAAGGTCTTCGAGGACACGATGAACAGCGTCTCGGCGGGATCGAGATCCCGGACGGCTTCGACGAAATCGGTGCCATCGACGTTGGATACGAACCGGAACGTCATGGCGCGCTCGCTGTACGATCTGAGCGCCTCGTAGGCCATGACGGGTCCGAGGTCTGAACCACCGATGCCAATGTTGACAACATTGCGCATACGCTTGCCCGTGTGCCCCTTCCATACGCCGCTGCGGACGCGGTTGGCAAAATCGCTCATTTTGTCGAGCACCGCGTGGACCTCGGGCACTACGTTCTCGTCATCCACGCGCACGGACGTGCCCTTGGGCGCGCGCAGCGCCGTGTGCAGCACAGCACGGTTCTCCGACACATTGATGTGCTGTCCGCTGAACATGGCATCGATGCGCTCCCGCAGACCCGCTGAGTCCGCGAGCTGCACGAGCAGCGACAGCGTCTCGTCCGTGATGCGATTCTTGGAGTAGTCGAGATAGATGCCCACGGCCTCGAGCGCCAGGCGCTCGCCGCGCTTGGGATCGTCCCCGAACAACTTGCGTAGATGTAACGGGGCGAGCCGTTGATGATGAGCTTGCAGTGCCGCCCAGGCCGGGAGCTCAATCAACGAAGAGATGGGAGTCGTCATGTGAGGGGGTCCTTATCGGTCATCAGGCGCCGGGTAATGACGTCATCGATCGGGAATGCGAACTCCCGTGCAAATTACTCCGCCTGCCGTCCGCCGTGGGAGTGAATTGTCGATCCGGGCCCCGAACGCGAAGCTGAGGCTGGACAGCCTGCCAGCCCGGAACTTCTTCATGCGCGATGTAGTCTCTTTGAGCTACCGACGAGGGGTCTTCGTCCTGCAAGGCGTGCAAAGTGATGCCGCGTCCCTTCTTGGCCGGCGGCGGGCTGCCGGCATCCCGGCCCGCGGCACGGCCGGTATGAACATCTCGCGACCATTCATCACCCGGCCAGTGGCGACGACGCTGCTCTCCTGCGGGCTGCTGCTCACCGGTATCATCGCCTACTTCGTGCTGCCCGTGGCCTCCATGCCGGAGGTCGACTTCCCGGCGGTCGTCGTCCAGGCGGAGCTGCCTGGCGCGAGTCCCCAGACCGTCGCGACCAGCGTGACAACCCCTCTCGAGCGACACCTGGGCGCGATCGCCGGTGTCGAACAGATGACCTCGGAGAGCTCTGTCGGCAACTGCCGGATCGTCCTCATCTTCGATCTCAATCGTGACATTCACGGCGCCGAGAGCGACGTGGAGGCGGCGATCAATGCCGCGCGGCAGGACATGCCCGCGTCGCTGCGCAGCAATCCCACATTTCGCAGCTTCAATCCCGCGGATGAGCCGATCCTGATTCTGGCGCTCACCTCCAACACCCTGACCATGGGACAGGTCTACGACGCCGCTTCCACGATCATCCAGCAGCGGCTGCTGCAGATCGAAGGTGTCGGGGAGATCGACATCGGCGGCAGCTCGTCGCCGGCCGTGCGCATCGACTTGAACCCGCTGGCGCTCTTCAAGTATGGCATCGGGCTCGAGGATGTGCGCGCCGCGATCGCGGCCGCCAACGCCAATGCGCCAAAGGGCGCGATCAACGGTGCCGAGCGGCGCTATCAGATTTACGTCAACGACACCGCAAGCACCCCCGCGCAGTACCGCTCGCTCATCATCGCGTATCGCCATGGCGCAGCGGTGCACCTCGGGGACCTGGCGAAGGTAAGCGAAGGCGTCGAGGACGTCCGCAGTCTCGGGCTCGCCGACGGCCAACGGGCCGTGCTGTTGATCGTTCATAAGCAGCCGGGCGCGAACGTCATCGATACGGTGGATCGCATCAAGGCCGTGCTGCCGCAGATCCGCGCTTCCATACCGGATGGCATCAATCTCATCCTCACGAATGACCTGACAGGCACGATCCGCACCTCCGTGCGCGACGTCGAGATTACGTTGCTGTTGGCGATCCTGCTGATCGTGACCGTCGTGGTGGTCATGCTGCGCAACCCGCGCGCCGCCCTGGTTCCGGCGGTGGCGGTGCCCCTGTCCCTCGCGGGCACACTAGCGGTCATTTATCTCCTCGGCTTCAGCCTCAACATCCTCTCGCTCATGGCGTTGACGGTTTCGACGGGGTTCGTGGTCGACGATGCGATCGTCGTCATTGAGAACATCTCGCGCCACCTTGAGGCGGGCATGCCGCGCGCGCAGGCGACACTGCAGGGCGCGAAGGAAGTCGGATTCACGGTTCTTGCAATGAGCAGCGCGCTGATCGCGGTGTTTATTCCGATCCTGCTCATGGCCGGACTCGTCGGGCGGGTGCTGCGCGAGTTCGCGCTGACTCTGGCAGTGACCGTCGCGCTTTCGCTGGTGGTCTCCCTCACGACCACTCCGATGCTCTGCGGGCGGATCCTCAAGGCCCCCGCGCATCTCGGACGATTCCTGCAGGCAATCGAGCGTGGCTTCAACGCCCTACGGGATTATTACGGCGAGACACTCCAAACCGCGATCCGGCATCGGCGGCTGGTGATGCTCGGCCTGCTCATGGTCGTCGGGCTCAACTTCTACCTGTTTGCCATCGTACCGAAGGGCTTCTTCCCGCAGCAGAGCCTGGGCAGCCTCATCGGCTTCGTGAACGCCGACGAGAGCATCTCCTTCCAGGCGATGCAAAAGAAGATGCGGCAAGTCGAGGCCATCGTGCGCCATGATCCGGCGGTCGAGCACGTGGTCGCCTTCACGGGCGGTGGGGAAACCAACGTCGGGTTCCTGTTTTCCCAGTTGAAGCCCCTTGCGGTGCGCAAGATGACCGACGATGCGGTGATCGCGCGCTTGCGGCGCGAGCTCTCCGGCGTCACGGGGGCTCGCCTTTTTCTTCAATCCGCGCAGGTCATCGGCTTTGGCGGCCGCCAGGGCAACGCGCAGTACCAGTATACCCTGCTGTCGGACAATCTGAGCACCCTGGATACCTGGGCGCCGAAGATCACCGCTGCACTCAAGAAGAATCCAGCGCTGCGTGATGTCAGCTCCGATCGGCAGGAGAGCGGTCTGGATGTGAAACTGCACATCGATCGCGCGACCGCGGCGCGTCTCGGTGTCGACATGACGGACGTCGACAATACTCTCTACGACGCCTTCGGCCAGCGGCAGGTCTCGACGATCTACGAGGACATGAACCAGTATCATGTCGTGATGGAGGTTGAGCCGAAGTTCTGGCAGAGCCCGCAGACGCTCGACGACATCTATGTGAGTACCTCCGGAGGCGCCCTGAGCGGCACCCAGTCGAGCGCGGCGGCCGTGGCGGCCTTCCAGATCAACCGCTCCGGCGCAGGTGCGAGCTCGACGGCGAGTACGGCCACCGGCGCGGGCGCGGCTACGAGCAGCGCCGCGCAGAACTACCAGCTCAACCAGCTCACCAACAGCGCCGGCCGCGCCTCGACCGGAACCGCACTCAGCACGGCTCAGGAGCCGATGATCCCGCTCTCGGCCTTCAGCTACTACGGCCCGGGGCTGACGGCGCTCGCCGTGAATCACCAGGGACCCTTCGTCGCGACGACTATCTCCTTCAACCTGCCGCAGGGGGAGACGCTCGGCACTGCGCTGGCCGCGATCGATGGCGCCATGCGGGCACTGCACGTGCCGATCTCGGTCCACGGCGGATTCGCCGGTACGGCGATGATCTTCCAGCAGACCGTCATAGAGGAGCCGCTGCTCATCCTCGGCTCGCTGGTCGCCGTCTACATCGTGCTCGGGGTCCTATACGAGAGCCTGGCTCAGCCGATCACGATCCTATCCACGCTTCCCTCGAGCGGCATCGGCGCGGTGCTCGCGCTGCTGCTTTTCGGCGAGCAGTTCACGCTGATCGCGCTGATCGCGGTCATCCTTCTCATCGGCATCGTCCTGAAGAACGCCATCATGATGGTGGACGTGGCGCTCGAGACACAGCGCGAGCACGACGAGAGCGCCGCGGCGGCGATCCATGCCGCCTGCATGCTGCGCTTCCGCCCCATCATGATGACGACGATCGCGGCCATGCTGGGCGCTCTGCCGCTTGCGATCATGGCGGGGGAAGGTGCTGAGATGCGCCGCCCGCTCGGCATCGCGATCGTCGGCGGACTCTTCATCAGCCAGATCCTGACCCTCTACACGACCCCCGTCGTCTACATCTATCTCGATAGGTTACGTTCGAAGGTTAGCAGAACCGTGGCGCGTCGAAGTCTCGCGCTGACCGCTCCTGGCACCTGAGGCCAGCTCACCTCCCGCCTTCCTGCCACGACAGCAGCTCGCAGCGGCGCGCGTCGCTGACCGCGCTGACCGAACTGGCGGCGTTCGTGATCGTCCGGTTGTAGCATTGCGGCTGGGCGCTGCCGCGGCTTTGGAACTCGAACTGCTGCGAGCTCGTCATGTTCGCATTCCCGATGATGTTGAAACTCGGGGTCAGCTCGAGGGTGTCTTCAGCCTGCACGCGATCCATGAGGGCTCGCGCCACGGCGGCCGTTGGCAGCGGCGCGGAAAATGAGCGGTAATCCTGCAGCACGGTCGTCGTGATGTCGTAGTTGCCGTTCGACTGCAGCACCTGGTCGTAATTCACGGTCAACGGAAAGCTCCATGTTCGTGTGCCCGTCCACTCCTGGCTCCGGCCGTAAGCGCCCGAACCTCGCACCCGGGTCACGGTGTCGACCGTGCTGGACAGGGCAATCTGCTGATCATAAACAACGCTGTTGATCGTGTAGTCCTGGTCATTGGCGAAGGCGAAGTCCTGCTCGACCGAGGTCCACCGCGGCCCGCTCGGCAAGTTGATGTAACCGGCGATGAGCGTGTGCACTTTGGAGCTGACGTTCACCGATCCGGCGATGCTGCCTCCGGTTCCGCTGCTGAGGTCGGACGTGACCGCCGGCGAGAGCGCCGGCACGCTGATCTCGGTCACGCCGCCGCTGATCGACGACACCTGCTGATCCTGGTAGACGAGCAGGCTCGCCGCAACGGAGAAGTAGTTGTCATCGTTGTAGACGCTCAAGGCCACGGTATGCGGCTGGCCATCGTCGAGTTTCGCCACGAGAGGTGTCAGATCGACAAGGTAGGGCGTGAAATTGAGCGTCTGAGCACCGGGTGTGGGTGCCCAAAGGAACGGATCGATGCCGCCGGTGTAAATCCAGGGGGACACGGGTGCGTAGGCCACCGTGCGGCCGTCCACCTGCACCACGACCTGTCGATAGCCGGTGTTTCCGCAGGATTGCAGTTCGCCGGCGTACTGATTCGGAACGCACGTGTACCAGAACTCATCGCCTATCTGACTCTGCGCGACGATCACGAGGTCAATGCCCGTCATGTTCTTTGGAAAGACGAACTGTTGCGAGAGCTGATCCGACGGGGTATCCAGGTAGGTCGGCTGATTGCCGCTGTTCAGCGAATAAACGGCCGAGGGCACGGACTGGCCGGGCACCTCGCCGCCGTGCCCGTAGTCGCTCTGCTGGGCCTGATCGCCGGACTGGTTCTGGTTACCCTGACCGTGGTGATTCTCGAAAGGATAGAAATAGAGAAAGCCGCTGCCGTGAATCACTCCGGTGTAAGTGCTGTTGACGATATTGAAAATACTCACGGCACCGGTCCGGGGCGCGGCGAGAAGGGCGCTGTAGGCTGTCACGTCGCTTTGGACTGTCCAGCTTGGGCCGAGGGTAGCAGTCGGCTCGGGCGTCGTACCGAAATACAGGTTGGCATTGCCCAGAAAGACGTAGGCCGTCCGATCGTATTGCACTCCGGAGTTTTCATTGAAATGGGCGATGAAGACCACCTTGGCCCAGGGTCCGGGACAATTGGCGGGTGGGGCGTAGCTGAAGGGGCGCGGCGAGTAGTCGTCGAACGTATCGGACTGAAACAGTGTCACGATGCAGGGTTTCGTCGCCGGGTGCGACACGAGCAGATCGGCGGTGGCCACGTTTTGCTGCCCGATCGCCGGCGGGGGCGGAATGTTCAGATCCTGAGCGCTGCCGCGCTGCCACTGAGCCGCCGCGAACTGCGGCGAAAGGCTCAAGGAAATCCCGAGCAGAATGGCAGCGAGGCTCGTTCCGGTGATTGTATTCATGGTTCACCTGACAGGGGCAGGTCGCGACCCTACTGCGCTGGCCCGCCTTTGAGTTGTGCTTTTCCGCAGCCGCAGATAAACCTACGCCAGCCGTCGGCAATTTGCAAAGCTGCCACCGTCAGTCTCTTCCAGCGTGACCCGCTGACGCGCTCACGCGAGAGTGTTGGCCGCGAAGTTCAGTCATGCGCTGCCGCAGTTGTCGGCAGCCTCTCCCACGCTGATCTACAGCTCAGGCCAAGCCAGGCCCGGACCGCCGAGTCGAACGCATCGCCTTGACCCCAGCGCCTCATGCGTGTAGTGTGCTAGCAGAGTAGCACACTTCGTGATCTTCCACCTCAACCATTCCTCGGGCGTCCCCGTCTATTTGCAGCTGATGCAGCAGATCAGACATGGCGTCGAAACGGGTGCTCTTCAGGCGGGTGAAAGACTCCCGACGATTCGTAGTTTGGCGGAAGAGCTCGTCATCAATCCCAATACGGTGGTTCGCGCGTACCGAGAGCTTCAACACGAGGGAATCGTCGAGCTCAGGCAAGGCTCGGGCGCTTACGTCGGCCGGTCCGTCGTCGAGCGCCGTCAGGTCATGACCAGGGCCGGAAAGCTCATCGGCTCTGCCATCGAACGCCTGATAGCGCTTGGCCTCTCTGAAGAGGAGATCCGCCGAATCGTCGAGAACGAGCTGGCGGTAGCGCGAAAGAACGGTGATACGGAGGTGGCATGAGTGAGGTGGTAATCGAAATCGAGGGCCTCCGGAAGTGCTTCGGTAGGCACGCGGCGCTCGACGGGCTCGATCTGCGAGTGCCGGCCGGAAGCGTGTTCGGCTTTCTCGGGCGCAACGGTGCCGGGAAAACGACCACCATCAAGCACCTGCTCGGCCTGATCACAGCGGACGGTGGTTCGGCGCGCATTTTCGGGCGGGCGGTGGCCGATCCACGCGACGGAGTCGGCATTCGGCGGCGGATCGGGTTCGTCACCGAAGACAAGGATCTGTATCCCTACATGACCGTCGAAGGCATCATTCGCTTCGCGCGCCCCTTCTTCCCCGGCTGGCGACGGGATCTCGAGCAGCGGTATCTCGATCTCTTCGATCTGCCGCGCGGCAAGCGAATCTCGCAGCTATCGAAGGGCATGCGCTCGAAGCTCATGCTGCTGCTGGCGATCTCACACGGCGCGGAGCTGCTGATTCTCGATGAGCCCATGGAGGGCCTGGACCCGGCCGCCATCGAGCAGCTGCTGCGCGAGCTCGTCGCCATCGCCGCCGAGCAAGGCACGACGATCTTCTTCTCCTCGCATCAGCTCCCGGACGTTGAGCAGATCGCCGATCACGTCGCAATCATCGACCGCGGCAGGACGCTGGTCTGCGGGGAACTCGATGATCTCAAGACCCACTATCAGCGACTCAGCCTCGTGTGCTCGGACGAGCCGCCGAGTGACGTCGGTCGGTTGGACGGAGTGGTAAGCGTGCGGCGCAACGGCCGGATGCTCTCGATACTCGTGAGCCGCAATGCCGAGGCTGTCGCCGCCGAGCTGCGCCAGTCGCTGGGGGCGGCAGTCGAGCGCTTCCCGGTCACACTCAAGGAAATATTTCTGGAACATGGGGGAAACAACAAATGCTCTGGTTGAAGGCATGGTTGGAGACCCGATGGAAACTCGCCTGGGTGTTGGTCTTTGGCGTCATCTTTCTCGTCATGATCTTCGCAACAGCCGGCGCGCGGGCGAATCATCCGCAACTGCTATTGCCGGTCCTTGTTGGGGTGAGCGCGCTCATCGCGTTTATTGCCGCTATCATGCTGGCCGGCTCCGGAATCGACACAGCTTCGACCCTGCCAGGCAGTTACCACAAAGGCGGTGAAGGATCCAGGCTCTTCACGCTGGCATTGCCGGTCTCCCGCAGTTGGTTGTTTGTCGTGCGGACCGTCATCGGCGTGCTCGAAACGACAGCTTTGCTGACGCTGTTCGTCATCGTCGTTTGGCTGCTCTTACCGCCGCCAGCGGTGAACGCGCGTGACGCGCTTGGTTTCTTCACTGTGATCGTCTCCTGCGGTTTGACCGTCTACGCGATCTCGGCGTGTCTGTCCACGTTTTGCGACGAGGGTTGGAGAATCAGGGCCAGCGCGTGTTTCGTGGCGCTCATATTCGTCCTCCTCTTCAATAAAGCGCTGCCGCACTCCGGCAACTTCTTCCGACGGCTCGTGGGGGCATCACTACCCAGTACGCATCAGATCGCCTGGACGGCGATCATCGCGGCCTGCGCTTTGGCAGTCCTGTTTCTCGCGATGGCGCTGCTGATTATCCAAAAGCGCGAATATTGATGTCCATGAACCATCGCCGCCACGGAACAAGTCGTTTGCGCGGCGCCGACTGATGACGAACGGCTTGCATAAGAGAGAGTTGCTCGATGAGCTCAGGATCGACCGCAGCGAGCGCGAGCAGGCGGCTCGAGGACATATGGGCCAGTGGCTTGCGGCCGTGGGCGCAATGGTGGTACTCGCGGCCGCGGGATTTTTCCTATGGGCTCGCGCGGGGGCGATCGAAGTCACCGAGGCGACCGCCATCGCCGCTGCGGATGACACCGCACCCGCTACCATCCTTCAGGCTACGGGCTACGTCACCGCGGAGCGCGAAGCGACGGTCTCTTCGCAGATCGCCGGGCAGCTGATCCAAGTGTACTTCGACGAAGGCCAGCACGTTCACCGCGGGCAGGTGCTGGCGCGCTTGGACGACAGCACCGAGCGTGCCGCTTTGGACCAGGCCAAAGCACAGTTGGCGGCCGCGCAGGCGCAGTTGAGCCAGTATCAAGTGCAGCTGGCTCAGGACCGGCGCGACTTCGCACGCGATGCGGCGCTGATCGGCCAGCATCTGGTGTCGGAGGAGGATTACGAGACCGCCCAGACGCTCGCGGTCACCACGGCCGCGCAAGTGAAAACGCAGCAGCGCCAAGTCGAGGCGGCGCAGGCCGGCGTGCAGGCGGCGCAAGTGCAGGAGGATTACACCGTCGTCGAGGCGCCGTTCTCAGGGGTGGTGATCGCCAAAGCCGCGCAGATCGGCGACTTCATCTCGCCCATTTTTGGCGGCGGCACCTTTGAAGCAGCCGGCGTTGCGACCATCGTCGACATGAGTTCGCTCGAGGTCGACGTCGATGTGAACGAGGCCTACATCCACCGGGTGAAGGCAGGGCAACCCGCCGCGGCGGTGCTCGATGCCTATCCCGACTGGAACATTCCCGCGCACGTGATCGCCATCGTGCCGACTGCCGACAAGAGCAAGGCGACCGTGAAGGTCCGCGTTGCGTTCCAGAAGCTCGACCCGCGCATCCTGCCCGATATGGGTGTGCGCGTGTCGTTCCTCGAGCAGTCATCCGTGGCGGAGCGTGCTGGCGCTTCCGCGCCGCTTCGCGGCGTGCTCGTGCCGGCCTCCGCCATCGTTCAGAAGGGGGGCCGCAGCGTGGTGTTCGTCATTCGGGGCGACCACGCTCGCGAGCACACGGTATCCCCTGAACTCGCGCGCGGCGATCTGCGCGCGGTCGAGGGACTCGGCGCCGGCACCGAGGTGGTGAAATCACCGCCCTTGCGGTTGCGCGACGGGTCGCGTATCGCAGTCAAATTGGAGGCATCTTCATGAGCGCGCTGGTCCAAATCCGCAATTTGAGCAAGATCTACATACGCGGCAAGCAGCGGGTAGAGGTGCTGCATCACCTCAATCTGGACATCAGCGAGGGAGATTTCCTCGCGCTCATGGGACCTTCGGGCTCGGGCAAGACCACACTTCTCAACCTGATCGGCGGTCTCGACTCCCCGACCGAGGGTACGCTCACGGTGGCGGAGCGGCGCATCGATCGGCTCGGCCAGAGCGAGCTGGCCCGCTGGCGAGCCTCCAATGTCGGCTTCGTGTTCCAGTTCTACAACCTGCTGCCGATGCTGCCGGCGCGGCGGAACGTGGAGCTGCCGTTGTTGCTCACCAAGCTGCCCTCGGTCAAGCGCCGGCGCAATGCCGAGATCGCCCTGCAACTGGTCGGGCTTGCCGACCGCGCAGCGCACAAGCCCGGCGAGCTCTCGGGCGGTCAGCAGCAGCGTGTGGCGATTGCGCGGGCCATCGTGTCGGATCCCAAGTTACTCGTCTGCGACGAGCCGACGGGCGACCTCGACCGGCAATCGGCGGTCGAGGTGCTGACGCTCCTGCAGCATCTCAATCGCGAGCAGGGCAAGACGATCGTCATGGTGACCCACGACCCGAAAGCGGCCGAGTACGCCACTCATACGCTGCAGCTCGACAAGGGTGCCCTGGTCGAGGCCGTCAAGGCCGCCGCATGAGGTACCTGCACCTGGTTTGGGCGGCGCTGACCCGGCGCAAGCTGCGGACGCTCCTGACGTTGGTTTCGGTTGTGGTGGCGTTTCTGCTGTTTGGACTGCTGGAGTCGGTGAACAGCGTCTTGACGGAAGCCGGTCATACGGTTGGAGCCGCTCACCGATTGATCACGGCGTCAAAATTCATGGTGCCGCTGCCATTCAGTCTCCAAGCTCGGATCCCCACGGTGCCGGGGGTGGAAGCGGTGGCCTACAGCAGTTTTCTCGCCGGCACGTACCAGAGCCCCCGAAATCCGATTGTTGCCGTCGCGGTAGCACGCAATTACTTCGATCTTTATCCAGACCTCAAGATCACGGCGGCTGCGCGCCGCGCTTTCGATGCCACCCAGACCGGAGCGATCGCCGGCGCGGCGCTGGCCCGGCGATATCATTGGAACGTGGGCGACCAGATTCCAATCAGGTCGAAGATGTTCCCGCGCGAGGACAAGTCCAATACCTGGATTTTCGATCTGGTGGGTATCTACCACGCACGGACGTCCGCTCGGGAGCAAGGGTTTTTCATCCGCTGGCGCGGTTTCGACCTATCGCGGGCCTTCGGGAAGAGTACGGTCTCAATTTACATCGAGAAGATCGCCAACCCGGACCAGGCGGGTCGGATCGCAGCACGGATCGACGCGCTATCAGCCAACTCCGGTCACGAGACCAAGACTCAGACCGAGAGCGCTTTCGCTGCAAATCTGATCGGTCAGATCGTGAACCTCGGCCTGCTCGTGCACGCCATCATCGGGGCGGTGTTCTTCACCCTGATCCTGCTGACGGGCAACACCATGGCGCAGGCTGTGCGTGAGCGCATTCCGGAGCTCGCCATTCTGAAGACTGTGGGCTTCTCGAACCGCAGGGTGCTGGGACTGGTGCTGACCGAATCCGTGCTGCTGGTGGTGCTGGGCGGCATCGTCGGACTGATCCTGGCCACGGGCGTGGACAATGCCCTGCAAAGTCAACTGGGCTCGCGATTGCCGATCATGCCGGTGGGGGCGCCGATCTGGCTGCAGGGTCTCGCTTTGATGGTCCTGATCGGGTTGGTAGTCGGCGTGTTGCCCGCGGGGCGTGGCATGCGGCTTCGCATAGTGGACGCGCTGGCGGGACGATAGGGGAATATCAGTGCTGAAAAAGACACTGTTCGTCCTGGCCACGGGGGTTGCCGCCGTGCTCGGAGTCGGCGTGGGCCTCGCCTTGCCCTGGATTGGGATCGGTGCCTTGGCATTGGTGCTGGCGCTGTGGCTCATCCTGACCCGCGCCGGTCGACGGGTTGGCTCGATCACCGCTTCGGGCATGTCGACGTTGCCTCAGCGCTGGGGCGGCGCCTCGGTCGTGGTGGTGGGGATTGCGGGCGTCGTGGGCGTGCTGGTTTCGCTGCTGGCCATGGGTACCGGGTATGAGTCTACCTTCCGCGCCACCGGCAGTGACGACACGGCCATCGTGCTCCAGTCCGGTGCGCTCGCCGAAAACACCTCGAGCCTGGATCCACAGAGTGTCTTGCTGATCGGCGGCAAGCCGCAGGTAGCGCGGAACGCGCAGGGCCAGCCGCTCGCCTCGCCGGAAGTGGTCATGGGGGCCTCGCTCCCCAGGAAGGGCACCGGTGAGGATGAGAATGTCACGATCCGGGGCGTCGGGCCCGAAGTCTGGGCGGTGCGCAGGCGCGTAAAGATCATCGCCGGGCGGCGCTTTCAAACGGGATTGCGGGAGATCATCGTGGGCAAGGCTGCGGCGCATGAATTTGCGCACACTCGTGTCGGTTCGACGCTGGAGATCAACGGGCAGCCGTGGAAGGTGGTGGGTGAATTCGATTCCGGCGATGCGCACGACTCGGAGCTTTGGGGTGACGTCAACGTCGTCGCAGTTGCATTTCATCTTGGCAGCAGCGTTCAGTCGGTGACGGTGCGCCTGACCGGCAGCAACGCTTTCGACGCCTTCAAGGCGGCGCTGGCGAGTGATCCGCAGCTCGAGGTGCAGGCGAATACGACTCGCAAGTATTACGCAGAGCAGTCCGAGGGCCTGAGCCGCTTCATTCGCATTCTGGGCCTGGTCGTGGCGGGCATCATGGCGATCGGCGCAGTCGCCGGGGCGCTCAACAGCATGTATGCCGCCGTCTCTGCCCGCACGCGCGAGATCGCCACACTGCGTGCGATCGGCTTTCGCGGCGGACCGGTGGTGGTCTCGGTGATGATCGAAACCATGCTGCTCGCGCTCGCCGGTGGCGTAGGCGGGGCGTTCATCGCCTGGCTGCTGTTCCATCATTTCACCGTCTCGACGCTGGGACCGAATTTCGGCGCGGTGATGTTTCAGTTCCAGGTGACGCCGCAGCTGATGGGCGAGGGATTGAAGTGGGCGCTCGTCATCGGCTTTCTGGGCGGTCTGTTTCCGGCGCTGCGCGCCGCTCGCATACCGGTGACCGACGGACTGAGGGAGCTGTAGGGCCTCGCACTGACCCACGGCCTCAAGCGCCGGCGCGCTCCGCAAAGCGCCACGCCTGGGCCGCGATCTGCGGTATGCGGGCCGCCAACTCGCCGGCGCGCGCACTCGAGGCATTGCCCTCGATCACGCGCTTTTTGATGCCCTGCGCAATCCCCAAGAGGCGAAACAGGTTGAACGCAAAATACCAGTCGAGATCCTGAATCGCGGCTCGCGACGTTTTTTCGCAGTATCGCGCAACCACTTGCTCGAGCGTCGGGATGCCGAGCCGATCGAGATCGAGGCCGAGCACCCCCGCGCGCCCATCGGCCGGCGTGACCCAATTCATGAGGAAATACGAGAAGTCCGCGAGCGGATCGCCGAGCGTCGAAAGCTCCCAGTCGAGGACCGCGAGGATTTTCTCGCCGGATGGCGTCATGATGAGATTATCGATCCGGTAGTCGCCGTGCACGATCGCGATGCCGGTCTGCGGCGGCAAGGTCGCGGGCAACCAAACGATCAGTCGCTCCGCCGCCTCGATTCTGTCGGTCTCCGATGCCCGATATTGCTTGATCCAGCGCGCGACCTGGCGCTCGAAAAAATTGCCGGGACGACCGAATGTCGCAAGGCCGGCGGCCTCCGGGGCGATCCTATGCAGGGCCGCGAGCGTATCGATCATGCCGTGATAAACCAGCGTGCGAGCACCCTTGGTCAGATGGGGAAGCGCACCGTCGGTGAAATTCGCGCCCTCGACCAGGGCCATCAGATAGAAAGCCGAGCCGATCACCGCCTGGTCCTGGCAAAGCGCAAACGCACGCGGCACTGGGAAACCGACTGCGTGGAGCGCCGTCAGGACGCGATATTCGCGCTCCACGGCGTGGGCTGACGGCAACAAAGTCCCGAAGGGCTTGCGACGCAGCACGTAGGTGCCGCTCGCTGCATCGAGCCTGTACGTCGGATTCGACTGCCCACCCTCGAATTTCGTCAAGGCAATCGGTCCCCGAAAACCGGCGACGTGTTGCTCGAGCCAGGTGGCGAGCGCGGCACCGTCGAGGTCGGCAGTTCGTCCAGACGCGATCTGCGAGCCCATTGGGCTATGATACTGCCCCTGCGAATTCATGTCAGAGCGGGGCTGCGCCGTGAGTCAATTATCGAGAGCCGTCGTCGCGAGGCAACTCGGCGTGCCGGTAGCGGTCGAGCAGATCGAGGTGCAGTCGCCGCGCCACGGCGAGGTCATGATCCGGCTTGCGGCGTGTGGCGTGTGCCACAGCGATTTATCGGCGACCAATGGGACGCTCGCCTATCCCTTGCCGCTCGTGTTGGGGCATGAAGGAGCCGGAATCGTGACGGCCGCCGGCGAGGGCGTGAGCCGCTTCGCGATCGGTGACCACGTCATCAGCTCGTTCGTAAGCATTTGCGGCCGCTGCCACTACTGTCAGACGGGTCGCCCGCACCTGTGCGTGCAGTCCCTGCGGACGCTCCACACCTTGCCCGATGGCGGCGTACGCACATTCGACGCGGCGGGATCGCCACTCAACGTATTCTGCGGCTGCGGCGTCATGGCCGAGTATGCGACCTTGCACGCCGACAGCCTGGTGAAGATTGACCCGCAAATGCCGCTCGATCGAGCCGCGTTAATCGCCTGCGGCGTCATGACCGGCTTCGGCGCAGCGGTCAACACCGCCCGCGTCGAAGCGGGCTCGATCGCGGTCGTATTTGGTTGCGGGGGAGTCGGTCTCAATGCGATCCAAGGCTGCGCGATCGCAGGCGCCGCAATGATCGTGGCGGTTGACACGAGCGAGCCCCAGCTCGAATTGGCCAAGCGCTTCGGGGCCACGCACGCATTGAACGCGACGGGGCAGGACCAGATCGGCAAAGCCTTGTACAAGCTCACGGGCGGTGGTGCCGACTACGCCTTCGATTGCGTGGGACTCGGACGGATTTCCGAGCAGGCCTTCGGGGTCTTGCGCCGGGGCGGGACGGCCGTGACCGTCGGTATTGCCGCGGCCGCCGACAGGATCGCACTGAATGCGCAACACGTCGCGCTCACCGGGAAAACGCTGACCGGCAGCTACTACGGCTCGGCGCGACCGCAGCAGGATTTCCCGCGGCTCATTGGACTTTATCGCAGCGGCCGACTGAAGCTCGACGAGCTCATTACCCGGACATATTCGATCGCCGAGGCACCGCAAGCATTCGCCGATCTGCAAGAGGGCCGGCCGGGCCGCGGCGTCATCGTCTTCCCGGCGTGAATGCTAGCGGATGATGTTTCGCGACAAGGTATACGCTGGGTTCGCCGACTGAGCGTGTTGGTCGACCGATCCGGGTAACCGCCGCGTCGGCGCATGCAGGATGCGCGACCCGCTGCTTGCGCGCCATTCGGACGGCGACAGGCCGGTCCAGCGCCTGAACGCGCGGGTAAAACTGCTGCTGCACGAAAACCCGAGGAGATGCGTGACCTCATTGACGCTCATCTGGGTCGTGCTGAGGTGCGCGAGCGCCTGCGCGCGCCGGACTTCGTCGACGATCTTTCTGAAGGTGGTGCCCTTGCCGCTCAGCTTGCGCTGCAGCGTGCGCGCGCTGACATTGAGAATCTCGGCGACTGCCTGCTGGGTGGGCTCACCGCGCCGCAGGCCCTGCGTGAGCACCGTACGTACCCGCGCCTCCATGTTGTGCCGCTCGATGCGCGCCAGGTAACGCGCCGAGACGGCATCACTGAGGCGCGCGAGCTCGGGGTTGCCGCTATCGAGCAGACGCTCGATGCTCGCCGAGTCGAATCTCATACGGTTGTGCTCGGCACTGAAGCGCAGCGGCGCGCGCCAGAGCCGTTCGAAATCGTCGATGACCGCGGGTCGTGGTCGCCGCAACTCGACCGCCAAGGGCGAGAAGTCGCGCCCGATGAGTGAGCGGCACATGCGCAGGTATATCCCGACCAGGGCGTCGATCGACTCGATCGGCACCTCAGTCCGCGGCTCGATGTAGAAGTGGTACTCCGCGCCACAGCGGTAGAAGCGGTACCCGATCGCATCGCTGACCACGGGCGCGTATTGCTGCACGCGCTCGAAGGCCTCTTTGAGACTCGAGCTCGCGCTCAACCCAAAGCCCAGGGCGTGGAACGCGGTGTGCGTGAAGTGACTGGCCAGTTTTACGCCGAAGGCCTCGTCCCCGGTCGCCTCGAGTGCGACCCGCCACAGCTTTCCGGTCTTGGCGAGGGGGCAGCGGGCATCGGCTCCGCCGAGATGGCTAAGGTCAAATCCCGCCTCCGCGAGTAGCGCGCCGCCATCACAGCCCGCGGCGTCCAGTGCGCGCCCGAAGGCCTTCACCCAGCTCACCAATATCGAGTTCTGATGCGTCGCTTCGAGTGTCCCCATACCGCATCAATCCCCCGGCCGGAAGCCCTAAATGCAGCGCCGAGCTTAGCCCCAAAGACGGGGAAGTGTCGATCTGCCCGGCCCCAAAGGCGGCCCCCCGGGCACCGTTCGGGATCTCCGGACTTGCCCTCCGGGAGGCTGAACCCGGGTGTAGCGGTTTCACCACAGGGCCTTTTGGCGTCTGGGGTTAAGAGTTTGGCGCCTGGAGTGCCTCCGGGGCGGGGACTTTTCCGTAAGCTCTCGCCAACCGAAGAAGGGGACATTCACCATGGTTGTCACTTCGGACGTCGCGGCAAAAGATAACTCAAACCGGTTTGCTTTCAAGGGCATACTGCCGGCGCTCGTGCTGGCAATCGCGTTCGGCGCGACGGGCAGCGTCGGCCGCGCGGCGGACGCGGCCGCAACGAGCGCAAGCCCCACCGAGCTCAAGGAAGTCATCGTCACCGCGCAGAAGCGCGAGCAGAACTTGCAGAACGTGCCGATCTCCGTGATCGCGCTCTCTGCGCAGCAGCTGCGGGACGCTGGCGTAACCAATATCAAGAACTTGAGCGTGCTCACCCCGGGCGTCACGGTGACTTCGACCAGCTCGGAGAACTCGACCACCGCGCGCATCCGCGGCATCGGCACGGTCGGTGACAATGTGGGCCTGGAATCCTCCGTCGGCGTGGTGATCGATGGGGTCTATCGGCCGCGCAACGGCGTCGGTTTCGGCGATATCGGCGACATCCAGAGCATCCAGGTCCTCGAAGGCCCGCAGGGGGAACTGTTCGGCAAGAACAACGATGCCGGCGTCATCGTCATCGAGACCAACCGCCCCTCGAAAACGTTCGAGGCAAGCGCCGAGATCACGGGCGGGAATTTCGACGACCGGGAAGTATCAGGGTGGATTACCGGGCCGGTGGGGGATTCTTCCGCTTTCCGCCTCTATGCCGAGTACAAAAAGCGCGATGGCTTCCTGAACGTCGAGACGGGAACCGGCAACTTCGACGATGCGGCCAATAACCGCAACCTCTACACGGTGCGCGGAGAGTACCTGATTACCCCCAGCAGCGATCTCAGCGTGCTGCTCATCGGCGATTTCTCGCGTCGCAATGAGGTGTGCTGTCAGGCCACTCCCGTGTATCCCGGCCCCTTTGCCGGGATCATCACCGCGCTCGCCACCGACCCCCTGCTCGGGGGCACGCCCGGACAGGTGGGGTTCCCCGACACGCCCACGAACCCCTTCAACCGCCAGTCATTTGCGAACTATCCGATCTCACAGCAGATCTGGGACCGCGGATTTTCCGCTCAGCTCGACTGGGATCTCGGTAGCGCCCACCTGACCTCGATCAGCGCCTGGCGGGACAACAGCATCACCGAGGGCAACGATCCGGATTATTCCGAAGCGGCGCTCATAGAGGAGCCGGCCAACGGCAACGTGACGGACTTCAAGCAGATGAGTGAGGAGTTGCGGCTCGCGGGCAAGACCGACCGGCTGAACTGGCTGATCGGCGCCTTCACCGATAAAGAGCTTCTCAACCTGACTTCGACGGTTCTTGCCGATGATGACTTCGACCTGTATCTCAGCGGCACGGCGACGGCCGCGGCGGATGTCAGTCCGCCGAATTTCCTGTTGCTGACGGAGCTGACCGGAAACCTGCCCGGGCAAACCTTCATTCCCGGCGTTTCCGGTCAGGCGGACTCCTACGAGCAGACCGAGAAGAGCTACGCCCTCTTCACCAACGAGACTTATTCGCTGATGGAGCATCTGGACCTCACGGCGGGCCTCCGTTACACACATGAATCCAAGGACGACACGGCCAGCTACGTCGACCCCGACGGCGGTTCCGCGTGCGGGCAGCTGCTCACCGCGCCCCCGCCGTCACTTGCGCTTCCCTATGTACAGACCCTGCTGCTCGGCTATGGCTGCGCGACGCCTTTCAATCCGTTCTTCAACGGCATCACTCACGATCAGTCCCTCGGTGAGAACGACCTCAACGCTACGGTCAAGCTGGACTATCACTTCACGGATGACCTGATGGGGTACGTCTCCTGGGGCAATGGCACCAAGGCGGGCGGCTTCAATCTGGCGCGGGTGACCAATCCGGCCGCCGCCGATCCTCTGGCGCCCATCCTCGATACCGAGTTCCCAAGGGAGACGGTCAACTCCTTCGAGGTCGGCGTGAAGAGCGAGCTCGCCCAGAAAACGGTGCGCTTCAATGCCGATGTGTTCGATCAGCAGTACCATAATTTCCAGCTGAACACCTTTACCGGCATCGTGTTCGTCGTCAGCTCGCTCCCCGACGTGGACTCCAAGGGCGCCGAAACGCGCGTCGACTGGCTCACGCCCCTGTCCGGACTGAGCATCACCGGCGGCCTGGTGTACGCAGATACGCAGATCACGAACTTCGGCGACGCGCTGTACCTGTTTGCCGCGAACCGGGAGAACAACCGGCTGTCGTTTTCGCCCCTGTGGTCGGGAGCGGTCTCGGCGGCGTATGTGGCGCCGCTCACCTCATCACTGGCGTTGCGGCTCAGTGCCGATGAGAAGTACAGCTCCTCTTACAACACGGGCTCCGATCTCGACCCGCATAAGCTGCAGGCAGCCTATGGAATCCTGGATGCGCGCATCGGCATCGGCCCCCCCGATGGGAGGTGGACCTTCGAGATCTGGGGCGAGAACCTCGCCGACAAGGGCTACCTTCAGGTCGCCTTCGACACGCCCTTCCAAGGCCTCGCGGTGCCGGGCTTCAATAATCAAATCGATGCGTTCGTAGGCGACCCGCGCACCTTCGGCGCCACCCTACGCGTGAAGTTCTTCTAGGGGACCTTCGCGCCGAGGTAGGCTAGAGAGCCATGGGAATAACGGCCCGTCACGGATGCCCATCAGCGTATGAGTAGCGTGCACTTCGAGGTCAGTGGCAGCGGCGCAGTGGCCCTCCTGCGCCTGGATAATCCTCCCGTCAATAGTCTCGGCCACGAGCTGCGCCGTTCAATCGTGGAAGCGCTGGCCCGCGCCGAGGACGATCCGGCCGTGAAGGCCGTTGTCCTCATCGGCTCGGGTAAGGGTTTCTCCGGCGGTGCCGATATCCGTGAATTCGGCACGCCAAGGTCACTCGCCGCCCCAAACCTCCACAGCCTGCTGCGCACGATCGAGGACTGTACCAAGCCCGTGATCGCCGCGATCGATGGCATCTGCATGGGCGGCGGCCTGGAGCTCGCGCTCAGCTGCCACTACCGCATCGCCGCGGCGAGCGCCCGAGTCGCACTGCCGGAAGTCAAGTTGGGACTGCTCCCCGGCGCCGGCGGTACCCAGCGCCTGCCGCGACTCATCGGCGCCGAAGCGGCATTGAACATGATCGTCTCCGGCACGACGATGAGCCCCGACAAGCTGCGCGGCACACCATTGTTCGATGCGGTTGCGGAGGGCGATCTGACGACCTTCGCTCTCGAGTTCGCGCGCGCCGTCGTCGCCGAGCGGCGCGGAATCAAACGGGTGCGCGACCTCGCAATTCGGCTGCCGAATGCCGAGGCGTACTTCCAATTCGCCCGCAACATGGTCAAGTCCAAGGCGGGTCCGTACCCTGCGCCGCTGGCCTGTGTCGAAGCCGTGGCAGCGGCCGTTCAACAGCCGTTCGAGGCCGGCATGAGGCGCGAGCGCGAATTGTTCGTGGGACTCATGGCGACGCCGGAGTCGGCGGCGCTGCGGCACGTCTTTCAAGCCGAGCGCGCCGCTTCCCACATCAAGGGGCTCCCCGACTCGGTCGCCACACGCCCGATCAATCGGGTCGGCGTCGTCGGCGCAGGCACGATGGGTGGCGGCATTGCGATGAGCTTCCTCAATGCCGGACTGCCGGTTACGCTCCTGGAGACGACGCAGGAGGCGCTCGACCGGGGCCTGCTCAACATCCGCCGCAATTATCAGGGCGCGTTGCGCAAGGGGTCGCTTACCGAGGCGAGCCTCGAGCAGCGCCTGGGGCTGATCACGCCGACTTTGCAGTACGAGCCGCTGCGCGATGCGGACCTGGTGGTCGAGGCGGTGTTCGAGGATCTCGCCGTCAAAAGGAAGGTGTTCGAGAGGCTCGACGAGGTTGTCAAATCCGGCGCGATTCTCGCGTCCAACACCTCGACTCTCGATCTCGATGCAATCGCCCGGTTCACGCAGCGTCCGCAGGACGTCATCGGCCTGCACTTCTTCAGCCCCGCGAACATCATGCGGCTGCTCGAGGTGGTGCGTGGAGCGGCAACCGCGAACGACACCCTCGCCACCGCAATGGCTTTGGCCAAAACGATCGGCAAGATCGCGGTCGTAGCGGGCGTTTGCGACGGCTTTATCGGCAATCGGATGGTGGCGCACTACGGCACGGCGGCACACGACCTGCTCGTCGCCGGCGCGCTGCCGCAGCAGATCGACGCAGCGCTGCAGAGTTTCGGGATGGCGATGGGCCCGTTCCGGATGGCGGATCTCGCCGGACTCGACATCGGCTGGGCGGTTCGCAAGCGTCGCGCGGCGGAACATCCCAACGAGGACTTCGCGAACGTCGCGGATATCCTCTGCGAGGCGGGTCGATTCGGGCAAAAGACCGGCTCGGGGTTCTACCGCTACGAGACCGGTGCACGCGAGGCGATACCCGATCCGGCGGTAACTGCGATCATCGAACGATACCGGGAGAGCAAGGGCGCGGTACCGCGCGCGGTCTCGGATAGCGAAATCGTCGAGCGCTGCATATATGCGCTGATCAACGAAGGAGCCAGAATAGTCGATGAGGGCATCGCCCAGCGCAGCTCGGACGTCGACCTCGTCTACCTGAACGGTTACGGCTTTCCGGCTTACCGCGGCGGCCCCATGTTCTACGGGGATAGTGTCGGCTTGATCACGGTTGCGCGCGCGCTGAGCCGCATCGCGGCAGAACGCGGCGCCAATGCGGCGTTCTGGACGCCGGCGCCGCTGCTCGCGCGACTCGCCCGGGAAAGAAAGACATTCAGCGAACTCACGAGGCCCTCCAGTGACTGAAGCCGTGATCGTCTCCACGGCGCGCACCGGGCTCGGCAAGAGCTGGAAAGGCGCCTTCAATATGACCTACGGCGCGACACTCGGCGCTCATGCCGTGCGGCATGCCGTGATGCGTGCCGGAATCGACCCCGCCGAGGTCGAGGACGTGATCATGGGGTCGACGTTCGGCGAAGGCACCACCGGCGGCAACATTGCGCGGGCGATCGCACTGCGCGCGGGCCTGCCCGTGACGACCGCCGGTTTGAGTATCAACCGCTTCTGCAGCTCCGGATTGCAGTCGATCGCGATCGCGGCACAGCGAATCATGACCGAGGGCGCCGAGATCCTGGTCGCCGGCGGTCTCGAGAGCATCTCCTGCGTGCAAAATGAAGCCAACACCCACATGCGGGCCGATCCCTGGCTTCTCGAACACAAGCCGACGCTCTACTGGTCGATGCTGCAAACCGCTGAAACCGTGGCCAAGCGCTATCGGATCTCGAAGCGGAGCCAAGACGAATATGGCGTTCGCAGCCAACTGCACGCGGCCGCGGCGCAGGCGGCTGGCAAGTTCAAGGACGAGATCGTCCCGATGACGACGACCATGGGCGTCGTCGACAAGGCGACGGGCGCGATCGTTACGCGCGAAACAACAATCGACGCCGATGAGGGCATCCGGCCCGATACGACGCTCGAAGCCGTGGCCAGGATCCGACCGGCACTGCCGGGCGGCGTCATCACGGCAGGCAACGCGAGCCAATTCTCCGACGGCAGCAGCGCCTGTGTCCTCATGGAGCGTACGCTCGCCGAGCGGCGCGGCCTGCAACCCCTGGGGCTGTTTCGTGGATTTGCGGTTGCCGGCTGCGAGCCCGACGAAATGGGAGTGGGTCCGGTTTACGCCGTTCCGCGACTGCTCGACCGTACCGGTTACAAGATCGGCGATATCGATCTCTGGGAGCTCAACGAAGCATTCGCTTGCCAGGTGCTGTATTGCCGCGATCGCCTCGGCATTCCGGACGAGCGTTTGAACGTCAACGGCGGTGCGATTGCGGTCGGACACCCCTACGGCGTCAGCGGCGCACGCCTCACGGGTCATGCGCTCATCGAAGGCAAGCGGCGCGGCGCGAGGCTCGTGGTGGTGACCATGTGCATAGGCGGCGGCCAGGGAGCGGCGGGCCTGTTCGAAGTGACCTGAGGGCAGCTGCAATGGATTTCTCGCACAGCAACAAGGTCCGCGAGTTGCAGCAACGGGTGGCCGCCTTCATGGAGAGGTTCGTTTATCCTGCCGAGAGTCGATTTCAGGACGAAGTGGCCCGGAACCGCCGCGGCGGAAATCCCTGGCTCGCGACCGAGGTTGTCGAGGAGCTCAAGCGCGAAGCGCGCGCCGCAAAGTTGTGGAATCTCTTCCTGCCGGATTCCGAGCACGGCGCCGGTCTCACGAATCTCGAATATGCGCCGTTGTGCGAAATCATGGGACGCTCGCCGCTGGGTCCCGAAGCATTCAATTGTTCGGCGCCCGACACGGGCAACATGGAGGTGCTGGCTCGGTACGGGTCGGCAGAGCAGCGCAAGCGCTGGCTCGAACCGCTGCTCGACGGGAGAATCCGCTCCGGCTTTGCGATGACCGAACCCGCGGTCGCCTCGAGCGATGCGACCAACATCCAGGCCGGGATCGTGCGCGACGGCGACCATTACCTCATCAACGGCCGCAAGTGGTGGACCAGCGGCGCCGCCGATCCGCGCTGCGAGCTCCTGATCTTCATGGGCAAGACGGATCCCGGCGCCGCGCTCCACAGCCAGCAGTCGATGCTCCTGGTGCCGATGACAACCCGGGGGGTCACCGTGAAGCGCCAGCTTTCGGTCTTCGGCTACGACGACGCGCCGCACGGCCACTGCGAAATCGAATTCACCGACGTGCGCGTGCCGGCCGCGAATTTGCTGCTCGGCGAAGGACGTGGCTTCGAGATCGCGCAGGGTCGACTCGGACCGGGGCGTATTCATCACTGCATGCGCCTCATCGGTCTCGCCGAGCGCGCGCTCGAGATGCTCTGCCGGCGCGCGCTCGAGCGCGTCGCATTCGGCCGGCGCCTCTCGGAGCAAGGCGTCACGCTCGAGCGGATCGCCGAATCGCGCATCGAGATCGATCAGGCCCGTTGGCTCGTGCTCAACGCGGCCTACATGATGGACACGGTCGGCAACCGCGCCGCAAAGAAGGAAATTGCGATGATCAAGGTCGCCGCGCCAAAGATGGCCTGTCGCGTGCTCGATTGGGCCATTCAGGTGCACGGCGGCGCCGGCGTCAGCCAGGACTTCGTGCTCGCCCACGCCTATGCGGGCGCGCGCTCCCTGAGGCTCGCCGACGGGCCGGACGAAGTGCACCGCGCGCAGATCGGCAAGCTCGAGCTCTCCCGGTACCGATCGGCCTGAGCGCGCACCATGTCGGACAGGCACTTCAAATTCTGGCCCGATGATCAGCGGCGACACTTGGACGCGCCGGCCACCAACCTCTTCTACAACCTCGAGGTGTCCGCCCGGCGCTATCCATTCAAACCCGGTCTCGTCTACTACGACACGCCGATCGGCTTCGTCGAGATGCACGACGAAGCGCTGCGGATCGCGGGCTATCTCGAGCAGCGCTGCGGTGTGCGCCAGGGCGATCGCGTGCTGCTCTACATGCAGAACAGCCCGCAGTTCGTGCTCGCCTACTACGGCATCCTGCGTGCGAACGCGGTGGTCGTGCCGCTGAATCCTATGTACCTCACGCAGGAATTTCTGCGCTGCGCCAAGGACGCAGGAACGACGACTGCGATCGTCTCGCAGGAGCTGTACCCGCGCATCGAGCCGCTGCTCGATTCGAGGGCGCTCGAGCATGTGATCGTCGCCGCATATTCGGATTACTTGAAACGGCCCACCACCCTCGCCGTGCCGGAGTTCATCGCGGCGCCGCGCGTCGAGCCATCGCGGCCCGGAGTCACGCTCTGGCGCGATGCACTCGCGAGCGACCTGCGGCCGGGACCCTTGAGCGCAGGCCCTGATGATCTTTGCGTGATGCCTTACACCTCCGGCACCACCGGGGAGCCCAAGGGCTGCATGCATACGCACCGCACCACCATGCATACGCTCGTGGCCTCGATGCGCTGGTTCAGCGTGCAGCCCGAATCGACGCTACTAGCGGTCGCGCCCTTCTTTCACGTGACCGGCATGCAAGGCAGCATGAACGGCCCCCTCTACAACGGCAACACGGTGGTTCTGCTGCCGCGTTGGGACCGCGTCGTCGCCGCGGAATGCGTGCAGCGCTATTCTGTCGCGAGCTGGACCGGGGTGCCGACGATGATCCAGGATTTCTTCCTGAACCCCAACATCGACCGCTGTGATTTGTCCTCGATCCGCAGGTTGTGCGGCGGCGGCGCCGCGATGCCGGCCGCCGTGGCGCAACGGCTGCTGCACCGGGGCATCACTTATTGCGAAGGCTATGGACTCTCGGAGACCATGGCGGCGACGCACATCAACCCCCCCGATCGTGCGAAACCGCAATGTTTGGGGATACCGATATATAACGTCGATTCACGGATCGTCGATCCCGCGACCGGCGGCGAGCTCGCCGCGGACGAGGTCGGCGAGATCGTGATTCACGGCCCACAGGTGTTCCTGGGTTATTGGAACAAGCCGCAAGACAGCGCGCAGGCGTTCATCGAGATCGACGGCAAACGGTTCCTGCGCACCGGCGATCTCGGCAGAGTCGACGAAGACGGCTATTTCTTCATGGTCGATCGCCTCAAGCGCATGATCAACGCGTCCGGATTCAAAGTGTGGCCGAGCGAGGTCGAATCGCTGATGTATCAGCACCCGGCCGTGCTCGAGGCATGCGTCATCGGCGCGAGTGACGCGCATCGCGGCGAGACCGTCAAAGCTTTCATCGTCTTGCGGCCGGAGTGGACGGGACGCGTCGAGGCCGCGCAAATCGTCAGTTGGTGCCGCGAGAACATGGCGGCATTCAAAGTCCCGAGGATCGTC
Source organism: Steroidobacteraceae bacterium (assembly GCA_050739095.1). Taxonomy (GTDB): domain Bacteria; phylum Pseudomonadota; class Gammaproteobacteria; order Steroidobacterales; family Steroidobacteraceae; genus 13-2-20CM-66-19. The sequence goes on along the minus strand of JBOIAR010000008.1, from coordinate 20,615 downwards.
GAATTCATCGATGCGCTGCCCAAGTCGGGCAGCGGCAAGATTCAGTGGCGCGAGCTCCAGGAGCGCGAACGGCGGGCCGAAGCCGGGCGCGGCGCCGCAGCCGGGCGCGGTGGCACGGCATGAGGGCGCTGCTCAGCCGCCGGCCCGGCGGTCCCGAGACTCTGGAGCTCGACGACATCGCCGAGCCGGTTGCGGATTCCGCTCAGGTCCGGGTCGCGGTGCGCGCCTGCGGCGTCAACTTCCCGGATTTGCTGCTCATTCAGGATCTCTATCAAGTCAAGCTGCCGCGGCCGTTCGCGCCCGGCAGCGAAATCTCCGGCATCGTCGATGCGCTCGGCATGGGCGTCGAGGGCCTGCGCGTCGGCGATCGCGTGCTCATGAGTCCGGTACGGGGCGGCATGGCGCAGAAGGTCGTCGGTCCCGCCGCAAACTGCTGGAAGATTCCCGATACGATGCCCTTTGACGAGGCAGCCGCCCTGCTTCTCACGTATGGCACCGCGCACCACGCGCTCAAGGATCGAGCCCTGCTCGAGCCGGGCGAGACGCTGCTCGTGCTCGGCGCCGCGGGCGGCGTCGGCCTCGCCGCGGTGCAATTGGGCAAGGCCATGGGCGCTCGCGTCGTCGCCGCGGCATCGACCGAAGCAAAGCTCGCGCTCGCGCGCGAACATGGCGCCGATGAGACCGTGCAATACCCGGCGGTCGCACTCGACAAGACCGCTGCGCGTGCGCTCGCCGATCGCTTCAAGTCCGCCTGCGGTGCGAACGGCGCCCAGGTGATCTTCGATCCGGTGGGCGGCGATTACACGGAGGCGGCGCTGCGCGCGATCGGGTGGCAGGGACGTTGCGTCGTCATCGGCTTTACCGCCGGTATCCCGAAGCTGCCGCTCAATCTGACCTTGCTCAAGAGTTGCGAGATCATCGGTGTATGGTGGGGAGACTTCACTGCGCGCCAGCCCCGGCAGCATGCCGCCAATGTCGCGGCGCTCATCGCGCTCTACCTCGAGGGCCGCATCAAACCGGCGGTCACCGAGCGCTTCGCGTTGCAACAGGGAATGGAGGCGATCGCGAGGCTCGGTGCGCGCGATGCGCGCGGCAAGCTCGTCGTCATGATCGAGTGAGATGGGCTTCATGAATCTCAACTTCACCGCCGAACAGGAAGCCTTTCGCGCCGAAGTCCGCGCCTTTTTCGCAGCCGAGCTTCCGGCCGACCTCCGGGCCAAAGTGCGCTTGGGAAGGCGAATGCACAAAGACGACCTGGTGCGCTGGCAGCAGATCCTCCACCGCCGCGGCTGGGGTGCCGGCATGTGGCCGAAGCGCTACGGCGGTGCCGGTTGGAGCGTCGTCGAGCAGCACATCTTCGACGAAGAGGGGGCGGCGGCCGGCGCACCCTCACAGCTCCCATTTGGGTTGCGCATGGTCGCCCCGGTGCTCATGAGCTTCGCCACCGCGGCACAGCAGAGCTACTTTCTGCCGCGCATCATTTCCGGCGAGGACTGGTGGTGCCAGGGGTATTCGGAGCCTGGCTCGGGGTCGGATCTGGCATCGCTGCGCACGAGCGCGGTGCGTGAAGGCGCTCGTTACCGCGTCAACGGCCAAAAGACCTGGAACACGCTCGGCCAGTATGCCGATTGGATGTTCTGCCTGGTACGCACGAGCAGCGACGGACGTCCACAGCAGGGCATTTCGTTCCTGTTGATCGATATGAAATCGCCGGGTATCACGGTGCGCCCCATCGTCACGATCGACGGCGAGCACGAATTCAACGAAATACTCCTCGACAACGTGCAGGTGCCGGTCGAAAACCTGGTCGGCGAAGAAAACAAGGGGTGGACCTACGCAAAATTCCTGCTCTCGCACGAGCGCACCAATAATGCCGGCATCGGCAATTGCAAACGCGCATTGCAGCGGCTCAAGGAAATTGCAGCGCGCCAACTCCATGACGGCCGCCCGCTGATCGAGGATGCCCGCTTCCGCGACCGCGTCGCGCAACTCGAGCTCGAGCTCGTGGCGCTCGAGATCACGAACTTGCGCGTGCTTTCGGCGGTGTCGACGGAATCCCGCGCTCCGGGGCCCGAGGTCTCGCTGCTCAAAATCAAAGGATCGGAGCTCATCCAGCAGCTCGCGGAGCTGCAAATGCACGCCCTCGGACACGACGCCCTGCCCTACCTGCGCGAGGCGCTCGAGCTGGACTGGGTTTCGCCGCCGTTGCTCGCGGAGCACTACGCCGACTTGGCGTCGCCGCTCACCGGCCAGTATTTCAACTACCGCAAGACCACGATCTATGCGGGCTCGACCGAGATCCAGAAGAACATCATCTCGAAACAGATCCTCGGTCTTTGAACAGGACTCCCATGGATTTTCGCCTGACAGAAGAACAACTTGCGCTGCAGGAGACCCTACGGCGTTACATCGGCAAGCATTACGATTTCGAGCGGCGCCGCTCGCTCGCGCGCTCGCCGCTCGGCTATTCCGCGCAAGCCTGGGCGCAATATGCCGAGCTCGGCCTGCTCGGCCTGCCTTATCCGGAAGAATTCGGCGGGCTCGGGGGCAGTGGTGTGGACATCATGGCCGTCATGGAGCTGGTCGGCCGGGGGCTGCTGCTGGAGCCTTATGTGAGTACGGTCGTGCTCGGCGGTGGGTTGCTTCGCGATGCCGCTGCCCGCTCAATCAGGGAGGCGCTGTTGCCGCAGATCGCGGCGGGCAAGCTGCAGATCGCCCTCGCCGCGTATGAGGCGGCGGGACGCTACGAGCTCGCGCACGTCGCCTCGACCGCCGTTCGTGAGACACAAGGCTGGCGGCTCACGGGCCGCAAGGCCGTCGTGCTCGATGCCCCATCGGCGGATTATTTTCTCGTGTCCGCGCGTAGCAGCGGCCATCAGACCGACCCCGAGGGTATCTCCCTGTTTCTGGTGCGACGTGATGCGCCGGGATTGACGCTGCAAGCCTATCCCACCCAATCCGGTGGCAGAGCCGCTGATCTGCATTTGCAGGATGTGCCTGTCGACGACGGCGCCGTGATCGGCGCACCCGAGCAAGCACTTCCCGTCATCGAACGCGCCGTCGACCAGGGTATCGCCGCGCTCTGCGCCGAAGCGATGGGCATCGTGACTGCGCTCAATGAGGCGACTCTCAATTATTTGAAAACCCGCAAGCAGTTCGGCACCGTGATCGGCAGCTTCCAAGCGCTGCAACATCGCATGGTCGACATGTTCATCGCCGCCGAGCAGACCCGCTCGATGGCCATCATCGCGGCCATCCAGGCCACCAGCGACGAGCCCGCGGGCCGCCGCCGCGCCATATCGGGCGCGAAGGCCTATATAGGACAGGCTGCGCGCTTCGTCGGCCAGCAGGCCGTCCAGCTGCATGGCGCGATGGGAGTCGTCGATGAGCTCAACGTCAGCCATTACTTCAAGCGCCTCACGATGATCGATATGACTTTTGGCGACGCCGACCATCATCTGGCTCGTTTCAGCGACGCGCTTCGAGTCGAAGCGATGGGGGCTGCCGAATGAAACCTGCAGCAGTCACCTCGGTGAGAGAGCAGGTCAGCGCCGCCGAATGGGACATGCGGGTGAATCTCGCGGCCGCGTATCGGCTGGTCGCGCTCTACGGCTGGGATGACCTCGTCTTCACTCACGTGTCGGCGCGGGTTCCTGGATCCGAGCATCATTTCCTGATCAATCCCTACGGCATGATGTTCGAGGAAATCACGGCTTCCTCGCTCGTCAAAATCGCTCTCGATGGCCGCAAGGTCATGGACTCGCCCTACGAGATCAATCCGGCCGGCTTCACGATCCACAGCTGCATTCATGCGGCGCGAGAGGATGTCGCATGCGTCATGCACGTCCATTCACTCAACGGCGTCGCGGTCGCGGCACAAAAGCAGGGACTGCTGCCGATCTCACAGCAATCCCTGTTCGTGCTTTCCTCCCTGGCCTACCATGACTACGAGGGTGTCGCGCTCAATGCCGCCGAACAGCCGCGTCTGGTCGCGGACCTCGCCGACAAGTCCTTTTTGATGCTGCGCAATCACGGGCTTCTGACGGCCGGCTCGTCGCCGGCCGGAGCCTTTCTCTACATGTATATCTTCGAATCCGCATGCGCCATCCAAGTGCGCGCGCAAAGCGGCGGACAGGAATTGATCCGAATACCCGAACCCATTCTCGCCGGCATTCGGGCCGCGTCCCACCAGGTGACGCGAGGATTGGGAAGCAGCCTCGTATGGCCGGGTCTGCTGCGAAAGCTCGATCGAGCGAGTCCCGGGTATCGGGAATAGCCGCACCGCACACCGCCCACCCCTGCTCAGAAGCGGTAAGACCGATCTCTACCACAACCGCTACGCCGACCGGTTGCAGATTCGTGCCCCGGGAGCGTGCGCAGGTGCTTGATTACCCAAGGGATTGCGGGTCAACTGCGTTTCGCCCCCGTTGCGGCGGGTTGCGGCCGGTTTCGAGTCGGCGCCCAACCGAGCTTCCGCAAGTGCTCGCTTTCAACCGAATCCGCCCGCCCGGCGTCTAATTTGCAAGAGAGCCTGCCCCAGAGTTCTCTGGCAGCTCCATCAAGCGCTGCAACTTTCCGCGCACCACTGTGTTCTGGGGGCACAACTGAGGAGAAGTCATCATGGTTCATATCCAGAAAGCCACCGCCGCCGCATTCGCTCTCACCATCACTCTCGTGGGTGCCACGCTCGTCACTGCGCCCCTGGCGCTTGCCGATTCACAGCAACTCGTGGCGCAAGGCCACCAGTGGAGCGTGAGTCACCTCCATCACATCGCGACCGACCTGCGGTACGCCGCCTCATCCGCACGGGCCTGACCGCCACGTATAGTTAGGATCAACGGACAAGCCCGCGGAGATTTCCGATGCGCAACGCGATTCCATTGTTGGTTGGACTTGCACTGCTCGTCGTGGCAGGCGCGGCCGCAGCGGAGCCGTGTCGTTACAGCGCGCCGCGCGATGTGGACCTCGATGCCACCACCCTGAAGTCGCTGCTGCTGAATCTGGGCGCGACGGACGCTCACGTCCGGGGAGTGGCCGGCCTGTCCAAGATCGAAGTCCGCGGCACCGCGTGCGCATCGAATCCGAAGTGGCTGGGCGATCTGAGGATCGACACCTCCCGCAGCGGTCCGGAAGCCACGGTGACGGCGCGGACGGGGGATCACGATAGCACTTTCAACCTGTTCGGCTTCTCGAGCTACGCGTACATGAAACTTTCCGTAAGCGTGCCTGCGCAGCTTGCCGTAGTGCTGGACAGCAGATCGGGCGATGTCGTCGCCGAGTCGCTCGAGTCGCTCGACTTCCATTCCGACTCGGGAGACCTGAAGGCCTACCAAATCGCCGGCGCACTGGCTCTGGAGCTCGGCTCGGCGGATGTGGATGCGCATGGCGTCGGCAGCGTGGAGTTGCGTCGCACCGGTTCCGGCGATGTGACCGTCAGCGATGTCCGTGGCGATGTGCGAGCGGGCCATGCCGGCTCCGGAGACCTGCATTTCAGCGACGTTCGGGGCAGCGTGTCGCTCGGGTCTGTCGGTTCGGGGGATCTGCACCTCGATAACATCGGCGGTAACATTCAAGTGGACAGCATCGGCTCCGGTGACCTGGTTGTTGATGATGTGGCCGGCAATCTTCAGGTCGGCGCAACCGGCGGCGGCGATGTGAGCTACCACGGCGTCAAGGGAACTGTGCACGTACCGAGCAACGACGACTGACAACGCTCACTTGCCATAGTCCGTTCCCCCGGCGCCAAGGCTCACGGTAGCACCGGCGCGGCCGGTAAATAGGTTCCCAGAGCCACGGCGCATTGACTCGGTTGACTGCCGGCGGCGGAATGATAGTCTTGGTTGCATCCGCGAGCGCGGCTCCGATGAGATGTAAGCCATGCGGCGTCTATCCCGTTGTCGACTGGCGGCATTGCTGCTGCTCACCGGGATGGCGGCGGCTGCTCAAGTCCCCAATTCGGGCCAGAACGTTCCGCCATCGGACAAGTCGCCCGCAACCAGCGCAACGCCGGCCCTCCCCGGTGAGGCACCGGCCTCACCAACAGCGCTCACGCAGGGAGTTACAATCACCGGCAAACCACTGCACCCCGAGCGACCGCTGCCGAAGCTGGCGCCGGACGAATTCGCCAAATGCATGCGGCTTGAAGGGGGATCATATTCCCAGCCTCAAAATTACTTTGAGGACACAGAGTGGCTCGAACGAATGATTTCTTGCTCACATGAACAGGGCTGGCAAGAGCATAGAGTCATAGCGGAGTGCCTGGCTCCCAGTGACAGCCGCGCGCTACCCGGAATCATTCAGGCGTGTACGGAAACCCTGAATCGCAACCTTCTCCAACACGAATACCGCTATTATCTACTTGCGGATCGCGCCCAAGCGTACCTTGCCTATGGTGACCCGCAACATGCGCTCGCCGATTACAACGCGGCGATCAAGCTGGAACCGTCTAGCGCGGCACTCTACTACGATCGTGCGGTGGTATTCGCAGCGCAACCCGACGACCACGCGGCCTTGCAGGATCTCAACAAAGCCATTGCTCTTAACTCCAATTTTACCCCCGCGCTGCGCCTGCGAGCGAAACTCAACGGCGCTGGGCCTAATTCCGGCGGCGCACCCGCGGATGTCCACGCGCTGCTGCTGCAAGCGAAGATCCACAGCGCTCGGCATGATTACACCGACGCGCTCGCGGATTATTCGCAAGCTATCCGCTTGCAGCCCAGAAATGCCGTATTGTGGAGCGACCGGGGATATGTGTGCTTGCGACAACATGACTACAACGGTGCGATACAAAACGAGTCCGCAGCGATCGGACTCGATCCAAAGCTGGCACGAGCATATTTCTTCCGTGGCGCCGCTTTTGGAGAGCTGCGGGACTCGCACAATGCCGGCAGCGATATCAACGCTGCATTGCGCCTCGATCCTTCGCTGGACGGTTACCTTACGGCCAAGGTGACGGGTCAAAGCAAGAACGTTTCGATTACCCTACCGCTGCCACCGTGACCATCGGCCTCACCGTTTCCGCCGGCGGAGCATGGAGAACACATGGCGACCGATCCCAGATTCGAACCCCACGAAAAGCGGCTTAACCCGCGTACCATCATGGTCGATCCGCTGACGCCCGTCGTCGGCGCCGAGATCGGCGGCATTGATCTGTCGAAACCGATTTCGGCGGAGCAGCTGAGAGAAATTCGGGACGCGTTCAACGCTTATCATGTGCTCGTATTCCACGACCAGGTCTTGACGGCCGAGGACCACAAGCGCTTCGGCCGCCTCTTCGGCACGCTGCACGTCCATCCCTACAACGCCGACAAGACCAAAGCGGGCGGTACCGCGGACCCGGAGATCTATGTGGTGAAGGCGGATCAATCGTCGCGCCAGGTCTCGGGCGAGCTGTGGCACAGCGACGTCACGTGCGAGGCCGAGCCGCCCATGGGTTCGATGCTCTACATCACCAAGACGCCGGAAATCGGCGGTGGCGACACGTGCTTCATCAGCGCGGTCCGCGCCTACGAAACGCTGTCGCCGGTAATGCAGGAATTCGTCAGAAGTCTCACCGCCACGCATGAAGGCTCGAAACTTTATGTCGGCGTGCAGGGCAACGCACCACCGCCCGGCGGGTGGCCGAAGGCGACGCATCCCGTGGTCACCCGCCATCCGGACAGCGGCAAGCAGGTGCTCTTCGTCAATCGCGGTTTCACGACGCGCATCAATGAGCTCTCACCCGAGGAAAGCGACGCGCTCCTCGAATTCCTCTACCGGCACCTCGAAAGCCACGTCGAGTTTCAGTGCCGCGTACGCTGGTATCCCAATACGCTGACCTTTTGGGACAATCGCGCGGTCCAGCACCACTCCGTATGGGACTATTTTCCCTATTCGCGCTACGGCCAGCGCGTATCGATCCTCGGCACGCGGCCCAAAGCCTCGATTTGATGGTGGCCAGGGACAGAATCGAACTGCCGAGCAGGCGGATTTTCAGGCCATTTCCGCCGGTTCTACGGGCATTTACATATTCCGGCACTCCACGGAACGCCGTGCCGGTACGGCCGTTTGACAGCGACCTTGCCCTTTCCCCGGGCGTAGAGCGGCGTCTCGGATGCGAGATCGACCTGCCTAGCCGCCATCGCATCGATCTCCTGCACCATCAGCCGGCCTGCGGCCGATTGCTGCACACGGACGAAACTGCCAAACTTGGCCATTCTCGGGGGGCATCCTAATCGGGCTAGAACACACCATGAACTCGAAAATCCATGCTCGACCGCAGCCAGGCGCACGAAAGCGGCCTTGACCTCCGCCCCGGAGGGTCTGCAAGCTCTGCCGCCCGCAGTCGCGCCCAGCCGTTACCGGCGCGCGGCTGCCCAACCGAACCCGAAAGAGAGGGTCGGCCACCGAGACGCCCATGCCCAACGTCGCCCCGCTGATTGCCCTCATCGGCTATGTCTGTCTGCTCATTGGGGCGGCGTACGGCGCGCTCGCACTGATCGCCGTGCTGGCGTGGCAGCGTCGCCGGAAGCACCCGGGCGCACAAGGACTGCCACCGGTGTCCGTGCTTAAGCCATTGTGCGGGCTGGAGCCGGGCCTTTACCAGAATCTGCGCTCATTCTGTCAGCAGGACTATCCGGAATATCAGGTCGTGTTCGGCGTCCTCGACCGACGCGATCCTGCACTGGCGGTGGTCGAGCGGTTGCGGGCGGAGTTCCCCTGCCTACCCATCGAGGTCGTCATCAACCCGCAACAGCATGGCAGCAACTGCAAGGTCAGCAATCTGATCAACATGATCGCGCAGGCTCGATACGAGGTGCTCGCGATGGCCGACAGCGATACCTACGTCGGGCGCGACTATCTGAGCATCGTGACGGAGCCCTTGCGGGATGAGGCGGTGGGACTGGTGACCTGTCTCTATCATGCCGTGCCGACCCGGTCTGTCTTCTCGCGTCTCGGCGCGATGTACATCAACGAGTGGTACATGCCGTCCGTGCTGGTCGCATGGCTTTTCGGCTATCGGGGTTATGTCTCCGGGCAGACATTGTGCATGCGACGCGATACCCTGCAGAAGGCCGGAGGGCTGCACGCCATTGCAAACCATCTTGCCGACGATCATGAGCTCGGCGAACGGGTTTGCAGACTGGGACTGCGGATCGTGCTCTCCCATTACGTACCGAGCGCCGAGTGCCACGAGCCGAGCTTCGGTTCCGTGACCCGCCATGAGGTGCGGTGGATGCGCACGCTGCACGTGCTGCGGCCGCGATGCTTCCCGCTCATCTTCCTCAGCTTCGGTCTGCCGTTGGCACTCTTGGGCATCGTGCTCGCCACGGGCACTCCATCTCGCCATGCGCTCGCGTGGACGCTCTTCGGAATTGCCGTCCTCGCACGACTGGCTTTGCACCTATCCCACCGGATCCGCGGCGAACGCGCTGCGCTCGCGGATCTCTGGCTCGTGCCCGGGCGGGACCTGCTGTTGTGCTGGGTCTGGTTCAGGAGCCTTCTGAGCTCGTGCATCACCTGGCGCGGCAACGAGTTTGACGTGGATGCCCGGGGCGTCATGCACCGACTGTCCTGAGCCTCGAGCGGCCCCTTTCGACGTTGTTCATGATCCAGGCAGCTCGGTGAGCGAGGACCGGATCTGAAAGTCGCGGGGTATATCGGCGGCCTGATCGGCCTGGCGTTGCTCGTGTGGCTGTTCACGCGAGCGGACTTCAGCGCCATGATACGGACCTGGGACTCGGCCGGATGGCGGCTGCTATGGCTCGTGCCATACCGCGCCGGTTTCTTCCTTCTCTACGCGATCGGTTGGCGCGGGCTTCTGCGCCCCTACGATCCCGAACGGCGCGCAGGATTCGCCTACGTCTTTTGGGCGACGACGGTGCGCGATGCGATTGACCGACTCCTACCGGTGGCGAGCGTCGGCGGCGGCGTAGCGGCAGTTCGCCTGATGCGGTGGCGTGATCTTCCCCTGGCTCCGGTCGTGGCGAGCGTCATCGCCGAGATCCTGCTGACGTTGATCGTGTTGTACGTGTTCGCTGCGATCGGTCTGCTGCTGCTTCTTCACCTGAGCGCCACAGGCAGTGACTACCATCGTTTGCTGCTCGCGTTCCTGTTCACCCTGCCGGTCCCGGTATTCAGCGCGCTGTTGCTGCGCTACGGATCCGTGTTCAAGCGTCTGCGAGGACTGCTGCGTCCCATCGTGGGCTCGCGCCTTCTCGCCGAGGGAGCCGCATCGCTCGACGAGGAGCTGCGCGCCACGCTGCGCAGAGCGCGGGCCATGCTGCTCGCTGGCAGCCTGCAGCTCGTGGCCCTCGTCTCGGCTTCGTTTGAAGTCTGGTTCGCCCTGCGTCTGTTCGGTCACCCGGTCGGGGTCGGGCCCGCCGTCGCGCTCGAGGGTCTTACCCTGGCAGCACGCAATCTGGCCTTCATCGTGCCGGCCGGCATCGGCGTGCAGGAAGCGGGCTTCGTGCTCTTCGGTCATATGCTCGGCGTCGGCCCCGATCTGGCGCTCGCCGTCTCCATCGTCAAACGGCTGCGCGAGGTGCTGTGCGGTGTCCCATCACTGGCGTCGTGGCAATGGATGGAAGGTCGGCGCCTGCATGGAGCTGCGGGGCATAAACTCTGACCGAGCTTATTCAGGCCGGCGCGGCCGCACGTCGGCGGGACGTGACACTCGTCGGCTCGAGCCACTGCGCTTCGATCTCGGCGGCGGTCTGCGGATGGCCGAAGTAGTAACCCTGCGCAAACTCGCATCCGTAGGCCTGCAGCTCGCGCGCGGCGCCTGCCGTCTCCACCCCTTCAGCAACGACCGTCATACCGAAGCTGTGGGCGAGCTGGATGGAGCTGCGCACGATGCGCTGGTCGGCGGCGTCCTCGGTCAAATTCGTGATGAAGGTTCGGTCGATCTTCAGCGTGTGCACCGGCAGCCGCTTCACATAGGCGAGCGAGGCGTAGCCGGTCCCGAAGTCGTCGATCGAGAGCCGCACGCCGAGCGCGCGGATCTCGCCGAGGCGCTTCAGCATCGTGTCCGGATGGCGCATGACCGCACTCTCGGTCACCTCGAGCTCGAGGAGCGCGGGCTCGAGGGCGAGTGAATTGAGGATGGCGCGCACCTTGTCCACGAATCCGCGGTCGAGAAGGTTGTTGGCGCTGATGTTCACCGAGATTGGCACACGGTAGCCGCGTCGTGCCCATGCGCCCACCTGATCGCAGGCGGCGCGCAGCATGTACTGCGCGAAGGGATGGACGAGCTCGGTGCCGTCCGCCAGCGGCACGAACCGCGACGGTGCGATTGGCCCCAACGTCGGGTGGGTCCAGCGCGCGAGCGCCTCGACCCCGATCAGCTCCCCGTCCGCCAAGCGCACTTTCGGCTGATAGGCGACCGAGAGCGCGCCCTCGCGTAGCGCGTTGCCGAGCTCGCTTTGCAGTGCGAGCATCTCCGGGGTGAATTGATCCATCGCCTCGTGATATCGGCAGAAGGCGCTGAGCTCTTCCTTCGCCGCGTACATGGCGATGTCGGCGCAGCGCAGAAGCTCGCTCGGGCTGCGCGCGTCCTGCGGGTAAACCGCGGCGCCAATGCTCGCGGTCAAATCGAGCTCGACGCCGCCCGGCACGGTGCTGCGTCCGAGGCATTCCTGCAGGCGAGCGCCCAAGTTCTCCGGCGCGCGCGCCACCTCGGCACCGCGAGCCAGGATTGCGAGCTCATCACCGCCCAGGCGCGCGACACACGTGTCCGAGTCATCGAAACGTTCCCGCAGCCGTTCGCCGATTTCCTTGAGCACGCGGTCACCGGCTGCGTGCCCGAGGGTGTCGTTGATGTCCTTGAAGCGATTCAAGTCGAGGAGCAACACCGTGAGCGCGTCATCCGGCGCGGCCGAGATCGCCCGCTCGAGCTCGCGCATGAAACCGTCCCGATTCCTGAGGCCCGTGAGCGTGTCGTGCTGCGCGAGGTACTCCTGCTCAGCGACGTAGGCGGCTTGGCGGCGAAGCGCACGATGCAGCTGCCAGGCGAACACGAGCACTGCGAGCATGCCGATCAGGAGGACGGCAGCGAGCCCGGCCGCCTCTACTAACCACTGACGGCGGAGCGATTCGATGGAGATGCTCGCGCCCACGTAGAGCGGCAGCGCGGCGGAACGCGCAAAGCCTATGAACGAGTTTTTCGAGGGGAGCGGGCGAAACACGCCGCTACGGCGATCGCCGATCCGCTCGAGTGACTGCTGTGAGACGTGGATGCGGGTAGCCTCGAAGGCGCCCGTGCCCGGAGAGTAATAGACGAGCATCCGCCCGTCGGTCGTCACCAGACCCACGGCGCTGCCGGGGAGCAGTCGCAGAGTGTCCGCGCTCGCCAGCAGGCGCCGCGCCCGAACGAGTGCGAAGGCAACTTCCGGCTCAGCGGAGCTCCCCGGAAAATTCAGAGTGATCGGCAGATACCACTCGCCCTTGGCTCGAAGGCGAACGAGATACGACACACCCAGCCCCGTGCCGCGCGGCTGCAGTACCGTCGCAATCGTCCGCAAGATATCGGGGCTCACCACCGGCTCTCCCGCCTGATCCACGGCGAGGACGCGGCCGTCAGCGGTCCGAAGACCAAGGTAGCTGGAGACCGAGTCGAAACGCGCCGCAGCGCGCAGCACGGCCATCGCCGCTTGCTCGGGCTCGGGCGGGATACCCGGGTGCCGAGAGACATCGGCGGCGATGTCCTTCAGACTGTGGGTGGATTGGTCGACCAATCCGGTAATGGACGATTCGAGACCGAGCGCGAGATTGAGGACGCTCTCTTGCGCGGACTGCCACGTCTGCTGCCGCTGCTGAATGACGAGATACACAGCGGTCCCGGCAAGCAGAAGGAGCGCGAGGACGACGGACAACCGCGCCCGGCGATACTCCGCGGTTACGAACCGCGCCTGCGGATGGGGGCGCCGACTATTCGACGAACGGCCCGGAACACCCGCGGTGGCGGCGCGCTGATCACGGCTCATGGCGCGAATAATACGGGTTCGGGCGGCGAGCGCCGCGGCCGCCGTCTCAAGTCAAGGGGATGGCGCGGCCAGCGCGTTCCTGATTCTTCAGAAGCTCTTGCGCCGCAATCGGAGAGTGGTGGCCAGGGGCGGAATCGAACCACCGCCACGCGGATTTTCAGCAACGGCGGCTCTGGCGGCTTATGAATCAATGACTTGCAGCGCCTCGCAGCCCCGTCTCCAGGCCCACCACGGCACATTGACGTTCGCGCTGTCCGCGGGGCGGTCTCGCCGATATCGGGTCTGGAAATGCCGGAATGAGACCTGAACTTGCGATTCTGCGAGCTGTCTGTCATACGGTCGCAAGGTGATCACCGTGACGCCTAACGGTCGATACACAGCATTGCCGCACCTTCGGGAGAGCGGGACGCGGCTCATTCCTATAAATACGATTTCGCGGCCGGCGGGGACTACATCTTGGAGGAATCGAATGACTGCCTGAAGCAGCAGAAGTGCACCATGATCGGTCGATATGGCAAGTCCGAGGACACCAGGGGCTTGGCGCAAGTTTTCACGACATTGGTGCCCTTCGGGCTTCTCTGGTGGGCTGCCATTCGGCTCATCAGCGTATCCCCCTGGCTCGCCGTAGCGCCGTTGCCCTTCATCATTCTCTTGACCGTGCGCGCCTTTGGACTGATGCACGAGTGCGGCCACGGCAGCTTGTTTCGCAGCCGCTGGCTCAATCGCCTGGTCGGGTTTCTTCTCGGCGTCATGTCGGGGATGCCGCAGTATGTATGGTCGCAGCACCACAATTATCACCACGCCCACAACGGCAACTGGGACAAATATCGTGGTCCCTACACGACGCTCTCGGTCGATGAGTATGCGGCGCTGAGCCACGCACGGCAGGGTTTCTATCGGTTCAAGTGCAGTGTGATCGCCGCGCCGCTCGCGGGTTTCATCTATTTGATTTTCAACCCACGCTTCACCTGGACAAAGGGCAGCATCGGGCTGGTGATCCACGCGCTCCGGCAAAAGCTGACTCAACCCGGCATATCCTTACAGGCGCATGCTGCGACTTACAAGACTCGCTATTGGAAGTCGGCCCGAGAATACCGGCACATGCTGTGGAACAACCTCGCCCTGTTGAGCGCCTGGTCGTTGATGTGCTTCGCGTGCGGCACGGCGAATTTCTTTTGCATCTACGTGCTCACCGTATCAATCGCAGGCGGCGCGGGCATCGTGTTATTCACGGTACAACATAACTTCGAGCATGCTTATGCGAGCGATGGCGAGCACTGGGATCAGGACGCTGGTGCGATCGAAGGCACGAGCCTTCTGGTACTGCCGCGCTGGCTGAGCTGGTTCACCGTCGATATCGGCTATCATCACATTCACCACCTGTCCGCCAGCATTCCGAATTACTGCCTCGCCAAGTGTCACGACGAATATCAACACCTGTTTTCGAGCGTCACCCGTGTGAGGTTGCGAGAGGTGCCCGGCGCGCTGAAATGCATCCTTTGGGACAGGCGCGCGCGGCGGATCATTTCAGTGGCGGAGTATCAGCAGCGATCATGGCGCGACTTGGTCGCGCACTGAGCTACCGGTCGAAGCGGTCAGCTGGATTGCGAGCGGTACTGCGCCACGATGGTATACCGAACGCTTACCCCGCAAGGCCCCTTCATCAGACCCGGACGAGGGCGCATGCCTTTGCAGTCGAGCGTCCCGTCCGCACGCGAAGATGCGTCCCTCATCACTGAATCAACTGCGGCAGAGAGGTCGAACGTGCCATCGCAATCGGCGTGAGGGCAGAGAAACTCGAAGAACGCCCGTGCCCCGGGATGCACCGCGTGAGATTGGGCGCCGGGGGGCGCCGCTGCAGTGTCTCGAAATGTCAGATCCACGCAGATCCGCTCGACCCCGGGAAAGGCGCTGCGCAGCGTCTGCGCGGCGGCTCGGTCGCGCAGCCATCGCTGCCGATGCAGCTCGTATACGGAACCAGGCGCGCGTGATGAGGCTGGCATGGGATTTCCCCGAAAGGTCAAGTCAGGCGTGATATGCGCATGTGTCACGTCGAAGCTGCTGTAATCGCGGTGCTCACGGGCAGATACGACCGGGATAAGATCCGCAGCCAGAGTGGAAACGCTCGCATTAGCGTGTCCGCCGTGCGAGTTCCCGCTTCAGCGCCGCATTTCGCGCTCGCAGCTGGACGTTCTCGGCCGAGGAGGCGAGCCATCGGCTGGCCAGGTAGAAGGCAAGTAGCGTCAAACAGACGATGGCCACGGGTGTCACGTCGCTACCTCGGCGGCTTGCCGTGCGGCGGATCGACACCTCGTGGCGTGCGATCCGGCCCTGCGACCTTCGCGGCGAAGGCCCGCAGGCAGTCCCTGGAACAGACCACGACGGCGGGCTCCTGATCATCGAGGGCGCCGCGATTGGGATGGCAGGTCACACGGAAATGCGCGCGCGGGCGATGCTCGTCTTCAGTGCCGATGTCGCGCTCGCATACATCGCACGTGAGCACAAGGATCTCTTCTGGGTTGCGGAAGCGTCCTGTCTTACGCCATCCCATCGTCGGTATCCCACTGCCCACACCGGCCGCTATGGATGGGCAGTGGCAGCGGCCCCGTGCATCGCGACTTCCGTCTCTGCGTTCGCGGAACGTCGCCGCTGCTCTTCATGCATCTGTTCGAGCGCTAGACCCGTTGCGGCCGCAATGATCCCGAGTGCCGGGTGATTGGAATCGAGCGGCAAGGTCAGTCCGTGGCGTCGCTCCCAGATGACTATGCGCTGAGCGGGGGTGTTGCGCCCGGATATCTGCTCCAGAAGCTCTTCCTGCTTACGCTCGAGCTCCTGTTGCCGCTCCTGCGCGATGCGCGCCTTGTGGTCCGCAACGAAATTACCGGATCCCGATATCGGCAGCTGATCACGCCCGCGACCGGCGAAGAAATCGAACGACATGGACGCTCCTCGAGTACTGATGTGTGGTCGCGTACCCCGCGGCTTTCTGACGGACGCGGCGGTAAATGCGGTTGCCAGCGGCCTCAGTCGGCACAAACGCAACCATCGCGCGAGGGGACCGCGCGCTCAGGACAGTCAGCATACTCCTCTTGGCACCTTGCTGTGCAAAATAAAGCCCACATCGGCCCCGATCTGTGCGTTACTGCAGCCTGTACTCGTTGCAGATGCGCCAACGCGGCAGTGTGCCGCGCGGGCGAGGAACGGTGACTCATGAGCGACAACGGCATTCAGACGGGCTGGCAGCGATTTCTGGAGAGATTGCGACGACTGTGGCCCAAGCACGGTGACGGCAGAAACCCGCTTCCGGCCTAACTCACATCAGCGCTTCGGGCGCCTCTCGAGAGGCAAGCAAGATGTTCACGGCGCAAAAATGCGAACTGGGCAAGGACGCCGGAAAGTGGTTCGTCGTTGCGATCCAACCCGGCGGGCTCACGCACCGGATCGGCTATTGCGCTCGGGGCTGTCCGGGGCACGAATCGCGCGTAGCTGCACTGACGCATCATCTGCAGTTTCAGTTGGATCGGGAAACGGACCTGTGGCTGGAACGGCGGCACGCTGACGCATGTGAGATCTGCGGCGTATCTACCATGCTTCGGGCCCGGCTGGGGCGCGACACCAAGCCAAACGTCCTGTGCGCCGACCACCAGTCCTCAAGCAGCCTACAGCTGCTCTTTCAGCGACGTATCGCGCTCGCGGCTGTAGAAGCGACCGGCGCTTGAGATGGCTGAACCGCAGATCTCATCGGATGAGATAATGGCGAACCTCTAGCTGAGTGAGAACGAAAGCCCTCGGGGCGAGCGCGCCGGTGTCAGTCGAATCGCTCCGCGGCAGGGGATGACCCAACAGGGTCACCCGCCTGTAGCCGCGCCAAAAGAGCTCGCAGGCGATCCGGATCCACCGGCTTCGTCAGGTGCATTGCGAATCCCGCCTCGAAGGACCGGCGCTTGTCGTGCTCCTGACCCCACCCGGTGACGGCAACGAGACAGACCTTCATGCCCCCGTGCAGCCGCCTTATGGCTTTTGCAGCGGCGAACCCATCCATCTCGGGCATTCCGATGTCAAGCAGAGCGACATCGGGATGAAATGTCTCCGCAATGGAAACTGCGGCGTGTCCACTATACGCGGTCCGCACGTCACAGCCTTCAAGCGAAAGCAGCAATGCAAGGGTGTCAGCCGCGTCCTTGTTGTCGTCGGCGATCAGCAGCCGGAGCTTTCCAAAATGCGCGGGCGGTGATTCGACCTCGCTCGGCTGCAGGGCCGTGGACGTCGGGATGAGCGGCAGGTGGATCAGAAACTCGCTTCCTTTGCCCAAACCCGCGCTTTGGGCAGCAACTGTTCCGTCGTGCAGCTCGACGATGCCTTTCACCAGCGCCAGACCGATCCCGAGGCCGCCCTCGGAGCGGTCCCCCGAAGAGATCTGGGAAAACATGCTGAACAGCCGACCGAGCTGCTCCTTGGGAATACCGATACCACTGTCCGTGATGGAGATCGCGAGCGCTTCTCCGACACGCGCGCGCAGCTCGATGGTGCCGCCCGCGTCGGTGTATTTCGCTGCGTTGGTCAGGAGGTTGGCGATTGCCTGAGCGAGCCGGACCGGGTCTGCAGACAGCGGCGGAAGGTCATTCGGCAAGTTGATGAAGAGCCGGTGACCTTTCGTCTCCATCATCGGCCGCGCGGTCTCGACCGCGGCATCAACGACGCTCCGTAGCGAGCAGCTTTGCCTGCGCAAGCGCAGTTTGCCCTGTGTGATGCGTGCGAGGTCCAGCAGATCATCGAGCAGGCAAGCCATGTGAGCGGTCTGGCGGCGAATCACGCTCTGCGCCCAGTGCAGCTGCATCGGTGTCAGGTTCATGGACCCCAGGAGTTCGGCCGCGTTACGAATGGGAGCGAGCGGATTGCGCAGCTCATGGGAAAGGATGGCCAGGAAGGTGTCCTTGCGCCGGTCGGCTTCCCGCAGGGCGGCTTCCCGAGCGCGTTGCGCCTCAAGAAGGTCGCGCACCTGGTACTGCCGCCGTCGGGAGCGCAGCGCGACTTCGACCGTGCGCAGGAGTGTGGCCGCGCTCAGAGGTCTTTCCAGCAGCGTGACGCTTCCGGTTGCCACGGCCACAAGATCGAGCAGCTGCGCGGATCGCGCTTCACCGCCGCTCGTGAGAATGATCACGGGCAGCTCCGACCAGGCAGGCTGCGCATGCAGCTGACGCCGCAGGTTCGGCACGTACTCCCGGTCGAGGGCTTCTTCTGTCAGCAACAGTGTCCCGGCTCCTGATGCGATCTGCGCGGTGGCCTCGGCCACTGCGTCGCAAGCATGCGTGCCATAGCCGTTCTGGCTCAAGAGGTCGACAATGGCCGCGGCGTCCCTGCCTACCGGCGCGACGACGAGCACCCGCTCGGCAGGATCGTCACTCGTCATTGGACCGCTTCAGGAGCGTCTCCTCGCGTCTTCCCTGGAACACCGGAGCGCCCGTCAGGACGTGTTGAAACTCATGTAGCGGCGGTCCGATCCGAATGCCGCGTTCCGCCTCGAGCATGAATTCTCGAATCGAACGCTCGTGATGACCGCTACGCTTCTTCAGGATCGAGAGCGCCGTCCGCACCGATCCCGATGCCTCGAAAAATCGCAGGCTGACGACCGTGTCGGCGAGATAACTGACGTCCACCGGTGATTCGGCGGACAGGATCAACCCGTGCTGGGCGAGGATGAATATAGTGAGCACGCCACTTTGATTCAGGTACGTCGATAGCTCGTGAAGCTGATTGCTCAGGAATCTCTCGCCCGGCATGGCATTCAGATAGCCGTTCAGCGAATCGATGACCACCAGCTTGCATCCGGCTGTCACGCGCGCCTGGATGCGGGCAGCGAACTCACCGGGGGAGATTTCCGCGGGATCGACCTGCTGCAACTCGATGGCGCCCTGGCTCACGTATGCGGGGAAGTCGATTCCCAGCTTCGCGGCGCGCTCGAGCGCGATGCCGGCGGTTTCGTCAAAGGAGAACACTGCGCTGCGCTCGCCGCGGCTGGCCATCTGGGTGGCGTACTGAAGCGCGAGCGTCGATTTGCCGGTCCCCGCCTGGCCCAGAATCAAGGTGGTGGTACCGCGGTCCGGGCCGCCACCGAAAAGATCATCCAATTCCCGTATACCGCTGCTCACCGACTCACGCGGCGGGCTGGCGCGATGCTCGGCGGCAACCAGCCGCGGAAAGATGCGCAGTCCACCCGTCTCGATGACGTAGTCGTGGTAGCCCTCGCTAAAACTCACGGCGCGCATTTTCAGGACCCGCAGACGCCGGCGTGACCGGCCGTATTCCGGCGGGAGTTGCTCCATTTCGAGCACGCCGTGGGTGAGGCTCAGCACGTGCGGGTCGGTGCCCAGTCGCCCGCTGTCCATCTTGTCATCCAACAAGAGCGCGGTGCTGCCCTGCTTTGCAAGCTCCTGCTTCAGGCTCAGGAGCTGCCGCCGATAGCGCAGGGGCGTCTCCGCCATCAGCCGAAATTCAGACAATGAGTCGAACACGACACGCTCGGGCTGGTGCTTGCTCGTCTCGGAGAGCAGCAGCTTGGTGACGGCGTTCAGCTCGAGCTCTGACGCATGGAAAACCGTCGTCTGGGCTTCAGGGCGAAGGAGCGAGTCGATCGCCGACAGCTCGAGGAGTGCTATCCCATCGAGCGACCACCCATGCGAGTGAGCGACTTTTTCCAGTTCCGCCTTGGTCTCCGATAGGGTGACGTAGAAGACCTGCTCTCCTCGCCGGATCCCCTCCAGCAGAAACTGAAGCGCGAGGGTCGTCTTGCCGGACCCCGGGTCTCCCTGCACGAGATGAAGACAGTTGCGCGGCAGCCCACCACCCAGCACTTGGTCCAGGCCGTCGACTCCACTAGGACACAGATCGGAAGGCTTCGGCGCGTGCGTGGTGTCGGCCATTGCTTCGATTTCCAAACACGGGTGGTCGAGTGTAAACCGAGTCACGCCTTCGGGCTGCGAATTCAATGCTTCGAAAGCCGAAGCCGGGCCTTCGCTTCACAGATGGCTCTTCAAGCACGGGCTCGGCCGCGGGTAACCGCATCGAGACTCTCCGCACCGGACAGCTTGCGCGTATTCATCAACACGCACACCTGACGCTCGACGTCGCGGTGTGCTGGCCTGGCGCGATGCGCTGGTCCAACAGCTCGTGACTCAGAGGATTCGCCACCAAGGCGCGGCAAGGATGTCAGTCGCAAGCCATTCGAGCTTGGGGCCGAATGAGTCCGGCGTTCTTCCTCCGACGGCCTCTAACCCAACAGCGGATGGCCCTTGGGTAATTGATGCGCATACCAAGCCGCCAGACGATGTCGAATCGTCTTCTCGCTGACCTGGTCCTCAGGCATTGGCGAGATCACCTGGTCATGCACGAGTAAGCGATATACGTAAAGCGCTTTATCGCTTGCCGAGTCGGTCGCCTCGAACTCGACCGCCTTGCGGCCCTCCGCGTATTTGACGCCGGCGCTCAGGGCCGCCTTGAATAATTCTGCTTCGTGCCTGAACTTTGCCTTCCGAGTAGAGGAGGCTCGGTCACTCATGACGCGAACCTCCCCCCTCACAGACCCCGCCGTGCCCAATTAAGGCAGCGGGTTCTTCAGCGATATGGATGGGGCCGAACTCTAAGGCTGACCGACAT
>JBOIAR010000007.1:0-194587 GCA_050739095.1 Steroidobacteraceae bacterium | reverse complement strand
TTGCTCACGGCGCCCTTGGACAGGCCGGTCGCCGCCGCGATCCGCTCGTGACTCAATCGCGCCTCGAACTTCAGGCGCAGGACTTCTGTGATTTTGCGCATGGCACTCCGCTTGGCTGGCATCGGCTCCCCCGAGATGAAAATCGGGAAGCTTAGCCAGCGGTGAGGGGTCCAGCGCAGGCCCGGCGGGATCATTCCGGGGGAGCGTGACCGAGGATTCCGGGATCATGACCGGCAATTCCGGGCACGAGCCCCAAAATCGGTCACCTTCGAGCGGAACGAGCGGTCACGTTCGGCCGGAACGGCCGGTCACGTTCGTCCAGAATCAGCGGTCACGATGGTCCGGAAAACGCACTAGACGGGCTATTGCATCGCAGAGCCATATTATTCAGGCACTTAGCGGAAATCAAGGGAAGCTCGCGGAAACCCGCGGAAGCTCGAGCCCCCTTTTTCTGGTCCAAATTTGGTCCAACTTTGCCCAACCGACAGGCTCCAGTCCGCGACTGCGAGTGTCCACGCAATGCTGATCACGTTCGGTTCTCAAGTTCTGGGGGTGACGAACATCCGAAATTGACCACCCCGCATCCTGCCCAGCCAATGGGGCCAGCGCGGGCCGTCAACGACAATTAGAACCCGTGCCGGAATCTAGTTGACGCTGGGCGCGCGGGGGAATTCGGGGTGCTTGTGCGCCGAGACGAATCGCGAAATTCGTCGGCGGCGGCTGTTCACGACGAGTCCATCAGCCCCATTGCCCACCTGGGATTCTCGAGAGACCGACGTCACCACGATCAAGGACCTGCTGGAGCAAGGTGTCGCGCGCGAAAACTTGCAGCGGCTCGCTGGCCACGCCGATCCGCGCACGCGCGCACCGATCAAGGGCAATTGCGACAGCCCTCGTTGATCATGTTCGCAATGGATTCTTTGATGGAAATGCCACGGCTTTCGCGAACGAATACCAGATCGCCCACGCCAACATCCGAGCGCCGGAGAGTAGTCTGAATACCAACTACACAACCACGCGCTTCATCAGTGCTCACGCGGTCCCTCTGCATGGATTCGATCTCCTGCGCGTAGAAGGTGTCTGCTAATCGTATGACGATGAAGTCTCCGCAGCGAACGGTCGCCAAAGGATCTAGATCGACTGACGCGACTTGCGGTCGATCAAAAAACTTTCGGACGTAGCCAACGTAGCGAAAACCTGGAGGCTCGACACCCACACGGCCAGACCGAATCAGCAATCGCGCAACATCCGTAGATGACCAAAGTCCGGCCGTCACCCCTTTGATGAGCAAAAGCAAATCGACCGTTGTCACGATGGCGATCCCGCAGGCCGCCGCCATGTTTTGCGCGGACTCGCTTACTGCGTCCGCAACCTCGCGCAGTTGCCATTCCAATCCATTTTGGGAGTTCACGATCAGGATGGCGAGGGAAGGTACCTTTCCCTCTACCTTCAGCGCCAGCATACGTGCAGCAATTCGTTCGACTATGTCGACTCCTAAACTCTCATGACTGTCATGAAGAAATAATGGAATGAAATCCGTTCCACACTTCAAGATGACTCGTTCCAGAAAGAATGGAGAGGTCGGTTCCGGAGCCTGCGTGTTAATCAGCTGAAATCCGACTTTGGCGACAGCCATCAACGCGAATTTCTCAATGTCGGCCGAACCTCTTTCGATCGCCGCGACGAGTTGCTGTCGTAACCCGTCCTCCACCGGTGGTGCGGTCTCCGCCTTCGCCCACTGCTGCACCACCACTCCGCCCGGCGAGTAGTCGTACGCAAGCGTCAGTACACCTCGCATTGAGCTCTTTAGTGGGTCGCCCTCAAGACGACGTTTCAGCCAAGCAGGAGATTCCGCCAGCCAATTGAAGAGCCAGGTCATGGTCTCCATGACTCGCTGCATCTGGCCATGAAACGGATAGGAAATCCGCTCTCCTTCGTGCACTATCTTGTGCCGCAATCCTCGAACCTGCTCCAATTCCTCCTGGAGCCTGACCCCGTTGATGTATGGAAGGATCGACAAGATTGGGCCAGGCACCCGTCTTTTCGAGACCCGGATATATTCTGTCAGTCGGGCCTGGAAGTTATTCCAGCTTTCGGCCAGGCGCGATTCCAAGTCGGTGTCGGCCAAGCCTGCGTTGCTTAGGCGTTCGCGAAGTCTGGCCTCTAGAAGAACTTCGAGGGACGTGATCAACGAGCGGATCGCATCGCTCTGACGCCCGCGGTAATACAGGCTCCACGCATCCAATAGATCGATTTGACCCGGTATCTCCGGCAGCCTGAGAGCCTCTTCGAGATCGTTTGGCTGAACGAAGGTAATCGCATTGATTTCACCCGTCCGAGTAATAGTAACGGGTGGATCGTCAGAATCTTTATAGGGTATAAGTGGGATCGGAATGAAGCTCTCATCCGTGTCAATATACCAAACTGGGATGTCCCACTCTGTCACCTCGGCAGTGAAAGGATCTGCACCTGCTCGACGATACGCGTTTATTATCTTGTTCACGAACGGAAGATGCGCGTGCACGAACGATCTGAAGTACATGTGAGCATCCACGCGCCGCCGACCATCCTCTTGGATTGCCGCTACGGCATCTTGCAGGACATTCGTTTTGATGGATATGAGTGTTCGCGTCGTTCGAAGCGTAAACCCACCTTGCTTCATGCCGGAGAGGATCGCTGTAGCTCGGTCCGAAGGCTTTTTGTCAACCTTTTCGATGAGCGCGGTATTGGAATGGGACTCCTTGTATGCTTTTCCCCGCTGTATCTCAATCCCCCTGCCTGTGATAGAGAGTTCGAGCGTACAGTCTCTGACAGTTACCCGCACGCAACAATCGGTCACTAGGAGCCAAAAAGGAAGCTCAGCATGCAGGAGAATATCCCGGGAACCTGATCCCCAGTTCAGTGTCATTCCCGGCCATACCGCTTCCGGGATCACCGCCATATCTCGCCCAGGCGGAACGTGAGAGCCTGCGCCGCTGGCCATCCGGCCCTCACAAATGCATCAAGGCAGTCCATCAAGTCGCTCAGACGATTGGAGTCTGCGAATATGTCTCGATGATCTGCGAGATAGCGCTCGACAATCCTCACGATGACATCCATGGCCATAGATTCCATGGTGTAACCACCCTTCTCCGAGGCCCTGACGGATCGCGCGATGAGTTCGAACACCCCATGGGGATCGATAGCTATGAACGATTCCAAGGTTTGAATCAGGTAGTGTGCAACATGGACAACCATGACATCTGCCAGCTTCGCAAGAACAGGTCTGATCTCCCTATAGAACCGCCTGCGCTCCGGGCTGTCAGGTATTGAGTCGGCCCCGCCTTGTGCGCCCGCGGCGAAATAGATCCGTAGCGTGATTTCGTCCATGACGCGGAACATTGCTTGGATCTCTTCGCGCGCTGGAGCCGGCCAGTCGCCGAATCGGTCGATGCCGTGCTCCGTCCAGAGCCTCTCAGCCCGCGAATAGCTCAAGTCGAGGAGCTTGCTGTAGAAACCGAGGCTTTTCTCGCGCGCGCGATTCTTCCTGTCGTTGGCGTCGGTAACGCTTCCAATTCGCAAATTTTCGGAATACCGGGCAACCCATTGGGTCAGTATGTGCGCATTGGCTGGGAAACCCCCAATTTGCGACAAGTAGAAATCGCGCGTGCCGGGCGTGTCTCCCCAAATGTAAAGGTCAACAACGAGCGATGCGGCGGCTTCGCGGCATGTATCAATGCCGGGGCCTGTCTGCGTATCATAGCGAGACAGCACCTGCTTACAAAGCCACACAACGCGTGGCAGGTCGAGCGGCGCGGCCTGACCCAGGGAACCAAGGGCGGCATGTACCACCGTCCTGGTAGGCTCTTCCGACAGAACGTGCTGGTATTCCGCCCACATCCATTCCTGGTCCACCTTATGGACGAAATGCAGATCCGCGGCGATCTGGAAGCGAACGTGGCAAACGCGATCACGCGCGAGCCGATGTATGGCTTCAAGAAGCGGCGCATCCGGGACGGTATCGAATCGAACCAGGCATATGAGACCCCGTGCGGCCGAGGTTCGTGCAGAGGGTCCGCCCCACCCTGCCCGTTCATGGAATTTCGCCTCAATCTCCGGATCAAAATGTGGATTGGTCGAGTCCGCGCACAGCAGCAGAGCTGCCGCCAGATCTCGTCGCACCTCCGCGACACCGATGACTTCTGCGAGTGCAAGTGTCGTGTGCGCGGCCGCATCCGCCAGAGTTCCGCACGCGTGTTCATAGAGGACGTTGCCCTCGGCACCCTGCGCATTCTCCTCCAAGACAACGCGAAAACCGTTAATCGCTTTCAGTCGCTCTTTGGCAATGTCGAGAGTTATCTGAGGGCCCTGTACGTTGGGCGTGAGCTGTTCAACCGATTTCATCGCCGCCCGAATCGCTTGGCTCACGGGATCATCCGTTTTGACCCCCTGCTCTCGAAGATATGCGTCGGTATCAAAGGGGCGCATGGAACTTGTAATTTGATACGGCGGAATATTAGCCGGCGCCTCACCGGCAGCGAGCAAGGCTTTCTGAAGTTCTCGCAACTCGTCGGTAGCGGCCAGCGTCTCAGGAACGCACTGTGCGAGTATCTTCTTAAGTCGCTCGTTGGGAACGTCGAGTATTGCCCGTTCGATCTCTTCTCGGTGCGAGACCTGCAGATGGGGATAAGCGGCCCCTATGAATTGCCCCGCTTGATGTCTGGTATCGTCACCGGAAAGTATCGGCAACGTAGCAGCCAAAGGAGCAATAGTGGCTGCAAACTTCTCGGGATGTTTTGTACCGACCACCAGGAGGCTGCCCCAGAGAACTGCGAGCCCCGCCTCATTAGTCAGCGTGTCCACAATCTGCCGTAACTGCTGCAAGCCATCTGTTTCTGATGCGAGCTTCAACAGAAAGGCATCGAATTTTTCTAATAGTGCGGGGCCATCCATTGGCTCGCGAAACCCTCCTCCGTACCAGATGAAGCTCATATCCGGCAGGTAATGACCCTCCTTTCTGCCAACCGTGAACGGTTCGGGCGCCGGTGCCCGCTCTGCATCCGATCTGCGCTTTCGCTCAACGTAGCCGGCCAGCGCCCGCGAAACCGCCCTAGTGCCCTGCATCGGGTCTTGCGCTAACAGAGACGTTACCGCCTCCTGCAGCTGAAACCAGGCACCTTGGTAATCCTGACGGCGATTTGACGTAAGGGAGAGGATGCCGCTGTTGCCGATATTGGTCTTCTCGTCGGAACGCTCGTCTAGATACGCGTAGGCAGCCTGGTAGATATCTACGACCAGGGGCGCGTCATATTGCGCCAGCGGTTGAATTTGCTGCGCCAGCCATCTCAGTTCCTCGTGGCCGTGCTCTTTCAAGTGTTCGAACTCGATCAGACGATGCAAAAGATCAGACGTCGCCTTAACGTCGGAGCTTATGGTCACGGCAACGGCACCTATGGCCGTAATTATAAGATTGCTCGGGCGCCGTTGCCGGGACAGCCCGAAATTCAATAAGCCCCGCGCGGCTGCTCCGGCCGCATTTAGTTGTCCGCGCGTTAGAAGAGCCGGCTTCTCAGTGGAGATAGCCACCAGTGGCTTAGCTGCGAACATCGGGGACTCGGTCCCGAGCGCGCACAAAGCTTCGGCAAATTCAACCCAAGGGCCAGCAGTGGGCCCCGCCATTGGCGCCCCAGCTCTCTGACAAACCAGAATGGCGCCCACCAAAAGCTGCATGATCCCCTCGGCGACATCCCTTCTCGGACTGGCGCCATCCAACCACAAGAGCAGTGATCTCAGGTCTTCGAGAGTTGCAGCCGATTCGACCGCCACCATCGGCGCCGCAAGGTAGGCGGCTTGGGGCAGCGTTTTCTCGCTTGCTATTGCAAAAGCCAGTTCCCAAAACGCTGCATGATTGGCGTCACTACCCCAGGCATCACGGAGGGCCAGTGTTAGGCTGGGCCCCACCATCAGAGTGAGGGCGCGGTCGCTGCGAAGTAGCTCGACGAGACGTGAGGGATCTCTCCCACGACGGAACAGCAGTCGCGCCACAGCGTAATCGAACAGAACGTGATGGCTGAAGAGCAGGATATCTTCGTTGGCCCCGCGCAAGTCTTCTTCGGCTCGCAGAATGTCGTTCCGCTCAAGATCGACTAATGCATCGGCGCTTACCGCATTGCGAATGTCCGCACGGAAGACGCGCAGCGACTTTTTTGCGATCATCTCCTGCACGGTCGCGGTGAGTACGATCTCCCGTGCATCATGTCCTCCGTCGTTTCGGCGTATACGATGCTGCCAATACGTCTCCAGCAGTTCCGATTGTGTTTGAATCGATTTCAGATCGGCGGCCTCAGTGCCGTGTGCAATCAGCTCTGCGAGCAGATGCAGGTTAAAGATATTGCGAAGTAGCTGGCCGAGCCGGGGATTCGCCTCCTGGAATAGCTGATTGAGCTGCGGCGCGAACGCCGTCGTTTGTTCAATTTCTGTGTCCGAGAGGCGATTAACCAAGACATGGCGGACGTGACTGAATTCCTTATCGGAGAAGTCCCCCGAAATCGGTCTGCCTGCAAAGATTCGACGCCAGTCAGTTCCATGTCGTAAGTCGTATTTGCGCACCGAGGCAATTACGTTCCAGCGGTCGCCGGCCAGGCTCCGAACCTGCTCTATGGCCTCCCTCACAACGGTCTGGGTCTCCAGTTTTCGTGCCGCATCGAGGGCGTCAATGATGAGCGCCCCCCTTCCGGGGCCGGGCCAGTTTTGCAGGATTTCCGCTAGCGAGCGTGAAATGCCCAATTCCCGCTGAAGCCCCGCCTGCCCTTCGATGTTTAGTAGGTCTACGGGGACAAAAACGGCATCGCCGTCATGCTCGCGCAGCTCCTGTGCCAGGCGGTAGGTCAGCCCGCTTTTTCCCGAGCCTGGATCACCAACGACCAGGAATGATTCCTTAGTCGCCTCATCTCGAAATGTCGGCCAAAGCTCCCTTTCCACAACCGAGCCGGGCCGGGCCTCAAGCAGGCGGGTGAAACGCGGCGCCTTCTGTACCTGCATCGCCGTCCATTTGCGAAGTGCCTCAATATCCGCACGGTACTCAGGCAATGCAGTCAGCTTGATCCCCACTCGGGTAAGCAGGGACAGCAAGCCTGCCGTACTGGCCCCTGACCGCTCTGCGCGTAGCCTCCCGCAGAGCTTTACCAGTTCCGAAAAGGCTAAGTCTGCCTGCGCGGTATCGGTCAGCACCGAAGCGCGCATGAGTCCTAATGCATCGTTTCTATCCCGCTCGCCTTCCTCGACATCAAGCGTTTGAACCCATGTGAAGCGGAGCAGGGAGCCGATTTCCGCGGCAGAGGGCTCACGCCCGTATTCCGAAGCCCAATGCTTCTTTATGTGCGCTTCGACGGTCCGCGCGACTTCGCCATCCTCCTCGGAGGTCTGCACTTCCGAAAGCAGATTGAGATGTGACTGATCGCGAAGAGCCCTAAGCATCCGGGGGAGCGCTTCGACAATCTTTCTCGACCTTCCGCCACGCGTTGCGAGCACGAGTCGATCGCGCGTCGGATCAAGACGCCTGAGTGGAGCATCATCGCCCGGTTGGGTCCACGCTTTGTATTGCTCGACAAATTGCTGAAATGTCTTTCCCAGAGCCGAATTGACTTTGCCGCTGAGCGAGACGCTTCGCTTTGCTTGGACGAATATCTTGCCGCCGTCTGTGGTATCTGAGACGACGT
Source organism: Steroidobacteraceae bacterium (assembly GCA_050739095.1). Taxonomy (GTDB): domain Bacteria; phylum Pseudomonadota; class Gammaproteobacteria; order Steroidobacterales; family Steroidobacteraceae; genus 13-2-20CM-66-19. Next base: position 186,890 of record JBOIAR010000007.1, on the reverse strand, counting down.
CGTCAACAGGTTCGCTGCTCTGGCAGCTGATATTGAGTATGCGGGAGGAGCTGGGGAGGTCGAAGAGCGCGGGCGCAACGCGCCCAAGCACGATTCGCGTGCAATACCACGCAGCGACGAGCGTCTCGTAATTTCCGCCGGCCGCCTCGGCTTTTCCGCCCCCCGACCTTTTCTTCCTTCCCATGCCCCTGCCTACTGTTCCTCGGGCTGACTTGCGTCCATGCCACCGCGCAGGCCATCACACATGGACCACTGGAAGCTGTAGAGTTCTGATCTCTTGAACGCCATCGGTTACTCGGTGTTGTTTTCCGGCCGGCCGGATTCCGGTTTCAAGGGTCGCCGCCGAAACTCAAAGTGCTCACTTTTTGGCTATTGCGTCAATCGGCGTCGTGAATCACATGTCGCGACGGCCAGCCCATTAGTTAGCGTTCGGGAGGCATTTGACGCATGGTCATCGCGCGCCATAAACTTCCTAAGCGTACTTGGGGTGAAGTTGCGCGGGGGCAGGACCTCAATTTTAGACTGCGGTTCTAACGGCGTTCAAGCAGGCACTTCTCGCGCCTCGGCGTCGAACTCTGCAGTCGCACCGGGCGCGCCAAACGTGCCTTCCATACCGGCGCCTTCCGGGTGAAGCTTCAGCGCCAATTCGGCTTGCAAGGTCTCAGGCAGCGGAATCCGTTGCGCCCGGCGTTCCGTTGCCATCTCGTTTACCTCGTACTTCTCCCCCATTAAGATCTGAAACCATCTCTCCCTGTCGCGCACGACATTGAACATCTTCTCGTCCTGCGTCGCCGCCACGTAAGGAAGATATAGATTGATCGGCTGGCGCACCCGTTCCGCCAGACAACCGATGCGATCGACGCGGCCGGAGCGCTGTTCCAGTGTGGACGGGTTCCAACACAGATCATGATGGATGACGTAACGGCAGTGCAGGTGCAGATCGATGCCCTCCGCGAGGACGCTGCTCGCGACCAGGATTTCGGGAAAAAGCGGCGTATTGAACGTGAGCAGCAGCGTCCGACGAGTGTCCGTACGCACTTCGCCATTCGCGAGACGTACATTGGGAAGGAAGATTGCAGTCTCGTCGGCCGCATCGCCTTCAGCGGGATCAAACGCCGCTCGGACTTCCTTGCCAAAATGAGTGCCGGTCTGCACCTTTGAGAGTGCGGTTAGAAATTCCGCACGCTCTACTGAAGTACACCGCTCGGCAAGGAATTGGCAGAACCCTTCGATACGTTCGCGCAGGGATTCCCCGCCTTGGCGAACCTCGAGGGCCTGCGCCATCCCGACGACCGGATCAGCACCTGTGAGCGGAAAATGGCGGACAAGAAAGGAAGGTGTGCGTAAAAAGCGGCGGATGACCTCAACGGCCTGCGCGTGCTCGTCGAACGTCAGGTTGTAGCGTCCGACGATCGACTCGAGGGCGGCGGTGACCGAGCTGCGCAGCCTGTCATCCTTGAAAAATCGCTCGCCCAGCTCATCGAGGAGAGCTTCAATTTCCTTTGGGCTGAGGCCGGGCACTTTCTGGCCAGCGAGGACAAGCACCTCCTGATGCATTCGCGCAGAGATGTGCTGACGCAGAGCCCGACCCGTTGCGCGATAGTGACAGAAAATCAGAACTTTCTCGCCAGCCTTCCACAACTCGATGGCGCGCTCGACGGTCGCGCGAATCTTCGGGTGCGCCGAGCGCGCATCCCGGCTTTCCTTAGGAAGTGCCTTATCGAGATGATCGAGATACCACTTCAGCTCAGAGTGCTCAACTGCATCCTCGACATCCGCATCCTCGTCCGTACGGAGCGTTCCGGAGCGAGTTTCAAGATAGGCCTCAAACGAGGAGGCAAGACCATCGGCGAACAATGCTCGGCCCTTGCTTGACGCCATCAGCAGACCCTGCGCTCTCCCCGCCAGCAGAAACGGGAGCAGCGTTTCCCCGGTGATCTCCAGACCAACGTTTGCTTTGTCATGCGAAAGGATAGCGGCGCCCGGCCATACCTCGCGACGAGGAAGATCACTTCCCTCGTACAAGAATGCAGGTCGCACATGGCGTAGCACCCATGGGGCAAGCGCAGCCTCCGCATTTTTCATCGCTTCGCGTGCGTAGCGCACGCGTTGCGCAACCTGCGCGACGATACCTTCACCTTCTGCCTGGCGCGCCGTGCTCCACCATCTCTCAATGTCGGCGGCGGCCGGCATTTCCATGCCGATATGCTCTGTGGTCAGACGTCCCCAAGTGCTCTCCAAGCGCAGCGCCGCTGCTTGTGCGTCATCGAGCACACCAGCCAGCGTCACGAGCTCGGCCTTGAACCCGTCATGCGATATCAACGGCGCACGCGTGCCTTTCCAATCGACGCCCGAGAAGCGTTCGAGTACTCGAATGAGCTCCCCGTGGCCAAGCTGGAATGGCGTCGCCGTGAGGAAGAGCATTCGGTCGAATCTGTCGGCGAGCGGACCGCCGCGCGAGACAAGGTTCGACTCGGCATCGAACTCGGTCCGCCCGAATAAGGAAGCCAGCTTGGTTTCAGGGTTTTTCGCATGATGCGCCTCATCCAGCACCAGAAGCGGTGAATGGAACTGCGCGCGCCTCAGCGCCTGTTGCCAGACACGCTCCATCTCCACGCTGAGCGCATGGCGCACCGCCATCAGGCGATCTTCGAGATACGGCGATTCGCGCAGCGGCACATCCCGCAGCGCCGCGACCAGCGGCTCGAAATGGTCGCTTGCCATGTTTTCGAGTGCCGCGGCCAGCATCTCGGGTACGGGATCGTCTTTCACATCCTCGCGGAACCGGTCACTCGCACGATGGAGTGCCCTCATCCAGCCCGAGTAGTCGCGCTCCAACAGGTCGGCCAGGATGCCGGGCGCGTGCTGCTCATATGAGTCCATGCGGAGAATTCGCCCAGCGAAGCGACCAAAATTACGCCGCTGGTCGGCAAGCGAGGAGCGTCCCTTGAAGGCCCGTTTTACCACGGCGAGCTTGGCGAACCCGTCGCCGATCGAGCGGTTCAAGGCACCATGCGTGAGAAAGACGACGTGTGCGCGCCGTTCCGGTGGGTCATCGAGAAGACGCAGGAACTCGACGCCGGATTTCGCCGCCTCCGTGCGGAACTGTCCGCGGAGTGCGGGCGTGAGGCAGTTGGCGCAGAAGACATTCCAGTCCCGCGGCCACTTATCGCTAAGGCTCGGTGGTGTCATCACCACCACCGGTCCCTCGTGCTCCCTATCGATGATGATCGACGCGGCGACGGCCAGTGCCACGAAGGTTTTGCCCATACCCACTTCATCCGCCAAGATCACGCCCGGCTGGCGCGCGAATCTCTGCAAGATCTCCTGTGCTGCACCCATCTGACGCGCGGCGTCTGCATCTGAGATGCGCTCGTTCTTGAGCTGCACGGAACCGTGGGGAAATGGGACAAAGCTTATCATGTGACGTGTTCAAATGCAGCGGTAGCGTAGCGATCGATACCAGGCGCTGCGGGGAGGATGGCGGCGTTCTCGGCGAGTTTCTGCACAGCTTTGCTCAAATATTCGGCGACCGCGGTCGCCGGGAGACCATCGAGCGCGACCTTGGCGGGTTGCACGCGCCCTAAGGTGAGCGCGATCTCTGCGACGCAGAACCTGGCTTCACCCGTCGAAGCGGCTTCGCGGACATAGCTCTCGGCAAGCGCCATGGGCCCGACCGGACCGAAGAGCCGCCATTCGTACGCCTCGCGGGATGAGGCAGAGCGCTCGAGGCGTTCGTGCAGACGTTCGAGCGCAGCGGCGAGGCGCTTCGTCCGACGCAGCACGAAAGACTGCGAGTCGAAGCGCTTCAGCGGATCAAGATGTGCATTGCCATCACCCTTCTCGCCCTTTCGCTTCGCGAGTACTTCGGCCACGGCCTGCGGGATCGGCCGCGTCGAGGAAAGCACAAGGAGCAGCTCTTCCAGCGTGAGCGAGCGCAGCGCTTCCGGCGGCGGCAGCATCGCTGGGTTCGAGACATTGACCGGCCAGTTCGCCACCTCTGGTCTGTCTCGATGAGACCAGGTGACTTCCAGGACGAAAGGGACCCCCGCGCGTTGCCAGGGAATAACGTGCCTACCGGATCCGCTATGCGCCGATGAGAGGAGCAGGTCCTTCGCGCCATCCGCAGAGATGCTCCACACGTTCGGAAGCGGATCTCGCAGAACGATCACGAGCGACGGATCGCTGCCCGGAGCGAACATGGCCTCCTCGAAGCAGGCCGGCAACGCGGGACGGCCGTCGTCATCGCTTTCATCGGGCTGCGGATCCCAAACGAGCGCTGCCGACTCGATATCGAGCCAGTCGTCGTCGACCGCGGGCCAGAGCTTCTCGAGGATTCGACCCTCGGGCTCCGAAGCACGCGCGCGGTACGCGAGATTGGCTTCGAAGTTCGCCTTCCCGCTGACACCGAGCCCAGCACGCGTGAAATTGCTGGAGCCGATGAGCACCAGGGAGCAGTCGTCGCTCTCCAGGTAAATCATCTTCGCATGCAGGTCGCGAAACTCGCCGTTCTGCTCCGGCAACACGCGACGGACGAATACGTCAGCCCGCGCCGCGGCGTGCTGAATCATCGGCAGCGGCGCGAACACTCGAGTGTGGCCGTCAGAACCGGTCTCCGTCCGCACATCGAAATAAATCTCGCGGGGTCGTCGCTTAGCTAGGGCGTGAATCAAAGCGTTGGCGGTGTCCGTTCCGTCGCAATCGAAAAAAGGGGAGACGACGTACGCCCGGCGCGGCGGTGAGTTGCTCGGCCACGCTTCCTCGAGCTGTCCGAGCACCGCGCGGCCGGACCCGCCGAGGACGAGAATGGGATTCGTCGTGTGTATATTCGGCCAATTGCGAATCAGCGAGCGAACTGAACTCAGCGCGCCGCGCGCTCGATGCTTTGGTGCATTCTCAGAGTCGACACCGACAGCGGAGTCGATCAGCTCATTCAGGAAATCCAGGACGCGGCGAACGGACTCTGCATCCCCGCCATTCTTGCGGCTGAGATCGAGCGTCCCGAACACTTCGAGGTTCTTGCGGTAACCCGGATCGGTCAGATTGCCCGACCCCACGATCACGCGAACATGATTCGCCCAAGCAAGCAGCGCGATTTTCGAGTGCTGGCAGGCACCGTGGAGCAGCGCACCCAGGACGTCCCAGCGCAGACTCTCTTTCTCGCGTGCGTGGCGGCGATCGACGAGCACTGCGACACGTGCAGCCGCAAGTTTCTCCTCCCGTTCGACCATGTAAGAGACCGCGTCGCTCTCCGCGGGGTGGGCGTCCATGCCGAGAAAACGCCCGAGGCACTCCGTCTCAAAGAAGTCGGCCCTGAAGGTGAATGTGCTCGCGATGCAGACCCGCGGATCACCGGCGCCAGCGGGCGATTCCCATAGCGCGAGCGCCTTCCCGAAACCTTCCTCGACTGATTTGTGCCGGCTCATGCGTGGGCGATCTCCAGGTCGTTCACGAACGAGGCCACGGCCCCGATTCGATACGGGCGGTTCCAGCCGCGCTCCGCCGCCGGTACCTCATGAGCTCGGTACGGAGGGCGCACGAACGTCGCACCGTCCGGCGACCGCTCGAACCAAGAGCGTTTGCCTCCCTCGGGCGGCTTGTTGGCCTGCACGCACCTATGGCGCTCCAAGATGGATTCGAACAAAGTCTCTGCATCGCGCACGCCACGGAAGCTCTCCGCGAGCTGGGCGAAAAGATACTGAGTGGCAAGTGGTGCGATCGCCAACGCCGATTCGGCGGCCTGTATACTCGCGGCAAGCTTCTTTGCGATCTGCGTAACACGCACATTTTGTGCAAAGAGCGCGCGAGTGACGGGCTTGCCGACGAAATGCGTGGAGAGGAAGCGAATCCAGTCGAATGCCTCTTCGAGAGCCGTGCCTACCTTCTCGTATGCGACGATGGTCCGAAGGCGCCCCATCAGCTCTCCCTTTGCTCTCGGCATTAGAAGCGAGTGCGTGACCTGCTCTTCGGAAAGGCCCTGCCTCTCCTTGACCGCGAACAGTAGATCGCATACTTCGCCGCGCAACGCACCGTCCGGATCCGCAAGGAGATGACGGACCAGTTTTGCCTCTTCAGATCCCATGCGTGTTGGCACGAGATGATTCGCGAGCAGCTGCCATCCTTGCCAGCTATCGCTGCGCTGCACGCAATTCGCCGTGAGGCTGTCGACCACGGCGGCGCGCAGCATCTGTTTCGCAGAATGACCGAGTCCACCGCTATTCGTGCCTTCGAGAAATCCGTGCAGCCCCTGCTCGGACTGCCACACCTTTAGAAGTTCATATCCGCGATCTGCAAGGCGCAGCTCGTCGTCGACGACGTCCAAGTGCTGAGCAAGCGGCTTGTAGACGCCATGGAAGCCGAATACCGTGGGCGTTTTTAGATAGGTCCGGGCGCACATCGCATCGTTGCGGGACCGTACGTCGCGCGCCTTCTGGATGCCGGGCGTGCCCAGCGTCGCGCCATAGTCGCATGCGCGCACGAACGCATCGACAAGCAGCCACTCGAAAACGAGGTGTGGTGTGGTGACCCCGTCAGATGCGTACCGGTCTTGAAGACCCTCGCACACGGCTGCCGAGACCGCAATTGCGGTGACGAACCGGAGCCGCGACATGCGCGCGCGCAGTCCCGGTAGTATCTCCTCGGCCAAGCGCTCCGCGATCATGGCCAGACCGAGCGGATCGAGCGCACCTTCGCCTGTAACGAGCGGGTCGGGCAATGTGAGGAATGGCAGAGAACCCACGCGGATCGTCCTAGTGTTTCGTTTGGATCCGGTTTGCCCGCGCAAGATTCCAGCGGGAGATCAAGGTTTGAAGAAGGATGCCTCACCCTCCGCCATCGTCGGAACAATGAGGCTGCGGTCGAGGAACAGATTGCGCATCTCGCAGCTCGTTTCCGCGATCAACAAGCACCCGTGACACGCCGCTCCGTGGGTTGCCCGATCGCCACTTCGATAGTCTGGTTCGTGGTCCGCGCACACCGGGTCATTCGAGCAGACCGAGAGCCGGTCCACGGCGCTGCGCAAGATGCGCGCGATGCGGGGCGCTGTTGCCACCAGGCCGCCGAGTGTACCCTGCGCACCCGCGCTGGCCGTATAGATCAGGATGCCGCACTGCTCAAGCTGGCCGTCGCCGCTGTCCGCGCCACCGAGCGCGTAGACCCGTTCCTTTAACGCGGTCGCCGGATAGCCGCAGTCGAGCGCGATCTCCACCATCAACGCATGAGAGAGACTGTGCAGCAGGACGTAAGCCATCCCAGGATATTTCGATCCCGCCTGCTTAAGGTGCTTGCGCCAGTGGTCCCACCCACGATGGAGCCGTTCGTGCCGCCGAACGGTTCCTGGCCGGTCGAGCCACTGTCGCACGACGCCCGCATCGAACTGGAGGAAGAGTCCCTCACCGAACTGCTCGACGGCAGGCAGCCAGTTCGCTCCGCGGGAGATCGGCGCGACGCCCACGGATATCTGAATGTCCTCCACGTCGCCGTCGACGCTCGTCGGCGCCCCCTCGAAGCGCGTGAAGCCGTACAGGCAGCTGACTTCCCGCAACCTGTGGACCGCGACCACGCGCTCGATCGCCGAGAGATCGATATCCGCGCGCGGATTGGCCCACGCTTCCCGGGACAGGGTCTCGGCATACAGTCGCGAATTGGGGCGATTCTGTCCGATGAACGCACGTCCGCTCGCCAGGACTTCGAACTCAGGCGGTTTCGGAGCAACGGCTCCCGCCGCCGCAGTGGCGGCCCGAATCCGCTCGAGCCGCTCAAAGATCTCCCCGTCGGCGTACGGACCGAGCGATGCGGCAATCTTGGTGTTGAAGCGCTTCGCCGTTGCCACATCGGCGGGCGACTGAACATTGCCGAGCTCGTCGGCGAGCTCCTCGACGAGTTGCGTCAGCTCATCCTCTTCAGCAGGGAGTGAGATGACCCGGTATACCTGAGGAAAATAGGTGTTCGTCGCCGTGCGCGTCATCAGTCTCAGATTCAGCACACAACCGGCCGGGTCCTGATCAAGCAGCCATGGCCGCTCGCCTCGACAGACGCCGAGCCGTCCCGGGCGAAAGGCCTCCTGTAGCGACAGACGACGCTTGCAGCCGCACACGACACTCGTGTCCGCGGGATCGGCACTGGTGCCCTGCTCCTCGAGCCACATCGGCTCCTCGCACGCCGACCCGGCGTGCACAACCCAGCGCCAGTCGATATCCTGCAGATGACCTCGCTCGCACGCGCACACAAATCGAATAGGAATTACCTCAGACTTACGCCCATCGTCGAACACATAGCGGCGGCGACCGTTGGGATCGAGGTCACCCCACGGAATCAAGCGCCGCCGCCGGACGGTCTTGCCGTCCGATTCCACCGTCTCCACAAGCTCGCACACGAACCAGGCCGGGAACACCGGTGTGGTGATGCCCCGCATGCCCCCGCGCCCGTCATCGCTCGCCACCGGCGGGGTTCGCAAGGTCAACATCACGCCCTCATCGAGCCCATGATGGTCCTTGAGGAACTTCTCGAGGCGGCGTATCAGCCTCGCCTCCGCGAGCACGGTGGAGGTGTTGTTGCCTGCGATATCCCACAGTTCAAGGCCGCCGATGATGACCGAGCGGGTGGGCAGGTCGATCATCGCTCCTGGACCGAACGTGGAGATCAACTGGCTCAGGCGCTGAGCATTCTTCGTCATGCAATGTCATCCGCGTGGGCTATCGCTTGCCCCGTAGGGTCCCGGACTTTAAGGGCGACATTGGCCTCGACTTCACGCATCGAGCGGCCCGAGACGAACAGCCGGTGAGACCTGCTAAGGTTGTCGAGACCCGGCTCAAGCGGCATGAGCAACAGCCGATGATTGGGGTTCGGTTTCGCCGCGTAGACGAAAGCACCGCCTTCCGATCGGCGCTCCTTCACCGTCTCGATCCAGGCGGCCAGGATCTGATCGATCCGCGCCGCAAGCTCCGCGTGTCCGCCGGCCACCTGCTCGGCCGGTGCGCGCGCAAGGATGGCGTCACGGACGCGCGCTGCGACCGCGGGACTGCTCTCGAGCTCGCCCACCGCCTCGTCGGGCGTCAGCGCACCGTCGAGATGCCGCACCGCGCTGACGATCGTGGCCGCGAGTGCGCGGTCGAGCGCCCGCGCAGCCCACGGCGTTACGCTCGTCACTTCGACGGCCCGGTAGAACGTGCGGTGAAACTGGCCGAACTGCTCGAAGTGGGTGCGGTCGCGTGGCTTGTGGAGATTGAGCACGGCAAGCACCAGGCCGGGGCGATTCGGGTCCCGTCCGACTCGGCTCGTGGCCTGGATGTACTCGGCGGCCGTCTTCGGCTGGCCCTGAACGACCATCAGCCCGAGGCGCGTAATGTCGAGGCCCACGGAGATCATGTTGGTGGCGAGTGCAACGTCGACAGGCTCACCGTTGGGACCGAAAACAGCCTCGAGCCGCTGCTTCGCCCGGGCAACCTCGTCCGTCGAGACGCGCGATGTGAGCTCGAGCGGCTCGCAGATCTTGCGATCCGCAAACGGCGCACCCTGTGGCGCAATCCGACGCCGCTGCGCTCCGTAGCGTCCGACGCGATCGCGCACTTCGTCTTCGACGATCCGACGAGCTCCGCCGAGCTCGCGCAGCGCGTTGAAGTAGCACAGCGCCGTCATATAGGGATCCGCTGGATTCTTCCCGGGCTCACTCCCAGCCGCGCCCGCCTCGAACTCCGCCTCGGCCGCTGCCATTAGCGTGGTTAACGCCCGCAAGAATACGAGCTTTGGACCGCGACCCTGGGCGGCGATGCCTAGATAGAGCCGTGCCGGGCTTTCGGAGGCGGGAACGGTCCGCGCGAAAAAGCTGTCCGTCCGATCGATCCCCGGCGGCGGGAAGATCCGCGTCTCGTGCCGATCGAATAAGGCGCGGATCTGATCCTCCGCACGGCGTACGGTGGCCGTGGAGGCGACGATCTTCGGCCGAATACGCTGCTCCCCGATCCCGCGCGAGGCGAGCTGGTCGATGGCGGCCTCGTAGAGGCCCGCGATCGTCCCTAGAGGCCCTGAGATGAGGTGCAGCTCGTCCTGAATGATGAGATCCGGCGGATCGAGCGACCACCCGTTATCGAGAGGCCGCCCGGAGCTTGGATCGGCGGCACCGAAAAAGCCGACCCTCTCCTGGTGTCGATCCACGTGTCCGAAGAAGGCCCCGGCCTCACCCACCCATGGGAGCCCCGCGAACTTGTCGATCGTGGCGATGAGAAAGGCCGGCAGCCGCCGATAGATGGGTTCATCCACCGTCAGAATCGGCAACGGCCGATCCCGATTGAAGTCGCAGCTCGGATTCGCACAGCGAATCTCGAGGTTCGTCGGAGCGAGGTCATTCGGCGTGCAGGAGAACGAGGAACGTGTGAACGGCGTTCCGCACCACGGGCAGGCCTTCAGCGGCGCGGGCGCCCGCTTGTCGCGTCCCTGCCGATACCGCCGCACCCGTCCGACCGCCGTCGTCTCATCGGCATGGCCACGCCCCCCGAGACGATTCGGGGAGGCATCCGATCCGACCCATAGTCCAATTTCGATCGGCCAGTCGCCCAGCAGCCGCCGGCCATTTGCATCGAGGGTCGAGCCGTCCGTGCGCATGAGCTCGAGCGCACACACCACGCCCGCGGCGCGCGCAAGCTGATCGAGCGTCAGCAGCCGCAGCGTGTAGCGCATGATGACGGCGACACCGGCGCCGAGTAGTCCCGGTCCCCGTAGCCGCCGGTGGGCGATCACGAATGCGGCGAGACCAAGGTAGGCTTCTGTCTTGCCACCTCCGGTCGGGAAGAAGAGCAGATCGGCCGTTTCCCGCTCGACGTGCATGCGGTCGGCGAGACAGCTGACGTTGAGGAGAATGAAGGCGAGTTGGAACGGTCGCCAACGTGGCTCCGAGAGTGACGCCGGATCGCCCGCGGCACCGGCGAGCCGCCTTCGCGCCGCCCTTGAGACCGCGAGATTCATGAGTCGGAACGCGTACCGTACGCGCTCGTCCCGGGCCAGCAGCTCGATTCCCTCGCCGATGCGGTGCCGCGCCGCCTCCATGTCGGTAATGAGCTGGTCAGCAATCTGACGCCGTCGCGGCAGTAGAGAATCACGCTTGCCGCGCTCCGCCTCGATCCACTCGTCGTAGACGTCCGGCAGGCCACTCAGGGCGGCGCGCAGGCGTTCTCCGCCCGATTGGGCCAGCTCCGCCAGTTGCTCCATGACGAAGGTCACTCGGTCTGTCAGTGCCGCGTCCTCATTCGGCACAACCCGCTCGACCTCAGCGCAGGGTAAAGGGTCAGTCCACACGCGCGTCACGGTCCCCTGGACCTCTGGCGGGGGGTCCCATCCCGCGGCGGCATTGCGACCGACCGCCCATTCCCGGATTTCGCGATAATGCAGGTCTGCGATCCGGAGATCGGGGTCCGCTGCTCGGTAGCCCGAGATGTCGCGCTGCGGCATGAACCCCGGCTCGCAATGGAGCTCGAGGCGGGCCTGGAATGCAAAGCTGACATCCGCGTAGAACCGATGCGCCGGTGCGCGCAAGTTAACGAGAAAAACCGTGAGCGCGCGCATCTTGACCGGCGCTCGTTCGGGCGCGGCGTACTCGAACAGGCGGGAGTGCGTCTCGATCGCAAGGCCTCCGCTGCGCATCTGCTCGGCGGTGCTGTCGGGAACGAGGATGGGCTCGCCGCGTCCCTCCCGGATCGGGACAAGGAGCCTTCTCTCCTTCGGAACCCGAACCCAGTCCACACGTGGGCGTTGGATCGCTTCACGACCACTCGAGTCACCCTCGCCAGGAAGCGGCTCCGGCGCCAGTAGCTCTTCGGAAATCGGCGGCTCGGTCTTGTAATCGCCCCAACTCACCCGCGCCTCGATCTCCGTGACCTCCGGATCGAGCAACACGGTCAGGCCGAGCGATGACGGCAGGAAGCGCCGACGCGCGCTCGGTGGCTCGGGCACTTCCGCATCGCCAGCGGCCCCCCCCGAGCCCTCCGTCTCAGGCTCCTCGACCTCGATCTCCATTTCTTCCTGCGCGGCCGGATCAGGCTCCTCCTTGCTCTCCAGTCCCGTGGGGCCATCCCGAGGTGCGAGAAATCCGGTCAAGTACCAACGCGAGGGGTTTTCGCTGAGGCGCTCGTGCGCGAGGTCGGGGTCCTTTTCAGGGTGGGGCCCTACCAGATCCCGACGAAAGGTGCTGATCAGGCGCTCACGAACTTCGACCGAACGGGTCACGACCGCTTCTCCTCGTGAACGACGAGCTCACTCAGGACTAAGCCCAGCCACTGGGTCGTGAAGTGGCGCTCGAGCCCTCCCTTGGGGTTGTAACCGACTCCCTCGAGCAACGCTTCCAGCGAGATGATCCGTTCCCGGCAGCCTACGCGCACACCGTAGCGCAGGCTCGCACGATCAGGCCCGCAGAGAACCCAGGCATCGGCGCGCGTCAGCGCGTGCGCCCATAGCGAGCGCTCGCCGACGTCGAGATAAATATCCTGGGCTTTGAGCAGCGCTTCCGCGAGCTCGCGTTCCGTCACCGCGTGTGGCGGTCGGGCGAGCGAGGCACGAAGAACTGCGGCATCGATCTGCTGCTCCTTGCGTCGACGCTGGTATCCGGTCTGCGTCTCCGTGATGCAATCCTCAACCGTCTCCACCGCGTAGCCCCCTGTCAGCGCGCGCCAGGCTCCAATACGCCAACACTCCAGGATGATGTTCGTATCCACCAGCACGGGACCCTGATGACGCGCCATGATCGCTCACCACGCATCGGGCGCTTCGATGCCGTGCTGGTGGCAAAGGTCGGGAATCCCGTCGATCGGAACATCGAGCAACGACGCGATGCGCCGGGCTGAGATATGGCCTTGCTTCAGTCCTTCGGCCATGACGTCGACAAAGAGCCGGGAGAAGAGCGGCGGTGGGTTGCACTCACGTCCCTCGTGCCCATTGTGACGCAGCGCGGCATCGGGAATGCCTCGGGCGGTCACGGCCTGTAGGCGCCCGAGAGCCACGAGTCGCCACTTGAGCGCCGATGCCGTGACCAGGAGTTCGTCGGCGGTCCTATTCAGCTTGGAGATGAGTGCATCGGCCTCGAGCGCTTTCCATTCACCGAAGCGCTCGAGAGAGCGCCCGGTCATGAGCACCGCCGAAGCAAAGCTATTCGCGAGCTGCTCGACCCGGTTTCTGCTCGTCTCGACGGCCTCTTCGACGTGCTCTGGCGTCATTGTGTCCCACGTGAGGATGTGAAACAGCTCGTGCGCCAGATCGAAGTGCCGACGTCCCGTCACCTCATGACGGTTGATCAACACCACATCGAGCTCCGGCAGCCGGCAAGCGGCACCCGAGATGCCTTCCAGGGCATCTACGCTCAGCACGAGAATGCCGAGCTGACGCTCGATCGCCTCGGCCAGCGCGTTCGCTGGAACATCGCCCAGATTGAATTCCGCAGCGAAGCGCTCGCCGGCTGCCGCCGCATCCTCATAGCTATGGTATTTCGTAATCCCGAGCGACCGGCGCAGCAGCGGAGCCTGGCGGCCGATCTGACGCGCAAGCGTGCGGTATGCAGCGATCCATCGGCCTGCACTTCGCTCGTATGCCGAAAGCCGCTGCGGACCGACGTTGGTCTGTCGCCACGAGAAGCGACCCTCGCCGACGAGCTGGAAAGGATCGGTGAAGTACTCGAGCGTGGAGCCAAGTCGGTGCGCGACCGCGACTAACTCTTCGGCCGTCACCCGGCGCTCGCCGTTCTCGATCGCTGAGAGGGTCTGGCGGTCATTGAAGCCAAGTAGGCGCGAGAGGTCCTCCTGGGAGAGGCGCCGTTCTTCGCGCAGAGCCTTAATGCGTGCACCAATGAGCTGGGACATGACCTATCCTCGATCGGTCACATCATATTCTTGCGTCATGATAGATGCAAGCTTTTCTTGCGTTTATTTGTTCGCAATACATAAGTCGGCCGGCCCCGTATTCGTTCGGGCTCACTCAACTTCATCTTCCTCGACCTCCTCCGCCCCCTCCTCGTCGGACTCTGCCGTCGCGACGATTCCCGCCTGCCGCTCAGCGGTGGCCCGTTCAGCGTTCAGCGCTAGGAGCCGCGCCAAGACCTCATCCTTGAACTCGGTCGGCCAGTCAAAGCGAGTCTTCGGGGTCTTACCTACGTCCGTATCCTGCTCGATGAACGCGGCCTTCGCCCGTTCCGCGAGATCGTTCCAGTCATAGGCTCGAAGTACGGCTGCATCCATTTCGGCGTGCAGCGTGCGCAAATATTCGACATCAGAAGCACGCTCGCCTCGCGAGTGGAAGCGGCCGTAAATTTTGGTGAGGCCCTCATCTCGTCCAACCATCAGTCCTGCGCGGTATTCGTGGTAAGCCTCGCCTTTGGCCTGAAGTATGGGATCGGTTTCGAAAGACGACGGTAACGGAAAGGTGCGGAAAGAATCTGAAGGCGTGTAGCGCAAATCGTCCTTCATCGATGACGAAAAAAACCGAGCCCATAGCTCGTGCACTCTGGATTGCAGAGTGGCGAAACCGCCGAAAGACTCCATATCAATCAATATGACCGTCTTTATGAAAATGGGCCCCGAGGCGACTCGCCGAAATGCGAGATATGGGCTAACCTCTGCATGACAAATAACAGACTTTCGCATCGACAATCGCCGATACAATTCCGGCCTCGGGGCTTGATACGCCCACCATCTTCGTTTGAGCGGCCGGTTGTTTGCATTCTCTGGAAGTCGAAATCGCTCCGGCTTCACACGCTCCGAAAGAATACGGTAGATTGTCGGAAGCGTCACCAACGCAGCTTCGCTTTCTATCTCAGAAACATTGATGACCCATTTTTTCGGGATCAACTGCGGATCCTGATTAATGTCAACACCACCGAACATCGGGAAAACGTGGATCCACTCTGCTGGATTTGCCTTTATGACATCCAGGTCCGAGAGTGGATTCGCCTTAGTATCCGAATCATCGAAAACAAACCCCTGCCCATAAATCTGCGATCCCTTTGAGTAATAGGGCACCTTCCCGAGAGGTAGCGGAGACTCATCAAACTTTCCAGGCACCAGAAATGCACTGATGCGATCGACCGCCCTATCATCGAACCATACACACGACACATTAGTCTTACCGAAATGAACTATTGACACTACTACTGCCGCTTCTCCAGGCCAGCGAAGCCGCTTCTTCACCCTAAGTATTTGACCGCCGTTCCTCAAAATCCAAGAGAGAGAGCTTTCGCGTGTATCTCCTTGTGCCAATGTGTTAGTAACTATAAACCCGATCGCACCATTTGCCCTGATGAGGGAAAATGCTCTTCGGCAGAAGAATGCTACAAGATCACACTGATGCCTCGCGCCAAGGAAACTATCTAATAACCACTGAAAGTATCGCGATCCAAAGAACTGCGATGTGCGAGATCCGCTCAGAAAGGGCGGGTTACCAACTATCGAGTCGAATCCCGGCATCTCCCGCGCAAACACCTCCGGAAACTCGATTTCCCAGTGAAATGGCACGACAGGATGTTCACCCGACCGCAGCTCTGTGGTGCGGAACTCGAGTCTCGGCCAGAGGTCCTCCGGTGCCCCGTTTGCCCAGCTCTCGATTTCCTGTCGAGCGCGCTCACGAATCCGCGGCTTGTCGCTCGAAAAGAACGCTGCGATGACTGCATCGCCGATCAATCGCGCGCCCCGGGAGTGCTCCTCGATCTGCCGGTATCTACCTTCCTGGACGGTGCGCTTCACATCGTCGCCAGCTTCCCGGATCTCGGCCCGTCCCGCCACAGCGATGTCGAACTGAGTCCGGACGAGATCGCGCAGCAGGGGCAGCCCTTCGCTCTGATCCCAGTGCATGCATTGCATCTGCTCACGCGTGAGCCCTACAAGGCTGTCACCGCACTTAAGAGCATGGTCGAGGAACGTGAACTCATGATCCCGCGCAAGGGTGGCGAGCCATAGTGACAACCGGGCAAGGTCGACGGCGCGCGGATTCTTGTCGACACCATATAGGCAGCGCTGCGCCACAAGCCGTCGGGCGTGCAGCTGTTCGTCCTCGTCTGCCGGGATTTTTGAGCGCCTCTCCGGCCAGCGTTCCCACGCCTTGACCAGCCGATCACCGATCGCGCGGCAGGCCTCGACGAGGAATGCCCCCGAACCCATCGCCGGATCGCAGCACTTTAAATCGAGAACCTCATCGGGCGTAGCATTGGGTCCCAACCGCTCAAAGGCCGGCTCGAGCGCGTGCTTCACAATCGGGGCCGTGAGACTTCGGGGTGTGTAGTAGCTCCCGCTCCGACGTCGCTCGTCGGTCGGTTGGAGGATTGGTGTTCCCGCCGCCGCAATGCGGTGACGCGGTGAGCCCCGTTCATCGACAATTCCGGCGAACGCTGCCGCCAGCTCATCGATGGAGCGTGCGGCCTCGATCGCTTTCGATTGGGCCGCGGAGAGCTGGCTGCGCCCCGCCGTCTCCTTCAAATCCTTGATTCGATCCTTACCCTTCTTCGCGAGGCATGCATCGAGGTCGACGAATACCGGCGTTCGATGGTTCTTACCGGCTTTAATGGCGAGCACCCGTCCGCCCGCGACCTCGACCGTAAATCCCATCACGGCCTCGTAGACCGAGCCAATCTGCTCAACGTCGAGCGTTCTATAAGATAAGCGCTCGCGTTCCCTGCCCCGCGCCCGGATGGTCATCAGTCCTTCGAGAACCCTCAATAGGCAACCGTCCGTGATGGTGAGTGCCCGCGGTGAATCCTCCTTGACGCGCCGGCCCTCTAGAAACAGAAATTCCTCTGGGTCGAAGAGCTTTCCGCCGCGAGCCTGAATGAATCCGCTCGCGTGCCCTTGATGAATCAGTCGAAAAAGAGCGATCAGACGACCCCACCCGCCCACGCGCTCGTCCATCGTATCCGGATTGAGCGCAGCATCCTCGACGAGCCTCGCATAGAGTCCCCGGACCGAATATCCCCTCTCATACAGCTCTCGCGCACGGCCGTCTGTTCGGGAGGGTAGGAGATCGCGATCCTCCGCATAGAGGATGAAAACGAGCCGCATTAGAACCGCGAGCAAGCCTTCATACAGGTGATCCGGCCGCGTACGCGCGAGCTCGCGGACGAGCTCGCCCTCCGCATTGGTAAGGCCCTGGAGGAGCTCGTGCAACGCGCCGAGGACTTGCTCCGCAAGCTGTGTGGAGACGGATGTCTGCGCTTCCCTGCTTTGCTTCAACAGGGCCGGCAGCCGTCTTTCGGTGCGATCGGTGAACAATCGATCCCGATCGAGGAGCAGCTTGAGGCCAGCGAGCATCGGCCGGCCGGCCGGTGTCGCGAGCGGTCGCAATGGGAAAGTCAGATAGCCCGATGTTTCGCCCCGTGGCGCGTGGATCAATCGCAGAAGTCGATTCGTGATCAACACGCCCGCATGCACGCCAGTGTCCCTGAGCAAGCGCTCGAACCGCTGATGAGGCGTCGCTTCCCAGCCGTCGGCGCTGCCGCGCGCATCCGGGTCGACGCCCGCCGACTCGATCCGAACGAGCAGCTGCCAACGCTGACCGATGTCGCCAAGCTCGGCGACGGCCCAGGTCGGCTGAAGAACTGTCTCGTGCTCTGGCAGGCTGACGAGCAGCTCGGCGGGAACTTCGGATCCGCTGGGGGCTCCCGCGATGTACCGCGCATCCCAGCCCAGAACGGCCTGCGCGAATCTCCAGGGATCCGCGAGTACCGGCCCATTCTCATCCGGGTTCAGTAGGTCGGCGACCGTGCCAGTATCCAGAGCGGTTTGGCGGATGGGTGTGAGGCCGAGCTCATCGAGGACCCGAGCGGCCACAACGAGGCCCACGGGCTGGACGTGGTCGAGCCATTCGAGATCCGGGTTTCGACCGGGTTGAGCGGTCATCGTTTCAACCCGAGACCGGCCAGAGATAGACGATGCCCACGGGCTCGAGGCGCGTGGCGCGAACCGCGTAGGACTCTTTGAGTCGTTCGGGTTCTTCGCGGAGCTCGCGCTCCAGACGCCCCAGACGGTCATCCCAGTGCCTGCGGTCCGCTTCGCGCTCCCGGCGCTCGGTGGGATCTAGATCGAGCGCGAACTGACGGGGATCGAATTCCGCCGCCGCCTTGAGGATGCGCCTGCGCTGCGCCCCGAGCAGCTCGGCGAGCGAGCGGGATTCCTCTTCTCCCCGCTTGGCGAGCTGAACGGAGATGGCTTTGATGCGTTCATTCGCCGCGTCTCGGAGGGTCGGCCGCAGGTCGGCGACATCGCGTGACACCCATGGTTGAATCCTCGAGATCACTGCACCTGGCGCCTCCTTCGCGTGTCGCATGGCCTCCTCGAGCTGTGTAAGTGTCTTCTCCTCGCCGCTTTCCCCGAGCGGTCGCAGCGGCTTCCGATCCCGATCTGCTTCGCTCCAGATCGCCGTAACCGGCATGACTTCCTCGTGCAGCCTCGCGGCGCCCGCGCCATAGAGGGCCAGCCGCGCGATAATAATGACGCGCGGCTGCGCGCCGGGTCCCAGGATGACGGAGATACGCGACAGCTTTCCCTGGAAGCCTTGACTCAGAAAGCGCGAGAGCAGACGACGGATCAGCCGATGCTCGAGATGCACCTGGACAACGTCCGTGGCATCTCGGCCATCTTGGAGCACAGGTGGCTCGAACGATATCCGCCGCACCGGGGATTTGCGCCGCCACTCCGCGAGCCGCTCGCCTCGCTTGCGCGGACGCACGCGAAGGTCGTCGAATACATCGTTCCAACCGCCGTCGGTCGTAAATGCGGAGGTCGACGGATCGAGCAGGAACGTCTCGATATGCCCTTCGAGCCTCTCCTCTGTGTCCGCGAGCGACAGCCCGGCACGGGACAGAGCAGCCTGCGCGACACGCTTCAGGTCATCTGGAACCACACCGACCCGCTCGCGGGAGCGCTCGAGCGCACGCCGCAGCTCATCCTGCTCTCTCAGCAAGCGCTCCTGGCGTGCGCGCTCCTCGTCATCCATTTCCAATCGCGCGCGGTGAAGTCGTTCGCTGATGTCCTGCTCGGCGATGGCTCGTGCGAGTACCGCCCCTTGGCCTCGCCCGATGCCGCTCTCCGCCAGGCGCCGAGCTACGAGATCCTCGACGACTTGACCGACCGACCCGAGCTCGTTGCGGATCGTCTCGGTCTTCTTCACCAGCGCCTCGAGCACAATGTCGGCCTCGCGCTGCTCGTAGTGGAAATACCGGCAGACGACCTGCTTCGCGGCCTGAAGCTTGCGGTCGATGCGCCCGTTGCGCTGTTCGAGCCGTGACGGGTTCCAGGGCAGATCGAAATGCACGAGATTCGAGCAGTAGGTTTGGAGATTGATGCCCTCCCGCGCGGCATCGGTGCAGATAAGGATCCGCAGCGGCTCGACGTGCGGATCGGCGTTGAAGGCGTGCTTGATCTGCTCGCGCCGGTCTGCACCGGTTGCGCCCGTGAAGACGCCGATTCGATCCTGTGCCCGATCGGTCTCCGCGAAGGCCTCGCGCAGCCGCCGTTCGAGCCACCGTCGCGTGTCCTCATACTCCGTGAACACGATGAGGCGCCGCTGATTCCATTGGGTACCAGCGAGGCAGTTCTCGCGAATCCACCCGATGAGCCATTTCACTCTTTCATCCGGCGCGTTCGCGTGGCGCTCCGCGAGTTCCAGCATCGCATCGACCGCCGCGAACTCAGTGCGCAAGGCTTCCGCCGGCGCACCGGAGACGCCGAGCGCGGCGGCTGCCTCCGACGTAGCGGCTTCATCCGCATCGATCGCCTCCTCCGCGGCCTCGTCCTCGAAACCGAGCTCGGCGCTCTCCTCGCCCGTGGGCGGCTCGACAAACGCTCGCGCTGCCGCCGCCGGCCGGGCTGCCTCCTCACCGTCGAGGAGCCGTTGCAGCGTTGCACGGTGGACCTTCAGAGTCTTCGCGAACGCCGCGATTGACGAAAGGAGCCTCTGCTGCAGGCCGACGAAAGCAAGCTGCGCCAGGGCGGACTTCTGGGCCGGCAGCTTCGAGATGCGCTCGAGTCGCAATTCTCCATAGGCAAGAAGATGACGTTCTAGAAGGAGCTCCGGCGCATCCTCCGGCAGACCATGCAGTCGCACGGGCTCGACGACCCGCTCGGGAAAGGCTTCGCCGAGGCGTCGCAGGTCCGCCTTCAACCGGCGCACCATTACCGGCTCGAGATCCTTCGGCCGCAGTTCGACGCCGCGCGTGAAGCGCTGCGGATCGAGCATTTCGAGGAGCGCGGAGAAGCTGTTGGAGTGACCGTTGTGCGGGGTCGCAGTAAGGAAGAGCCGATGCTCGAAGCGCTCAGCGATGTCCCGAACCGCTCTGGTAAGTTGGCTTGCGATCGCGTAGCGCACGCCCGCCGCGGGAGCGACGTGATGGGCCTCATCGAGAATGAGCAGCGCACGTGCGCGAAATTCGCCGAGCACGTCGCGGAGCCCCGCTACATACGTCTCATCGATCAGGAGCCGCTGAGAAATGATGAAGCGCGAGCCGGTCGCCCACGGATTCACCGAGAAGCCCCTGAGGCGCCGCAGGTCCGATATCCGCTCGAGATCGATCACCTCGAAGGTGAGTCCGAACTTCGCTTCAAGCTCGTCGCGCCACTGGACGGTCATCGTGGGTGGCGCGGCGATCACGATAAAGTCGACACGTCTGCGAAGCAGCAGCTCGCGGGCAATCAAGCCCGCCTCTACGGTCTTGCCCAACCCGACGTCGTCGGCGATCAAGAGATTGACCCGCGGGAGCCGCAGCGCCTTGCGCAGCGGCAGCAGCTGATAAGCGTCCAGCCGGATACCCGCTCGGAACGGCGCCTGCAGAAGCTCGCGATCCGCCGCCGTGACCGACCGCCAGCGCACGGTGCGGAGATACGCTCCCCAGACCCGCGGATCGTCCGGCAGCCCGCTGCCAAGACTGCCCCACGAGTCGTCACTCAGGACTCGAGCTCCGATCTCGGCGTCCCATAGCACCTCGATCTGCTCTCCAAGGGCATCATCGGAGATGCAAGAGAGACTCTGGGTCTGAATGTCGCCTGCTTCGCCTTCAACCGCCTCGACGAGCCAGGATCGGCCACGAACCTCGACAAACGTCCCCGGCGTCACGTCGCCCGCTGTCACGGTTCCCTCATCGCTCCCAGCCTTGGCGCTCAATTGCAGCCCCCGTTTTATTTGCGCAGAAATCGTATTCGGCCGTCGCCCGCAAAAAGGCGTCCGGCTGCCACTTCCCCGTGCTGACCGCCCGGGCGGGTCAGTTGCCGCTGGCTGAAGGGCTCGTCTACGGACGTGCGCACGAGCTTAGCACGGGGCCACGAACAGTCTTCGCGCCGGCTCAACGGCCCGCCCCCCCGGGTATCGGGGGTATCGCGTACTCCGGGGCGACCCCGCGCGATTTTTGTTCGAGCTACGGCGAGCTGCAATGCCTAGACATAGGCGCCGGGGTATTCGCGCCGAAGGCGTCGTTTCGGTCCCGATCCGGGTAGCGGGTCCACCCGCCGGCAGCGACTGCCCGATCGGCGTGAGCTCGCTCTTCCTAAATTGCCCATCGTCGAGGCCTACCGCAATCGGTAGGCCCTCGACAGATTGCGCAACAATGCACCTATGCCATCAAGGAACGATCGGGGTTGTTGACCGGGAGTCGCTGCGCCCTTTCAAACCTTTCAGGGTCGACGAGATCGACTCCGCACGCTCGCGATCGGCGAACCCGGCCAGCAAGTGCACGTAGTTGGCACGGACGGTTTCTTCCTCGTCATGCAGGATCGTGGCCGCGATCCTGACGTTCCCATGGTGCTTGATCACTATGGAGCTGCCCACTATGTGCCTGAAAGCGTGCGGCCCGGACCCGGGGCAATCGTTCACGTAGAGCGCCATCAGGTTCGCGATACAGCGCCCCATTGACGTCCACACCCGGTTAGGCAGCTCATGTGAAACGAACACGAGGTCTGTATTCGTTTTGAACTGCGGGCGATGCACCGTTAAGTATTCATCGATGCTGTCAGCAACAGCTGGATCGATCGACTGATCGTAATCTCGGTCCTTCGCAGCGCCAGCGATGTTCTTGAACCGCCCCTTGTCCATCTTGATGCGCCACTCGCCCTTCACCTTGCGCAGCTCTCCGGTATTGTCCGCGCGCCAGGTCAGTTGCGACATGTTGAGCGCTCGCAGTGGGTTAGACATCAACATCGTCCACAGGAGGTGGTTACGAGCCCAGATGGCCTCATCGAGGCCGCCGGTGCCAGGCCGCCGATCATACATCCTGTT
Source organism: Steroidobacteraceae bacterium (assembly GCA_050739095.1). Lineage (GTDB taxonomy): Bacteria > Pseudomonadota > Gammaproteobacteria > Steroidobacterales > Steroidobacteraceae > 13-2-20CM-66-19. The sequence goes on along the minus strand of JBOIAR010000007.1, from coordinate 164,666 downwards.
TGCGGCCTCGACGAGCGCGCTCATCGGCATGTCCCGATCGAGCACGGTGCGAATCCGTGCGGTAGGGTCGCGCAACTTACGTAATTGCGGCTGGATTTCACGCTTCAATGCGAGGACCCGGCCATGGGCAAGACAGCAGTGCTTCACCCAATCGGTGGAGGGGATCTCGATCCGAGTGCTTAAGTGCGCGCGCTTCGGGAGCCAGCCGTTCTTTTCGTTCAGGAGCATCAACGCGAACCGCGTGAATCCCAGAGCGAAGTTGTTGTACCCGCCGCCGACGCGGTCGACCTTCCAATCGAGGAACTGGGCCACCAGAGAGGCATCAGCGAACAGCGCGAGCGTCAGCCCCTCTCTGCGAAAACCTGGGCCGCCACGCTCTTCGGGCAGCAAAGCCCAGCCGAGGAACGAGGAGACGAAGTTCCAATTGAAGTGGGCCGTCATGCAGATCTGCCCGTCGATGGCTTGCACCTTCGCCCAGCGCTGGTGCCTCTTGTTCGAGGGATCGTATTCGCCCGGGACCGGCGGACGCAGCCTCCAGCGCCGGCCGCACGACTCATTCGTTTCGGCCTCGGCGGCGACCTCCGTCAACCGCTTTCGTGAGGCCTGGCCGTTGGCCAGCGATGATCCAGTCGTGGCGCCCTTATCCTTACGCCCCGTCTTGTACGACAGCAGGTCGCGCCACTCTTCCTGGACACCAGGGGGCACGGCAACGCTGGTCGGCTCGTTCTGCTCCGTCGACGGCTCCTCGTCGCGATGTTTCAAGAGGTACGCGTCGCGTGTGACCTCCGAGAGCAGCTCCGAGTATTCATCGAAGAGTTCCTTAGGGCGGTCCTTCCGGCGCAGCGGACGGTATGGGAGCAGTCCGATCAGCTCGTCCGGATCGAGGTCGCACACGCGTTCAAGGTTGCAAAGTTTATGCTCCGAACCTGGCCGGGGAAGGTGTCCGTCGAGCAAGCGCTTCAGGGTATCGACGGACATGCCGGCTGCCTTCGCGGTGGGTTTAAGCCGCCGCGTCCCGTCAGCGAAGATGGCCCGCAGCCCCAAAGTCAGCTTTCGCGGCTCGCCGTTGATGGACGCGCCAGCGTCGTCGAGAGCCTGGACAAGCCGGTGCCAATGGCGGAGAGCCCACGCTCGGTTATCGACGTACGTGGGCTTCCTCCCGGCCTCCCGCAAGGCCGCAAGGTGCGCCTCGAGGGCGAGATTGAAACCCTCGCGTAGGGTGTCGCCCACCCGCTCCTCCAGAGAGAGTTTCCGCTCGAGGACGAAGGCGGTCAGGGCACTTTCGCAGTTGCGGACCGAGGAGATCGACGGGCGGTCGGGTTCGCCAACGTGCTCGGCCATCAGCGGCAGCAACTGGCGGTAACGGATCAGCTTCATAGACATGGGGCGCTTCCTCCGCGCCCCTCGCCGATGCCGCCCGACCCTCAGCGAGCTGAAATGAGGGTCATTATTGGCAACGTAATGAGAAAGTGGCATCTTGTGCGAATCTCTGCGGCAATATTGCCTGAGATCGCACTTATACCATACCCCCCGTCTCTTAAACGGAAGCTACATTCCTCATTACGGCGTGGAGCGCCTAATCGCTCGCCCCAAGTAAAAGCACCGCGTTTATATATTCGGGGAATTAGCGAAATATCGCGGAAAAGATTGGGCAATCGCTGCGTCTCCTCGATCGCGTGAAGTGTGCGCGGTACGTACGCCCGGTGCTAAAACGCCGGAAGAGCGGCGTGATCAGCTGCCCGCCCGTCCCCGCGGGGGTGATCGAGGGGAGCCGTGCGGATGTGAGCTTCCTCGCCGGGCTCCTGGTGGGCAAGTTCGCTTGGCATTTGCCACTCTACCGCCAACACCAGAGGCTCGACGCTGCCGGAATCCGGGTCAGCCGCCCCTGGCTCATGCAGCTCGTACAGCAGGCGGTGGGGCTTCTCGAGCCGGTCTACGACGCCCAATTCGCCTCCATCCGCGCAAGCCGCGTCAAGGCGATGGACGAGACCCCGATCAAGGCGGATCGGAAAGAGCGCGGCAAGATGAGGACGGCCTACTTCTGGCCGGTGTACGGCGAGCACAACGAGGTGTGCTTCCCGTACTTCCCCTCCTGGGAGGGGGCGAACGTGTACGCAACGCTGGGTGCCGACCCGACTGGTGCCTAGCGCGCACACGCGCCGAGAGTAGCGGCCCGCCTCAACACCAGTCCAACTCTGCTCCTCTTTCGAGGGAGGCAGTATCACGGCCGTTTGTTCTTCACCTTCTTCTTTTTCCTGTGCACTGAGCCGCTGCGTTGGGGATTCGAATCAATCAAGCCTGTTTCCGGCCACTCCAATCGAGCACCTTTCAGGCGCGCCGGTCGAAGAAAAAACAGGGATTGTGGGTCAACCACGCCGCGGGAGATCAAATCGTGGTCTCGTGCTTGCTGCTCTTGCTTCTTCTTATCAATCTGACGCGCGCTCACTCTCGCCTTCTTCTTCATGGTGTTTGCGGGGATGAAAAGCCGCGTGATTTTGGGGGCGAGAGGCGGATTTGATTATAGGAGAGCGGGTCGTAGGCGGCAACAGGCGGGTGTCCAGGTGTGGATTGCCCAAGGTTCGGGAGAGCCGGCGGGAATTCTGATCTTCGATGCGCCGACGACACCGAAGCCCATGTCGAGCATCGAGGATGCGTTCGCGGTACCGCCGAGCATGCGCCACCTTCAGACGGCGTTCTATTCCTACCGGATGATGAAGAACTTCGGTCCCGATACTCACTACCTTGCGGACCTCAAGCAGGCGCCCGGCCCGGTCACATTACTCGTAGGCTCTCTGGACCAAATGTTCCGCCCGCACGCTTTCGCACCCTTACTCGAGCCTGTCCGTCCGGATCTGACCGTGACGGTCGTCCCGGGCATGAATCACATGGACATGATCACGAAGCCGGCTGCGCTCGATGCGATCACCGCGGCGGCGGACCCATAAGCGGGCTCTACGTACGTTCCGCGACGAAGGGGTTGAGCTTGGAGAAGTCGAGCTTGCCGGCCCGCGCGCCGCGTACAGCTGAGGGCCCCATCGGGCCCTCAGTTTTCCGGCATGACGGCGCCTTAGCTTTAAGCTGTATGGCACCCATACTCCCCGAAAAAGTGCTCTAACTCATTGAGCTTACGATGCTATTTGCGCATTGGCTTTTGCTGAAAAATCCCTCGTTATGTTAAATTTGCTTTCCCCGCGGCCGCGTCCCTATACGAGGGTATCCAGAGGTCAGATAGGAGCGGTGTACGTGAGTATTTACGTTGTTTTCGGCTACCCCGTTTTGCGCCCTGCGGAGCGCGAATTCCTCGGGGCTTACAGCAACCGAGAGCGCGCCCAGGAGTTCGTTGACGCGCAGAGCGCGCCTGTGCGGGAAAATCTCCGTGTGGTTGAGGTGCACCTTGACGAACACGTTCCACGCGGTGAGTTCTGGAGACATCCGGGTGACAATTGACTAGAAGCCCCTCATGAGGGGCTTCTTTTTGTGCCGTGAGACCGCAGGCCATTGGGTAGGGTCCGGACCGCATCAGAATCAGAGGCCATTAGAGCTGACACCAACCAACCTCGTACTTGGGCAGCCTTCCAAGGCGAAACCGGCTCCAGGGCTTGTGGCAGCGGCCTGGGTGCGTGTTTCAGTGCCCCATCATCACGCCGCCTTCTCTGTGGGCTTATTGACAATGTGGAGCACGTACTCGGCAACCTTATTAATGCCGTTTTTGATGTCGTCCGGGGTGGTGATGATGTATCCGCCCGTCATTGCAAGCCGCTCTATCGTGGCATCGATTTTGTGCGTGAGCAGACGTGCCGCCAAAAGCTCTCCAACAGCTTGGTGCGTGATAGTAGCCAGAGTGCGCCTAAAATCGTGGTCAGATATTTTTATACCTTCCGGCCTGTCAGGAGTGCGTGTTTCTCTTGCGAGTGCTTCAAAGCTTCCCCGCACATCGTGCAGCGGCCTATCCCTCCACTTTGGCGACGGCAGAATCCACTCCGCGTGCTTCGAGGGTGATGCCAGCCGCGGCTCAATCACGTGTTTAAAGAGGTAGTCAGCGAGCAAAACAGGGATGGTGCGCTTTGCTTTGTTCCCCTTAGCGCGTCGCTCAAGCACATAGTAGTACTTTCCGTCTGTCCCTTTGCGTAGGTTCTTCCACGCCAGAGAACCCATAATGCTCCTTCTAAATCCCGTGAATAGCTCCATGAGGATGTAGTCTCGGACGACCGGCAGCGGCCGCGTGTGCAGCCAGCGCCAAAATTCCGGGAGCTGCTCGGCCGTGATGAGACGCTCACGAGCGTCTTGCCGGTTGAACACTCCGTCGTCGATCAGCTGCTGACAGGGATTGCCTTTGAGGACGCCTTTCTTCGCGTAGTAGTGAAAGACTATCTTCGCGATCGCGAGCACCCCGATAGCCGTATGAACCCCCTCGCGGGCCACAGCCTTCTTGCGTACGACCGCGGGGATTTCTACCCCCTCGCGTACCGTCGCCGGGCGTAGCTCAATGCCTGCTCGACTATTCCGCTTTACGATCTCCTGGATATATTGGAAGGCGCTCTCGCAGTCATCCTCAGTGATGCGGTCGATGCGCCGGGCACCCCAGCCGATGGCTTCGAGGTAAGCGAAGCGCTTGCGATAGCCGGCCAGTGTCTCATCTGCATACTGCCTTCCCTTTCTGCGGCTGATGTAGCGCTCGAAAGCCTCTCTAAAAGTTGGCACACCTCCCGCCGGGCCTTCCTGACTCTGTACGTAAAGTTGTGCCGCTTTTGCCTTTGCTGCCGCGAAGCTCAGCTTACCCACCCGGCCGAGCGATTCTCGGTAGTCTCGGTTCGACTCGTAGAAGCGCACGAGCCACGTGCGCGTCACGCGCCCATCCTTCTGTCGTGGCCGCATAATGCGGACCCCGAAGTAATGATCGGACTGGTGGAAGTGCTCAACGAAGGCTTTTGTGGTCGGCGCCGGAATCGCCATGGCCTCTTTCTCGGTGAGAAACGTGGTTGTGGTCTCCATCGGTCAGCTCCGCTAAAAAGTAAATTCCGGGCAAGAGGCGAGAATTTTGCCGTATCTTTTGGCGGGATTCTTGGACCTACCCGGCACTTTGACTACCAGTGCGGTGATCATGGTGCGGAGGCAACGAGACATAAAATGCGTTTAAGTGCCTGTTTTATATGAAAGGGACAAGTGCTCTGCAAGCTCCGGACCAGACAAATGCAGTGACCCCGGTCATGCAGCAGTATCTGCGCATCAAGAGCCGGCATCCGGACGCGTTGCTCTTCTATCGGATGGGGGACTTCTACGAGCTCTTCTATGAAGACGCGCGCCGTGCCGCGGCGCTCCTCGACATCACGCTGACGACGCGCGGCCAATCCGCCGGGCAGCCCATCCCGATGGCGGGCGTGCCGTTCCATAGCGTCGAGAGCTATCTCGCCAGGCTCGTCCGCAAGGGCGAGAGCGTCGCGATCTGCGAGCAGATGGGGGATCCGGCGAAATCAAAAGGGCCTGTCGAGCGCGAGGTGGTGCGCATCATCACGCCCGGCACGGTGACGGATGATGCCCTGCTCGATGAGCGTCAGGAGACGCTGGTCGCCGCAGTGGCGCACGACGGCGAGCGCTTCGGTCTCGCCTGGCTCGATCTCGCCGGGGGCCGTTTCACGGTGCTGGAGTCGAGTGGCCGCAACGCGCTGGCAGCGGAGCTCGAGCGCCTCAAGCCCGCGGAGCTCCTCATCTCCGAGAGCACGTCCCGGGAGGATTTCACCAGCAGCGGCACGGCGCTGCGCTCCCGGCCACCCTGGAATTTCGAGCTCGCGAGCGCCTCGCGGTTGCTCACGGACCAGCTCGGCACACTCGATCTCAAGGGATTCGGCGCAGACGAGCTGCCGCTCGCCATCTGCGCGGCCGGCGCGCTGCTTCAGTACGTGCGTGACACGCAAAAAACCGCGCTGCCGCATATCCGCGGCTTGCACGTCGAGGAGCGCACGGATGCCCTGATCATCGACGCCGCAACACGCCGCAATCTCGAGCTCGATGCCAGTCTCTCGGGCCGCGAGGACGCAACGCTTTTCGCGGTGTTGGACCAGTGCGTCACCGCGATGGGCTCGCGCCAGCTCCGCCGCTGGCTCAATCGACCGCTGGTAAACCAGCAGACGCTTCGGGGCCGGTACCAGGCTCTTGCCGCGCTGATCGACGGGCGGCGGTTCGAGACGCCGCGTGAACAGTTGCGCGGCGTGGGTGATGTGGAGCGCATTCTTGCCCGCGTGGCGCTGCGCTCGGCGCGGCCGCGCGATCTGACGCAACTGCGCTCTTCGCTGGCCGCGTTGCCGGCGCTGAAGGGAGCGCTCCGGGAGATCGACTCGCCACTGCTCGCGGAGCTGACCGGTCGAATCGGAGAGCACGTCGGAGTCGTCGAGCTGCTCGGAAAAGCGATCGCTGACGAGCCGTCGACATTCGTGCGCGACGGCGATGTCATCGCCCCGGGATACGACGCGGAGCTCGACGAGCTGCGCAAGATCGCCACCCACACCGATGAGTTCCTCCTCGCGCTCGAGCAGCGCGAGCGCGAGCGCTCCGGCATCGCGGGACTCAAGCTCGGATACAACCGTGTCCAGGGCTTCTTCATCGAGATCTCGCGCAAGGACGCCGAGCGCGCCCCGAAGGACTACATCCGGCGGCAGACGGTCAAGTCCGCGGAGCGCTTCATCACCGCGGAGCTCAAGAGCTTCGAGGACCGGGTGCTCAGTGCGCGGGATCGCGCGCTCGCAAGAGAGAAGGAGCTCTACGAAGAGATCCTGACGCAGCTGATCGACGGTCTCGCGTCCTTGCAGGCTACCGCCGCCGCGCTTTCCGAGCTCGACGCGCTCGCGTCCCTGGCGGAGCGGGCCTGCGTCCTGCAATGGACGGCGCCAGAGCTCGTGGCGGAGCCTCTGCTGCGGCTCGAGGGTGGTCGGCATCCCGTGGTCGAGCGCTTTGTCTCGACACCCTTCGTGCCGAACGACCTGGAGCTCGACTCCGCGCGGCGCATGCTCATCATCACCGGTCCCAACATGGGCGGCAAATCGACCTACATGCGCCAGGCCGCGCTCATTGCAATCCTCGCGCACGTGGGCAGCCACGTGCCGGCGGATCATGCGGTGATCGGGCCCATCGACCGGATCTTCACGCGCATCGGCGCGGCCGACGATCTTGCCGGCGGACGATCTACTTTCATGGTGGAGATGACCGAGGCCGCCAACATCCTGCACAACGCCACTGCCCGCAGCCTCATCCTCATGGATGAGATCGGACGGGGAACCAGCACCTTCGACGGGCTCTCACTGGCGTGGGCGCTGGCCCACCACATCGCGACCCGCATCAAGTCGTTCACGCTGTTCGCTACGCATTACTTCGAGCTGACCAGCCTCGCAACGGAGGTGGAAGGCTGCGCGAACGTGCACCTGGATGCCACCGAGCACGGCGACGGCATTGTTTTTCTGCATGCGGTGAAAGCAGGACCCGCGAGCCGCAGCTATGGGCTTCAGGTTGCGCAGCTCGCAGGCGTGCCGCGTGATGTCATCAGTCAGGCTCGACGTTATCTCGAAGCGCTGGAGGCACAGCGCGATCGGCTGGACGACGCGGAAAGCGACAAGCGTGCCGGCAAGCACGCGCAAAAGGAGCTGCCGCTGTTCAGCGCGGCGGCGCCACCGGATGCGTCCCCCGACCCTGTGCGCGCGGCGCTGGCTGCGTTGAATCCGGACGAGATGACTCCCAAGGCGGCCCTCGAAGCCCTTTACCGGCTACGACGGCTGCTCGACCCGGGAAAGTCGTGAGATGAGCAAGTCGCTACGCTGAGGCGCTGGCGGCGGCGCTCGGACGGGATCAACTACCGCAGCGAAAACCGACCGTTCGCGAGAAAGAGACCCGTCTCGCGCGCGACCCGTGCGGACACCAACATGCCCATGTGGCTGACGGGCAGCGTGATGTGATCCGCCGCGCCCGGCAGGCGGGTCTCGCTGACCGCCACGGTGCCGTCGCACTCCTCATCGAAGCCGGCGAGGAACTGACCCAGACCGATCGACTGGCTGCCCGCGATGATTCCGAGCGCTCGCCCGAAGGTCCAGCTCCGCACCCGCGGTCGCAGCAACTCATCGGCGACCGACGGTCCCATGAGCGCGCTCACGAATCGCGACCGACCCGCCTGCACGGCCGCGCGGCTCTCGAGGCAGGGTGTGCCGAGAAAGACCACGCGACCCGGCGGCTGCTCGGGGTAGTGCTCGAAGAAGCGATAGATGACGAGCCCGCCGAGACTGTGGCCCACGAAGTGCACCGCGGCAAGGTCGAGAGAGCGCACGAAGCTCTGCAGGTGCGCCGTGATCTGCTCCATCCCCCACATCCCCGCGGAGTAGGGAAACGCATGCACCTCCAAGCCGAACTCGCGCAGCAGCCGGTTCGCAAGCAGCAGTGACTCGCCGCCGGGCATCCATAGCCCGTGGACGTAGACCACGTGTTGCGCAGCAGCGTCTCTCATGGCGCAGGCAGCGGCGCAGCCATTGCGGCTGCGACCGCCTCAGGGACAGTACCAGGAAATGCCCCGGGGGGCATGCAGGCTATGTGAGCTTGTGCCTCATGCCGGCGGTGGCGTCCGCACGCGAATATGCAGCTCGCGAAGCTGCGCCTCCCCGATCTCCGTCGGCGCATCGGTGAGCGGATCGGCCGCGGTCTGCGTCTTGGGGAACGCGATGACCTCGCGGATGCTGTCGGCGCCGGCCATGAGCATCGCGAGCCGGTCGACCCCGAAGGCGATGCCGCCGTGCGGCGGGGCACCGAACTTGAGCGCATCGAGGAGGAAGCCGAACTTGCGCGTCGCCTCCTCGGGCCCGATCCCCAGAAGATCGAACACCGTCGACTGCATCTCCTGACGGTGGATACGCACCGAGCCGCCGCCGATCTCCGATCCGTTCAGCACCATGTCGTAGGCCTTCGCCAGCGCCTTCTGCGGATCCGCGCGCAGCGCCGCAGGATCGTCGATCTTGGGAGAGGTGAAAGGATGATGCATCGCCACCCAGCGCCGCTCTTCCCTCTCCCACTCGAACATCGGGAAGTCGAAGACCCACAGCGGCCGCCACCCCGGCTGCACGAGCTTCAGGTCCTGACCGATCTTCAGGCGCAGCGCGCCGAGCGCATCACACACCACCTTGGCGCTGTCGGCGCCGAAGAACACGAGATCGTTGTCCGCCGCCCCCGTGCGCTCGAGGATCCCGGCAACGGCGGCATCGCTCAGGAACTTGATGATCGGAGACTGCAAGCCCTCACGGCCACGGGCGCGTTCGTTGACCTTGATGTAGGCAAGCCCTTTGGCCCCGTAACGCCCGACGAACTCCGTGTAGCCGTCGACGGCGGAGCGCGGCATCGCGCCGCCGCCCGGCACGCGCAGCGCCGCCACCCTGCCCTTCGGGTCTTTGGCGGGACCTGCGAACACCTTGAAGTCGCAGTCCCTGACGAGATCGGCCACGTCCGCGAGCTCGAGCGGAATGCGTAGATCCGGCTTGTCGGAGCCGTAACGCCGCATGGCATCCGTGTAGCTCATGCGCGGGAAGGGATCGGGCAGCGCCTCACCCAACACCTCCTTGAAGAAGTGGCGCGTGAGCGACTCCATCAACTCCATGATCTGCCCCTGAGTCAGGAAGGAGGTCTCGACGTCGAGCTGGGTGAACTCCGGCTGCCGGTCCGCGCGCAGGTCCTCGTCGCGAAAGCACCGTACGATCTGGTAGTAGCGGTCGAAGCCCGCGATCATGAGCAGCTGTTTGAAAATCTGCGGCGACTGTGGCAGCGCGAAGAACTTGCCCGGGTGCGTCCGGCTCGGCACGAGGTAGTCGCGTGCCCCCTCGGGAGTCGCCTTCGTCAGCATTGGCGTCTCGAGGTCGATGAAGCCGTGCGAATCGAGGAACGCGCGCATCGCGCGCGTGATCCGATGCCGCAGCCGCAGCCGCTGATTCATGACCTCGCGACGGAGGTCGAGGTAGCGGTACTTGAGGCGCACTTCCTCGCCCACCGGCTCATCCAGCTGGAAGGGCAGCGGCTCCGAGCGGTTGAGCAACTCCAGCTCACCCGCCAGCAGCTCCACGCGGCCGGACGCGAGATTGGCGTTCACCGTTCCGGTCGGACGCTCGCGGACCCGTCCCTTGACGCGGATGACGAACTCATTGCGCAGCCGCTCCGCCTCGCGGAAGACCCCCGCGGCATCGGGGTCGAAGACGACCTGGAGCAGCCCCTCGCGGTCGCGCAGGTCCACGAAGATGATCCCGCCGTGGTCCCGGCGCCGGTGCACCCAGCCAGCCACCTCGACCGTCTGGCCGATCAGCTTCTCGCCGACCTGTCCGCAGTAGTGTGAACGCATAGGGCCGGCGATGTTACGGAGCGCCCAGAGGGGCCGCAACCAGAACTGCCGCGCCCTTGAGCGCGCCCGTACGCAGCCGCTCGAGGGCCACATTGGCTTCGCTCAGCGGGAAAGGCTCCACGGTCGGCTTGAGGGCCAGTTTTCGGGCGATCGCCAGGAACGCCTCGCCGTCGGCGCGGGTGAGGTTCGCGACGGAGCTGACGGAGCGCTCGCCCCAGAGAAGCTCATAAGGAAAGCGGGGAATGTCGCTCATGTGGATGCCGGCGCAGACGACCCGGCCACCCGGACGCACCGCAGCAAGGGCCGCCGGCACCAGTGCACCGACGGGCGCGAACAGAATCGCGGCATCGAGCGGGTCGGGGGGAAGCCGGTCCGAGTCCCCGGCCCAGACCGCACCGAGATCACGGGCGAAGGCCTGCCCTTCGAGATCCCCGGGCTTCGTGAAGGCGAACACCCGCCGCCCCCGCGTACGGGCCACTTGCGCCAGCAGGTGCGCGGCGGCGCCGAAGCCGTAGAGGCCGAGATTCGTGCCGTCGCCGGCAGCGCGGTAGGCGCGGTAGCCGATGAGGCCGGCGCAAAGGAGCGGGGCAAGCTCCGCGGCAGGAGCCTCGGCCGGCAGTGGCAGGCAAAAACGGGCGTCCGCGAGGACTTCCTCGGCGTAGCCGCCATCCACCGAATAGCCCGTGAAGCGTGCGTACTCGCACAGGTTTTCCTGGCCGGCACGACAGAAGCGGCAGAGGCCGCACGCTTGCGCGAGCCAGGGGACGCCCACCCGGTCGCCAGGGCGAAAGCGCGTGACCGACCGACCGGCCTCGACGACGATGCCCACGACCTCGTGGCCGGGCGTCACCGGGTAGTGGATGTGGGGCAGCTCGCCGTCCAGAAGGTGGAGGTCGGTGCGGCAGACGCCGCAGGCTTCAACGGTGATGCGTACCTGATGCTCACCGACCGGCGCCAGGGCGACGTCCTTGAGGCGAAGCGGAGAGCCCCGAGCCAAGAGTCGCATCGCTTTCATATTGGCCCGAAGCCGCCTGCGGCGCTTCGGGCGGCCAGCCGCGTGACTGCCCTCGATCCCGCGGCCCAAAGGCGGCTTTGGGCCGCTCGATGACTTGCTTTCGCACGGCGCAAGCTCTGACTCCCGTGGCTCAGCCTCAGGCAGCGGGCTTCTTTGCGAGCTCGGGCTTGCGGGCCGGGGCGGGAGGGACGACGACGCCGCAGGTGATGATCATCTTCATGGCGGCATCGACGCTCATGTCGAGCTCCACGATCCGGCGGCGCGGCAGGATCGCGAGATAGCCGCCGGTGGCATTCAAGGCAGCGGAGATATAGACGGCGGCGTGCGGCTCGCCGGTCTTCTCGGAGACCTCGGGAACGTCCTCGGCGGTGAGAAACCCGAGGCTCCAGACGCCGTCGCGCGGGTATTCGACCATCACGACCTTGCGGAACGAGTTCGACTGGGAGAAGACGCTTTCGGCGAAGCTCTTCACGCCGCCGTACACGCTGCCCACGATGGGGATGTGGTGCAGCAGCTCCTCACCCCAAACGAGCAGGCGCCGGCCGATGAGGTTGGTGGCCAGGATCCCCGTGAGGAAGAGCACGACGAAGGCGAACACTGCCCCGAGCGCAGGCAGGACGAGGCTCATGAACCCCTGAGGCACGTAGTGCGGCGGCAGCGGGAAGAGGAGCAGGGTCTTGTCGGCGAGGTGGAAAAGAAACTCGACCACCCAGAGGGTGGCGACGATCGGCAGCCAGACGAGGACGCCAGCGACGAGGTAGCGCCGCAGGGGGGAGCCCTTCTTCTTCGGCGCGGACTGCCCGGGCTGAAACGCCGGAACGGGGCCCTGGATGGCGGAAGTGCTCAACGCCTCACCGCCTCGAGCCGCGTTTTGCGGCCTTCGCTCGAGCCGCGGGTTTCGCTTTGGCCCTCGAAGGCGCCGGGCGCGCGCTGGCCTTCGTAGCGGCCGGACGCTTCTGCGAGGCCGCGGCACGAGCCCTCTGGGGCCGGGCTGAGGTCGTAACGCTCGGGGTCTTGGGCTCCGGAGCCTTCGCCGCGCTCTCGGCGGCTGGAGCCTTCGTCTCCGCCTTCGATTCCTCGGCGGCGGGCTTCGCCTCCTCGCGCTCGGCCGCGAGGTTGCGCTTTTCTTCCTTGTCGGATTTGAAGTCGGTCTCGTACCAGCCGCTGCCCTTCAGGCGAAACACCGGCGCGGACACCAGCTTCTTCAGCGTCCGCTTGCCGCAGGAGGGGCACTTGACGAGCGGCGGATCGCTGATCCTCTGCATCACCTCGGTGTAGAACTTGCAGCTCTGGCACTCGTATTCGTAGAACGGCATGGCTATGAGTTATAGGTCTCAGGGGGACTTCCCGCTGCGCAGATTATAGTCAGCCCGCGTTGCCAAAGACGATCTGCCCATCATGCGCCGAGGCGCGGATGCGGTCCCCGGGGGCGAACTCGCCCTTCAGGATCCGCTGCGCCAGCGGGTTCTCGATCTGCTGCTGGATGGCGCGCTTCAGCGGCCGGGCGCCGTACACCGGGTCGAAGCCCGCCTCGCCGAGGAGATCGCGCGCTTTGTCGTCGAGCGTCAGGTCCATGTTCCGCTCCTGCAGGCGCTTCCTCAGGTAGATGACCTGGATGTCCACGATCGCGCGGATCTGCGCCGTGCCGAGCGGATGGAAGACGACGATGTCGTCGATGCGGTTGATGAACTCCGGCCGGAAGCTCTGCTGCACGACCTCCATCACCGCGCTTTTCATGCGCGTGTAGTTCTTCTCCCCGCCGTACTCCTGGATCACCTGCGAGCCCAGGTTCGAAGTCATGATGATGACCGTGTTGCGGAAGTCCACGGTCCGGCCCTGACCGTCGGTCAGGCGCCCGTCGTCCAACACCTGGAGCAGCACGTTGAAGACATCGGGGTGCGCCTTCTCGACCTCATCGAGAAGGATCACCGCATACGGGCGGCGGCGAATGGCCTCGGTGAGGTAGCCGCCCTCCTCGTACCCGACGTAGCCCGGTGGCGCGCCGATGAGCCGCGCCACGGAGTGCCTCTCCATGAACTCCGACATGTCGATGCGCACCAGCGCATCCTCGGTGTCGAAGAGAAACTCCGCGAGCGCCTTGCAGAGCTCGGTCTTGCCGACGCCCGTGGGTCCCAGGAAGAGGAACGAGCCGTTGGGACGGCGGGGGTCGGCAAGCCCGGCGCGCGTGCGGCGGATGGCGTTGGCAACGATCCTGAGCGCCTCGTCCTGGCCGACGACACGTCGACCCAGGGCCTCCTCCATCCGCAGCAGCTTCTCCTTCTCGCCCTCCAACATCTTCGCGACCGGGATGCCGGTCCACTTGGAGACGACCTCCGCGATTTCCTCCTCCGTCACCTTGTTGCGCACGAGCTGCGGCGCCTTGTTCTCAGCCACCGCGGCCGCGGCCAGGCGCTTCTCGAGCTCCGGAATCTTCCCGTACTGAAGCTCCGCCATGCGGCCGAGGTTGCCCGCGCGGCGCGCCGCATCGAGCTCGAGGCGCACCCGGTCCAACTCCTCGCGGATCTGCGCCGCGCCCTGGAGGGTCGCCTTCTCGGACTTCCAGACTTCCTCGAGATCGGAATACTCCTTCTCGAGCCCGTGCAGCGTCTCCTGAAGCGCCGCCAGGCGCTTGCGCGAGGCCTCGTCCTGCTCCTTCTTCAGCGCCTCCTGCTCGATCTTGAGCTGAATGATGCGCCGCTCCAGGCGATCGAGCGCCTCGGGCTTGGAGTCGATCTCCATGCGGATGCGCGCCGCCGCCTCATCGATGAGGTCGATCGCCTTGTCGGGCAGCTGCCGGTCGGTGATGTAGCGGTGCGACAGGGTGGCCGCGGCGACGATGGCCGGGTCGGTGATGTCGACGCCGTGGTGGACCTCGTAGCGCTCCTGCAGACCGCGCAGGATGGCAATCGTGTCCTCGACCGAGGGCTCATCGACCAACACCTTCTGGAAGCGCCGCTCGAGAGCCGCGTCCTTCTCGAGGTACTTGCGATACTCATCGAGCGTGGTGGCACCGACGCAGTGCAGCTCGCCACGCGCGAGCGCCGGTTTCAACATGTTGCCCGCGTCCATGGCGCCCTCGGCCCTGCCGGCCCCGACCATGGTGTGCAGCTCGTCGATGAAGAGGATGATCTGGCCTTCCTGCTTGGCGAGATCGTTGAGCACAGCCTTCAGGCGCTCCTCGAACTCGCCGCGGAACTTCGCGCCCGCGATCAGCGCGCCCATGTCGAGCGCGAGGATGCGCTTGTCCTTCAAGCCCTCGGGCACCTCGCCGTTCACGATGCGCTGCGCCAGGCCCTCGACAATGGCGGTCTTGCCGACGCCGGGCTCCCCGATCAACACGGGGTTGTTCTTGGTACGACGTTGCAGGACTTGTATGGTGCGGCGGATCTCGTCGTCACGCCCGATGACCGGATCCAGCTTCCCGGAGGAGGCGCGCGCGGTCAGGTCGATGGTGTATTTCTCGAGCGCCTGGCGGCTCTCCTCGGCGTTGGGATCGGCGACTTTCTCCCCGCCCCGCACCTCCTCGATCGCCTTCTCCACGGCGCCGCGTACGACGCCGGTCTCGCGGAAGATGCGGGCGAGATTGCGATCCTCGAAGGCCGCGAGCACGAAGAGCTCGCTCGAGATGAACTGATCGCCCCGCTGCTGCGCGAGCTTGTCGGTGACATTGAGGATCCGGTTCAGCTCGTTCGAGACGTGGATGTCCGCGGGCACGCCCTCCACCTTGGGCAGCCGGTCGAGCACGGCGCCGAGCTCCGAGCGCAGCCGGTTGATGTCGGCGCCCGCCTTGACGAGGAGCGGGCGCGCCGTGCCGCCCTGGCTGTCGAGGAGCGCGAGCAGCACGTGGGCCGGCTCGAGGAACTGGTGGTCGCGGCCGAGGGCGAGCGACTGGGCATCGGCCAGCGCCTGCTGGAAGCGGCTCGTGAGCTTGTCCATCCTCATCAGGAAGACCTACAGAAGGGATTCGTTGCCGGGGGAATGGGGGTGAATGGTGGCCCGTTCAAGCCCTCCAGATCAAGGCCGCCATCCTTCCGCACCGGCCGTCGCGGCGGTATGAGAAGAAGCGCCCGGGGTCGGCGTAAGTGCTCCAGCCGCCGCCATGGAGCGAGCCCACTCCGAGCGCAGCGAGCCTTCGTCTCGCCAGCGCGTAGAGATCACATTGCCACCGGCCCCTCGCGTTCGGCCTGAACGCAGCCGAGGCACCGGCATCGGCAGCCAGGAATGCGGCGCGCACTTCTTCCCCAACCTCGAAGTGCGCCGGTCCGATCGCGGGGCCGAGCCACGCGAGCAGCTCCCCGGCCGGCGTATTCATCGCCCGCACCGCGGCTTCCAACACCCCGCCCGCCAGACCGCGCCAGCCGGCGTGCGCGGCCCCGACCGCCGAGCCATCCGCCGCGGCAAAGAGCACCGGCATGCAATCGGCCACCTGGATGGCGCAGATCCTGTCGCGCGTGCGGGTCAGCGCGGCATCGGCGGGACCGAGCGCGTCGGATGAGGCTTGCCTGTCGAGATCGACGACCCGATGGCCGTGGACCTGCTCGAGCCAGGCGGGCTCGGCAGGCAATTCGAGGCCGTCACGCAGGCGCCGCCGATTCTCGGCGACCGCGTGCGAATCATCGCCCACGTGCGTTGCGATATTGAAGGTATCGAAAGGCGCCCGGCTGATGCCGCCCGTGCGCAGCGTGAAGGCGGCGCGCACGCCCGCCGGCACCGGCCAGTCCGGCAGGATGAGATCAGGGGTGTTGATCATGATCCAGAGCGGCTAACAGTCGTGCCATGTCGTCCGGAACCGGCGCCTCCCACTCGAGAGCACGCCCCGTCATGGGATGCGCCAGCGCGAGTCGCACGGCGTGCAGCGCCTGACGCGGAAACGCCCCGAGCGCCGCCGCCAGGGCGGGACTACCGCCTGCGGGTAAGCGGCGGCGGCCGCCGTATACCGGGTCCCCGACAATCGGATAGCCGATATGCGCAAAGTGCACCCGAATCTGGTGAGTCCTCCCGGTCTCGAGTTGCACCCGCACCAGCGTATGGGCGCGATAACGCTTCACGACGCGGTAGTGCGTGACAGCCTCGCGTCCATCACTGCGTACCACCATCCGCGTGCGCTGCGTACGGTGACGTCCAATGGGCGCATCGACGCTCCCCCCACCTGTCATCGCGCCGCTGCAAATCGCTAGATAGCTGCGCTCGATATGGCGCTCCGCGAGCGCCGTGACAAGTCTCGCGTGCGCCTCGGGTGTCCGCGCCACGACGAGCAGGCCGCTAGTGTCCTTGTCCAGCCGATGCACCAAGCCCGCGCGCGGCACCACGGCGAGCTTCGGGTCGAGCGCAAGCAGCGCATTCTGCAGCGTGTGATGCGGATTGCCGGCGCCGGGATGCACGACCATGCCGGCCGGCTTGTTGATGACGATGAGCGCGCGGTCCTGATGGACCACCGCGAGCGGCTGTGCCTCCGGGACCACGCGCGCGTCGGCCTCGAGCCGCGCAGCAACTTCGACCCTCTCCCCGCCAAGGACCTTGTCTTTGGCGCGCAGCCGCCGGCCGTCCACCTGGACGGCACCCGCCTCTATCCACCCCTGAAGGCGGGCGCGGGAATACTGCGGCAGCGAGCGTGCGAGCGCCTGATCGAGCCTCAGACCCGCGGCGCTCGCGGGCAGCACCAGGGAATGACTGCGGAACTCCGCGGCGGCCTCGGAGTCGCAAGGACTCCCGGCGGATTCGCTATACTCCCGCGCCATGCTCAATCTCGTGTTCGATCAACGCCGCCCCGCGCCCAGCGCGCGCCGGGTGCCGGGCTCCAGGCGTGGCCTTCGTGCCTCGCTGTCCGGCATATCCGTCCCGCTGCGCGCAATTCTTGTCGCCGTCTGCCTCATTGCCTTCGCCCTGACCGGCTGCGCCCACCACAAGCCGCGACAGGCGAGCCCCCAGGTGCTCTATCAGCGCGCCAAGCATGACATGGTCGACTACAACTTCAACGGGGCGATCAAGGTCTACGAGCAACTGACGGCGATCTTCCCCTTTACCGATCAGGCGCGCCAGGCGCAGCTCGATCTCATCTACGCATATTACCGCGCGGGCGAGACCGATTCCGCCATCGACGCCTGCGACACCTTCATCCGCGAGAACCCCACCCATCCGCGGGTGGACTACGCGTACTACATGAAGGGACTGGTGAACTTCGAGAAACAGCCGAACGCCATCGAGAAACTCTTCCGCGTCGACCTCTCGCAGCGCCCGCCGACCACCGCGAACAAGGCCTTCGCAGCCTTCCGCACAGTGGTCGAGGAATACCCGAAGAGCGCCTACGCCTTCGATGCCCGCCAGCGCATGATTTATCTGCGCGACCGGCTGGCTGCCTATGACGTCGCTGTTGCCAGGTACTACTTGAAGCGTGGCGCCTACATCGGCGCGGCGCGGCGGGCGAAGCTCGTGATCGACGACTACGAGGGTGCGCCGGCGACCCGCGATGCGCTCGCCATCATGATCGTCTCCTACGACCGGCTGGGGATGAAGACGCTCGCCGACGAGGCCCGCCGGGTCTACGCCGCCAATTTCAAGGGTCAGGTCGCGCAGGTCGCCGCGGCCACCAAGCACCACTGGTACCGGTGGTGGTGATCCCTAGCGCCGGTACCCGTTCGTGATCGGATAGCGCCAGTCGCGCCCGAAGGCGCGGCGGCTCACCCTCACGCCCGGAGGGGCCTGGCGGCGCTTGTACTCATTGCGCTTGACGAGGTCGAGAACTCTGCCCACCGTGGCGCGATCGAAGCCGCGTGCCTCGAGCTCATCGACCGACAGGTCCTCCTCGATGAAGGCCTCGAGGATCGGATCCAGCACCTCGTAGGGGGGGAGCGAGTCGGAGTCCTTCTGCTCGTGGCGCAGCTCCGCCGAGGGCGGACGATCGATCACCCGCTGCGGGATGACCCTGCCCAGGGAATTGCGGTAGGCGGCGAGCCGATAGACCAGCATCTTGCTGCAATCCTTGATGGGCGCGAAGCCACCGGCCATGTCGCCGTACAGCGTGGCGTAACCCACCGCCATCTCGCTCTTGTTGCCGGTGGTGAGAAGCATCCGGCCCGTCTTGTTGGAAATGCCCATGAGGAGCAACATGCGGCAGCGCGACTGGATGTTCTCCTCGGTCGCATCCGGCGAGCGGCCGGCGAATTCCTCCTTGAGGGTGGCGAGCGTCGCTTCGAACATGCCTTCGATCGAGAGCTCGCCGTGCGTGACACCGAGCAGCCGCGCCTCCGCCGCCGCATCCTGGAGGCTCATTGACGAGGTGTAGCGTGACGGCATCATCACGGCGTGCACCCGATCCGCACCGAGCGCATCGACTGCAATCGCCAGCGTCAGCGCGGAATCGATGCCTCCGGAAAGGCCCATGATTACGCCCGGAAAGCGGTGCTTGTTTACGTAGTCGCGAACGCCGAGGACCAACGCGCTGTAGACGCTGGCCTCATCGCTCAACTCCGGGGAGACATCTCCCGGGACCGGCACGACCCGGCCCCGCCCGCGTCGCTCGCAATCGACGAGGTATGTGCCCTCCTTGAACGCCGGCGCCCGCATGACGACATTCCCCTCGGCGTCCATCACGAAGGAGTTGCCGTCGAACACCAGCTCGTCCTGCCCTCCCACCATGTTGACGTACACGATCGGAAGACGCACGTCGGTGGCGCGTGCCTGGACGACCGACTCCCGCTCGCGCTGCTTCTTGCGCTCGTAAGGGGAGGCGTTGATGACGATGAGGAGCTCCGCGCGATCCGAGCGCGCGAGCTGCGCGGACTCCGGCCCCCAGACATCCTCGCAGACGAGCAAGCCGACCCGAAAGCCCTTGCACTCCACCACCGTCGGTTGCGTGCCGGCGTGAAAGTAGCGCTTCTCGTCGAACACCTTGTAGTTGGGCAGCTCCGCCTTGCGATGGATGGCCGCGACGGCGCCGCCGGCGATGAGCGCCGCGGAGTTGTAAATGGTCGAGCGGGTGTATTCGGGAAAGCCGACGATCACGTACGGCCCCGGCACCTCGCGGCAGACTTCCTCCAGCCCCGACTCGATCTGGCGCCGGAAGCCGCGATGGAAGAGCAGATCCTCCGGCGGATAGCCCGAGAGCGTGAGCTCCGGAAAGGCCACCACGTCCGCCCCTTGCTCGCCGTGCGCGGCACGCGCGCACTCGATCACGCGCGCCGCGTTTCCCTGCACGTCGCCGACCAGGAGGTCGAGCTGCGCGAGCGCGATACGAAGCGACTCGCTCATTGGCCCCTAGCTGCGCTGGCCCTTTCGGGAGGCGGCGGGCCGCTGTCTGGCGGGAGTCCGCATGCTCGACGGGCGCGCGGCTCGCGCGGTCTTAGCCCCCCGGGTTCCGCTGGACCCTCCACCCGAGGAGCGACGGATCGCTTTGCCGCGTGGCTTGCTGCGCAGCGAGGCCGGCGCGGGAGCGGGCTTCGCGGCGCGCTGCACCGCCTTGCGGGCTTTCCTGACCGGCTTTGCGGCCGTCTTTCCTGGCGGTTTCGCAGGGGGTTTCGCTGGGGATTTTGCTCTGGGTTTCACCACCGGGTGCGTCGCGGTAACCCGACGCGCTCCTTTGCTCGCGGCGCTTGCGCGGCGGCGCCGCAGCAGCTCATTCATCGCGGTACCGAGCTCCGCGGGGGACTTGACGGTGCGCACGCCAGCGGCCTCGAAAGCCTCGTACTTATCGGCCGCCGTGCCCTTGCCGCCCGCGACGATGGCGCCCGCATGTCCCATGCGCTTGCCCGGAGGGGCGGTCACACCCGCGATGTAGGCGACCACCGGCTTGGTGACGAAGCGGTGGATGAAGCGCGCGGCCCCCTCCTCGTCGCTGCCGCCGATCTCGCCCACCAGAACGATGCCCTCGGTGCGCGGATCGCGCTCGAAGAGCTCGAGCACGTCGACGAAGTTGAGGCCCCGCACCGGATCGCCGCCGATACCGACGCAGGTGCTCTGGCCGAGGCCGATGTTGGTCGTCTGGAAGACCGCCTCGTAGGTCAGCGTGCCGGAGCGCGACACGATGCCGACGGCGCCCTTCTTGTGAATGAAGCCCGGCATGATGCCGATCTTGCATTCGTCCGGCGTGATGACGCCCGGGCAGTTGGGGCCGACCAGGCGCGTCGCGGAGCCGGCGAGCACCGACTTCACGCGCACCATGTCGTTGACCGGTACGCCCTCGGTGATGCAGACCACGAGCTCGATGCCGGCATCGGCCGCCTCGAGAATCGAGTCGGCCGCGCCAGCCGCCGGCACGTAGATCATGCTGGCAGTGGCGCCTGTTTCCCTCACCGCATCCTTGACGGTGTCGAACACGGGCAGGCCGAGATGCTTCTGCCCGCCGCGTCCCGGCGTGACACCGCCGACGAGTTGCGTACCGTAGGCGATCGCCTGCTCGGAGTGATAAGTGCCCTGCTTGCCGGTGAAGCCCTGGCAGATCACCTTGGTGTGCTTGTTGACCAGAATGCTCATGCTCGAACCCTTACTTGCCCGCCGCGAGCGTAACGACCTTGTGCGCGGCATCCGTCAGATCGGTGGCGGGAGTGATGGAAAGGCCGCTGCCGGCGAGCGCCGTGCGCGCCTTCTCGGCATTCGTCCCCTCGAGGCGAACGATCACGGGGACCTTCACGCCCACGTTCTTCACGGCGTTGATCACTCCGTCGGCAATGAGATCGCAACGGACGATGCCGCCAAAGATGTTGACCAGCACCGCGCGAACCTTCGGATTCGAGAGGATGAGCTGGAACGCCGCGGTCACGCGCTCGCTGGTGGCGCCGCCGCCGACGTCGAGGAAGTTGGCCGGCTGGCCGCCGTGCAGCTTGATGAGGTCCATGGTGGCCATCGCAAGTCCCGCGCCGTTGACCATGCACGCGATGTCACCGTCCAGGGACACGTAGTTGAGCTCGTGCTCGCTGGCACGACGCTCCATCGGGTCTTCCTGGTTGGCATCGCGGAGCTTCGCGAGGTCGGGATGCCGGAATACCGCGTTGGCGTCAACATTGATCTTGGCGTCGAGCGCGACGAGCGTGCCGGCCTTGGTGACGATGAGAGGGTTCACCTCGACGAGGCTCGCGTCCTGCTCGATGTAGAGCTTGTAGAGCGCGGCAGCGATCGACTGGAATTCCGCGACCTGCGCCCCCTTGAGGCCAAGGCCAAAGGCCACTTGCCTGGCCTGGTACGGCTGCAGGCCCGCCGACGGATGCACCGTCACTGTCAGGATCTTCTCCGGCGTCTTCTCCGCCACTTCCTCGATGTCCATGCCGCCCGCCGCCGAGGCGATGAGAGCGATGCGGCCCTGGTCGCGATTGAGTGTCAGCGAGAGGTAGATCTCGCGCTCGATTTCCGAGCCCGACTCGACGTAGACCCGCTCGACCGGCAGACCCTCGGGGCCGGTCTGTTTGGTCTTCAGGCGCGTGCCGAGCATCGCGGCGGCGGCGCTGCGGACGACTTCGGTTTCGCGCGCCAGCTTGACGCCCCCGGCCTTTCCGCGCCCGCCGGCATGAACCTGGGCCTTGACGACCCACGCCGCTCCGCCGAGGGCGTTGGCGGCGGCGGCGGCCTCATCCGCGCTCGCCGCCACCCGGCCGGCAGGAACCGGAATGCCGTAGTTTCTGAATATCTCTTTGGCCTGATATTCGTGCAGATTCATTATGGGTGATCCCGGACTCTCGATCTGAGACGCGACGTGAATTTTGCATTGTGGCCAAAAAGGCCGGCGGCCGCCAGCGCGGAGCAGCGGGCCTCGCCCGCCCGAAGATGGTAGAGTCGCGCGCGCCTGTTCTTCGCCTCTTCGCCACGAGCGCATCCCACCCCGATCAATCCCATGCCGGCCGCCGCCGAGACCTTACCTGCCGCTCCCGCCGCTCACGCCGACCTGGCCTGGCGGGTGGTGGGCCTCCTGAATCTCTACCGGCTGCTCGTGCCGGTGGTGCTGGTGGGCGCGCTCTATCTCGCCGGCGAATCGCTCACCGTGGTGCCGCATCGGGAACTCTTCTTCGCCGCCTGCGCACTGTACTTCACGGCGGCGGTGCTCCTCGTCATCGCGCGGCGGCTGCGCTGGTCGACGCTGCGACTGGTGGCGCTCGTCAATTGCAGCGTGGATTCGACGGCGATCGGACTCATCCTCTACGCGAGCGGCGGCGTATCGAGCGGCTTCGGCATTCTCCTCGTGCTGCCGGTGCTCGCCATGGCCACGCTCGCCAAACACCGCGATGCGCTCCTCATCGCCGCCATGGCGGCGATTGCCGTCCTGGGGCAGCAATTCTTCGTCGGACTGGGCTCGCCGGTGCATTTCGCCGACTACACGACGGCGGGCGTGCTGGGCGTCGTGTTGTTCGCCATCGCCGTGCTCGCCTGGCCGCTCGCCAACCGCGTGCGCGAGAGCGAAGCCACGATGCGGCGGCAGGAAGTCGACCTGGCCAATCTCGCGCAACTGTCGCAGTACATCGTGCAGCATCTGCGCGAGAGCATCCTCGTGGTCGACCACCAGGACCGTGTCCGCCTCATCAACGAGTCCGCGGCGCGCATGCTGGGCGATGAGAAGGCCTATCCCGATGCGCTGCTCGGGGAAGCCTCGCCGCGGCTGCTGTATCTTCTGGAGCGGTGGCGGCAGAGCACGGGCGATACCGGCATCTTTCCTGCGATGGAGCAGACTTTCGTCGGCGCGGACGGAGCGCAGCTCATCCGGGCGCATTTCGCGCCGCTCGGCACCTCGACGCCCGTGCCCGTGCTGGTCTTTCTGGAAGACACGAGTCTGATCACGGAGAAAGTGCAGCAATCGAAGCTCGCGGCGCTCGGGAGGCTGAGCGCCAGCATCGCGCACGAGATCCGTAACCCCGTCGGCGCCATGAGCCACGCGGGCCAGCTGCTCGCGGAGTCGCCGCATCTCGAGGCGCAGGAGCGGCGCCTGACGGAGATCATCCGCAGCAATGCCGAGCGGGTGAGCGGCATCATCGACAGCGTTCTCAGGCTCTCGCGCCGGGAGGAAGCCCGCGTGGAGCGTCTGCCGCTGCAGGGCTGGAGCGAGGAGTTCTACGAGGAGTTCTGCGACACCATGCAATGGCCGCGCGAGCGGCTGCACGTGAGCGGCCCTTCCGCCGAGATCGAGGTCCGCTTCGATCCGAGCCAGCTGCGGCAGATCGCGTGGAATCTCTGCGAGAATGCCATGCGCTACGCCTACCCGGACCGGCAGGCGCTCGGCTCCGATTGCACCATCGAGATGCGTTGTGGTCGCATGGGATCGAGCGGCCGCCCCTTCCTCGAGGTGGCCGACCGCGGGCCGGGGGTGGCGCGGGAACATATCGACCGCATCTTCGAGCCCTTCTTCAGCGGGGGTCGGGGAACGGGCCTGGGTCTCTTTCTCGCACGGGAGCTGGCCCAGACCAATGGCGCGACGCTCCTTTATGAGCCGCGTCACGGCGGCGGCAGCGTTTTTCGGCTGGTATTCGCAGACCCTCGACGATGGGAGGTCGAGCCTTGAATGCACCCTTGACGAGCCCGCGCCCCGAGCCTGCCCGGCCCACGGTGCTGATCGTGGACGACGAGCCCGACCTGCTCGAGCTCGTGAGCCTCACGCTGAGCCGCATGAACCTTAGGACCCGGACGGCGTCCGATGTCGGAACGGCCCGCAAGCTCCTGAAGAGCGAGCCGTTCGACCTGTGTCTCACGGATATGCGCCTGCCGGACGGCGACGGCCTGGACCTCGTGGCCTGGATCCAGGAGAACCGCGCGAACGTGCCGGTCGCCGTGATCACCGCCCACGGCAACGTCGAATCCGCGGTTCGCGCGCTGAAACTCGGCGCCTTCGACTTCGTCTCCAAGCCCCTCGATCTGGGCGTACTGCGCAAGCTCGTCGGCAGCGCCATTCGGTTGGGTGCAGGCGGCTCCCCCGACGCCTCCGCCGATCCCAGCAGTGCGCGGCTCATCGGCCACTCCACGATCATGGAGCAGCTTCGCGAGATGATCTCGCGCGTCGCGCGCAGCCAGGCGCCGGTGCACATCTTCGGCGAGTCCGGCACCGGCAAAGAGCTGGTGGCCCGCATGATTCACGAGACCGGCGCGCGCCGCGAGGGCCCCTTCGTGGCCGTCAACTGCGGCGCCATCCCGACGGAGCTGATGGAGAGCGAACTCTTCGGTCACAAGCGCGGCAGCTTCACGGGCGCGGTCGCCGACAAGAAGGGACTCGTGCAGAGCGCCGAGGGCGGCACGCTGTTTCTCGATGAAGTCGCGGATCTGCCGCTACACATGCAGGTGAAGCTGCTGCGGGTGGTGCAGGAGAAGACCGTCCGTCCCGTGGGCGAGTCCCGCGAGGAGACGGTCGATGTCCGCATCCTCTCCGCCACCCACAAGAACCTGTCCGAGCTCGTTGCGCAGGGACTCTTCCGCGAAGACCTGTTCTATCGCATCAACGTCATCGAGCTGCGCGTGCCGGCACTGCGCGAGCGGCCCGAGGATATTCCTGACATCGCCGAGGCGATCCTCGAAAGACTCGGCCGGCGTTCGGGATTGCAGCCGCCTCAGTTGGCGGAAGACGCGCTCGAGCTGCTGAAGTCTTACCCGTTTCCAGGGAACGTAAGGGAGTTGGAAAACGTGCTCGAGCGGGCGCTCACGCTCCGTGTCGGCGTCGTGATCACCGCCGAGCACATCAAACTGCGCACCACGCCGCGCCCGACGTCGCCTCTGCCGTTAGCGACGGCAGCCGCAGCGGGCGGCGCCGCGTTGGGCGAGCACTTGGAGGAGATCGAGCGTGACGCCATCGTGAAGGCGCTCGAGAAGACCCGCTACAACAAAACTGCCGCCGCGAAGCTGCTGGGGATGAGCTTTCGAGCGCTGAGATATCGGATCAAGAAGCTGGGGATCGAGTAAGGCGGAGCCGGATCGGGCTCTCTGTGCCCGGGAACTGCACCGGCCCCTGCCGTCCGCACGAAGTCCGTAATGGCGCTTTTTCCCATGCACTCTCCGAGCCGACGTCCTCCTCCCATCCGCCAAAGATCTTCGCGACCCTGACGGACCCGCCGGCGACCCAGGCGACCGCAGCGGTATTCCAGTAACGCCGCCCAAAGGCATAGCCCTGAGCCTGATCGCCCCGGACCGTATCGACGACCCGCCGCGGCTGGAAGAGCGCCGGACAGGCGTCCTCGAGGTGATCGAGGGCAAGATCAGCGGCCCGCTTTCCCGGCAGCGGGACCCCGGCCGGCCCGACCCGGTCAACCTGACAGGTGATGAGGTACTCGGTGCGCTGCGCCGGCCGACCGGCGACGCCGTGCGCCACGATGGGCGAGCAGCGACCGGCGGCCGCCTTCAGCCCGAAGGGCTCGAGCGTATCATCGACACGATCGGGAGTTGGCAGACTCGTTTCCCGCCCGGCGTCGGTCCGTGGATCGACCACGAGCACCCGCAGATGAGGCGCATAGCGCTCGATCAACGCCTCGATGCGCTCGCCGTCGGCGCCGTCCGGCCCGAGCACATAGTCCCCGTCGAGGTTGATGAAGCCCGAGCCCGCCGCGAGGTCGGGAATGATGAAGGAATTGGACTGCATGCCGATCATGAGGTACAGGCTCGGCTGCGAGGCGAGCGCGGCCGGCATCGATAGGTTGACCCAGGGCGCGTCGGTCCAGGGGAGGCGGGCGCGGTAGTCGGTCCCCGCATAAAGCGCGAGGCACTGCAGGCCAAGGATCGCGGCGAGCAGACAACTGCGGAGTTTTGGCCATGCGGCAAAGAGCCGGAAGACGAGGGTCACACCGAGAACGGCCGCGACGCAGGCCATGGGAATGAAGTAGCGACTGTTCCCCGCTGCCGTCAACCAAAGCGTCCAGTCCAACAGGAATCCGCAACCCAGCGCCGCCAGCGTCCTCGTTGCCAACGCTTGCTCGGGCGACACGGCAGCGCGCGGGCGCTTCCGTAGTCGCCGCCACGCCTGCCGCACCAACAGCAGGACGATCAGCACCAGGAGAAGGGCGTAGCGCAGATCCGGTGCACGGAATTCGAGATGCACCATGGGAACCGATGTGACCATGGCGAAGGGACGCAGCAGCGCGGCGCCGAGCGAGTCCGGAATGAACCTGTAGTCCAGAATGGGCGCAGTCGTGAACTCAGGGGACCGGAACACGCCGTTCAGCAGTGGGAACAGCGGATTGCCGAAGTGCTGCTCGAGGCGCAGGGACCAAGGAGCGGTGACCACCACGAAGCCCGCGGCAACACCAGCGGCAAAGAGGGCCGCGCAGCGCAACCTGCTCCGCCACCCTCCAGGGATGAAAAGCAGCAGCGCGGCGGCTGCAACGGCATGCACGGAATTCGTCAGCTTCAGTGCGCTCGCAGCACCCAGCAGCAGCGCCGCGCATACGACCCGCGACGCGCCCGGCGTGCGGACGGCGCCCAACAGCACCAGCCAGCCAGCCAGCGCGACTTCAGCCGTGGTGATGTCGGCATAGCTCGAGCCGAGCTCGTTGATCAGCACCGGATTCGCGAGCGCGAATGCGACCGCCAGTATCCCTACTGCCAGGGAAA
The DNA here is from genome assembly GCA_050739095.1 of Steroidobacteraceae bacterium. Lineage (GTDB taxonomy): Bacteria > Pseudomonadota > Gammaproteobacteria > Steroidobacterales > Steroidobacteraceae > 13-2-20CM-66-19. The sequence goes on along the minus strand of JBOIAR010000007.1, from coordinate 137,799 downwards.
TCCTCGGTCTCTCGCGCGGCGCGACCAGGAGAGCCAGCTCGAAGCTCAGCCACAGAATGACGCTCTGCAGCGCGGCAAGAATCGAGGCATCCTCGAGTGGCGTGAGCGCTGAGCGCAGCAGCATATAGAACGGCACGTATGCATAGGGATTGAAGTATCCCTGTGGCCCCGCGGCGAAATAATCCTGACCAAAGCGGTCATGCAGCGCGCTGAATCCCGCGTAGACGTGGTAGTCCATCGTGTCGAAGAGCATTTCCTTGCCGAGATGATAGTTCGTCAGGACTGCCAGGACCGTGCACGCGAGATAGACGTAGAGTCGCGGTGAGATCAGCCCGCGTTTAAGCGCGGTGACGAACGGCGAGCGCCTGCGCGGCAGAACGACTGGACTCTCCGCCACGATCACCTGCGGTTTCCCTCAGCTTTGATCGGGCCGGCCCCTACCCGCCTGGAAATATCGGCCGTGGCGCGCATCATGAGCGACGGCGGCGGCGGTCACTCGAGCGCGCGCAGGTCGAGCAAGGGCCCGATATGCTTCTCGTAATTACGCCAGCGCTGAATCGACCGCGAATACACGGGCTGGCGTACCTGCCAGCTGCTGGCGGTCAACACTGGCCGCTCCGCCTTGTGGAAGTCGAGGCAGCGCGGGTCCCATGGCAGGCCGATGAACTCGATGATCCTGCGGCTCCAGCTCTCCTGGTCAGCCACCAGGTCCTCGTAGTGCACCTCGAGGAGCGTCCCGGCAGGGAGCGCCGATCGCCAATGCATCATCAAGCAGTGGTGCTCCCGGTAGTAATGCGCCAGGTCAGCGAGATCCGTCGTGAAATTCAGTGTGTTGGCGAATTGAGCGAAGTAGCAGGACAGACAGGTATCGACGGGGTCGCGCCGTACATACACCACCCGCGCATTGGGGAAAACCAGGTGGATGAGACCCAGGCTATCCGCATTGAAGTTCGATTTGTCGGCCACCCGCTGCGCGTCCGGCGAGCGGCGGGCTAGGGTCCTGAGATACGAACCGGCAGACTCCCTGACGAGTGCAGTGCTCGGAAGGTCATGTCGCAGCTCGCGCTCGTGCCTGCGAGTCACATTGGGCCAGAAGTCGAGCTCGCCGGCGCCGGTGGCCTGCGGATGTGCAGCGATGATCTGCTCTACGAGGGACGTTCCCGACCTCATCATGCCGGTGACAAAAACGGGCCGCCGCGAGTCGCTGGCGCCGTCCAGCGGGCGCGCGAGACGCCGCTGCGTGTAGACACCGGTCAGGTCGTCGACAAACGCGCTGCGAGCGGCCCGATCGTAGGGTTTCGCGAGCTGCCTGTGCAGCTCATTCCCGCGCTGGTAGCGCTTGAACGCCTCGGCGTACTCGCCGACGTCATCGAAATACTTGCCCAACGCGAATTGCAGGCTCGCCTCCTCCAGAGGGGGAACGCCTCCCGCCAGCAGCCGCGTCACGCCCTCGAGCCAATCGCGATCCGCCGGAGTCATTCGCCGCAGGTAGGCGATCGGTGCCCAGGCAGGTGAGCGCCGCGGATCGAGCTCGAGCGCGCGCCGGAACCGGGTCTCCGCTTCCGCGAAGTGTCCTTCGACGCGCGCGAGCCATCCGAGACTGCACAACGCGCTCACGTTGTCCGGCTGCAGGCGCAGCGCTCTTTCGAAACAGCTTCTGGCATCCTCCAAGCGGCCCACCGTGCCGAGTGTCATACCGAGGCTGACCAGCGCTTCCACATTCTCGGGATCGAGCTCGACCGCACGGAGGTATGCGGCTTCCGCCGCCTCGAAGTCTCCTTTCCAAAAGAGCACGATCCCAAGATTGAAATGCGGTTTGGCGAACTCCGGCTCGAGCTCGATGGCGCGGCGGAACTCCTGCTCGGCCTCCTGGTAGCGTCCCAGATTCACGAGCGCCGCGCCGAGCCTGTTGTGCGCGAAAGCGTGCTTCGGGTCGATCGTGAGCGCCTCGCGCAGGCGCTGCTCAGCGGCAGCATACTGACGCTGCGCGAAATCCGACTCCACCTGGGCGAGCAGGGCTGAAATGCGCCCCGAAGGCTCGTGTAGATTCATTGGGTAACCCTATCCAAAAAATGCCACGGCCGCCAGCGCGAGGATGCATGGGCGATCCTGGTGGGTAAACTCCTGGCGCGCAAGGCCGATCAGAGAGTTGTGCAGCGCCGTTGCGTTGGAATCTCGCTCTGCAAGCGGGCACGCCCGCAATTGTGACGTAAGCCACAGTACCTGCGCCCGGTGGCGGACACAGCGCCCGGCGGCAGACATAGTGCGTGCGCCCAGAACGCCCCTCATTTTGAGCTGCCTCCGACCCAGTCCCCATGCAGAGCGCGCTGCGCCCCCGTCGCACACCTCGACACGCAACGCAGGGCGATCGCGTGCGCCTGCTGCGCGGTGATATCGAGGGGCTGCGTGCCCTGGCAGTGCTTGCGGTGATCGCCTATCACGTCGCGCCTCATGGCCTGAGCGGCGGTTTTGCGGGTGTCGACATATTTTTCGTCATCTCCGGTTACCTCATCGGACGCCACCTACTCGAGGATATTCAGGCTGGCCAGCTCTCGTTCCGGGGCTTCTACACACGCCGCGCGCGACGCATTCTGCCGGCCCTGATTGTGGTGCTGGTGGCGGTGTGGGGCGCCGGCTGGTGGATCCTCTCCGGACCCGAGCTCGAGGGACTCGGGCGACACGTGCTTGCCGCAGTCGTGTTCTCCAACAATTTCCTGCTCTGGTCGGAGAGCGGCTATTTCGATGCCCCCTCTCTCAGCAAGCCTCTGCTGCACTTGTGGTCACTCGGAATCGAAGAGCAGTTCTATCTGCTCATCCCGGTGCTTCTGTGGCTCGGCTCGCGCGGGCGTAGTGCCTCGGCGCGCTGGGTGGTGTGGCTCAGCGTGGCGTCACTGATCTGGACCGTGCTGCGCCCGGAGCCATCCTTCTACTTGCTCGATACGCGCTTCTGGGAGCTGGGCGCCGGCGTCCTGTTGGCTAATCTCGCGTTGATGGCTGCACCTCCTCTTCCGCTGGCTGGTGCGCTTCGACGCCACGACAGGCAACTACGGGAAGCGGTGGCGTGCGCTGGAATCGTGTGCATCGGGGTAACCCTTTTCGAGATGAGCTCGCTCGGGTGGCCGGGACCGCAAACTGTGGTGCCAGTGCTGGGTACGGCACTGCTGATCGCCAGCGGGCCCACGGCGCTCGTCAACAGAGTGCTCGGCTGGCGGCCGCTGGTGTTCATTGGCGGCATCAGCTACCCACTTTACCTGTGGCACTGGCCGGCGATCGTTTACTGGCGCATGGTCCATGTCAACGCCTCGCCCGCAAGTTGCCTGGTGCCGGTGACGGCCGCAGTTCTGCTGGCGTACCTGACGAAGTGCCTCATCGAGGACCCCGTCCGTTTCGGACGAGTTGGTGACCGACAGGTAGGCCGGCCGCCGGTGTGGGGCTTGGCAGTCGGTCTGCTGGCAGCGGCAGTGCTCGGTATCTCGGCCCTCGCGAACGGGGGTTATCCGAATCGTTTCCCTCCGGGCGTCAGTGCCATCGCCAGCTGGTCCATACCGGACGAGGATGCGCCCTGGAGAGCCAATCGATGCTATCTCTATCCCGGCGACAACCGCGCGTATGCCCCTGAATGCACCCCTCCCAGACGCGCCGGGGTACCACGGGTGGTGCTATGGGGGGACTCACACGCTGCCGATCTGTACCCCGGGCTGAAGGGCCTGCAGCAGCGGACGGACTTCAGCCTCGTGCAATGGACGGCGGCGGGGTGTGCGCCTACGCGTTCGCCTTTGGGGCGAGGGGAATTTCCCAGCTGCGCGGTGCACCGTGCCGCAGTCCTGGCGGAAATGCCGCAGCTAGCACCTGATACGGTGATCCTGGCCGGCGCCTGGGAGCTATACCTGCAGGACGGCATCGCTGCTGACACCATACTGGCTGCTGTGCAGGACGACATTCGCTGGCTGCGAAGCATCGGCGTGCGCCATGTCGTGCTGTTCGGGCCGGGCCCCACATGGCATGTCTCACTATCCAAGGATCTGTTCCGCTACATGATGCTTCACCGCACATCGCGCATTCCGGCGCGACTCGGCGGGCCCTCGACAGCCGTTCGCCGCCTGGACGCGGCCATGGCCGCACGGGCGGCTGCCAATGGCGCCACTTACGTTTCGATTCTGCAGCAACTGTGCGACTCGCAGGGCTGCCGCACGCTGGTTTCACCCCAGCGCAATGCGCAGACCCGGCCTGATCTGGTCTTTCGCGACAGGGACCATCTGACCCCGAGCGGGTCACACCTGCTGATCGATACGGTCTCGCGGGACATTTTCCCGAATTTGAGCCCGGCAGCTTATGCGCTCAGCGCACGATAGCAGTTGGACCGCGCCGAACCGCGCAATGCCCTGCGATTGAAGGGGTCACAACCGAATTCGTACCACGTAACCAAAGCTCAGAAGCGGAAAGAGCCATTCCAGGCAATTGATGACTCGCTCCACGGCGAGCACCGCAAAGCGCGCGAGTCCTAAGTGACGCTCCTGCATTTCCGTGAACCGGGAATAATAGGGGATGATCTCCCAGTTCGAGAATCCGGCGCGACGGCACAATGTCGTGAGCGTCTTATAGGAGAGAATACACAGGCGATCCTGGTGAGTGGACTCCCGGCGCGCAAGGCCGATCAGAAAGTTGTGTAGTGCCGTAGCGTTGGGCGTCGACAGTATCAGCTCACTCCCCGCCAACTGGGGAATTTCCGCGAACTGCCGCAGAAACCGCAGCGGATTCTCCACGTGCTCGATGAGCTCGCCGGCGACTACGATCTCAGGCACTTCGCCGAGTTCCGTGATCAAGTGCCCCAAATCCTCGATATCACCCCGCCTGATCAGCGCGTTTTGCGCGGTTGCCAGACCGCCCGTGGGCACCATGGTGGAATTGTCCACGCCCTCGACCCGGTGCGCCACCCGGGCGATCTCCTCATGTAACCAAGTGCCCCTGCCGCGCTTGCTCTTCCATGCCGTCTCATCCATTGCGCCCAAATCCAGGACACGACGGCCGGCGCAGGCGCTGACGATGGATTTGATGCGATCCACGGGGTGATTGAGCGAAATAGCCTCAAGCGGCGTATACCGCAGTGACTGTCCGCTGGAGCCAGGGTTTTGGGTAATCATGCGTTCGGCATGAGCGAGCGTAGCCCGATCCGAGGTGACGGCTATACTGTATCTTCAAACCGCAGGGTCATCACAAATGCGAGCGTAATTTGGGCATCGGCCCCTTGGTGCGACGCGCTTTCGGCCGACACGAGCGGCGAATCTCCGAGGCGTATCGCCGCGTATTCGTCGATCTCGATGCCTTGGTCACCTCGATCCGTGCCCATGTGCCCGCCCCCTTGCATGTGCTCGAGATCGGCTGCGGAGAAGGCGCGGTAACCGAGCGCCTCGCCCTCGCATTTCCGGGCGCGGTGCTAACCGGTATCGATGTCTGCGCTCAGCCAGGCCGGCTGTACGGTGGCGACCGCTCCCACGTGCGCTTCTTGCGTACCAGTGCGGCGGACCTGGGCGCCACCGAGCGCGCACGATATCAACTCGTGATCATCTCTGACGTGCTGCACCACGTACCCTACCCGCAATGGGGACATTTTCTGGCGAGCGCCCTTGCCCTGACGGCTGCGGACGGCATTTTGGTTCTGAAGGAATGGGTTCGCCAACGCACGCCGGCGTATCTGCTCGGTTATTTGTCCGATCGCTTCGTCACCGGCGACCGCATACGATATCCAGGCGAAACCGAGCTGCGGTCGCTCGCCGAAAGCTCCTTTGGGAGGGACGCGATCCGCTCCGAGTTTCGCGTCAGACCGTGGCATTGCAACCTGGCCCTGGTGATCTCGCCGCAGGCGAGCGGCGGGAGCTATGATTGAGAGAACGCCTGCGACGCGCCCGTCAGCTTCGTCGCTCAGCGGCTCATAACTTATCGGCTGCGGTCGGTTCGCGCGCAGCGGAGCTTTGATCTACCGCATTATCGGTGGCCGTCGCAGGTTCCCAGAAAACCTTGGTCATGCTCAATCGGCGGCATAGACTTCGGGGCAGGCGCTCGAAGATCCGGCCCAGCCGATAGCTGACGTATTTGGCGGCGTTTCGCACGGGAATCTGCGGCAAGAGTCGGGGCGCATGCCTGGCGATGAAGCGCAGTTCCGACGCAACGAATCTCAAGCCTTCGCCCTCCGCCCCGCCGAAGTTGTCTGTCAACTCGGGAACCTGGGCGTGCAGAACCCCAGAGTCGAAGTACCTTTGTAATTCCTGGCGTATCGTGTATGCGTGCGAGTGCCGGACTCGGGCGTCGGCGCAGTACCGCACCTTCCACCCGGACAAAAGCAGCTTTACGGCCACAAAGGCGTCTTCGCCGAAGATGAGATGGCGCGGAAAGCCGCCGCACGCGCGCAACGCGAACGTGCGATAGGCGCCGAAAGAGTTCGAGATGTAGGCAGCCTTTATACCCAAGCGAGCGGCATCGGCGAGGCTCCGCGTTTCGCTCTCGCAGCCGTAGTTGAAAAGAACCATATGGGCTTCGAACGGCGACGCACCGACATGGGGAAGCTGCCTGCCATAGGCAGCGCCCACGGCGGTGTCGGAGAAAGCCGAGAGGAGCGACTGCAATGCAGCCGGGCCCTCGATCACCGCATCCTGGGTCAGAAAAATGACGAAATCGCTGGCATCGCACCATCGCTCCACGGCCATCTGGCGCGTTCCACCGTGATTGAACGTCCTCGGGTCGATCCGCTCGAGCTCGAATCCATTCTCCAAGGCCACGCGATCGCTTCCATCGACGGATCCCGAATCGACCACCACGACCATGGACGGATCAGGCGCCGCCGAGCGCAGAGCGATCGCGGCTTCCCGCCATCGCTGCCCGCCGTTTCGAACCGGAACGATGATTCGGGCCGGACTCATGGCGGCGGCCCCATCAATGTGACGCCGGCATGGGTGGCAGCAGCTTCAGGAAGCCGCCCCCCGCCCGCCCGCAGGCGACTGCAAGCGGCGCCCTTTCCCATTCGCGCTCGGGTTCCGCGCTTCGTTCCGGCCCGCCGGTAAAGTTTTGAAATCGGACCTGTCCTTTCGCGATCCAGGCGAGTATCTCGGTATTCGCGTAGCGCCGCGAAAAGACATAGCCGTCCGCCGCGTCGCCTGTGAGCCTGTCCAGAGGATGCGGCGGCTGGAAGAGGCCCGGGCAAGCCTCCTCCAGATGATCGAAGGCAAGATCGGCGACGTGCTGTCCTGGAACGGGCGGCGCGCTCTCGGACCCGTTCCATACGAGCCGACAGGTCACGAGGTAATCGGTGTTCGGAGCCGATGGAGCTGCTTGCCGCGGAGCGTGCCCAGCCCCGACTACGCTGAACCGGAAGGTAGCCACATCGCTCGCTACGATCCTCGCGCAGTGGCGCGTATCCGCCTTCAGCCCGAACATCCGCAGCGTGTTGGCGGCGCTCGATGTATCAGCGAGGCTGAACTCCTGGCCGGTATCGCCATCTGGATCGGCCATGAGAACTCGCAGGTGCGGATTGAACCGCTCGATCAGCCCCCGAATGCGTATACCATTCGCCCCATCCGGACCCAATCCGTATTCGCCATCGAGATTGATGAAGCCCGAGTGCCGCGCCAGGTATGGAATGATGAAGGAATGGGTCTGCTCGCCCATGAGAAAGTAAAGGTTCGCCTGCGAGGAAATCCGGGCCGGTATCGACAGATTGATCCACGGCCCGTCATGCCAGGGAAGCCGGGGGCGGTACTCGGTTCCCATGCACGCTTGCAGGATCTGAATGCCCACTACCGCAAGCAACAGGCCGTTTCTCACAGCGCACCGACCAGCAAACAGGCGGAAGATGAGCACCACATTCAGCACGGCCGCAACGGATGCCATGGGAATCAAATAGCGCCCGTTGCCCGATGCCGTGAGCCAAAGTGTCCAATCCACCACGAACCCACATCCAAGCGCGAGCAACACCCGGTTCGTCCCGCTTGTGTCTGGCGCTCGCACCAGCGGCGTAATGGCAGACGGGCGTATTCGCCGCAAGATCCAATACAACAGCAGCATGAGCGCCAGCACGGCCAGCACGGCATAACGCAAGTCGGGCGCAATCCATTCGACATCGACCATTTGCCGAGGGAGCACCATCGAGAATGGCCGAAGGAGCGCGTCGGCGAGCGACTGCGGAATGAATCGATAGGCGACCATCGGGCCGCTCGAGTACTCCGGCGAGCGGAATACGCCGTTCAGCAGCGGGAACAGCGGGTTGCCGAATTGTTGCTCGAGGCGAATGGACCAGGGAGCGTTGACGGCCACGAAGCTCCCCGCAAGGCCGGCTGCGAAAACCGCCGCATGGCGCAAGCGATCCTTCCAGCTCCCGGGAATGAAGGCCAGGAGCGTGACCGCGGCAAGCGCATGCACCGAATTCGTCGCCTTGAGCGCGCTGGCTGCTCCGAGAAGCAGGCCCCCGCAAGCGACCTTGCGCACGTCCGCATCCTGGACGGCTCTGAGAGTCACCAACCAGCCGGCGAGTGCGAGCTCCGCTGTCGTGATGTCGGCATAGCTCGAACCCATCTCATAGATGAGCACGGGGTTGGCGAACGCGAGAGCCGTCGCCAGTATGCCGATTGCCATGCGCACGCGCGCCTTGTCCGAGGGAGCAGCGGTGATCGCAAGCTCGTAAGTCAGCCACAGAATCGCGCTCTGCAACGCAGCGAGAATCGAGGCGTCCTCGAGCGGAGTCAGCGATGAGCGTACGAGCAGGTAGAACGGCACATACGCATACGGATTAAAGTACCCCGCCGGCCCGGCAGCGAAGTAGTCCAGGTCAAAGCGGTCGTGAAGCGCGCTGAAGCCTGCGTAGACATGGTAATCCATGGTGTCCCACAGCATGTCCTTGCCGAGATGATAGCTGACGAGGACGGCCAGAGCCGTGCACGAGAGATAGACGTACAGCCTTGGCGACGCTGCAACACGCATCAGCGCCGTTATCATGCGCGGCCGGGCGCGCCGCAGAATCAGTGAGCCGTCAGCGGCACCCACTTGCGACTTCCTTCTCGCCTGGACGGACATCGATCAGTCCGAGCAAAAAGGACGCAAAGAGAATCTCTGCACCGGCCAGCATCAGCGTCACGGACGCGATGACCACACGCATTATGGCTATCGGATCCAGGGCCCCCAGTCGGGCGTGCGCCCAGGTATCGACCGAGTAGACGGCGAGGCCCAACCCGATCAGACCGAGACACATCCCGAGCAGAACGCCCCGCTCCACGGTAAACACCCGGAGAAAGCGTTCGAGTCTCGTGGTTATGGGCAGCAGCTGCTTCAGCACGCCGACCGTGCGCCCAATCAGTGAGAATATCACCAACTGCAGACCCAGGATGCTCGCGCCGGCGGCATAGAGCATGGTATGGATGTCGAATCCGACTCCGTGGATGATGACGGGCCCGTGCCAGATCGCCAGCTCCGCCATCAGGCCGGCGGCGATCAGGAACGCGCCGGGATACAACAGCAACCAGCGCGGGCTCATCATGAGCAGAAACCTCAGGTGGCGCCAACCGTCGCGCCAACTTCGCAGGTGCGGTGGCCGTGATCTGCCTGCCGGCCAGAGAACCGTCGGCACTTGGGCAACCTTGAACCCGGCGAGCACCGCCTTGACGATCATCTCGCTTGCGAACTCCATGCCTGGAGAACGCAACCCCAGTCGCAGGGCCGAGGCGCGGTCGATGCCCCGCAACCCGCAGTGGAAGTCACCTATGGGGCAGGGGAAGAACATGCGGCCGAGGAAACTCAGCACCGGGTTGCCGAGATATCGGTGCAGCCAGGGCATGGCGGCGGGACGGATCCCCCCCCGGAAGCGATGGCCGATCACCAGCGCGCTGCCGGCACGGAGCGAATCCAGAAAGCCGTCCAGCTGTGAGAAGTCATAGCTGGCGTCGGCGTCCGCCATGATGACGAACCGGCCCAATGCCGCCTGGATACCCGCATTGAGGGCGTTCCCGTAACCTTTGGCAGAGACATCTACGATACGCGCACCGGCCTTGCGCGCAATTTCTGCAGAACCATCCGTAGAGCCGTTATCCGCAACGAGAACCTCCCCTCGAACGGCGGCGCGCTCCAGAAATCCTTGCGCCTGCCTCACGCAGGTCCCGACGGTTTCCGCCTCGTTGAGGCACGGCATCAGAATGGTCAGCTCGAGCTGCGGGCCCTGGAAGCTCTCGGTGCCACCCTGAAGCGCGGTTCTCGTCATTATTGAAACCATGGATGGACTCTCTACGCGCCCAAAGCTCGCCGCGCGAGTGAGCGCACAGCGAGGCAGTTTCAGATCAACTCAAGTTCTTAGATTACGCAGCTCGAGCAGCGGTCCAATGAACTTCTGGTAGTTCTTCCAGCGCTCGACGGCGCTCGTGTAGATGCGCTGGCGCACCTGCCAATTGCTCGCCGTCAGTACCGGCCGCTCCGTCTTGTGGAATTCGAGGCATCGCGGATCCCACTCGAGGCCGATGAACTCGATGACCTTACGGCTCCAGGTCTCCTGATCGGCCACGAGCTCCGCATATGGAACCTCCAGCAGCATTCCGGCGGGAAGCGCCGAGCGCCAGTGGCTCATCAGGCGGTGGTGCTCGCGGTATTGATGCGCGAGATCCGACAGATCCAGAGTGAAGGGCGCCAGGTTGGCGAAGTCCTGGAAGTAGCAGGACAGGCACGTATCGATCGGATCGCGCCGCATGTAGATGACGCGCACGTTCGGCAAGACCCGGTGGATGAGACCCAGAAGGTCGGAGTTGAACGGCGCCTTGTCGACGACCCGCAACGCCTGCCCGGAATTTCGTGTCAGGACGCTCAGATACGAATCGGCGAGCTTTTTCGTCAGACGCGCATCAGGCGCCTCGCGCCGCAACGATGTGTATTTCCTGTACGCAGCGCTGTTCCAGAAGTCGACTTCGCCGGCTGCCGCGGCATTCGGGTGAGACGCGATGATCTGCTCCACGAGTGAAGTTCCCGAGCGCGGCATACCGACGACAAAGACCGGCGTCCGAGACTCACATGCACCCTCCGGCGGCCTGGCGAGACATTCCTGCGAGTAGACCCGCAGCATGTCATCGACGAAAGCCGTGCGTGCGGAGCGGTTATAAGGCATCGCCACGAGCTTGTAGAGCTCGTTGCCGCGCTTGTACTCGGTGAACGCCCGGGGGTACTTGCCCAGATCATCGAAGTACTTTCCCATCGCGAAGCGAAGCTTCGCCTCCTCGAGAGGCTGCACGCCGCTCGCCAGCGCTTTCTCGACACCTTCGATCCAATCCGTGTCCGCGGAAGTCATGCGTCGCAGCGCGGCGATGGAGGCCCACGCGTCCACGCTGAGCGGCTCGATATCGAGCGCGGTCCGGTAGAGTCTTTCTGCCTCCTCGAATCGCCCTTCATCCCGTGCCAATCGACCGAGTCCGCAAAGGGCATCGGCATGCTGAGATTTCAGCCGCAGCGCCTTCTCGAAGCACTCCTTCGCGCCAGCGAGATCGCCCAGCAGGCCGAGGGTAACACCCAGATCGACCAGGGCTTGCGGATCACGTGGGTCCTGCTTGACGGCAGAGCGCAAAGCGAGCTCCGAGGCAGCAAATTCCCCTTTGACGCGCAGGAGGATACCCAGATTCAACTGCGCGCCCGGGCAGGCGGCCTTGATCTTGATGGCGTGGCGAAATTCCTGTTCGCCCTCACGATATTGGCCCAGGTGGCAGAGCGACGCACCGAGCTTGACGTGCGCCACGGCGTTGCGGGAGTCAATTTGGAGCGCCTCTTGGTACCGCGCCGCTGCCTCGCGGTGGTTGCGATCAGCGAAGTATGTGTCGGCTTCCGCAAGCAGCGCGGGAACGCGTCTCGAATGTCCCCCCTTGACCGGTGCGGTCGCGACCGCACCGGAGGAAACCGCGCCGAAAGGATCGCTCGAGAGCTGCAACAGGACCAGTTCCGTCAGCTCGTCGGCGGTTTTTCGATCCACGCCGCGTTCCAGCAGCCGCCACTTGAATGAGTTCAGCAGCTTCGCGCGCTTGAACAGGTTGAGCTTGAGCGGGCCGGCTTCGCGTGCCACGCGCTGGAGGAATTTCTTAAGATCGGCGCGGCCATTCTTGGGCGGCTGCTCCTTCCGCCTTGGGGCCGCGGAAGGGGCGCTTTCCGGTAGATAACAATCAGCCAGCGTTGCGCCGGCCTGCGTGGCATCACGCGCGTTGAACCAGTTGAGGAGCATCGTCGGGGGCCCAGAGTGGCTCTAACCAGATTAGGTGAAAACATACCCCAATCCTGGCCCGCGGAAACGCGAGATCGGCACTTTGGTGCAGCGATTCACATTTTCGTTTTATCGCGAAGGGCATATGACACGCTGCGTCACTTTATGACGGAGAGGCCGGCGAGCGTCGTCACCCGGCATCAATACTAAGTTAACTCGGGCCGGCACTGTCGACGAGTTTATTCTTTCTTATCAGGTACTTATTCGTGGTGCTGCCGGCTGGCACGTGCCATGCATTTGCCCTCCCAGCGGGCGCCTTTTTACGCCGCTGAACGAATCCACAATCCACTCCTCGGGAGTCTCTGCAATGAAATCGGTGCAAAAGGGTTTTACCCTGATCGAGCTGATGATCGTCATCGCGATCATCGGCATCCTGGCCGCGATAGCCATTCCGGCCTACCAGAACTACACCATCCGGGCGCAGGTCTCGGAAGCCAACTCACTCGTGGGCGGCGTCGAGACCGCGTTCGACGAGTGCTATGCGAACAAGGGAACGGCGAGCGCTACCACCTGCGGCACTCTTCCGGATGTTGGCGTCAACAGTGCGATCACTGGCACGTATGTCGGCACCGTCGCCATGACCGCCGGCGTGATCAAAGTGACGTACAACGCCACGAGTGCGAACAAGAACATTCAGGGCAAATTCATGACTTTTGCGCCCTACCAGTCCGCCAACGGCGACATCAGCTGGATTTGCAGTGGCTACATCACTGCCAACACGGAACCCACCACCGTGGCGGGACTTACGCCGGTGACTGGAAGCGGCGGCGTGACGGCGGGCAGCATCACCAACGAGTCGTATCTGCCGAGCAGCTGCCAGTAAGGCATACCCCTCAGATGGACCCGAAAGCCCCCGCCCGGCGGGGGCTTTCCTTTTGCGAGACCGGTCACGGTGGGGCCGGGGTCCCTATGCGACGATGCCTGAGATTTTACAATTGCCCCGCTCGCCCGGTCCGGTAGACTTGGGTCTCACGGGCTCGATCCAGCTTGCCGTAAGTCCATGAATGAAAACGCTTCTTTAGCACTTGGCGGCGCGCGCTCCGGGCTCGGAGGCCTGCCCCAGCGCCTCGTGCAGGACGGCGTCGTGGATGAGGCCGCCATGCTCGAAGCCATGAACGCGGCCCGGGAGCGCGGCAGCAATATCGTCACCCAGCTCGTCTCGAGGGGCGCGGCCAGCGCCCGGGACATCGCGGTGGCCGCCGCGAACGAGTTCGGCGTTCCGCTCTTTGACCTCGACGCCATCAATCCGGACCTGGAGACGGTGCGGCTGGTCAGCGACAAGCTGATGGCGAAGCACCGCGTCCTGCCGCTTTTCCGCCGCGGCAAGCGGCTCTTCCTGGGTGTTTCGGATCCGACGAACCTGCACGCGATCGACGAAGTCAAGTTCCAGACCACGCTCGGCATCGAGGCGGTGGTCGTGGAGGAAGACAAGCTCCAGAAGGCCATCGACAAGGCCATCGAGCAGGCAGAGGCGCAGATCGCCCCGCTGATGGGCGACGACGACGTCGACCTCGACTCCCTCGAGGTCACGGGCGGCGAGGACGAGGCCGACGACAAGGTCGGCCGCGACGATGTCGAAGACGCTCCGATCGTGCGGTTCGTCAACAAAGTGATGCTCGATGCCATCCGCCGCGGGGCATCGGACATCCATTTCGAGCCGTACGAGAAGACCTATCGCGTGCGCTTGAGGATGGATGGCGTGCTGAAGGAGATTGCGCAGCCGCCCGTGGCGCTGGCACAGAAGCTTTCCGCACGCTTGAAGGTGATGTCGCGACTCGATATCGCGGAGCGGCGGGTGCCCCAGGACGGGCGCATCAAGATGAAGCTGTCGAAGACCCGCGCCATCGACTTCCGCGTGAGCACCTGCCCCACGCTCCACGGCGAGAAGATCGTGATGCGTATTCTCGATCCCTCGCAGGCCATGCTGGGGATCGAGTCGTTGGGCTACGAGCCTTTCCAGAAGGGGCTCTACGAGAAATACCTGGCCAAGCCGCAGGGCATGATCCTGGTGACCGGCCCCACGGGCAGCGGCAAGACCGTGTCGCTCTACACCGGCCTCAACATCCTCAACCGCGAGGATACCAACATCTCGACCGCCGAGGATCCGGCGGAAATCAACCTGCCCGGCGTCAATCAGGTCAACGTCAACCCCAAGGTCGGCCTCACATTCGCGGCTGCCATGCGCGCGTTCCTGCGCCAGGACCCCGACGTCATCATGGTCGGTGAGATCCGTGACCTCGAAACCGCGGAAATCGCCATCAAGGCGGCGCAAACGGGCCACCTCGTCCTCTCCACGCTGCATACCAACGACGCGCCGCAGACTCTGACGCGCCTGGTCGATATGGGTGTGAAGCCCTACGCGATTGCAACTTCCGTCAGTCTCATCATCGCCCAACGTCTCGCGCGGCGTCTCTGCGCCCAGTGCAAGCAGCCCATGGACATACCCGAGGAGGCACTTCTCAAGGAAGGCTTCACCCACGAGGATGTGAAGTCGGGACTGCGGCTATTCGCGCCCAAGGGCTGCTCGAGCTGCACCGATGGCTACAAGGGGCGCGTCGGCATCTATCAGGTTCTGCCCGTCACCGATGCGATCGCGCGAATCATTCTCGCCGGCGGCAGCGCGCCCGAAATCGGCGATGAGGGGGCCAAGGCGGGCGTGTGGGATCTTCGTCGCTCGGGCCTCGAGAAGGTCAAGACGGGTCTCACGAGTCTCGAAGAAGTCAACAGCGTAACCATCGACTGATCAAGGCGGAGAACTTACCCATGGCCCCAGCAGCGACGGCCACAGTCAAGGCGATCAAGCGCGACACCTCCTTCGCCTGGGAGGGGCGCGACAAGCGCGGCCAGCGCATCAAAGGCAAGAGTCTCGCACCCGATGAGAGCGCATTACGGGTCGAGCTGCGGCGCCAAGGCATCGCGCCCTCGCGCGTCCGCAAGCAATCGCAGAGCCTGAAAGGCGGCAGGGTCAATGCCGCGGACGTGGCGGTATTCAGCCGCCAGCTCGCCACCATGCTCGCCGCGGGCATCCCGATGGTGCAGGCCTTCGAGATCGTCGGCAGCGGCAGCGACAAACCCTCGCTGCAGAAGTTGATCTTCGATATCAAGGCGGATATCGAAGGTGGCAGCTCGTTGCACGAGGCACTCGGCAAGCACCCGATTCAGTTCGATGACCTCTTCGTGAACCTGGTGGAAGCGGGAGAGCAGGCGGGCGCCCTCGAGTCGCTGCTGGACAAGGTCGCGACCTACAAGGAAAAGACGGAGGCCATGAAGAAGAAGGTCAAGAAGGCTCTCTTCTACCCTGCCGCGGTCCTGATCGTCGCTTTCATCGTGACGCTCGTTCTCCTGCTCTTCGTGATTCCGGAGTTCCAGAAGCTCTTCCAGGGCTTCGGCGCGAACCTGCCGGCATTCACGATGTTCGTGATCAGGCTTTCGCAGCTCGTGCAGCACCAGGGGCTGTACCTGGCGATAGTTCTCGGCGCGGCGATCTGGGTCTTCCTTTATTTCAAGAAACGCTCGCGCAAGATGCGCGAAGTGCTCGATCGCATATCCCTCAAGGTCCCGATCATCGGTCCGATTCTCACCAAAGCCGCCATTGCCCGCTACGCGCGCACTCTCTCCACCATGTTCGCGGCGGGCGTACCGCTCGTCGAGGCACTGGAGTCCGTCGCGGGCGCCACCGGCAACATCGTGTATGAAAACGCCGTGATGAAGATGAAGGACGAGGTCGCCACCGGCCAGCGTCTGCAGCGGGCGATGGAGGCCCGGGGCATCTTTCCGAACATGGTGGTGCAGATGATCGCGGTGGGCGAAGAATCCGGCTCTCTCGATACGATGGCCGGCAAAGTTGCGACATTCTATGAGGCGGAGGTCGACAATGCCGTCGATTCCATGTCGAGCCTGCTCGAGCCGCTGATCATGGTGATCCTCGGCGTGCTCGTGGGCGGCCTGGTGATCGCGATGTACCTGCCGATTTTCCAGCTCGGAAATGTCGTCGGCTGATATCACCCCGAGCCAGACCTGATGCCGAAACGCCGCGCTCCGCGCGGCGTTTTGTTTGACGATTCGACCAACGCCATGTCAATGATCACCCTCCTCGGATCCTCGCCCGCGCTCTTCGTCGGCGTCTCCTTCGTGCTCGGCCTGATCGTGGGCAGCTTTCTCAACGTGGTGATCCATCGCGTGCCGATCATGATGGAGCGCCAGTGGCGCGAGCAGTGCGCCGAGCTTGCCCAGTCAGGGCACGACGCCACCCTTCCCGCGGCGTTTGACACCAACAAGGACCGCTACAACCTCATCGTCCCGCGCTCCGCCTGCCCGGCATGCAAGGCACCGATCACCGCCCTGCAGAACATCCCGGTGCTGAGCTATCTTTTCCTTCGCGGCCGCTGCGCCAGGTGCGGCGTCCACATCAGCCTCCGCTATCCCCTGGTCGAGGCCCTGACCGGTATCCTCTCCGCCGCGGTCGCCTGGAAGCTCGGCTTCGCCTGGCCCACGGCGGCCGGGCTCGTACTCAGCTGGTTCCTGGTCGCGCTCGCCTTCATCGATATCGACCACAAACTGCTGCCTGACAGCTTGACGCTGCCACTTTTATGGCTGGGTCTTTTTCTCAGCCTCTTCGCTCCCGCCCCGGACGGGGCCCCGTTCCCGGTGGACATGCGCTCGAGCATCATCGGTGCAATTGCAGGTTACGTCTGTCTCTGGAGCGTCTATCATCTCTTTCGCCTGCTCACCGCCAAGGAAGGAATGGGGTACGGTGACTTCAAGCTCCTGGCGGCGATTGGCGCCTGGCTCGGCTGGCAGATGCTGCTGCCGACCGTGCTGATTGCCGCGGCCGTTGGGGCCGTGGTCGGCATTGCGCTGCTGGCCGCCCGGGGACAGAGCCGCGCGACCCCCATTGCCTTCGGGCCGTTCCTGGCCGCCGCCGGCTGGCTGATGCTGCTGTTTGGCCGTGAGCTGGTGACGGGCTATCTCGGGCTGTTTACGCATTGATGAGACATGGCCGATCCTAAAATCTTCCGCGTGGGGCTCACCGGCGGCATTGCCAGCGGCAAGTCCACCGTGACCAAGTTCTTCGCCGCCCTCGGCGTGCCCATCATCGACACCGACCAGGTGGCGCGCGAGGTAGTCGAGCCCGGCCAGCCGCCGCTCGAGCGGCTGGTAGAGCGGTTCGGGCGCGCCATCCTGACGCCTGACGGCCACCTCGACCGGCCAAAGCTGCGGGAAATCGTCTTCTCCGACCCCAAGGCCAGGGCCGATCTCGAGGCGCTGACGCACCCGGCGATCGGCACTGCGGTGCAAGCGTGGTCGGCGGCTGCGGGAGGCCCCTACCAGATCCTCATCATTCCGCTGCTCGTCGAGAAGGGACTCGCCTCGCAAGTCGACCGCGTGCTCGTGGTCGACTGCGACGAGGAGCTGCAGATCCGGCGGCTGCAGGCGAGGGACGGCTCGACCGTCGAGCAGGCGCGCGCGATCCTGAATGCGCAAACCTCGCGCGCCGCGCGGCGCAAGAGCGCGCACGACGTTGTGCAGAACGACGGCGATCTGAGCGCCGTACGCGACCAGGTCTCGGCGCTGCACACGCGCTATCTGGAGCTCGCCGGACACGCGGGTGGCGCCACCGCCAAGGGTGCAAGAGCTCGAGGCTCCTGAGACGTAACTGGGGGCGCGCTCGGCAGCGGTTGCGCTCGGCAGCGTTCCGCCCGGCCGATCGAGCCGCTGCTCGTCAACACGGCCTCGCTCGCGCCAGCGGGGTACGCACAGCCCAGCTCCCGCAGACCCTGTGCAAATTCCCTTCGAGCGTTTACGCTCGCGGCGCATGTCGAGCACAATACGTCACATGACTACCGACGCCCCCGAGGCCGCCGCGCCTCCGCAAGCCGCGCCCGAGGCGCATGAGAACGACCGCACGCTGTTCTTCGAGCAGCCGCTCAACGAGCGGATGCGTACCTTCCTGCGGCTCGATTTCCTCTACAGCCAGGCGCTCTATCACAATGAAGTGGCGAGCCAGTGGGGCAGCCGCGCGGCGGTGTCCAGCCTGATCGACATCCTGGCCATCATCACCCGCAGCGACGTCCGGTCCGATGCGCTGAAGGAGCTCGAGCGTGAGCTCACGCTGCTCGGGGAATTTCAATCGAAGCCGGGCGTGGACACCAATCGTCTGAAGACGCTGATCGCGAACCTCAATCGCCTGCGCGGCGAGCTGATGAATGCGGGCGGCATAGCGAACCTGCAGCCGCTGCGGGACTCGGAGTTCCTCAACGCCATCAAGCACCGCAGCAGCATCCCGGGGGGCACGTGCGAGTTCGACCTGCCGGATTACCTCTACTGGCTGTCGCAGCCCGATGAGGTGCGGATCAGAGCTTTCAATCAGTGGCTGACGGTCCTGCGCCCGCTCTGCGATGCCGTCTCGGAGCTCATCTGGCTGACGCGCCAGAATGGCCGCACGCGCCAGGAGACGGCGCAGGGAGGCAATTTCACGATTACGTTCGATCGCGAGAATCCGCTCCAGCTGCTGCGTATCGCGTTGCCGGCCTCGATGGGCCTTTACCCCGAGGTCAGCGGCAGCCATCACCGCTGCAACGTGCGCTTCCTCACCTGGAAAGGACTCGCGGCGCGGGCCACCCAGGCCGAATCGGACGTGAAGTTCCTCCTGACCTGCTGCGCGTGATGGCCGTCCGGCGCGTCAAGTGCCCCACCTGCCACCGCGAGATCGACTGGTCCCAGTCCCCCTACCGGCCCTTCTGCAGCGAGCGCTGCCGGCTCATCGACCTCGGCGCCTGGCTGACGGAGACGCACGCCATCGCGGGTGAGCCGGCCTCCGACGAAGCGGCACACGACAGCACGCAGCGGCCGGACGAGCCGCCGCGCCGGCCCTCCTAGCGAGTCTGCTCAGGTACACGTGCTCCCAGCCACTTCGCGGCAAACGCGAGCTCGTCCGCGGCGCGCTCCCGCCTCGCCGAGAGGGGCTGCCCCGGACCAGCGTCACTCTCGATGCGGATCAGAATGGGGTGGCGGCAGATCTGCTCGGCGTGGAGAACGGCGGCGAGCTCATAGCCCTGCCAGGGCCTGATGTTGCCGCCGTGCTCGGCCGTCATGACGAGGGTTGGCGGAAAGCAATTGCCGGTGGCAATCTGGCGGTATTGTCCCCAGGTGCCGCTCGGCAGCGCCGCTCCGAAAAGATCGGGCCGTAACGCGACGGCGGCGCCGGCCATCAGTCCGCCGAAGCCCCGACCGTAGATGCCGAGCCGCGCCTGGCGCGTGTAGTGCCGGTCGACCAGCGACTGCGCCGCGGCGAGCAAGTCGCTGAGGGCGATCGACCTGTCAGGCATCCTGACCACCCCGCGCGGGGCCGGCACTCTGGCAAGTCCGTTGCGCACCTCGGCACGCGCATAAACACCGCCCATCTCCAACCAGACCAACACCAACGGCTGGAGGAGCGGCTCGGGAGGCTTGCCGGTGGAGTGATAGACGCTGAGGAGGGTCGGTCGATTGCCGTCGCGCGCCAAGCCGCGCCGATACGCAATCTCCATCGGCAACCGCGCGCCGTCGGGGCCGAGATAGAAGATGCGCTTCACGACATCATCGTCGGGAAGCGTGAGCCGGCCGGCCGGGAGCTGCGCGAGGCGCCTGCTGATCCAGGCGCGCTGCGGGATGCGCGCCAGCGCCTTCGCCGCTGTGCGGTTCTCGAAGAAGATCCAATGCCGCACCCGGCTCGAGTGGACGTTCTCCAGCCAGCTGTAGGGATTGCCGCTGCCGCGCGCACCCAGCGGCCTCACTTGCGCGACGAACGGGTACATCGGCGGCGCCGACGGCGAGGGATTGGCGCCCACCGCGATCTGCGTGGCCGTCGGCTGCGGAACGCCGAGGGGCCCTGCGCCGGGAGCCGGAGTCGGCCGGCCCAGCATGACTCCCGCGCACCCGGCCAGCAGCCCCGCCACAGCGGCAGCCAGCGGGATGCGGCGCAGTCGTGTGTATCTACCCATGGCCCACTCCGGTCTTTCGTACCGCACTGAATATTACAACAACGAGCTCCCGCGGTATCGCCCGCGTCAGCGCCAACACGGCAAGGTACAATGCCCCACCGGCCGCAAGCGCCAACAGCCATGGAGCGCCGAAGCCGGCCAGATACTTCATCGCCAAGGCCGCCAGCGCCCCCGCGATGACCGCCTTCGCGGGATTGGCGAGCGACGGCAGCCGCCGGCCGGCACGCGTCAGGCCCACGGTCATCGCGAGCAGCGCGCTCGCCTCCGCAACGACGCTGCCGGCAGCCGCGCCCACCAGCGAGAACCTGGGGATGAGCCCGAAGTAAGCCGTGAATGCGCACGCGCACGCGACCGCATCCCCGATCAGCACCAGGCGTGGCCTGCCGCACGCCACCAGCGTGAACCGCAGGACATGTGTCAGTCCCGCCAGCGCGACCGCGAATGAGATCACGATCAAGGCCGGCGCACCGGCCGCGAAACTCTCGCCGGAGATGAGCGCGAGCAGCCGGTCGGCAAACGGCGCGAATGCAATGACCACCCCCACCCCGTAGATCGCCACCGCATCGAGCGTGCGCCCGAGCCGTCGGGTGAACTCCGCGCGATCGACTGCGGCACTCGCCGTGAGCGCCGGCATCATGAGCCCCGCGAGGATGTAGGGAACGGAGGTCGTGATCTCGAACAGCTTCGATGGCACGCCATAGAGACCCACCGCCGCCGCCGGTTGGAACAGCGACAGCAGCAGCGATCCGCCGCGCAACATCGACATGTCGAGGATCTGCGAGCCGGCGAGCGGCAGGCCCGCCACCAGGTAATGCCGCCACAGTGGCAGATCGAAGCTCACTCGAAACGACACCAGGCGCCGCACCAGCCTGATGGAGATGCTCAATGCCACCACGGAACCCAACAGCGTCGCGCCGAGCATCGGCAGCGCCCCAACATTCGTGAGCGCCAATGCGGATACGATCGCCAGCGTGACCACGGCGCCGGTGACCTCCGCAACGGCATTGCGTGCCTGCTTGAGAACGCTCTGGAAGGCGGCGATGAGAAAATCGCTTGTTTGCAGACACGTGTAGATCGCGGCCCCGATCAGCGTGCCCCACTTCACCCGTGGATCGTATGGAGTGAGCCACGCAATCGCTGCCGCGGCGAGCAGAACGCTCGCCGTACTGACCACCCGCAGCGGCAGTGCGTTGCCGAGCACCCGCCCGGCATCGACGCCACTTTGCGACATCTCCCGCAGAGTGACCATGTAAAGACCGGAGTCGGCGAGCACCGCCGCAAAGGCCGAATACGTGAGCACCGTGCGGTAATACCCGAACTCGGTGGGGCCCAGGTGGCGCGTGAGCGCCACGACCGTAAGCAGCCCCACCACGGCGGTGGCCGCCTTGCCGGTGATGACCGCGGCCATGTTCGCCGCCAGCGCGCGCAGGCGGCTCATGTGTTGGTGGCCTGTCGGACTTGCACTGTACAGGCTATGGCACTGCTCAGCCGGCAAAAGTCGCGCCTTTTGCCGGCGGCAACGGAGCTCGTGTCCGAAAAACGGCCGCAGGCCGGTTTTTCCAATCGACTAGGCACGCAAATTGCGAGCTGCAGCCGAGGCACGGCAAGCGGGCCCGGACCATCCCCAACGGAGAGAACAACCGAGTCACTGATGGACACGGCGGCAAGCATCGCATGAAAGTAGGCATCCTCGCAGGCGGCGTTGGCTCCAGGCTCGCCGAGGAGACCGTCGTGCGGCCGAAGCCCATGGTCGAGATCGGCGGCCGTCCGATCCTCTGGCACATCATGATGCATTACTCGACCTACGGCTTTAGGGAGTTCGTGGTCGCGCTTGGTTACAAGGGCGAGTACATCAAGCGCTACATGGCCGACTACTGCTCCCTCGCCCCCGACCTCAGGGTGTCGCTGAAGACCGGCCGGGTGGAGCCTCACGGCAATGGCGCCAACGGCGCCCGCGGCTCGGAGGACTGGGTCGTCGACCTCATCGACACCGGACAGCAGACCAACACCGGCGGACGTATCAAGCGGCTTGCGCCCCACCTGGGCAACTCGACCTTCATGCTGACGTGGGGCGATGGCGTCTCCAATGTCAACTTGACCGACCTGCTCAAGTTCCACCGCCGCCATGGGCGGATAGCAACAGTGACCGCCGTGCGCCCTCCCGCGCGCTTCGGACGCCTGGAGCTCGACGGCGATCGCGTGGCGCGTTTCGACGAGAAGCCGCTCTCCGGCGAGGCATGGATCAACGGCGCCTTCTTCGTGCTCGAGCCGCGCGTCTTAGACTACATCGCGGGCGACGCCACCCAATTCGAGCGCGAGCCGCTCGAGCGTCTGGCAGGCGACGGCCAGCTCATGGCCTACCAGCACAACGGCTTCTGGCAGTGCATGGACACGATGCGCGACAAAGTCCGCCTCGAATCGCTGTGGGCGGGCGGCGATGCGCCGTGGAAGATCTGGAAATAGCGAGGCCTCTGAATGAAACGCATGCGGGTTCTCCTGACCGGACATGACGGCTACATCGGACACGTGCTCCTGCCGATGCTGCTCGAGCGCGGCCACGGGGTGACCGGGCTCGACAGCTTTCTCTACGAGGACTGCGGCTTCGGCACCGAGCGGGTGGCGCCGAGCAAGGTGATTCGCAAGGACATTCGCGAGATCGAGCTCGAGGATCTGCGGGGATTCGACGCGGTGCTGCACCTTGCCGGCATCTCCAACGATCCCTTGGGAGACCTCGAGCCGGCCGCCACCTACGCCATCAATCACGAGGCATCGGTGCGCCTCGCGAGTCTGGCGAAGGAGGCAGGCGTGCCCCGCTATGTCTTCTCCTCTTCGTGCAGCAACTACGGAGCGGCGGGCGATGCCTTCCTCGACGAGACGGCGGGATTCAAGCCCGTGACGCCCTATGCGCAAAGCAAGGTGTGGGTGGAACGCGACGTCGCGAAGCTCGCGGACGAATCGTTCAGCCCGACGTTCCTGCGAAGCGCCACGGCCTTCGGAGTCTCCGCGCGCCTGCGCGGCGACCTGGTGGTCAATAACCTGGTTGGGTATGCCTGCACGACGGGTGACGTGCTCATCAAGAGCGACGGCATGCCGTGGCGGCCACTCGTGCACATCGAAGATATCGCCAGCGCGTTCGTCGCCGTCATGGAGGCTCCCCGGGAGCTCGTCCACAACGAAGCCTTCAATGTCGGAATCACATCCGAAAACTATCGCGTCCGGGACGTCGCCGAAATGGTCGCCGAGGTCGTGCCGTGCTCCCGGGTGACCTATGCGGGCGACGCCAGCCCTGACGCGCGCAACTATCGGGTGGACTGCAACAGGATCCGCTCGCGCCTGCCGGCGTTCCAGCCCCGCTGGACGGTGCGCAAAGGCATCGAGCAGGTGTACCAGGCGTTCTGCGATCACGGCACCAGCGCGGAGGAGTTCCTGAGCTCACAGTTCATCCGCCTGAAGCGCATCCGGGAGCTGCAGACGGCCGGAGCGCTCGATGAGATGCTGCGGTGGCGAGCCTCGGCAGGCCGGGCACCGGCCCCGCGCTACTCAGCGGCATGAGCGAGCCCGCCGGCACGAGCCGCTGCCGGAGCTGCGGCGGAAAGGACCTCGGTGTCTTCCTGTCGCTGGGCGAGATGCCGCTGTCGGATGGTCTGCTTGCGGCCGGGGATCTGGCGCGGGCAGAGCCGCGCTATCCACTCGATGTCGCCTTCTGCCGCTCCTGCGCGCTGGTGCAGATCCTGGAGACCGTGCCGCCGGAGCAGCTCTTCGGGGCCGACTACCCGTACTTCTCCTCGTTCACCGACGCGCTGCTCGAGCACTCGGCGGCCAACGTCGCCGCGCGTATCGAGGAGCGGCGGCTCGATGCCAGCTCTCTGGTCATCGAGCTCGCGAGCAACGACGGCTACCTCCTGCAGTTCTACCGGGCGCGAGGCATTCCGGTGCTCGGTATCGACCCGGCGCCCGGCCCAGTGGCGGCGGCGCGCGCCAAAGGCATCGACACGCTGCAAGCCTTCTTCGGGCGCGATCTCGCCACGCAGCTCGCCGCGCAAGGACGGCGTGCGGACGTCATTCACGCCAACAACGTGCTGGCGCATGTCGCCGACACGCAGGGATTCGTGGCGGGCATGGGCATGCTGCTCAAGGACGACGGCGTCGCGGTCATCGAGGTTCCGTACGTGAAGGAGCTGATCGACCGCGGCGAGTTCGACACCATCTATCACGAGCACCTCTGCTATTTCTCGGTGACGGCACTGTCGAGTCTCTTTCAGCGGCACGGGCTCGCGTTGAATCGGGTGGAGCCGCTCGAGATCCACGGCGGTTCGTTGCGCCTTTTCGTCGGCAGACGCGCGCAGTCGGACCGGTCGGTCGGCGAGCATCTGCGAGCCGAGCGCACCGCGGGAGTGGATCGGCTCGAGTATTACTCGGACTTCTCGTCGCGGGTCGGGCGGATCCGCGGTGATCTCGTGGCGCTGCTCGAGAGACTGAAGCGGGGCGGCGCGCGCATCGCGGGCTATGGAGCGGCGGCGAAGGGGACGATCCTGCTCAACTTCACGGGGATCGGGGCGGAGGTGCTCGAGTTCGTGGCGGATCGGAATGTGCACAAGCAGGGGCGGTACATTCCGGGGGTGCGGCTGCCGATCGTGGCGCCGGGGCGGATTCTGGCGGAGCAGCCGGGTTACCTGTTGATTCTGCCTTGGAACTTCAAGGAGGAGATCATGGAGCAGCAGGCGGAGTATCGGCGGCGGGGAGGACGGTTCATTGTTCCTGTTCCGGAGCCGGTGATCGTCTAGCTTGGAGTTTCGGACATGGTTACTTGTTCCGCCTGCGGAGGCGGCGACATTCAGGTCTTCTATCGCGTGAAGGATGTGCCGGCGCACAGTTGCTTGATGTTCGGTACACGGGAGGAGGCGCTGGCGTTTCCGCGGGGGGAGATCGAGCTGGGGTTCTGCAGCAGTTGCGGCTTCATCGAGAATGTCAGGTTTGATGGCGGGCTCAACCGGTATTCGGCGGAGTATGAGGAGACGCAGGCTTACTCGCCGCGCTTTCAGCAGTTTCTCGATGAGGTCTGGGACGATCAGATTGAGAGATTCGGGCTGGGGCCGGGGATGGCGGCGCTCGAGATCGGGTGTGGGAAGGGTGAGTTCCTGGTGGGGCTCTGTGAGCGCAGCGGCTGCGGGGGGATCGGGCTCGATCCGGCGTATCGGCCGGAGCGGACCCGCAGCAGCGCGGCGGAACGCATCACGTTCATCCGCGACTTCTACGGGCCCAAGTACGCGCACCTGCACGCGGACTATGTCTGTTGCCGACATACGCTCGAGCACATCGCGCCAGTGGCCGAATTCGTCCGGCTGGTGCGCGAGACGATCGGTGATCGGCGCCATGTCAACGTCTTGTTCGAGCTGCCCGACATGGAGCGGATCCTGCAACAGGGCGCGTTCTGGGACATCTATTACGAGCACTGCTCGTACTTCACCCGCGGCTCGCTCGCGCGCCTGTTCCGCACGGCCGCCTTCGACGTTCGCGGGCTCTACAAGGCCTACGACGACCAGTATCTGATGCTCGAGGCGCAGCCCGCCCCGCACGCCACCGATCCGGTGCTTGCGCAGGAAGACGATCGCAACGCCATCGCTTCACTGGTCGAGCGCTTCGAGCGGCAGGTCAACGAGCGCCTGCAGGCGCTTGCCGAGGCCACCTCGCGCTGGCGCGCCTCCCGCCGGCGGCTCGCCATCTGGGGCTCAGGCTCCAAATGCGTTTCGCTGATCAGCTCCCTGAAGCTCGGGTCCGAGCTCGTCGCGGTGGTTGACATCAATCCGCACAAGCACGGCAAATTCCTCGCCGGCAGCGGCCTGGAGATCGTGTCTCCCAACGCGCTCGTCTCCCTGCACCCCGAGGTGGTGCTGGTGATGAACGCCATCTACAGCGATGAGATCAAGCGCGACCTCGCAGAGCACGGCCTGGCTCCCGAGGTCGTTGGCCTGTAGGCGCACCGGTGCCTGCCGGTCGGCGCCCGCTGCATTACGCCTTGGCGGCCACCAGCCGCTCGTAGACCGGCTCCATCTGCTCCGCCGCCCGCTCCCAGCTGAATTCCCGCTCCACTCTCTCCCGGGCGCTTCGTCCCAACTCCTTCCCCAGTCCCGGATCCCCCGCCAGGCGAAGCACCGCCTCGGCAAATCCCGCGACATCCCCATTCGCGACCACCAACCCCGTCCTCTCGTGCTCCAACACCTTGGCCGAGCCCGCGCTCGCCACGATCGCCTTCCCGGCCGCCATGTAGTTGAGCAGCTTCTGCGGAATTCCCGGACAGCTGACGCGCGGCAGCACCGCGATGGCGGCGGCTGCAAGCCGCAGCGGCAGCTCCGCGAACCCGTCCGCCAACACCTCGATCGCCTCCCGTACCCCGAGTCGCCGCGCCGTTGCCTCGTAGGGCTCGAAGGAGGAGCTGACCGAGAAACAGAGTCTGAGGTCCGGTCGCAGCCGCCTCGCCCTCGCGAACGCCTCGAGCAGCAGATCGATGTTCTGATAGGGCGCCAGCGTCCCGGTGTAGATGAGGCGAATCAAACCGTCCGTGCGAGGCGGCGTGTCCACGCGGAAACAACCGGTCTCCACCCCGTTCGTGACGACAGAGATGCGGTCCGGCTGAAGTCCGTGCGTTCCGACCAGTCGATCACGGATGTCGGAGGTCACCGCAACTACATGGTCCGCACGCCTCGGCAGCGCTCCGTCGAGCCAGGCGCCGATCGCTCCGAAGGCGCTGCGCGTGAGCCCCGGCGCGTAGCTCGGCAACTCCGCCGACAGCATGGTATGCGCGTCGTAGACGAGGGGCATGCGGTGGCGCAGCCGGACCGGCAAAGTCACCAGGAGTCCCTCCACGTGATGCGCGTGGATCACATCGAACCGCCGCCCCGCCAGCACCTGCGACAGTTTCCATGCCAGGGCCGGATCGTAGAGCGCGAGCTTGCGAAAGCTCGGCCCGACCGGCATCCGCCAGTAGACCGGTCGCCGGAAGATCCGATGCACCGGAAGCCCGAGCGGCTGCGGGCCGTCCGCGACGTGGTAGGTGATGAGCTCGACGTGATGTCCTCGAGCCGCCAGCGCCTCCGCCAGCCTCTCAACGCGCAGCGGCGTGCCGCGCCGTGCCGGCATGGGGCAGGCCGCTACCATCGCAATCCGGAAGCGCTCGCTGGGACCGCTCGCCAAGTGAGGTCTCGGGAATTTCCTGGGGCCCCCGCCCTGGTGGCGACGGGTCTCAGGTGTGGCTGCCACCATCAACGCCGCCGGTCGGCGAGGAGATGACCGGGAGCGGCGCCGAAGAGTCGGGTCTTCAGCCGCTCCGCGTGGGCGGGTGCGTTGGGTGCTGCCACCGCCAGGAGATCGACCGCCGCCCGTGCCGCGTTCCAGTTGTACAGCCACCATCGGGCAAGCACTGCGTAGCAGCGCGAGCGCTCCTCGGGCGTCAGCGCCTCCCTCGCGATCATCTTCAGGTACTCCCCGTACAGCCGCCAGGTCGGCAAGCTCGCGTGGCGGCCGCGGGCGCTGTCGTGCCACGCAGCCCGGTCGGACGAGCGCTGCTGCGCACGGGTGTAGCGGTTCGGATGCTCGCGTATGGAGAGCAACGGGGCAGGCAGCTGAATCAGGCGGCCGCGCAGCGAGAGTTGCGCGAGCAGAGCCCGGTCGGCCCCGTGGAAGCTGCCGTGCAGCAGTGAGTCACGCAGCTTCTCGCGGCGGATCAGCCCGAAGAAATCCACGCAGGTGTGCGAGCGCAGCACCATCCACGCAAAGCGCGTCGACGGCGAATACAAGTCCGCGCCCGAGAGCTTGCTGTCGTAGAGGCCAATGTGGGCGCCCGCGGAGTCGATGTACGACACCACCGTGTTGCAGAGTACCGCGTCCGCGCGCTCCTCGAGCAGCCGGCAGGTCTTGGCGAGAAACGACGGCAACATGCGATCGTCGTGCGCAAGCCACTTGAAGTAGCGGCCGCGGGCATGGGTGTAGGCGAGGTTGTAGTTGGCGGAGGCGCCGAGGTTGCGCGGGTTACGGAAGTAGCGAATGCGCGGATCGCGCGCCGCGTAGTCGCGGCAGATCTCGGCCGTGCGGTCCTGGGAAGCGTTATCGCAAAGGATCAGCTCGAGGTCATCGAGTGTCTGCGCGACCACCGAGCGGATGGCGTCCTCGAGAAAGGCCTCGCCGTTGAACACGGGCAGCCCCACGCTGGCGAGGGGCACCTCGGCCGTGGAGTCGGAAGCCTGACGCATCGCACCCCCTTGGCAATGGCATATTCGGCGCCCTGCGCCGGAAAGGGTTCAACGCGTCGCCAGCACATTACGTTCCAGTCCTAGATCAGGCTCAAGGGCGAGCAGCCCATTTAAGGAAATTTGATCTTGCCGCCGCCGCCCGGGCCGCCGGCGCCAGAGCCGGGACCGATGCCTGCCGTGCCGACCTCCGGCACGACGATGCGCGAGGCGGCCTCGCGCCGGAGCTCCCGAGCCTCGTCTATGGCCTGCTCGAGCGCGGCGCTGACCCCCTCAGGGAATTTCGCTAACGCCTCCTCGAGGCTCGTCGCGTCGATCTCGAAGACGAGCGGCAGGACGCCGGCGGGGGTGAGAAGCTGCGTCTGGCCCGAGAAGAGCACCGGACGATGGGGATCGGTAGCCCCGTCAACGGTCACGGGCGTCAGGCGGCGGATGGTGCCGGCCCGGCGATCGGTAAAGATCTCTTCCCGGTAGAGACCGGACGGGTCGATGCGCACGTCCGGAAGATCGCTCTGCGCTGGCATGGGGGACCTGTGTGGCTTCTAGGAAGGCGGCGGCCATTGTACCAGCGCCGCCACGAACGGACGGTCCGCCTCGAGAATGTCCTCACCGGCAAGCCGGGCACGCTCCACCCATTTCAGCCGCTGGCCATCGAGGCCCTGCGGCTCGCCCCGGTAATGCTCGACCACCCACATGGAAAGCTCGACGTCACGATCCGGATAGCGGTGAGTCAGCCGCATCAGCGGGCGCGCGTCCACACACTCGATGCCAAGCTCCTCCCCGAGCTCGCGCGCCAGCGCATCCGCCTCCGACTCTCCCGCCGCGACCTTGCCGCCGGGGAATTCCCAGCGGCCGGCCATGTGCTTGCCCGCCGGGCGCTCGGCGATGAGAACTCTCCCCGAGCTATCGAGGATCGCCGCTGCAACGACGAGAATTATTCCGGGCACAGGGACTGTGCCCCGCCGCCGCAGGTCATAACAATCTCACTCGACGCTCGACAGCGCGCCGTGGCAGTGCTTGTACTTCTTGCCGGAGCCGCACGGACACGGCTCGTTGCGGCCGATCTTACGCTCGCCGCGAACGAAAGTGCCCTGCGATTCCCGCTGCGGGGGCGGCACGGGTGCAGGCGCCGGTGCGCCCGCGCGCTGGCGCGCGCCGCCGAGCATCATCGCCGCATGTGCGGCCGCCGGGATCGCCGCGGGGGCTGGCTCCTCCGCCGGCATTTCTCCACCAGCCAGGGCGGACAGCATCTCTGGATGCTGCGCCTGGAGCGCCCGCATCAGCCGGCGGCGCCTCTCCTCCTCTTCGCGATCGACCTCCTCCTGCGTACGCACCTCGATCTGCATGAGGCGCGTCACCGTCTCGAACTTCACGCGATCGAGCATCGCGGTGAACATCTGGAAGGCCTCGCGCTTGTACTCGAAGCGATAGTCCTGCTGGGCGTAGCCGCGCAGGTGAATACCCTGGCGGAGGTAATCCATCGCGGCGAGGTGATCGCGCCAGTGCGCATCGAGCGTGCGCAACATGACGTCCTTCTCGATGTGACGCATCAACACCGGATCGATCCGGGAGACTTTAGCCTCGTACACCTGCTGCGCCTCGCGGCTCAGCCGCTCGCGCAGCGCCGGCTCCTCGAGCTCCGGCTCCTGCTCGAGCCAGCTCTTCACGCTCACGCGCACGTTGAAATCGCTCTCGAGCGCCTTGCCGAGGCCGTCGAGATCCCAGTCGCTCGGCATCGCGTGCCTCGGCAGGTACTGATCGACGAGCACGCCGATCGCCTCCTCGAGAATGCCGCGGATCGCCGGCGAGACATCCGCGGTTCCCATGATCTCCGTGCGCTGCTGATAGACGACCTTGCGCTGATCGTTGGCGACATCGTCGAAGAGGAGGAGTTGCTTGCGGATGTCGAAGTTGTGGGCTTCGACCTTGCGCTGCGCCTTCTCGATCTGCCGGCTCAGCATGCCGCTCTCGATGACCTCGCCCTCCTTCATGCCGGCCATCTTCAGCAGGCGTTGAGTGCGCACCGGATCGCCGAAGATGCGCATCAGGTTGTCTTCCATGGAGAGATAGAACCTGCTCGAGCCCGGATCGCCCTGGCGACCGGAGCGGCCGCGCAGCTGATTGTCGATGCGACGGGACTCATGCCGCTCCGTGCCGATGATGTGCAGGCCGCCCGCGGCCAGCACCTTATCGTGCCGCGCCTGCCATTCGCGTCGGACCCGCTCGCGCTCGGCCTCTTCCGCCGCCTCACCGAGCGCCGCCAGCGCGGGCTCGATGCTGCCTCCCAACACGATGTCCGTGCCGCGGCCGGCCATGTTGGTGGCGATGGTCACCGCGCCCGGTCGACCGGCCTGCGCGACGACGTGCGCCTCGCGCTCGTGCTGTTTGGCGTTGAGGACCTGATGCGCGACGCCCTCCTTTTCCAGTACCCCCGAGACCAGCTCCGAGGTCTCGATGGAAGTCGTGCCGACGAGCACCGGCTGCTCGCGCTCCACGCACTCGCGGATGTCCTCGATGATCGCCTTGAATTTATCGTTCTGCGTCAGGTGCACGAAATCCGAGTTGTCCTTGCGGATCATCGGCTTGTGGGTCGGGATGACCATGACCTCCAGGCCGTAGATCTCCATGAACTCCGGCGCTTCCGTGTCGGCGGTGCCGGTCATGCCCGAGAGCTTCTGGTAGAGCCGGAAGTAGTTCTGGAAGGTGATCGAGGCGACCGTCTGGTTCTCCTCGCGCACACGCACGCCTTCCTTGGCCTCGATCGCCTGGTGCAGGCCGTCGGACCAGCGCCGGCCGGGCATGGTGCGGCCCGTGAACTCATCGACGATGATGATCTCGCCCGCGCGCACGATGTACTCGACGTCTCGCTTGTAGAGCGCGTGGGCGCGCAGCGCCGCGTTCAAATGATGCATCAGGCGGATGTTGCCGGGATCGTAGAGGCTCTCGCCCTCGCGCAGCAGCCCTGCCTGCAGCATGAGCGTCTCGACGTGCTCGTGGCCTTCCTCGGAGATGTGGACCTGCTTCTGCTTCTCGTCGACCGAAAAGTCGCCGGGCGCCTCCTCGTCGGCCTGGCGCTTGAGGCTCGGCACGAGCTGGTTGATCCGCAGGTAAAGCTCCGTGCTTTCCTCCGCGGGTCCCGAGATGATGAGCGGCGTGCGCGCCTCGTCGATCAGGATGGAGTCGACCTCGTCCACGATGGCGTAGGCGAGATGGCGCTGCACCCGATCCTCCAGGCTGAAGGCGAGATTGTCGCGCAGGTAATCGAAGCCGAACTCGTTGTTGGTGCCGTAGGTGATGTCGCAGGCGTACGCATCGCGTTTCTCCTGCGGCGTCTGCGAGTTCTTGATCACCCCCACCGTGAGCCCGAGGAACCGATGCGCCGGCCCCATCCAGTCGGCGTCGCGCTGTGCCAGATACTCGTTCACCGTGACGATATGCACGCCCTCGCCGGCGAGCGCGTTCAAGTAGGCGGGTAGCGTCGAGACCAGCGTCTTGCCCTCGCCAGTGCGCATCTCCGCGATCTTGCCCTGGTGAAGCGCGATGCCGCCGATGAGCTGGACATCGAAGTGGCGCATCTTGAGGGTGCGGCAGGCCGCCTCCCGTGCGACGGCGAAGGCTTCGGGCAGCAGGTCATCGAGCGTCTCGCCGTCGCGCAGCCGCTGGCGGAACTCCTCGGTCTTGCCGCGCAGCGCCTCGTCGCTCAGGGCCTTGAGCCCGGGCTCGAGCTGCCTCGCGGCGCGGATGTGCCGTGCGAATCCACGGATCATCCGCTCATTGCGGCTACCGAAAATGTGCTTAAAAGTGTCGAGCAACTTGACGATCCTGCTACTGGTCCGAAAAGGGGCCCCTCTGAGAGCCGCCTTACCGAGGGTTGGAGCACCGGGAACCGCGTATTCTACGCACGCGAGGCGACGCCCCCAATGGGTTCGCCTCGGTCTCAGTGGGAGCGGCCCCTCTGAGACCCGTCAACACGAGAGTACGCGCCCCGGGAAACGGCCGCTTCATCACTTGCTTTCGGGCTGAGCCGAATCCTTGGACCGTGGCGGCCGTTACGAGTGCGCCTTCGGCGCCGCGATGCGTCGGCCTGAGGGCCGGTCTTGGTGCTTCTAGTTTTGTCCGTCCGCGCTGGCGCTCGGCGGCGCCTTTCTAGCCGCCACGTGCACGGTGGCCGGCCCGCCAAACGGCGCCGATCCCGCGTGCAGCGCGACAAACCGGGCCGGATTCACCTCATGACCGTTCGTCAGCACCTCGAAATGCACGTGCGGCCCGGTCGAGCGCCCGGTGTCTCCCACCAGGGCAATCACATCGCCGCGGCTCACCGTCTCGCCGACGTGCACCAGCAGCTTGGCGGCGTGCGCGTACCGCGTCGCATAGCCGTTACCATGGTCGATCTGCACCATGTTGCCGTAGCCGCCGCGCTGACCCGCCCAGGTCACGATGCCTGCTGCCACGGCATGGATCGGCGTTCCCTCCGGCGCGGCGAAGTCGATGCCCTCGTGGAATTCCTCTCGGCCCGTGAAGGGGTCGACGCGCTCACCGAAGCCGGAGGAGATGTATCCCGTGTTGACCGGCCGGCCCTCCGGGTGAATCTCCTGTCCGAGCTGGCGCGAAAGTATGACATTCTCGAGCGCCGAGAGCTGCGAGCCGCTCAAATCGATCTGGCTCTGCAGGCTCTTCAACCTGGCCGAGATGTCGGGAATCCCCAGCTGCGCGCCGGGGATGTCCGCCTCCGGTCCGCCCTGCGGCGGATCATGACCAAAGTTGAATTCGCTGCTCTTGATACCGGCCATGGCCGTCAGGCGCTGGCCGAGAGCGTCCAGGCGGATGACGTGCGCCTTCATATCGCCGAGCTGAATGGCGATCGCATCGGCGCGCGCCTGCATTTGCTGCTTGAGATCGGCGATCTCCTCGCGCTGCTTCGCCAGAGTCTGCGACCAATGGGTCGCCTGCCCGAGCGCCAGCTCGCGGGCGCTGTCGCCATGCCCGAGGCGCATGCCCACCCTAAAAGCACCGCCCACGATGGCAAGCACGCCGAGGATCATGCAGGCGAAGGCGAGCGGATGCAGATTCAGCTGGCGGGCGTGCCCGTCGCGTGTCGAGAAGATGATGACATTCATGCCGCGCACTCCGAATGCATGCGTGCGTAACCGCTTCCTGGCGCCCCGATCCCGCAGTAGCGGGTCTCAGAGCCTCTTAGTATCGGCAGGCAACGCAGGCAGACCGAGCGAACGAGCCAGCCAAGGGGGTCCAGGCTGCGCCAGGACACCCCGCTTCGAAAAAACTTGCGCTTTGCCGGCAACCCCGCTGTCATGGCTCTCGATGCTTTAAACTGGTGGCTTTGCGTCCCCGCCTTTCGCAGTCTGAGACCCGTCATCGCGAGCGTCCATGCACCAGGACACGGTTTACCCTTGAGCAGCAGCTCCAGAATGCCCAATAAGCGCCGCTCGCACAAGCGCAGCGTCCCCAAACTCGCCTCCCGCTCACCACGAACCGGCGCACGTTCGGCCTCTCAGCCGCGCCATGCGGGCTCCCCCTCACACCCTGCGTATTCTGTCAAAGACTTGCTGGCCCGCGCGGTTCCCATTTTGTCGCAAGCGGCCGACCAGAGCGCCCGCCAAGCTTTCTGGCGCCCCTGGCTCGAGGCCCGCCTACCCTCCGGCCTAGCCCCCCGAATCACCGCCATAACCGAGCGCAACGGCAACCTCGTAGTCTTTGCCGAGTCCCCCGCCTGGTCTGCCCGCCTGCGCTACGCCCTCCAGGACCTCACTGCCAAGATCCGCGAGGCCCAACCCGACATCAACGAAGTCACTGTCCGAGTAATGCCCCGCTCAGCAAAGTAGCCCCTTATGTGAAACCGGTGTCTCGGCCGTAAAGGGCTTTTCCGGGGGCGTGAAAAACATGGACGTTTTTCCCGCAGCCTACAGGGACGTACTCGCGGCGGCCCCGGAAAAGCCCTTTACGGTCGAGACGCCGGAAGCCAGAAATAGTGAGGGTGCCGAATTTGAAGGAGGCGCGTCGCACTGGCCTTCCCTGGCGGCAGGGCACCGTTTCCCAGTGCCACTTCCGACTTCGTGGCTGCGGGTCTCAGAGACCCGCGCTTCCCGCGCGGGCGTTCGCGCGGATCGAGCACACGTTAAGTGTGCTCGATGAAAGGCACCGCGCTCACCCGCCCGGCAGAGCAGGCGCCTCAATGTAGGATATGGGCGCATCCGCGTAAGACTCAAACACCACCTTCTCCCAAGTGGTCGCGTCCTCGAGCAGCGCCCGCAGCAGCCGGTTGTTCAGCGCATGTCCCGACTTGTGCCCGCTGAACTCCCCGATCAGGCTGTGCCCCAGCAGATAAAGATCCCCGATAGCGTCCAGGATCTTGTGCTTGACGAATTCGTCCTCGTACCGCAGCCCATCCTCGTTGAGCACCCGGAAGTCGTCCAGAACGACGGCGTTGTCGAGGTTGCCGCCAAGGGCGAGATTGCGCTCCCGCAACCATTCCAGATCCCGCATGAACCCGAACGTGCGCGCCCGACTCACCTCCTTGAGGAACGAAGTCGTCGAGAAATCCATCGACGCCTTCTGCGCCCGGCGCTTGAAGATCGGGTGGTTGAACTCGATTTCGAAGTTGACCTTGAAGCCATCGAACGGGCTGAACTCGGCCCATTTGTCCCCATCCTCCACCCGCAGTCGCTTCTTGATGCGCATGAAGTGCTTCGGCTCGCGCTGCTCCTCGATGCCGGCCGACTGAAGCAGGAAGACGAACGGGCCGGCGCTCCCGTCCATGATCGGCACCTCCGGCGCGGAGAGCTCCACGAGAGCGTTGTCGACACCCAAGCCGGCGAAAGCCGACAGCAGGTGCTCCACCGTGGAAACCCGGGTGGCGCCCCGGCAGAGGGTTGTGCCGAGCGTCGTGTCGCCGACATTCTCCGCATGCGCCAGCACCTCCACCGCCTGCGGCAGATCGGTCCGCCGGAACACGATCCCGGTGTCGGGAGGAGCCGGACGAAGCGTCATCAGGACCTTCTTGCCTGTATGAAGCCCGACGCCCGTGGCGCGGATCGAGTTCTTGAGCGTCCGCTGGCCGACCATGTGTATAGCTGCGTGAGTCCTTCGTCTCTCAACGATCCGAGCGCCCGCGGATGACCTGCGCCCGCGGCGCGCCGCCTCGTACCGCACCAGACCCAAGGGTCTGGCGGGTGCCTATGCCCGTAACGGGGAAACGGCCGCCGCCGACTCCGGGGTCCGCGGCGCGAAAAGGCGCGCTACCGTATCACAAGCTGGCCAGTTACGCTTAGTCAGCTTGGCGGCGGAGGAATGCAGGGATGTCGAGCAGGTCGTCCGCTTGGGTCTCCTGTCGCAGCCCGTCACCCACCGCCCGCTGCCGCTGGACCGTCGGCTTGTCGAGCTGGGCGTAATCGCTACTCGAGAGGGGGCTGCGCCGCACCACGCGCATCGGCGGCTCGCGGCTCTCCCGCTCGCGTACCGGCCCCTCCCCTCGCCCCGGTGCAGCCTCGCCCGCCCGGTAGGCGAGCGGCTGTGGCCGAGCCGCGGCGGCCGGGCGGCCGAGGCCGGTGGCAACGACCGTCACCCGCACCTGATTGCTGAGCTCCGGATCGATCACCGTGCCCACGACCACCGTCGCATCCTCGGATGCAAATTGCTTCACGATCTGGCCGACCTCCTGAAACTCTCCGATCGAGAGGTCCATGCCGGCGGTGACGTTCACGAGGATACCGTGCGCGCCCGCCAGGTTGATGTCCTCGAGGAGTGGCGAGGACACGGCCGCCTCCGCTGCCGCTCGCGCGCGGCCTTCGCCGCTCGCAGCCCCCGAGCCCATCATCGCCATGCCGGTCTCCGCCATGACCGTACGCACATCGGCGAAGTCGACGTTGATCAGGCCCGGCCGGGTGATCAGCTCGGCGATGCCCTGCACGGCCCCCTGCAGCACCTGGTTGGCTGACTTGAAGGCTTCGAGCAGCGCCGTCTGGGCGCCGAGCACCGTGAGCAGCTTCTGGTTGGGAATCGTGATGAGCGAATCGCAGTACTTGCCGAGCTCGGCGATGCCGTGATCGGCCACGTAGGAGCGCTTGTTGCCCTCCATCTCGAAGGGCTTGGTGACCACCGCCACGGTGAGAATGCCGAGCTCCTTGGCGACCTGCGCCACCACGGGCGCACCGCCCGTGCCGGTGCCGCCGCCCATCCCGGCGGTGATGAACAGCATGTCGCAGCCCTCGACCAGCTCGACGATGCGGTCGCGATCCTCCATCGCCGCCTGGCGCCCGACCTCCGGATCGGCGCCGGCGCCCAGCCCCTTGGTGATGTTGCAGCCGATCTGCAGGGCGGTTTTCACCTTGGCGTGCTTGAGGGCCTGCGAGTCGGTGTTGATGCACATGAACTCCACCCCCTCGATGCCGGAGGTGACCATGTGGGCCACGGCGTTGCCGCCGCCGCCGCCCACGCCGATGACCTTGATGACAGCGCTTTGGCTGTAGGCATCCATAAGTTCGAACATTTGCGCGTGCTCCTCGAGAGAGAATCGGTTAGTTGGAATGAATCGTTATGTCAGTCTGTCAGCGTCAAAAGTTTCCCTGGAACCAGGCGCGCATCCGGTCGAGCGCCGTCCTCGCGTTGCCCAGGGACCGCCCGCGACGCGCGGGCAGGAAGTTGTCGCGGGCGTAGAGCAGGAGCCCCACGCCCGTCGAGAAAACGGGATTTCTGACCACCTCGGTGAGTCCATGCACCTGCTGCGGCAGGCCGAGCCTCACGGGCACGTGGAAGACCTCCTCCGCGAGCTCGATCGCGCCCTCCATCTTGGCGCTGCCGCCGGTGAGCACCACGCCCGCGGCGGTCACCTCCTCGAAGCCGCTGCGGCGCAGCTCCTCGCGCACCAGGCCGAAGAGCTCCTCGTAGCGCGGCTCGACGATCTCGGCGAGCGTCTGGCGCGCGAGGCGCCGCGCCGGCCGGTCGCCGACGCTCGGCACCTCGATGCTCTCGTCAGGGTTGGCGAGCTGCGAGAGCGCGCAGGCGTAGCGGATCTTGATGTCCTCGGCGTGCTGGGTCGGCGTGCGCATCGAGACCGCGATGTCATTGGTCACCTGGTCGCCTGCGATCGGAATGACCGCGGTATGGCGGATCGCGCCGTGCGAAAACAGCGCGAGATCGGTCGTGCCGCCGCCGATGTCGACCAGGCAGACGCCGAGCTCCTTCTCATCATCGGTGAGCACCGAGAAGCTGGAAGCCAGTTGCTCGAGCACGACGTCGTCGACCTCGAGCCCGCAGCGCTTGATGCATTTCTCGATGTTCTGCGCCGCGCTCTCCGCGCCCGTGACGATGTGCACCTTCGCCTCGAGGCGCACTCCCGACATGCCGATCGGGTCGCGGATGCCCTCCTGGCCGTCGACGATGAACTCCTGCGGCAGCACGTGCAGGATCTTCTGGTCGGCGGGAATGGCCACCGCCTTGGCCGCGTCGATGACGTGCTCGACATCGCCATGGGTGACCTCGCGATCGCGGATCGCGACCACGCCGTGGGAGTTGAGGCTGCGCACGTGGCTGCCCGCGATGCCGGCGAACACCGAGTGGATCTCGCACCCGGCCATGAGCTCGGCCTCCTCCACGGCGCGCTGGATCGATTGCACCGTCGACTCGATGTTGACGACGACGCCCTTCTTCAGGCCCCGCGAGGGCTGGGAGCCGAGGCCCAGCACTTCGATGGTGCCGTCGACGCCGACTTCGCCGACCAGCGCGACCACCTTGGAAGTGCCGATGTCGAGGCCCACGATGAGATTTCTGTCTGAACGTTTAAGCATGACTTGCACCAGACCGCCAGCCGATGGCGAACCCATTTGTGTAGCGCATATCCACGTATGAAATGTCCCCCGCGCGCCGCTCGACGATGGCGAGCGCCGCGGTCATGAATTTCTCGAACCGCTCGTCGACCTGCGAGCGCCCGAGCCGCACGGTGATGCCGTTGGCGAGGCCGAGCTGCCACGCGCCCCGCGCATCGAGCCGCAGCGCCGTGATGGCGAGGCCTGCCTGCGAAAGGCGCCGCTGCATCGCGAGGTAGCGCTGCGTGACCTCCGCCTCGGAGCCCTCTGGTCCCGACAGGCGCGCTAACCTCTGAGTCCCGCCTCCGGGTACCGATGAGCCCGAGGAAACCCCCGCGGGAAGCTCACTGACACCGGTCGCGAAGAGCACGCCGTCGCCGTTGACGAGGCCGTCGTCGCCCCAGCGGGCGGCGGCAACCTGCTCCACCACCCGCACGGCAAGGCCATGCGGCCAGTCGCGCTCCACGCTGACCGCACCCACCCAGGGCAGCTCGTGGAGCGCGCCGCTCACCGCCGCGAGGTTGACCGTAAGCAGCCCTTCGCCGCGCACCTGGCGGGCGACGACCTGCTCGATCTCGCCCGGGGAGACGTGTTGGAAGCGCCCGGTCACCTCCACGGTGCGGATCGGTTGATTGAGCGCCCAGAACACGACGATCAGGGTCGCGAAGACGGCCACCGCGGTGGCCGACAGCCGGCCGATCGTCCCCCACGGGACGCGCGAGCGCGCCGGGCCCCGCTCGCGGGATTTCATCCGGTTCCGGGTCCGTCTCAACATGAGTCGGCCTCCCGTCGCCTGCGCACGAAGCTCGTCTCCAGCACCCGCCACACGAGCTCATCGAAGTCGATGCCGGCCGCCCGCGCGGCCATCGGCACCAGACTGTGGCTGGTCATCCCGGGCACGGTGTTGACCTCGAGCAGGAGCGCCCGCCCGGCGGCATCCATCATGAAGTCCGCCCGTCCCCAGCCCTCGCCACCCGTCGCCGCGAAGGCGGCGAGCGCGAGGCTCGCCAGGTGTTGCTCCACCGGTTGCGAGAGCCCCGACGGGCAGAGGTAGCGCGTGTCGTCGCGGAAGTACTTCGCGTCGTAGTCGTAAAAGCCCGTCGGTGTCTCGATGCGGATCGACGGCAGAGCCCGGCCCTGAAGCAGCGCCACGGTGTACTCCCGGCCGGTGATCCACGGCTCCGCGAAGACGCTCGGGTCGACGGCTGCCGCGGTCGCGTACGCGGCCGGCAGTGCCTCGGCGCTCTCGACCTTCGTCATCCCGACACTCGAGCCCTGGGTGGTGGGCTTGACGATGAGCGGCAGGCGCAGGCGCTCGAGCGCGAGCTCGAAGTCCTCGGGCCCCCGCAGCTCCACCGAATCCGGTGTCGCGACTCCGACCGCGCTCGCCAGGCGCTTGGCGCGCAGCTTGTCCATGGCCGTCGCCGAGCCCGCCACGCCACTGCCGGTGTAGGGGATGCCGAGATACTCGAGCGCACCCTGGACGGTGCCGTCCTCGCCGCCCGGGCCGTGCAGCGCGATCCACACCCGATCGAAGCGCTGCTCCTTGAGCTCGAGCAGCGAGCGCTCGCGCGGATCGAAGGCCGCGGCCGCGACGCCGCGGCGGCCGAGCGCCGCCAGCACCGCGCTGCCGGAAAGGAGTGAGATCTCGCGCTCGCTCGAGTCCCCGCCGAGCAGCACGGCCACGCGCCCGAACTCTCCGGGATCGGTGGCCCGGCGCGCGAGCTTTGGATCGTGCATGAGCCGCATCAGCGCGTATCTCCGACGCTTTGGCCGACGTTTTGGCCTGCGGTCTGGCCCACGATGCGCACCTCCGGATGCAGCCGCACGCCATGCGCCCGCTGCACCTCATCCTGCACGCGCCCGATCAAACTCTCGACGTCGGCAGCCGTGGCCGCGCCATGGTTGATGATGAAGTTGGCGTGCTTGACCGACACCGACGCGTCGCCCACCTTCAGGCCCTTCAAGCCCGCGGCCTCGATGAGACGCGCCGCGTGATCGCCCGACGGATTGGTGAACACCGAGCCGCAGCTCCACTCGCCGATTGGCTGCGTCGCCTTGCGGCGTTCGAGCAGCTCAGTCACCTCGCTGCGGTGCTCGGGAGGCCGCACTTCGAACCGCAGCCTCGCGGCCAGGAACCACTCCGGCGCCGCGGGCGGCTCGAGATGGCGGTAGCTCACCCGGTACTCGCCCGCTGCCCGCCGATGCTCGCGGCCCGCGCGGTCGATCGTCTCGACCTCGATGACATGCCGCCAGGTCTCGCCGCCGAAGGCGCCGGCGTTCATGGCGAGAGCCCCGCCCAACGTGCCCGGGATGCCCGCGAAGAACTCCGCCGGCCCGAGGCCCCATTTGATGCACTGCCGCGCGATGCGCGCGCAGGCGACGCCCGCCTCCCCGTACACCGTGTCGTGACTGGCACGCTCCAGCCGATCCAACGTGCCGCGCGTGCTGATGACGACGCCCGCGATACCCCCGTCACGCACCAGGAGATTGCTCCCGAGCCCCACCCAGCACACCGGCATCTGCGCCGGCACGCTCCGCAGGAAAGCCGCGAGATCCGTGCGGTCCCGTGGCGTGAAGTAGATCTCCGCAGGCCCACCCACGTGCCACGAGGTATGGCGGCTCATCGGCTCATTGCGCCGGATGCGCGGCATGAACTCCTGCGCGACCGCCAGCATCAGGCGCCCCTCCGCGGCGGCAGAAGTGCAGCGAAACGCTCCGCGAGCAGGTGCGCCACCGCGCTGATGTTGCCGGCGCCCATGGTGACGATCACATCGCCGTCGCGGATCACATCCTTCAGCGATTCCGCCAACTCCTCGACGCGCTCGACGAAAAGCGGCTCCACGTGCCCGCGGCTGCGCACCGCGCGGCAGATCGCCCGTCCGTCTGCGCCGGCGATCGGCGCCTCGCCCGCGCCGTAGACCTCGGTGACGAGGAGCACGTCCACCATCGACAACACCTTGCCGAAGTCGTCGATCAGGTCGTGTGTGCGCGTGTAGCGGTGCGGCTGGAAGGCGAGCACGATCCGCCGGCCGGGGTAGCCCTGGCGCAGGGCCTCCAGGGTCGCGACCACCTCGGTCGGGTGATGCCCGTAGTCGTCTATCACCGTGACGGTTCCCGCCGTGGTCTCGATGTCGGCGACGTGCTGCATGCGGCGATCGATGCCCTGGAAGCCCGCGAGCGAGCGTCCGATGGCGGCATCGTCGATGCCGAGCTCGGTCGCCACCGCGATCGCGGCGAGCGAGTTCAACACGTTGTGGGCGCCCGGCAGGTTGACGGTGACCTCGAGCGGTCCGCTCGGTCGAGCGACCCGGATCCTGGTCTGCAGCCCGAGGCGGCGGACTTCGAGCGCCCGGACGTCGGCCGCCTCGTCGAGCCCGTATGTCAGGACGGGCCTGCCGACGCGCCCGAGGATGCCGCGCACCTGCTCGTCATCGAGGCAAAGCACCGCGAGTCCGTAGAACGGCAGATTGTGCAGGAACCCGAGGAAGCTCTGCTTCAGCCGCTCGAAGTCGCCACCGTGCGTCGCCAGGTGATCGTTGTCGATGTTGGTGATGACCGCCACGAGCGGCTGCAGATGCACGAACGAGGCGTCGCTCTCGTCCGCCTCGGCGACGAGATAGCGCCCGGTGCCGAGCCGGGCGTGGCTGCCGGCGCTCTTCAGGTGGCCCCCGATCACGAATGTCGGATCCTCCCCGCCTTCGGCCAGGATGCTGGCGATGAGACTGGTCGTCGTCGTCTTGCCGTGAGTGCCCGCCACCGCGATGGAGGAGCGGAAACGCATGAGCTCACCCAGCATCTCGGCGCGGGAGATCACCGGCACTCGTCGCGCGAGCGCGGCGTCGATCTCGGGGTTGCCGCGCGCGATGGCGCTCGAGACCACCACCACATCGGCTCCCTCGACGTTCTGCGCCGCATGCCCGAGCCGCACCTGCGCGCCGAGGCGTGCGAGCCGGTCGGTCACCGGACTCGCCTTGAGGTCCGAGCCCTGGACGGCGTAGCCGAGGTTGAGCAGAACCTCCGCGATGCCGCTCATGCCGCTGCCGCCGATACCGACGAAATGGATGGTGTTGATGCGGCGCATCCGATCGCGCAGGTCGGGTGTGGCACGCCGCTCCACGGCGGGGCGCTGGGGCACGGTGCGCCGCTCCTCGATCATGCGGCCCTCCGCGCGAGCGCCAGGCAGGAGGCGGCCAGTTCCTCGGTCGCATGGGGCCTGGCGAGGCGCCGGGCGCGCTCGGCCATGGCGAGGAGCTTGTCGCGGCCGGCGCAGAGCCGCTCGAGCTCCCCTGCCAGGCGCTGGGCGGTCAGCTCGCGGTCGGCGATCAGCACTGCGGCGCCTGCACGCACCAGGAAGCGCGCGTTGTGAGTCTGGTGGTCGTCGACTGCCGCCGGGAACGGCACCAGCACCGCGCCCACCCCAGCGGCCGCCAACTCCGACACCGTGAGCGCACCCGAGCGGCAGATCACGAGGTCCGCCCATCCGTAGGCCTCGGCCATGTCCTCGATGAACGGCCGCACGTCCGCGCGTACACCGGCGTCGGCATAGCTCTGCCGGCCCGCCTCGATCCAACGCTCGCCCGCCTGGTGCCGGACGTCGAAGCGAATCGCGCCGGCGAGCCGCGCGAGCGCATAGGGCACGACTGTGTTGAGTCGGACGGCGCCCTGGCTGCCGCCGACGACGAGGATGCGTACCGCTCCGGCCCGGCCGGAGAAGCGCTCCGTTGGCGGGCTCAGGGCGCTGATATCCCGGCGCACTGGATTGCCGACTGTGCGCGCCTTGATGCCCTCCCCGAAGCTGTCGGGAAACGCCTCCAGCACCTCGCGCGCCAGGTGAGCCAGGCAACGGTTGGTGAAGCCGGCTATCGCATTCTGCTCGTGGATGACGAGCGGCCGGCGGGTGAGCCAGGCCGCGATCCCGCCCGGGCCGGTCACGAAGCCGCCGAGGCCGACGACGATCACGGGCCGGCGCCGCCACATGATCCGCAGCGCCTGCAGCAGCGCCACGGTCACCCGCCACGGCGCCGCGACGAGGGTGCGCCAGCCCTTGCCGCGCAGACCTCCGACCGACAGCCAGTCGATGGCGATGCCCTCCGCCGGAATGACCCGGGCCTCGAGTCCCGGCCGCGTGCCGAGCCAGACGACCTCGACCGACTGCTCGCGCAGGCACCGGGCGAGAGCAAGGGCAGGGAATACGTGCCCGCCTGTACCTCCTGCCATGATGAGGATCGGCCGGTCGTTGCGAGGCTCCGTCCCTGCGCCCTCTGAGGCCCGCGTTCGCGAGTGGACGCTCACCGGGAAACCCCTTCGGGCCGGCCGCCGCCGTCCAAAATCGTTCCAGACGATTTTGTCACGAGGCACCTCGCGCCATGGCCGTGGCCGGGCCGCGCCGCTCCAACATGGTCTCGTGATAGACGCGCAGCAGCATGCCCACCCACACCAGCGTCACGATGAGGCTCGAGCGGCCATAGCTCATCAGGGGCAGCGTCAGTCCCTTGGTCGGCAGCACGCCCATGTTGACGCCGATGTTGATGAAGGCCTGGATCCCGATCCAGAGCGCGAAACCCGCGGCGAGGTAGCTCTGGAAGTCGAGTCCCGCCTGGGACGCGAGCCGCGCGATGTGGAACGCGCGCCAGATGAGCGTGACGAACAGGCCGAGCGTGAGCAGCACGCCCACGAGGCCAAGCTCCTCGGCGAGCACCGCGAACAGGAAGTCGGTGTGCGCCTCGGGCAGGTAGAAGAGCTTCTGCACGCTGTTGCCGAGGCCCACGCCGAGCCACTTGCCGCGTCCGATCGCGATCAGCGACTGGGTGAGCTGGAAGCCGCTGCTGTAGGGGTTGGCCCAGGGGTCGAGGAAGCCCGTGAGCCGCCGCAGCCGGTAGGCGGAGGTGATGGCGAGCAGCCCGAAGGCGGCGGCGGCCACCGCGGTCAGCACCACGACATAGCGCAGCCGCGCGCCCGCGATGAACAACATGCCGAAGCCGGTGGCGAAGAGCACCGTGGCGGCGCCGAAGTCGGGCTCGCCGAGCAGGAGCAGCGCGATGAGGGCGAGGAGCAGCAGCGGCTTGATGAGGCCGGTGAAGGTCTCGCGCAGCTCGTCCTGCCGCCGCGCCGCGTAGCTCGCGATGTAAATCAACACCAGCACCCGCGCGAGCTCCGACACCTGGAAGGTGAGTCCTCCGAGCCGCAGCCAGCGCCGCCCGCCGTTCACCACTTCCCCGAGGCCGGGCACCAGCACCGCGAGCAACATCACGACGGCGATGACCAGCAGTGCCGGCGAGAGGCGCTCCCAGCGCTCCATGCTGAAGCAGAAGACGAAC
Source organism: Steroidobacteraceae bacterium (assembly GCA_050739095.1). GTDB lineage: Bacteria > Pseudomonadota > Gammaproteobacteria > Steroidobacterales > Steroidobacteraceae > 13-2-20CM-66-19. The sequence goes on along the minus strand of JBOIAR010000007.1, from coordinate 93,171 downwards.
ACCGCTCCCAGCGCGCCGGCGAAGGCAGTGAGGAGCTGGCGCTCGAGGAAATAGAACGGGTTGCCGGTGTCGCGGCTTGCGATGGAGATGGAGGCGGAAGTCACCATGACGAGCCCGAAGAGCAGCAGCGCCAGCACCAGGGCGAGCGTCACGTTGTCCAGGTAGACCGCGGGCCGCCCGCGGGTCGAGTGGCTCATGGCGGCGCGGGAGCTCTCTTCCATCATGCCGCGAGCTCCTTGACCGCCCGCGCGAACACGGCGCCGCGATGGGTGTAGTCGCGGAACATGTCGAGGCTCGCGCACGCGGGCGAGAGCAGCACGGTATCGCCTGGCCGCGCCGCGCGCGCCGCCGCGCGCACCGCCTCCTCGAGCGATGCGCAGTACTCGGTGGTGCAAATTCCGCGCAGTGCCTCCGCGACCCGCCGGCCATCACGGCCGATCAACACCGTGTGGCGCACCTTGCCGCGGAAAGCCGCGGCCAGCGGGGTGAAGTCCTGATTCTTGCCGTCGCCGCCCGCGATGATGATGAGCGGTCCCTCCATACCGCCTACGGCGGCGATGGTCGCACCGACGTTGGTCCCCTTCGAATCGTCGACGTAGGTGACCCCTGCCGCCTCCGCGACCCACTGGGTGCGATGCGGCAGGCCGGTGAACGCCTCGAGCTCGGCGAGCATCGCGGGCAGCGGCAGGCCGAGCGCCTCCCCGAGCGCGAGCGCCGCGAGCGCGTTGGCGGCGTTGTGCAGGCCCCTGATGCGCATCGCCGCCACCGGCAGCAGCGCCTCGCGATCGTCTATGGGCCCGAAGTCGCCTGGCGGCGGTTGCTCGGCGCAATCCTGCGCCGAGCCCTTCGGGCCGGCTTGCCGCCGTCCAAAATCGCTCCCGGCGATTTTGTCGGGCGAGCGCGGTCGTGTGACTCCAATCGCTTTCGGGCGCCGTGTTAGCCATGCCTCGCCGGCACGGACGCCCAAGGCATAGTCGGCACCTGTTCCGGCCCGCAGGGAGAAGCTCAACGTACGCTGGCCCGGCCGCGGCATGGCGACCACCCGCGGATCGTCCTGATTTGTCACCGCGGTGTCGCAGCGGGCGAAGATGCGCGCCTTCGCATCGGCGTAGGCGCCTAGGTGAGCATATCTGTCGAGATGGTCCGGGCTGACGTTGAGGACGGCGGCCGCCTGCAGATCGAGCGAGTGCGTCGCCTCGAGTTGGAAGCTCGAAAGCTCGAGAACATAGAGCCCAACGGCTGCCCCTGCGCGGTGCGCGGCCGCGAGCAGATCGAGCGCCGGCTCGCCGAGGTTGCCGCCCACCCGCACCTCGACGCCGGCGCGCGCCGCCATGCGACCCACGAGCGTCGTCACCGTGCTCTTGCCGTTGGTGCCGGTGATGCCGGCCACCGGCGCATCGACCGCACGCGCGAAGAGCTCGATGTCGCCCACGATCTCGAGACCCCGGCGGCGCGCCTCGGCGAAGAAGGGCTCCTCCAGGGGGACACCCGGAGACGCCACGACACAGAGCGCGTCATCGAGAAGGCGCGTATCGAGCGCCCCGAGCCGCACCGGGATCTGCGCATCGAGCTCGCGCAGGGCGCCAAGCTGCGGCGGCTCGAGCCGCGTGTCGGTGACCGCGACGCGCCAGCCGAGCCCGCGCAGGTACCGGGCGCACGACAGCCCGGTGCGGCCGAGGCCGACTATCACGGCGGAGGATGGTCTGTTGCCCGGTGCGCTCATCGCAGCTTCAGGGTCGCGAGTCCGGCGAGAACGAGGAGGAGCGACACGATCCAGAACCGCACGATCACCTTCGGCTCGGCCCAGCCCTTCAGCTCGAAGTGATGGTGAAGCGGCGCCATCCGGAAGATGCGCCGGCCGGTGAGCTTGAACGAGGCGACCTGCAGGATGACCGAGGCGGTCTCGAGTACGAACAGGCCGCTCATGAGGAGCGCCACCACCTCCTGGCGCACGATGACGGCGATGACGCCGATGGCGGCGCCGATCGCGAGCGCGCCGACATCGCCCATGAACACCTGCGCCGGGTAGGCGTTGAACCATAGGAATCCCAGACCCGCCCCGGTGAGCGCCGAGCAGTAGATCAGGAGCTCGCCGGCTCCCGGAATCTCGGGGATCTGCAGGTAATGAGCAAACACGTGGTTGCCGCTCGCGTAGGCGAAGATGCCGAGCGCGGCGGAGACGAGCGCGGCGGGCATGATGGCGAGACCGTCGAGGCCGTCGGTGAGATTTACCGCATTGCTCATGCCGACGATCATGAAATAGGCGATCGCGATGAAGGCGGCCGCCGACAGGGGTTCGGCGAACGTCTTGACGAAAGGCAGGAAGAGCGTTTTCTCCGCCGGCTCGGTCGCGGTGAAGTAGAGCGTCGCTGCGGTAGCGATGCCCGCCACCGACTGCCAGAGATACTTCCAGCGCGCGGCGAGTCCGCGCGGATTGTGCACCACGAGCTTCAGGTAGTCGTCGTAGAAGCCGATGAGCCCGTAGGCGAAGGTCACCGCGAGCACCGTCCAGACCAGGCGGTTGGAGAGCTCCGCCCAGAGGAGCGTGCTCAGAAGCGTCGTCACCAGGATCAGCGTGCCGCCCATGGTCGGCGTGCCGGCCTTCGGCAGGTGGGTCTTGGGGCCATCGTCGCGGACGACCTGTCCGATCTGATAGCGCGACAGCCGATCGATCAGGGCCGGCCCCACCATGAGCGAAATCGCAAGCGAGGAGCCCGCCGCCAGGATGGCGCGGAAAGTCAGGTACGAGAAGACGTTGAAGCCGGTATGCCAGCCGGTCAGTCGTTGTGCGAGCCAGTACAGCACTTAATGTCTGTCCGAGGGGTCGTTGGCCTGGTGCACGAGCGCCGCGACCACGCGCTCCAGCCTGTTGACCCGCGAGCCCTTGACGAGGAGACGCACGTTCGCGGCGGTCCCGGGAAGAGCGCGTAGCAACTCGCGCGTCAGTGCCTCCGTATCCGGGAACCACTGCCCGCCGGCGCCAAAGCGCTCGACAGCGAGCGCCGCCAGCAAGCCCGTCGCGAGCAGGCGCTCGATCCCGCGCTCGCGGGCGAAGGCGCCGATCTGCGAGTGCGAGTCCTCGGCGAACTCCCCGAGCTCCGCCATGTCCCCCAGCACGAGCCAGCGGCGACCCTCGAGGGAGGCGAGCACCTCGATTCCGGCGCGCACCGAGCTCGGATTGGCGTTGTAGGAATCGTCGATGATCCACGCGCCGCCGGCGGCCTGCTTCAGCTGCAGCCTTCCGGGCACCGGACGCACGGCGCCAAGTCCCGCGACGATGTGCTCGAGACTCGCGCCCGCCGCCGCCGCCGCGGCCGCGGCGCCGAGCGCGTTGGCAACGTTGTGCCGGCCCCCGAGGTGCAGCTCGATCTCCGCCCGGCCGAGCGGGCTCGACAGGCGGCAGCGAGTGAGGAAGCCCGCGGCGCCGAGAGTCGTGTGCAGCTCCGTGGCGCGGAAGTCGGCGGCGTTTGCGATGCCGAATGTCACGACCTGCGCCAGCGTCATGCCGCGCCAGAGATTCACGAACTCGTCGTCCGCATTCAACACCGCCGTGGCGTTGGGCGCCAGCCCCGCGACCATCTCTCCTTCCGCGCGCGCCACTCCCTCGAGGCTGCCGAAGCCTTCCAGATGCTCGGCGCCGGCGTTGGTGATGAGTCCCACCGTCGGTCGCGCCACCCTGACGAGCTCCGCCACCTCGCCGGCGCGGTTGGCGCCCATCTCGATCACCGCGAAGCGGTGCGCGGGCTCGAGCCGCAGCAGCGTCAGCGGCACACCGATGTGATTGTTGAGATTGCCGCGGGTCGCGAGGCAGTTGCCGGCCCGCGCGAGAATCGTCGCCGTCATTTCCTTGGCGGTGGTCTTGCCGTTGCTGCCCGCGACGCCCACGACCGGCAACTGGAGCGCCGCGCGCCAGGCGTGGCCGGCGCGTGTCAGGGCCGACTGTGTGTCCGCGACGACGATCTGCGCCAGCGCGACCGGTTGCGGAGCATCGACCAGGGCCGCCGCCGCGCCGGCGGACAAGGCGGCGCCCACGAACTCGTTGCCGTTGAAGCGCGGCCCGCGCAAGGCGACGAAGAGATCGCCTGCCGAGAGCGTGCGGCTGTCGCTCGAGACGCCGGCAAAGGCGCGGTTGGCGCCCTCGAGCCGGCCGCCGCAGGCGCGCGCGAAATTCTCCAGCGTCCGCTCGAGTGTCACATTACCGCTCACGGCCGCATCCGCGCGAGCGCCTCACGCGCCACGCTCCGGTCGCTGAAGAGACGGCGCTCGCTTCCGTAGGTCTGATACTCCTCGTGACCCTTGCCGGCAATCAACACCACATCCTCGGGCCCCGATCGCTCGAGCGTGGCGCGGATGGCCAGCGCGCGATCATGCTCGACCCGAACGGCGCCACCGCGGGGAATGCCGGCGAGGATCTCCCGCACGATGCGCTCGGGAGGCTCGCTGCGCGCGTTGTCGTCGGTTACGACCGACTCATCCGCGAGCTCGGCGGCGATCCGCCCCATGATCGGCCGCTTGCCCGGATCGCGGTCGCCGCCGCAGCCGAAGACGACCCGCAGGCGCCCGCGGCAGTGCCGGCGCGCGGCACGCAGCGCCTTCGCGAGCGCATCCGGCGTGTGGGCGTAGTCGACGATGGCGAGAGGCGCTCCATCCCGGCCGCCGAAGGCTTCCATCCGTCCGGGCGCGGCCCGGCATGACTCGAGCGCCGCGGCCGCCTCGGTGAGCGGGATACCCCAGGCGAGCAGCACGGCGAGCACCGTGAGGGTGTTGTCGGCGTTGAACTCACCGATCAGCGGCACGCTGAGCTTGGCCGCGCCCCAGCTGGATTCCACCTCAAGAGCCAAGCCTGAGACCGCAGCCTCGACGCTCACTGCGCGCACCACTTTCGCATCAGGCGGCGCCACGGGCGTTGCACGGTCACGCGTGGTGATGACCAGCCGCGCCGCGGAAAGTTGCCCGGCGAGCTGCGCGCCGAACTCATCGTCGACGTTGATCACCCGCGCGGCGAGGTCCGGCCAGGCGAAGAGGCGCGCCTTGGCCTCGCCGTAAGCGGCCATCGTGCCGTGATAATCGAGATGATCGCGCGTGAGATTGGTGAACGCCGCGGTATGGAAGCGCACTCCGCCGACCCGATCCTGATTGAGCGCGTGCGAGGACACCTCCATGCTCACCACCTCGGCGCCGAGCGCCCGCATCGCGGCGAGGCGGCGGTGAACGGTCACCGCATCGTTCGTGGTGAGCTCCGTGGCGGCGAGCGCGTCGGGAAAGCCGAACCCGATCGTGCCCATATAGGCAGAGGGACGGTTGCAGCGCTCGAGTGCCTGGGCGAGGAGCCACGCGCAGGTCGTCTTGCCGTTGGTGCCCGTGATGCCGGCGACGGTCAGAGACTGCGACGGCTGCCCGAAGAACCGATCGGCGATGACTCCCACATGGCGGGAGAGCTGTGGCACGGCGGCGATGAAAATATCCCGAGCGCTGACGCCCGAAGCCTTGAGACCCGCCGCCACGAGCTCGGGCGCCCCGGAAAACGGCTCGTAGAGCACCGCGCGCGCACCGCGCGCCACCGCGTCGCCGGCAAACTCCGATCCGTGACGGCCGCGGCCGCGGCCGCGGCAGGCGAGAAACAGCGCACCGGGAGTCGCCGCGCGCGAGTCGAGCGTCACGTCGCAGACCTCGAGCGTCGCGGGCGCATCGATGAAGCCGGCGGTAAGCTCGGCGAGCCGCGCACTGCGTGTTGGAGTTGCAGTCATGGGCGGAGTCATTGGAGCGAGGCCGTCCGCAGTTCCGCGGGCTGCTCCACCGGCTCGTCCGGCGCCACTCCCATCAGGCGCAGCGCCCGGCCGATCACCTTCGCGAACACGGGCGCCGCTACCTGGCCGCCCTGGTGAATGCCGTTTCGCGGGTCGTCGATGACGACCGCAGCCGCGAGGCGTGGAGCAGTGGCGGGCGCCATACCCTCGAAATCCGCCACGAAGTGGTGCTCGCGGTAGCTGCCGTCGTCGGCCATCCACGCCGTGCCGGTCTTGCCGGAGACGGTGTAGCCCGGGATGGCCGCAAGCGGCGCCGTGCCTTCGAGGGAGATCACCGAGCGCATGAGGCCGATCAGCTCGCGGCACAGGCGCGCGCTCATGACACGCTTGCCCGTCGGGGGCGAGTCAACCCGTAGGAACGAGAGCGGCCGCTCGATGCCGAGCGCCCCGATCGTGGCATAGGCGTGGGCGAGCTGCAGCGCCGTCACCGAGACGCCGTAGCCGTGCGACATCGTGGCGATATCGATCGGCCGCCAGCGCGCATAGGGCGCGAGCAATCCTGCCGACTCTCCGGGATAGCCGCTGCTCGCGAGTTGCCCGAACCCGAAGTCGTTGAGCGTCGTCCATATGAGCTTCGGGGGCAGCGACAGCGCGAGGTGCGCCATGCCGACATTCGAGCTATGGGCGAGCACCATGGCGATGTCGATCGGTCCATAGTCATGCTCGTCGGTGAAGGTGTGCGCACCGACCTTGATGAATCCCGGCGAGGTGTCGATGATCGAGCGATCGTTATAGCGGCCGGAGACCAGGCCCGCGGCGACGAAGAACGGCTTCATGGAGGAGCCGGGCTCGAAGATGTCGGTCACCGCGCGGTTGCGATACAGGCTGGGCAGCATCTGGTCGCGGTCGTTGGGGTTGAACGCCGGCTGATCCACCATGGCGAGCACCTCCCCCGTGGCGATGTCGATCACGACCATGGAGCCGGCGCGCGCGTTCTGCTCGGCCACCTGCGCCTTGAGCGCCCGATAGGCCAGGTACTGGATGCGCAGGTCGATCGAGAGGACAAGATCGCGCCCGGGACGCGCTGGTCGGATGCTCTCGACGTCCTGCACGATCCGCCCGTAGCGGTCCTGGATGACGCGCTTCTCACCGTCGATGCCGGTGAGCCACTGGTCGTAGGCCAGCTCGAGTCCTGCCTGACCCTGATCATCAACATTGGTGAAGCCAATGAGCTGCCCCGTGACTTCACCGGCGGGGTAGTAGCGCCGGTACTCGCGCGAGAGGTAGACGCCGGGAATGTCGAGCGCCTTGATCCGCGCCGCTTCCGCCGGCTGGCGCTGGCGCGCGACATAGAGAAAGTCGCGATCGAGATTGCTCGTGATGCGGCGCGCGAGATCCTGGCCGTTGATGCCGAGCGCGGCGGCGAGGCGCGGGATCTGATCGCTGGCGAGCGCGATCTGCTTGGGGTTCACCCAGATGGAATCGACCGGCGTGCTCACCGCAAGAGGCTCGCCGTAGCGGTCGGTGATGGTGCCGCGATGCGCCGCGATGTCGACGATGCGGGTGAAGCGGGCGTCGCCCTGCTTCGAGAGGAACAAATACTCGAAGAGTTGCAGATCCACGGCGCGGCAGACGAGCGCCGCCGCGGCGAGCGCGAGCAGCCCGACCACGAAGTGCGCCCGCCAGCGGAACGAGCGGGGCGCCGCGTGACGTGCGTTGCGGGTCCTCATTGCGGTTGGACGATCACGATGTCTTGCGGCGCCGGCATCGTCATGTGGAGCTTCTTGCCTGCGACGCTCTCAACCAAGGCATGCGTGGACCACGCACTCTGCTCGAGCTGCAACTGGCCCCACTGGATGTCGAGGTTGTCGCGCTGCGCGCTCGATTGCTCGAGCTCGATGAAGAGCTGGCGCGCGCGAAACTTGCAGTAGACGGCCCCCGCCGCTGACGCGAGGACCGCGACCCAGAGCAGCGCGATTGAGAGCGTGGTGGCGGCAGGCCTCATGCGACCTTCTCCGCGACGCGCAGCAGCGCACTGCGCGCGCGAGGATTGCGCGTGACTTCCTCGCGGGTCGGGCGCAGCTTGCGGCCGATCAGTTTCAGGCGCGGGGTCAGCTGCGGCGGCACGATCGGCAGCGATGCAACCGCCGGATCGAGCTGCGACTCGCGCTGCATGAAGCGCTTGACGAGGCGATCCTCCAGCGAATGGAAGCTGATGACCGCGAGACGGCCCGCCGCGGCGAGCGAGTCGACCGCGCCGGCGAGCGCCTTCTCGAGCTGCCCGAGCTCGTCGTTGGCATGCATGCGCAGCGCCTGAAAGGTGCGCGTCGCAGGATGCTTTCCGGGCTCGCGCGTCCTCACGGCGCGTGCGATGAGCTCCGCGAGCTCGCGCGTGCGCTCGATCAGATGCTCACGCCTCGCCGCCACGATGGCCTGTGCCACGCGGCGCGCAAAGCGCTCTTCTCCGAGAGTGGCGATCACCTCGCGAATCTCCTCGACGCTCGCACGAGCGAGCCACGCGCAGACCGGCTCACCGCGCGTCGGGTCCATGCGCATATCGAGCGGACCGTCGGCCCGAAAACTGAAGCCGCGCGCCGGATCGTCGAGCTGGGGCGAGGAGACACCGAGGTCGAACAGTATGCCGCGGCAGTCGTGGCCGTCCGAGTGTGCCGGCACGAGCGTGCCAACATCGGCAAACGACGCGTGCACGAGCGCAAGCCGCACTTCGCCGGCGAAGCGCCGCGCGCCGGCCGCGATGGCCTGCGGGTCCCGGTCGAGCGCGAGCACGCGGCCTTCGGGGCCCAGGGCCCGAAGTAGGAGTGCCGTATGACCGCCGCGCCCGAACGTCGCATCGACATAATAACCGTCCGTATCGAGAGCCAACGCCTCGAGCGCCTCATCCGCGAGCACCGGGATGTGCTCGACCACACGCCTGACTCTTACAACGACAGCGAGTCGAGCTCCGACGGCAGGTCCGTCGAGGCTTCCTCGCTCTTCAACCACTCATCGAGCCGCTCGCCCCAGCGCGCCTCGTTCCACAACTCGAAGCGACTGCCCTGGCCGATCAACATGCCGTAGCGCTCGAGGCCGGCGAACTCGCGCAGCTCGGGCGGCAGTAGAATGCGGCCATGTCCATCGAGCTCGAGATCGTTCGCATGGCCGACCATGAGGCGCTGCAGCCGCCGCGCCTGCGCATGCAGGGTCGGCAGGCTCATCAGCTTGCTCTCGATCAGCTCCCACTCGGGCAGCGGGTAGATGAGAAGGCAGCGGTCGCGATCGACGGTGACCACCAGCTTTCCCTGGGCGCGCTCGACGATCTGCTCCCGGTAACGGGTGGGCATGACCATCCGGCCTTTCTCATCCAGGGTGACTTTTGTGGCGCCTCGAAACATGGACCGTTTCCCAATGCCCCCGGCATCGTGGATGCGGGTCTCAGGGGCGAGGGATGTAGCCCATCCTCTCCCACTTTCTCCCACTCACTGCCACTATAGGAATCGCCGGCGCGCTATGTCAATTGAAATAGTGAGAGATTCATCGCATTCACAGAGAGTTATGTAGAACCGGGACACGCTTCAAACAGTGCTCTGAAGTCATTCGTCTTAGCAATCAGCGGCTTGCCTGATTAACCTTATCCAGTAGGTTATCTTGGCCTCCACCGCGGCTTCTCAGGTCGAGAATGCGTGTTTGATCCAGACGATTTCCGGCGTGTCGCCGAAGGGGTCAGAGACCACAACGACGTCGAATCGAACGCGCAGCCGGGCAAGATCTCTCCTTTGCTGCAGCAGCCGGCTCGCGGCCCGAACCAGACGCCGCCGCTTCGCCGCGTCGACGCTGGCCGCAGCTCCTCCATAAGCCTCGGATGAGCGGGTGCGGACCTCCACGATCGCGAGCTCTTCGTGCCCCACGCGGGCCACGATATCGAGCTCCCCGCAGCGACAGCGGTAGTTCCTGAGGAGGATGAGCGCTCCCTCGGCCCGCAGGAACGCGGCGGCGGCGTTCTCGGCCTCCAAGCCCATTTTCTGCCTCCATGAGAAGGTACGGCCCTCCATGCTGAATCCCTCCCGCCTCAGCCGCCGGGAGCACTCGGCAGCTGCGTGATTTCACCGTCGCGAAACTGCGCCCAAACGAGCTGGCGATGAATGCGTCCGTCGGCATCCAGCGTCAACTGGCCCGTGAGGCCGCTCAGGTTCAGCGACGACGGGGCTGAGTTTTCCCGCAGCGCCTCGGCAATCCGGTAGGCATCGAAGCCGAAGGCGAAGAGACGCCCTCGATCAGGGCCGCCGGCGGGCCAGGCCTGGCTCGCGGCCGACCGGACGGCCTCGGCAAGCGGGCTGCCGAGCATCCAGGGCATGGCGGGAAACATCAGCCCATCGAGGTCCTGGTTGGCGCGCGGATCGGGCTCGAAGACCTCGGAGGTCGCATAGGTCGGAATGCCGCCGGCGTAATAGAACCGCAGCTGCGGCTGCAGGAGCCGCTCGGCGAGCGCCGTCGTCGAGGGTGAGAAGATGAACTGGATGTCCTCGCGGCGCCGGGGCACGAACTCGAGATGCGTGCCCAGAAGCGATTCCAACCTCTCCAGCCGGACCTGGCTCTGGTCGATACCCAGCACCTGCTTCAGCTCATCGGAATAATCCGCCTCCGTGGTGTCGATCATGGTGCTGTCGAGCACCGTGCCGCCGCCGCTCTGAAGCTGCGTGGTAAAGGCGCCGAGCACACGCGAGCCCCATTCTCCCGCCGGCACGATGGCGATCCCCAGACGATGCCCGTCGCTCAGTACCCGGCTGGCGACCAGTTTGGCTTCCTCGACGGGTGAGAGCGCGAACTGGAAAAAGAGCGGTGGCGCCTGCGCCCCGGGCGGCAGGAAGTTGAGCGCCAACAGCGGCGGGCGCTGCAGCCGGTCCGTGGCCGCGGCCGCTACGGCGGGCCGCATCAGCGGTCCCACGATGATGTCGGCGCCCGCCTGTGTCGCAGTGGCAATGACATCGTCGATGGATTGCCCGCCGCCGGTGTCGTAGATACGCACCACGGGCCGCTGCGGCGCCGGTGTCTGGTAATAGGCGGTCAGAAAGCCGTCACGCACGCTCGCCGCGCTCGGGCCCGCGGGACCGATGATCGGCAGCAGCAACGCGATATGCGCCTGCGCCGCGAGCGGCTGCGGCTGCTGGCCGAGAAGCTGGCTGCGCACGACCCCGACGGCGGGATGGCCCGGGTGATCCGAGAGCCACGCGGTCAGGTCGGCAGCCGCGACGGTCGGGTTGTGCGCGGCTTCCGCCGCGAGGGGCGCCAGCTCGAGCCATCCGCGGACGACTGGGCTGCTCTGCGCTCCCGGCTGAGTTCTGACGCCGCGCTCGGCCGCATCACGCAGCGCATCGAGGAGGGTCACCCGGCTCTGCTCGATCGCCGCGGCGTTGAGCAGCCAGTGCTCGAGCTGGATCTCCGCCTCGACCCCGGCAGCCAGGTGCCCTGCGGCGAAGGCGATCTGCTCGCGCAGGCGCAGATACCGACTCGCGGGCTTCGCCTGCGGCGGCATCGCGATCGCCTGGATGAGTATCCAGGCGCGCGGCGCCTGCCCCCGCGCCAAGGCGAGCCGAACCTCGATCAGCGAGCGATCGAATGCCTCGCTGCCCGAAAGCGGCGGGGTAAGGCGATCGAGCGCGCGCGCCGCATCATCGGGCCGCTGCGCCGCCAGATAAGCCTGCGCCGCCTGAAGAGCGAAGTCGTTGTGCGCTGTTCCGCGGCTCTCGTCGGCGAGCGTCCGGTACATCTGCGCTGCGCCGGCCTCGTTGCCCTGGCGGGCCAATGCCGCCGCCTGCTCTGCGGAGGGCGGCGGGCCTTGCGGAACGGTCACGCAGCCCACCGGGACTAAAGTGGCTGCGGCGAGCGCCGCCAGGCGGACGGTCCATCGCGCATGCATGGTTGAGAAGCCTTTGTGCCAGAGCCAAGCTTACGGCCGCCACGGTGCGGCAGAGGGGAGAATTATAGTGGGCAAGCTACGAGGCCGGTTGCAAGTCGTCGCGACGCCGATCGGCAACATGGGTGATGTCAGCGCGCGTGCCCGGCAGGCGCTCGAGAGCGCCGATGCGGTTGCGGCGGAAGACACGCGTCATACCGGCGCGTTGCTGCAGGCGCTCGGCATCGCGCGCCCCCTCCTGTCGCTGCACGCGCACAACGAGACGCAGCGCGTGCCGGAGATCGTGGCGCGGCTCGCTGCCGGGGAGACGATCGCGCTGGTCAGCGATGCCGGCACGCCGCTTCTGTCCGACCCGGGTTACGAGCTCGTTCGATCCGCGGCGGACGCCGGCATCGAGGTCGAATCCATTCCGGGCCCGTCCGCCATTACTGCGGCACTGGCTATCGCGGGACTGCCCGTCAGCCGCTTCTGCTTCGAGGGATTTCTGCCGGCGCGCGAGCACGAGCGGCGATCGCATCTCGCGAGCCTCGCGGACGAGCCACGCACGTTGGTCTTTTTCGAAGCGCCGCATCGGATCGCCGCGACGCTGGGCGATCTTGCCGCGGAGCTCGGCAGCGACCGCCGCGCGATGGTCGCACGCGAGCTGACAAAGGCGCACGAGACCATCTACCGCGGGACTCTGACGGATCTGGCGCAAAGGGCTGCAAAAGAGGACAACTTCAGGCGCGGCGAGATCACGATCGTGGTAGCGGGCGCCGCACGCGAGACCGCGGGCGTCGACAGCGCGCTGCTGCGCCGCGCCGTCGAGCTGCTCTCGAAAGAACTGTCACCCAGCCGCGCAGCGGCCATTGCCGCCCAGCTCACGGGCGCCACTCGCAGCGAGGCCTATGCGCTTACCCAGCGCCAAACGAAGCCACCGTCCGAAAGCGCTTAACTTAACTAAGCGGCCCAGGGCCGCCCCCACTGAGATCCGCAAGCGCGAGAGGAAGCGCCCGGGGAAACGGCCGCGAGATGCATCCCTGTCACTGGGCTGGCCGCGCAAAGCGGCAGGATGCCGACTTTGCGCCAATTGAAGAGGGAGCCGGCCTGTAAGCCGGGTTCTGTCTAGGACAATCATTCCTCTGCGATCCACGTCACCGTGGACCTCTAGCGGCCTACCCGGAAGCGCGCGTGGATCGGCGCTGCGCGCTCTGTTGCCAGAGCCCGCTGCTTCCCTATTTGGCCTTGCTCCAGGTGGGGTTTGCCGTGCCAGCCTTGTTACCAAGGCCGCGGTGCGCTCTTACCGCACCGTTTCACCCTTGCCGTCCCTCGGGGTTCTCACCCCGAGAGCTTGGGCGGTTTACTCTCTGTTGCACTTTCCGTGGGCTTGCGCCCCCCAGGCGTTACCTGGCACCCGATCCGCCGGAGCCCGGACTTTCCTCCCCCCCGAACGATGTCGAGGCAGCGATTGCCCGGCCGGCTCCCCGGACAGCAGCGTAAGCGTGGTGCGTCCGGGACTCAAGCTCCGAACGGCCAGAGGCCCCCTCTTGGTACCTGGGGGCCTTGGTCAGCACTCTTCGGATTACTTGACCACTCTCAGTTGTGGGCGCTTGGGCGTCCCGCTGCCTTCCTCGGCCGGGGCCGGGCCCGAGGGCGGAGGTGTCTCCGGCCCCGCATCCTGCTCCGCGAACATCATGCCCTCCCCCGTCTCGCGCGCGTAAATCCCCATGACCGCGCTCACGGGAAAGCGCACGTGTTGTACCACGCCTGCGAAACGCGCATCGAACTCCACGATCTCGTTGTCGATCTTCAGCCGCTGCGTCGCCGTGTAGCTCAGATTGAGGACGATCTTTCCCTCCTGCACGTACGCGCGCGGCACCTCACTGCCCGAGCGCTCCGCGTCCACGATCACGTGCGGGGTATGGCCGCTGTCGGTGATCCACTGATGCATCGCGCGGAGCAGGTAGGGACGCTTGGGAGGGGCTTTGAGCATGGCTGAGCGCCTCAAGCCCGCATCTCACGCTCCGCTTCGGAGAGCGAGTCGCGAAATGCCGCGCGGGCGAAGATCTGGCTCGCGTACTTGACGATCGGCTGCGCCTTCGGCGGCAGCTCCACCTCGTAGTGCGGCAGCCGCCAGAGAATCGGCGCGAGGGTCGCATCGACCAGCGAGAATTCGTCCGACATGAAGAACGGCTTTACCTTGAAAAGCTCCGCACCCTGCACGATCGTATCCGAGAGGACCTTGCGCAGCTTCGGGAGATGCTTCTTGTCGTCCGCATCGAGCTGCGCCAGCAGGCTGTACCAGTCTCGCTCGATACGGTACAGCGCGAGGCGGAACTGCGCCCGCGTCACCGGATCCACCGGCATCAGCGGCGGATGCGGGAAGCGCTCGTCCAGGTACTCGATGATCACCCGCGAGTCGTAGAGCACCAGGTCGCGGTCCACGAGAGTGGGCACCGAGTGATACGGGTTGAGGTCCAGCAGATCCTCAGGGTACTTGCCGGGCTCCACGCTGACGATATCGATGCCGATACTCTTCTCGGCAAGCACGATGCGCGTACGGTGGCTCCACGGATCGGTGGGCGCGGAAAAGAGCGTCATGATGGAACGTCTGCTCGACACGATTCCGCTCCCCCCCTCCAGCCAGCGCCGGAGCTTCCCCTTAACTCTACCGGGTCCGCGGCTCTGCTACTTGACGTCCTTCCAGAATTCGCGCTTGAGGAGCCACGCCAGCCAGGTGAAAACGAGCAGGAACAGGACCACCCAGATACCCATCGCCCGGCGCATCGCCCGCTGCGGGTCACCGACATAATCCAGAAAGTTCACCGTGTCGTGCACGAACTGGTCGAACTGCTGCGGCGTCATGCGACCGGGCGCGATCTGCTTGAAGTGGTCGAAGACCTGCTCCGTGACCATCTGGCCGTTCGGTCCCCGCGTCTCGACGCTCTTGTAGACCGCGATCTTCAGGCCCTCCAGCGGCGCGACGATGTCCGGCATGGCGCTTTTCGGCAACGCCATGTTGTTGGTGCCCGTCGCCCGACTCGGGTCGACGTAGAAGGTCTTCAGGTACTGGTAGAGGTAGTCCGTGCCGCGCTCGCGCGCCATGAGCGACAGATCGGGCGGCGCCTTGCCGAACCATTTCTGCGCATCCGAATCGATCATCGGGGAGATGATGTAGCCGGTCGGGGCCTCCCCCGGCGGAATCAGGTCCTTGACGAGCAGCGCCTTCGGAATCTTGAGATCGTTCGCGAGCCGCGACCAGCGCTCGTACTTCAGTGAGTGACAGCCCAGGCAGTATGCAGTGAAATCGCGCGCTCCCCGTTGCAGCGAGGCCATGTCCGTGACATTGGCGTTCGCCGTCCAGCTCTGCCAATCCGCATCGGAGGCCTGCTCATCGGCGGCAAATGCGCCGCTGGCGCAAACCGCCCCCGCCGCCGCGACCAGCGTCGCGAGCAACAGCGCCGGCACGACCCTGGAGTGAGCTCTAATGGGCATGGTAGACCACCCTCTCCGGCACCGGCTTCACCCGGTCGATGCGCGAGTAAAATGGCATCAGCCAGAAGAAGGCGAAGTAGCCGATCCCGAACACCCGGGCGAGAATCACGTAGACCGGCTCCACGGGCTTCAGTCCCACATATCCGAGTCCGATGAAGCAGACGACGAACACCGCGAGCGCGAGGCGCGAGATCCAGCCCTTGTAGCGGATGGATTTGACCGGCGAGCGGTCGAGCCAGGGAAGGGCGACCAGCGAGAGCAGCGCGAGCAGCAGCAGCAACGCCCCCAGGCCCTTGTCGGGCACCGCGCGCAGGATCGCGTAGTAGGGCGCGAAATACCACTGCGGGTGGATATCGGCCGGAGTGGACAGCGCATTGGCCGGCCCGAAGTTGGCGGGCTCGAGGAAGAACCCGTGGACCGTCGGGACGTAGAAAACGATCAACGCGAAGACAATGAAGAACACGCCGACGCCGACGATGTCCTTAACTGTGTAGTAGGGGTGGAACGGAATGCCGTCGAGGGGCTTGCCGTTGGCGCCCAAGTGCTCCTTGATCTCGATGCCGTCGGGGTTGTTCGAGCCGGTTCGCCGCAGCGCGACGAGGTGCAGCAGCACGAGCAGCAGCAGGATGATCGGCACGGCGGCGACGTGCAGGGCGAAGAAGCGATTCAGCGTGGCACCGGAGATGCCGTAATCGCCGCGGATCCACTGCGTCAGTCCCGGGCCGATGGCCGGCACGGTGCCGAAGATGTTGACGATTACCTGCGCGCCCCAGAAGGACATGTTGCCCCAGGGCAGCACGTAGCCCATGAACGCCTCGGCCATGAGCGCGAAGTACAGCAGCATGCCGATCAGCCAGAGGAGCTCGCGCGGCTGGCGGTACGACCCGTACATCAGGCTGCGGAACATGTGCAGGTAGATGACGATGAAGAACGCCGAGGCGCCGGTCGAGTGGATATAGCGGATCAGCCAGCCCCAGGAGACCTCACGCATGATGTACTGCACGGAGCCGAACGCACCGTGCGCGCTCGGCGTGTAGAACATCGTGAGGAAGATGCCGGTGACGATCTGAATCGCCAGCACCACGAGCGCGAGCGATCCGAAGAAGTACCAGATATTGAAGTTCTTCGGCGCGTAATAGCCGGTGAGCTGATTGGCGATGAACTCATCGACCGGCAGACGCTTGTTGAGCCACGCCCGGAAGCCCCGTTTCTTCGAGACCGGCGTCGCGCCCGGCGGCAGCGGCTCGCCCGGCGCGCGCAGCTCGCCGCCGCGCTCCGTCGTAGCCATCAGGTGCCTCCCTTCGGGAGGACATGCTCATTGGCGGCCATTACGCATTCGCTCATTCGGCAGGCTCCCCAATCCCCGCGGTAGCGGGGCATTATACACAGCGAGAGGAGCGAGACATGCTGCAGCGATTGGGTCGGGGGCTGACGTTCATTGCCGGGTCGGTGGTCGGCGGGCTGGCGCTCGCGTTCGTGATCGTCGCGGTGCGGCCGGATCTCATCCGCCAGAACGCCGACTTCGCGCCACCGCGGGCCTCGACATCGGCGCCCGCCGCGCAGATCTCCCCGGCGCGCGCGCCGATCCGCGTCTCGTATGCGGCCGCAGTGCGCCGCGCCGCCCCCGCCGTAGTCAACATCTATACGGCCCGCCTGGTCACCTATCGCATCGATCCTTCACCGCTCGGGGAGCTCTTCGGCAATGTCCTGCCGCAATATCGGCAGCGCGTCGAGCGCAGCCTCGGCTCCGGCGTCATCGTCGACGAGAGCGGCCACATCGTGACGAATTACCACGTGATCGCGAATGCCGGGGCCATCCGGGTGCAGCTCGCCGATGGTCGGGTCGCGCAGCCGCAGGTCGTCGGCGTCGACCCGGACACCGACCTCGCCGTCCTCAAGATCGATCTGCCGAATCTCCCGGTCATCACCTTCGGCCGATCCGATCAGCTGCAGGTCGGCGACCTCGTGCTCGCCATCGGCGATCCGCTCGGCCTCTCGCAGACGGTGACGCACGGCATCGTCAGTGCCACTGCCCGCGGCGAGCTCGGTATCACGACCTTCGAGGACTTCATCCAGACGGACGCGCCGATCAATTTCGGCAACTCCGGCGGCGCGCTGGTCGATTCGAGCGGCGCCCTGGTCGGGATCAACACCGCGATAGTCGCCAAGAGCCTCGGTGTCGAAGGCATCGGCTTTGCTATCCCGGTCGACATGGTTCGGGGCGTGCTGCACGATATCATCGAGTACGGACGCGTCATCCGCGGCTGGATCGGGATCGTGCCCGAGGACATCTCCGACATGCAGGCGCAGCAGCTCGGGCTCGCCCGTGGCGGCGTCGTCATCGCCTATGTTGGCAGCCCCGCGCAGCAGGCCGGACTCAGGCCGGGCGATCTTCTGCTGGCCATCGACGGCGTCCCCGTGACCTCCGCCGAGGATGCGCGCGCCGTTATTGCAAGCAGTAAGCCCGGCTCGACCCTCACCCTTCACTACCAGCGGCGCAGCAGCCAGTTTGACGTGAAGGTACAGGTCGTCGAGCAGCCGAGCGCTCCCGCCTAAAGGAGCTTCCATGCCGAAAATCGACGTCCATCGCTTTCCCGGCCGCGCCGAGTTCGACAGCGCGCTCGCCGACCGGCTCGAACAGGCGCTTCGCGCCACCACGACCGGCGGTCCCGCGGTCATCATGCTCTCGGGCGGACATACACCGCTCCCTGCCTACCGCGAAGTCGCCCGCCGCCGCCCGCCGCATGGCGACAAACTCACGATCATCTATTCCGACGACCGGTACGTGCCCGCCGACTCCGACGCCAGCAACTACCACGCGACCCGCCCCCTGCTCGATGCCCTGGGGCTCCCGGAGAGTCAGGTGCTGCGTATCCGGACCGAGCTCCCGCTCGAGGAGGCGGCCCGCGACTACGAGAGCTGCCTGCGCACCCTGTTGGATTCCCGCGCCGGCATCGGCCTTGCGCTGCTGGGCCTCGGACCCGACGGCCACACCGCCTCCCTCTTCCGACCGGAGCAACTGCAGCAGTCCCACGGCCGGCTCGCCATCGCCGTCCAACGCCCCGACGGCATGCAAGGCATCAGCGTCACTCCCGACTTCCTGACCAACGTCGCCGAGCCCATTTTCGCGGTGGCGGGCAGCGGCAAACACGACGTCATAGCGGCATTCATCCGTCAGGACCCGAATCTCGTCGCCCTGCGCGCCGTCGCAGCCTGCCCGCGCGTCAGTCTCTGGCTCGAGCGAGCCTCAGAGCTCCCACCGTCCTCGTGAACTACGGCGCGAACTTGCCCATCGGCAGCTGCGCGGGCGCGCACGAGCGCGTCCACCCCTGCGGCTCAACCCCCGGATTGTGCCAACCGCATGAGCCCGTCAGCAGCCGCTCCGACTCCCGCGGACCCCAGGTCCCACAGGGGTATACATAAGGCGCGTCGGCCGCCCCCAGCGCCGGGTCCACGATCGCCCAAGCCGCCTCCACCTCATCCTGGCGCGCGAAATGCGCCGTATCCCCGATCAGCGCCGCGCTGATCAGCACCTCGTACGCGTCCATCACGTCCGCCTCGTGCTGCGCCACGAACAGCTCCACGTCGCGCCCCTGCATCGCCGGCCCCGCCTTCTTCGCGTGCGCGCCGAACGCGATCGCCACATCGGGCCCGAGGCGAAAGCGCACGAAGTTGGGATAATCCGGCCCCAGCTCGCCGAATACATGCGCCGGCGGCGGCTTGAGGTCCACGACCACTTCCGTCGCCGTCACCGGCAGACACTTGCCCGCACGCAGGTAGAACGGCACGCCGCTCCAGCGCCAGGAGTCGATCTCGAGGCGCATCGCCGCATACGTCTCCACCTTGGAATCGGGCGATACCCCCTGCTCCTGCCTGTACGTGTTGAATTGCCCGCGCACGACCGAATCCGGCCGCACCGGCCGCACCGCCTTGAGCACCTTCACCTTCTCATCGCGCAGCGACTCGCCCTCGGAGTTCACGGGCGGCTCGAGAGTCAACAGCGCCAGAATCTGCAACAGGTGATTCTGCATCACGTCGCGGATGGCGCCCGTCTCCTCGTAGAACTTCCCGCGGCCCGCCACCCCGATCGCTTCCGCCATCGTGATCTGTACGCTGGCGACGAAATTGCGGTTCCAGATCGGCTCGAGGAAAGAGTTGGCGAAGCGGAAGTAGAGCAGGTTCTGCACCGCCTCCTTGCCGAGGTAGTGATCGATGCGGAAGATGCTGCTCTCCGGAAACTCCTTGTGCAGCACCTGATTGAGCGCCTGCGCCGAGGCGAGATCGCGCCCGAACGGCTTCTCGATCACCACCCGTGCGCCCTGCGCGGAGCCGGAAGCGCCCAGATGATCGATCACCACCGAAAACATGCTGGGCGGGATCGCCAGGTAGTAGAGCGGGCGCTGCGAGTCCCCGAGCGCCTGGCGCAGCGCGACGAAGGTCGCCCGGTCGCGATAGTCGCCGTCGTGATAGCGCAGGAGACCGACGAGGCGCGAGACCGTCTCGTCATCCGCTGAGGAAACGAACGTCTTGATGCTGTCGCGCACGCGGTCGGCGAGCTGCTCCAGGTTCCACCCTGCGCGCGCCACGCCGATCACCGGCACGTGCAACAGGCCGCGGCGCACCAGGTTGTAGAGGGACGGAAATATCTTCCGATGGCAGAGGTCTCCGGTCGCCCCGAAGAGCACCAAAGTGTCGCTGTCACGGCGCTCCATCACTGCCTCCTTGTTTGAAGCGCTGGATCCGGGCTCCTGCCCGGCCCAGCGCGGTCTCGGGCAAAAAGCGTGGTTTTTGCCCGAGACTCGGCCACCTGCGGCGGCCGGGCACATCCTGTGCCTGGTTTACGCGTCGGTGCCGCTTCATGTCTTGGGGTCGGCCGCGGCCGATGGATAACATGTCAGGATTTCCTCTCCAGGTGGCCGCCGAACCCGAGCCGCATGGCCGAGAGCAGTTTGTCGGCGTATTCCGCGCGCCCACGCGACTCGAAGCGGGAGTAGAGCGCTGCGGAAAGTACGTGCGTCGGGACGCCGATCTCCACAGCCGCCTGCACCGTCCAACGCCCTTCGCCGGAATCCGACACGCGGCCGCCGAACCGGCCGAGCACGGGGTCGGCCGCAAGCGCCTCCGCGGTGAGATCGAGGAGACGCGAGGAGATGATGCTGCCGTGCCGCCAGACTTCCGCGACCGCCGCGAGGTCGAGGTGGTACTGGAACAAGCGCGGGTTGGAAAGGGGCGCGGTCTCCGCGTCCGCCTCCTCGCGCTTCAGGCCGGCGTCGGCGTGTTGGAGGAGGTTCAAGCCCTCCGCGTAAGCCGCCATCACGCCGTACTCGATGCCGTTGTGCACCATCTTGACGAAGTGCCCGGCGCCGTTCGGGCCGCAGTGCAGATAGCCCATCTCGGCCATGGCACGAGCCGCGCTCTTGCCGGCGGCACCCTGTGGCCGGCGAGCGCCCGGCGAGAGCGTCGCAAAGATCGGCTCGAGAGTGGCGAATACGCCGGGCTCCGCGCCGATCATCAGACAGTAGCCCTGCTCCAGCCCGAGGACACCGCCGCTGGTGCCTGCGTCGACGTAGTGGATGCCTGCCGGGCGCAGCTCCTCGGCCCGGCGGATGTCGTCCTGATAGTGCGAATTGCCGCCGTCGATGAGGATGTCGCCGGTCTTGAGCCGCGGCCGCAGCTCCGCAATGACGCTGTCGACGATGCCGGCCGGCACCATGATCCAGACCGCGCGCGGCGGCTCGAGGGCAGCGGCAAGCTCCGCAAGCGAGTTGGCAGCGATGGCGCCGTCGGCCGCAACCGACTGCACCGCTTCCCGCGACCTGTCGTAGACGACGCATTGATGGCCGCCTTTGATCAGCCGCCGCACCATGTTGGCGCCCATGCGCCCGAGCCCCACCATTCCGATTCGCATACCAAGCTCCTCTATTGGCGCAAAGTCTGGCGCAAAGTCGCCTGCGGCGCTTTGCGCGGCCAGCCATCTTACTCCATCGACCCCGCGGCCCAGGGAGCGGCGCTCTGAGACCCGCCAACGCTAGAGGAGGAGCCCTCTGAGGCCCGCCATCGCAAGTAACGAGCGCCCGAGGAAACCCCCGGGAAACGGCCGCTTACTGACTTGCTTTCGGCCTGGTGGAGCTAAGGTATACGCTTGATCAGCGCACCGAGCTGGGCCAGCTTCTCCTCGATCGCCTCGTAACCGCGGTCGATGTGGTAGATCCGCTCGACCTCCGTGCGGCCCTCGGCGACGAGTCCGGCCAGCACGAGGCTCGCCGAGGCCCGCAGGTCCGTCGCCATCACGGGAGCGGCGGTGAGGCGGTCGACACCGCGGATGATCGCGGTATTGCCCTCGAGACGGATCTCCGCGCCGAGCCGGCGCATCTCGAGCATGTGCATGAAGCGATTCTCGAAGATCGTCTCGATGATGGTGCCGACGCCCTCGGCCACCGTGTTGAGCGCTGCAAACTGCGCCTGCATGTCGGTCGGGAAAGCAGGATATGGCGCGGTGCGAACATCGATGGCGCGCGGGCGGCGGCCGCGCATGTCGACCTCCACCCAGCCCTCCCCCACTCCGATCTTGGCGCCTGCCTCCTCCAACTTGGCGAGCACCGCATCGAGATGGTCGGGCCGCGTGTTCTTGATCCGCACGTTGCCGCGCGTGATGGCCCCGGCCACGAGATAGGTTCCGCTTTCGATGCGGTCCGGCAGAACCTCGTACGAAGTGCCGCGCAGCCGCTCGACACCCTCCACGACGATCTTGTCGGTGCCGGCGCCCTGGATCCTGGCGCCCATCGAGATCAGGAACTGCGCGAGGTCGACCACTTCCGGCTCGCGCGCGGCGTTCTCGATCACCGTCTCGCCGTCCGCGAGCGTCGCCGCCATCATCAGGTTCTCCGTGCCGGTGACCGTCACGGTGTCGAGCACGAGGCGCGCGCCGCGCAGCCGCCCCGCGCGTGCCCTGATGTAGCCGCCATCGATGGTGATGTCGGCACCGAGCGCCTGCAACCCGGCCACATGGATGTTGACCGGCCGCGCACCGATTGCACAGCCGCCCGGCAGCGACACGTCGGCGCGCCCGTGGCGGGCCACGAGGGGTCCGAGCACGAGAATCGAGGCACGCATGGTCTTGACGAGATCATAGGGCGCGAAGTACTCGCGCACCGTCGTTGGATCGACCTCGATGCGCATGCGCTCATCGACCGTGACCGTGGCGCCCATGCGGCCCAGGAGCTCGACGGTCGTGGTGACATCCATCAGATGCGGGACATTGCCGACCACTACCGGGCCATCGGCGAGCAGCGCGCCGGCGAGGATGGGCAGGGTCGCGTTCTTTGCGCCCGAGATGCGTACCTCTCCTTGGAGAGGCATGCCTCCCTGGATTTGCAGCTTGTCCATGTCACTCCCGCCCGGCTTCTGCCGGCGTCAGGGCCTCGATCGAGAGCGCGTGGATCTCATGGCCCATGCGCTCCCCGAGGGTCTGGTACACGAGCTGGTGGCGTGCGACCCCGCGCTTGCCGGTGAACTGCTCGGCTACGACGCGCGCCTGAAAGTGGGTGTCGTCATCCGACTGCACCCGAACATCGGCTCCGGGCAGGCCAGCGCGGATCAGCCGCGCAATCTCCTCTGGACTCATCAGTCGGATATTATCACCGGCCATGAGCTCTACCGCCCTTCCCGTCGATCACAGCAGCCTGCTGGCCGCTGCCCGCCGCGCCCTCGCGATCGAGGCGAGGGCGGTCGAGGCACTGGTGGCGCGGCTCGATGCACAGTTCGTCGCCGCCTGCCAGGTCTGCCTGGAATGCCAGGGGCGGGTGGTGGTCAGCGGGATGGGCAAGTCGGGCCATGTCGCTCGCAAGGTCGCCGCGACGCTGGCCAGCACAGGAACGCCGGCCTTTTTCCTGCACCCCGCGGAGGCCGGCCATGGCGACCTCGGCATGATCACCCGAACGGACGCGGTGCTTGCGCTGTCGAACTCCGGCGAGACACCGGAGCTGCTGCTTCTCTTGCCGCACTTGAAGCGCCTCGCCGTCCCTCTCATCGCGATGGTTGGGAAGACGGACTCGACTCTGGGCCGCGCCGCCACCGTCGCGCTCGATGTCAGCGTGCCGGAGGAAGCCTGCCCCCTCAACCTCGCGCCCACAGCGAGCACGACAGCGACTCTCGCCATGGGTGATGCGCTCGCGGTCGCGGTGCTCGAGGCGCGCGGCTTCACCAAGCAGGACTTCGCGCGCGCCCACCCGGGCGGGTCGCTGGGCCGGCAGTTGCTGCTGCACGTGGAAGACATCATGTGCAGCGGCGACGCGCTGCCGCGCGTCGGTCCGAAGACGCGCCTCGGTGAAGGGCTGCTGGAGATGTCCCGCAAGGGCCTCGGGATGACGGTCATCGTCGACGACGGCAACCGGATTCTCGGCGTGTTTACCGATGGCGATCTGCGCCGGGCGCTGGATCGTCAGGTCGACGTTCACGGCGCGACCATGAGCGAGGTGATGACCTCACCGTGCAAAACCATCTCTCCGCAGGAGCTCGCGGCCGAGGCGGTGCACCTGATGGAGCTGTATCGCATTACCGCGCTGCCGGTCGCCGATGGGGAGGGCCGCCTGGTTGGCGCGCTCAACGTGCATGATCTTTTCCGCGCCGGCGTCATGTGAGCGCCGCGACTGCCACCCTCCCGCCGACCGACACCGCAGCCCGAGTGCGCCTCCTGGTGCTCGATGTCGATGGAGTGTTGACGGACGGGCGGCTCTACTATGGGGTGCGCGGCGAGGCGCTCAAGGCTTTCCACGTGCGTGACGGACAAGGGCTGAAGCTGCTCGCGGCTGCCGGCATCAGGCTGGCCGTCATCTCGGGCCGGCGCTCCAGCATGACGGGCAGGCGTTGCAGGGAGCTGGGTGTGCGACACCTGCTGCAGGGCATCGAAGACAAGCTGGCCGCCTTTCACCGGCTGCGCAACCGGCTCGGGCTGCCTTCCGAGGTCTGTGCATGCGTTGGCGACGACCTGCCCGATGTACCTCTCATGCGCGAGGTGGGGCTTTCCTTTGCGGTTGCGGATGCGCACCCGCAGGCGCGCAGCGCAGCCCATGTGGTCACTCAACTGACGGGCGGGAACGGCGCGGTCCGCGAGGTCTGTGACTTCCTCCTGGAGGCGCGGCGGCGCGCCACCGCGGCAACGTGATTTACCGGCTTTTCGCGCTTCTGACCGTCATCGCGGTGATCGTGGTATCGCTGCTGCTGTCCCGGCAGCAGAGTGGCGCTCCGACCTCGACCCCGATCCAGCAGACGGCATGGGACGAGGGGTACTCGGCGGAGAATGCGCGGCTCGTGCAGACCGCTGCCGACGGGTTGCCGCTCTACACCCTGAACGCCGCCACCATCCGGCAGCTGCCGAACCAAGACCTGGTGCAGCTCACCGAGGTGCAGATGACCTTCCGGGACAAGAACGGCATCCCGTGGACGGCGACCGCCGACCACGGCACGCTCCAGCAGACCGCGGGACAGGTCGCCCTCTCGGGAAACGTGCATGTCTTCGGGACGCCGCCCCAGGCGCAAGGGCCGGCGCAAATCACCACCGATGCGCTCTCGGTAGACCTGCACAGCGACGTCGTGAGCACGGAGGATCGGGTGACGCTGCTCTGGGCGGGAGCGATCCTGAACGCCACCGGACTGAGCGCGAATTTGAAGGACTACCGCGTGCATTTAGAATCCCAGGTGCATGGCACTTTCTCGAAGTAGCGTCCTGATGCTCGGGTTGGCGCTGGTCGCGCGCGCGGTGGCCGCGCCCCCCGCCGGCACTGCGGTCAAACCGCCAGCCGTCATCAATCCACAGCAGCCCTACCACTTCGATGCCAAATCCTGCGACACAAACTACAAGACCCAAGTCATGGTCTGCAAGAGCGTGACTCTGTACCAAGGCGACACCCGGGTGACGGCCGACCAGGCCCATGCCGTCTGCATGAGCTGCCAGAGCAGCCGCTGGACGTTCCAGGGTAACGTGCGAATCGATGCGGAGCCGCGCGGCAGCCTCCAGTCGGATCAGGCGATCGTGGAAGTTCGCAACAATCACATCGCGCGCGCGACGGTCATCGGCAATCCGGCGGAATTCGAGCAGCAGCGCGCGGACGCCATGGGCGAGACGCGGGGCCACGCCGATCAGATCGTTTATGACGTCAACGAAGGCACAGTGACCCTCACCAACGACGCGTGGGTGTCGCTGTCAGGTGGCAGCAACGACATCACCAGCCAGCGGATCGTCTACGACATCCGCTCGGAGAAAGTACAGGCGACCTCACCGGGCACCCAGGGCGTGCACATCACGCTCACGCCGCAATCGCTGCCGAAGCACGGCCCGAAGCAAAACAAAGGCGCGCCCGCGAGCCCCACGCACGCGAAGAGCGTCCCACCCGGACACAAGCCTCCCGGCGCCGCCCCGCGGCCGCCCCCCGGGCCGCCGGGTCACTACTCGGCCCTTCCTGGGCCTCGCCCCCGCTCCCGCGGGGGCCGATACGCGCTCCCCGCGTACCGTTATGACAAAGCTGCCGGGAGCAGCTTTGGAAGCCGTCAGGCGAGCCGAAGGCCGAGCCCCAGGGATGGCGGCGAGCAATTGCTCCCGGCAATTCTTTCATGACCACCCTGCGCGCGAGCGGGCTCGAGAAGAGCTACAAATCCCGTAAAGTCGTCAGCCATCTCAGCCTCGAGGTCTCGAACGGCGAGGTGGTGGGGCTCCTCGGACCCAACGGCGCCGGCAAGACGACCGCCTTCTACATGATCGTCGGGCTCGTGTCCTGCGATGCCGGCCGCATCATCCTCGGCGACACCGACCTGACGCTCCTGCCGATGCACCGGCGAGCGCAGCTCGGGCTCGGCTACCTGCCGCAGGAAGCCTCCGTCTTCCGCAAGCTCTCGGTGGAGGACAACGTGCTCGCCATCCTCGAGACGCGGCGCGACCTCGAGCGCGCGGCCCGCGAGCAGCGGCTCGAGGAGCTGCTCGAGGAGCTGCGCATCGGACATGTGCGCCGAAGCCGCGGGCTCTCGCTCTCGGGCGGCGAGCGGCGCCGCGTCGAGATCGCGCGGGCGCTCGCCGCCGAGCCGCGCTTCATGCTGCTCGACGAGCCCTTCGCCGGGGTCGATCCGCTCTCGGTGCTGGACATCCAGCGCATCATCCGCGAGCTGACGAGCCGGGGGATCGGCGTGCTGATCACCGACCATAATGTGCGCGAGACCCTCGGGGTCTGCGGACGCGCCTACATCGTGAATCAGGGGACGGTAATCGCTCAAGGAACTGCGGAAGAAATCCTTGCCAACCCCCAAGTTCGTGAGGTGTACTTGGGTGAGTCGTTCCGGCTCTGAGAGAGCCGATTACCCCATGATCGGAATGACTGATAAACTTTGCAGGATCAGAGACTTACCATAGGAAGCCCCGAGGCCACCTCCGTGCCGGCATGCTGAAACCCTCTCTGCAGCTCAAGCTGGGTCAGCAGCTGACGATGACCCCGCAGCTGCAGCAGGCGATCCGGCTCCTGCAGCTGCCCGCTCTCGAGCTGCAAGCTCATATCCGCGAGCTCCTCGAGACCAACGTCATGCTCGAGCCGGTCGACGACGGCCACGACGAGAGCCTCGACGCCGGTCCGCTCGAGCACTCGCAGGCCCCCGAGCCCAGCGAGACCCCTGAGGCCCAGCGGGAGAGCTCCGTCGAGGTGCTGGACGAGGGCTGGGGCGAGCATAGCGTCGGCCCTGCCGAGACGCCGTGGAGCGGCGATGACGATGACCGGCAGCAGGAGTTCGCGGACGCCGCGGGGCAGTCCCTGCAGGAATACCTGCTCTGGCAGCTCGAGCTCGCGAGACTCGAGCCGCGGGAGCTCGCGATCGCGCGCGCCATCGTCGATGCCATCAGCGACGACGGTTATCTGACGGAGCCGCTGGAGGAGATCGCCAACACCCTGCGGCCGGAGATCCACTGCGAGCCCGCCGAGGTCGAGGCGGCTCTGGCCGATGTGCAGGCGCTCGATCCTCCGGGAATCGGCGCCCGCTCGGTGGGCGAATGCATCGAGCTGCAGCTGCGGCAGCTCGACCCGGCGACTCCCGGGTTCAACGCGGCGATCGAGATCGCCCGCCATCATCTCGAGCGCATTGCCGGTCGGGAGCTCGCGGTCGTGAAGCGGGAGCTGCGGGCCAGCGACGAGGACCTCGCCTGCGCGCTCGCGCTGGTGCGCTCCTGCCATCCGCGTCCCGGCGCTACGGTGAGCGCGGGTGCAGCCGAGTACGTCGTGCCCGATGTTTTCGTGCGCCGCACCGACCACGGCTGGGCGGTGGAAATCAACTCGGCCACCCTGCCGCGGGTACGTCTCAATCAGAGCTACGCCAGCCTCATCGGCCGCAACGCCAGCCACGCCACCATGCGCGCGCAACTGCAGGAAGCGCGCTGGCTGCTGAAAAGCCTGGAGATCCGCCACGAGACCCTGATCAAGGTCGCCCGCTCGATCGTCGAGCGCCAGACGGCTTTCCTCGAGCACGGCGAGGAGCACATGCGGCCGATGATCCTCAAGGACATCGCCGAAGCGATCGGCATGCACGAGTCGACCATCTCCCGCGTCACCTCCGGCAAGTACATGCACACCCCGCGCGGAGTGTTCGAGCTGCGTTACTTCTTCTCGAGCCACGTCGAGGGCGCGGACGGGTTGGGCACCTCCTCGACGGCGATCCGCGCCAAGATCAGGAAGCTCGTCAAGGACGAGGCCGCGGAATCGCCGCTGAGCGACGGCCGCATCGCGGAGCTCCTCTCCGCGGAAGGCATTCCGGTCGCGCGCCGCACCGTCGCGAAGTACCGTGAAGCGATGGGTATCCCGCCCTCCAACGAGCGCCGGCGGGCGAGCCTGGGGCAAATGTGAATGAAATAAGATCAGCCACAACACGTGAGAAGGAGACGCCTATGCAGCTCAACGTCACTGGCCACCACGTCGAGGTCACCCCCTCCCTGCGAGGCTATGTGGAGAAGAAGCTGGAGCGCATAGGAAGGCATTTCGAGCAGGTGATCGACGTGCATTGCGTCCTGACGGTGGAGAAGCTGCGACAGAAGGCCGAGGCGACCCTGCGCGTGAGCGGCAACTCGATTTATGCGGACGCAACCGAGGAAGACATGTACGCCGCCATCGATCTGCTCGCCGACAAGCTCGATCGATGCATCAAGAAGCACAAGGAGAAGCTGACGGATCACCACGCTGTCGAGGGCCGGGCGCTGCGAGCCTGACGCCCGTCCCCGGAGAACGACAGACCAGAGCCCGCGTGCGCATCGTCGTTCTAAGCGGACTATCCGGCTCGGGTAAGAGCGTGGCCCTGCACATGCTCGAGGACCTGGGTTACTACTGCATCGACAACATTCCCGCGGCGCTGCTCAAGCCCTTCATCTCCCACGCCGTGCGCGGCCCCGAGAGCACCTACGAGCGCGCCGCGGTCGGGCTCGACGCACGCAACACCGCGGCGGAGATCGCCATTGTCCCGCAGCTCATCGATGAGCTGCGCCGTAGCGGCCTCGAGTGTGAGGTCATCTTCCTGACGGCGACCGACGAGGAGCTGCTGCGGCGCTTCGCCGAAACGCGGCGCAAGCATCCGCTGAGCCGGCATAACGTCGACTTGCGCGCGGCGATGGCCATGGAGCGACAGGTCCTCGAGCCCATCGTCTCCGCGGCCGACCTCGTCGTCGACACCTCGCGGCTGGGAGTGCACGCGCTGCGGGACCTCATCAAGCTGCGCGTCGGCGAGCCGCACGCGGGCCGGCTCTCGCTCACCTTCGAATCGTTCGGTTTCAAGCACGGCATCCCGGGGGACGCCGACTTCGTGTTCGACGCCCGCTCGCTTCCCAATCCTTACTGGGAGCCCGCCCTGCGCGGGCTCACGGGGCGCGACCCCGAGGTCATCCGTTTCCTCGAGGGGCAGACCAACGTCGCGGCCCTGGTCACGGACATCGCGCAGTTCATCCGTGCGCGCATTCCGGAATACGTGGCGAGCAACCGCAGTTATCTCACCGTGGCCGTCGGCTGCACCGGGGGGCAGCATCGCTCGGTCTACATCGTCGATCGGCTGGTGGCGCAGTTCGCCGGCGAAAGCGCCACCGTGACCGCCCGCCATACAGGACTCAACCGGTAGGTCGGCAACTCGAAGTCCGTACGAAAGCAAGTAACAAAGCGGCCCAGGGCCGCTCCCCTCTGAGATGCGCCAGCGCAAGAGGAGGTGCCCCAGGAAACGGCCGCGGGATCGAAAAGGTCACGGGGCTGGCCGCGCAAAGCGCCGCAGGCGACTTTGCGCCAATCAACTAACTAAGTCGCCTGGGCGACTCCGGCCGCGGTCATCAGCGGCGGCAGCCGCTCGCCGCTCATGAAGGCGGCCAGCGCCGCCCTCGCCTCCATGGCGTCGCGATAGCCGAGCTCGATGAGCGCGCGCGTGTAGCCCGCCTCGAACGTGAGGTAACTCGCGAGCTGGTAACCCGATACGTCCCGCCCGCCGATGACACGCAGCAACGCTCGCAGGCTCCGTGGTATGTCGTCGGTGTATCGCCCGGCGATCTCGCGCGGATCGATGCTCGGGGCCAACATCAGCGTGTCCACATGCTTGAGGCCACGCGCGGCGAAAGACGCCTCGTGCACGAGCTGGTTGATCCGCTCGATCTGCTCGAGATCGCCGTAGACCTGATCCGTGAACAGCGTGTCGATCATGTAGCCGAGCACCTCGCCCGGAGTCGGCATCGTGTGGCTGGTGCCGCTGCCCGCACCGACGCCCGCCGCCTGCCGCGCACGCACACCGATGATCAGCAGGCGGTCCGCGCCGAGGTGGATGGCCGGGCTCAGCGGATTCAACTGGCGCATGGCTCCGTCGCCGAAGAATTCGCGACCAATGCACATCGGCGGGAAAAGTAGCGGGATCGCCGCGCTCGCCATCAGATGATCGAGCGTGAGCTCGGTGCGTCGGCCCATGCGCTGCGAGCGGCTCCAGTCGGGAATCGAGTCGCGGCCATCGAAGAAGGCAACCGAATGCCCGGTCGCATAGCTCGTCGAGCAGAGCGCAAAGCCCTGCAGGTGCCCGCGCGCAATGCTGCGGTGAATGTTCGCGCAGTCCACATTCGTCGCCAGGAGCTGGCGCAGCGGGCTGTTGTCGAGCAGCGCCTTGGGGGGCGAGAGCGCGAGCCCGCCGGAGAGCAGAGCGAGCATCCAGTGCATGCCGGAACGCAGCATGTATACCGGATCCACCTTGAAGACCTGGCCGGTGCGGAAGTTGGCCCAGACGCGCTCGAGTCCCGCCACGGCGCGGCGCCAGCGGTGCGCCTCGGCCCCGAGCACGCAGGCGGCTACCGCGCCGGCGGAAGTGCCGACGATCACCGGGAAGGGGTTACGGGCGCGCGGCAGCAGCTCGGTCAGCGCAAGCAGCACGCCGACCTGGTAGGCCGAGCGCGCGCCGCCACCGGTCAGCACCAGTCCGACGGTCGGCCGTGCCGGCGGCTTTTTCACGACTTCGACGGGGCCGTCCATCGATGAATAATGCCATGGCAGCTCCCGTGAATTGCAACCTTGCGGCCTTCCCGGCCGCCCGAAAGCGATTAAATAAGCGGCCCAGGGCCGCTCCCTGGGCCGCGAGATGAATCCCTGTCACGGGGCTGGCCGCGCAAATCGCCGGGAGCGATTTGCGCCAATAGAACTACGCCACCTGCAATATCTGCAGGGAGTTCGTGCCGCCCTGCACGCCCGACAGCTCCCCCTTGGTGAGAATCACGAGGTCCTTGCGCTTCACCAGATCGAGCTCGAGCAACCGCGAGAACAGCGCCCCATACAGCGCCTCGGTAGAAGCGGCGCGGGTCACATCGAAGATGACCGGATACACGCCGCGGTAGATGGTCACGCGGCGGCGCGTTGCCTCGTGTCGGGTGAAGGCATAGATGGGAATGTCGGATCGGATACGCGACATCCACAGCGGTGTCGCCCCCGACTCCGTCAGGGCGACGATGGCGCGCACTTTCAGGTGGTTGGCCGCATACATCACGGCCATGGCAATCGCCTCTTCGGTTCCCTTGAACTGACCCTCGGTGCGGTGGCGAGTGCGGCTGTGGGTAAGCTGGTATTTCTCCGCGCCCTGGATGACCTCGGCCATCGCCTCCACCGCTTTTACGGGGTAGCGGCCGGCGGCCGTCTCCGCCGACAGCATCACGGCATCGGTGCCGTCCATGACCGCGTTGGCCACGTCACTGACTTCCGCGCGAGTCGGCACCGGGTTCTGGATCATCGACTCCATCATCTGCGTCGCGGTGATCACCACGCGATTCCTGCCGCGCGTCTGATGAATGATGGTCTTCTGCAACCCTGTCAGCTCGGCGTAGCCCATCTCGACACCGAGATCGCCGCGGGCCACCATGACGACGTCGGTGGCTTCGATGATGCCCGGCAGATTGGCGACGGCCTCGTGCCGCTCCACCTTGGCGACGATGCGCGCCTCGCCGCCTGCCTGGCGCGTCAGCGCGCGGGCCTGCTCGATGTCCGCGGCATCGCGCGCGAAGGACACCGCGATGTAGTCGACCTTCTCCGCGGCGCCGAAGCGGATGTCCTCGCGGTCCTTCTCCGAGATCGCCGGTGCGGAAATGCCGCCGCCCTGCCGGTTCAGGCCCTTGCGATCAGACAACTCCCCGCCCACGCGCACGCACGTCTCGATTCTCGTGCCGTTGACCCGCTCGACGGCAAGCACGATCTGGCCGTCGCCGAGCAGCAACATGTCACCGGCACCGACGTCCCTGGGGAGGTCCTGGTAGGCGCAGCCCACCTCCTCGGCCGTGCCCGCCTTCGGGTCGAGCGCCGTATCGAGCGTGAATGCCCGACCCTCCTGCAGCATCACCTTCTTGTCGCGAAAGCTCTCGATGCGGATCTTGGGTCCACCGAGATCGAGCAGCACGCCCACGCACTTGTTGGACCGTTGCGCCGCCTCACGCACCATTGCGAGCCGGCGCCGGCGGTCATCGATCGTTCCATGCGAGGCGTTGAGCCTCACGACATCGAGTCCAGCGCGCATCATATCGGTCAAGATGGCAACCTCGTCGGTCGCCGGCCCGACAGTCGCCACGATTTTGGTTCGTCTCAGCATGGGTCAGCCGCTTGCGCGCTCCTCGAGGGCGGCGACGGCCGGCAGTTTCTTGCCCTCCACGAACTCGAGGAAGGCGCCGCCGCCCGTGGAGATATAGGAAATCCCGTCCTCGACCCCGTACTTCTCGATCGCCGCCAGCGTGTCGCCGCCGCCGGCCAGCGAGAACGCCTTGCTGCGCGCGATCGCCTGGGCGATGGCGCGCGTTCCTTCGCCGAACTGCTCGAACTCGAACACTCCGACCGGCCCGTTCCAGATGATCGTGCCCGCCGATTGCAGCATGCCGCTCAGCCGCTCGGCGCTGTCGGGACCGATGTCGAGAATCCGCTCGTCCGGACCAACCTCGTGAATGGAGCGCACGTCGGCGTGCGCGGTCGCCGCGAGCTCCTTGGCGACCACCACGTCGGTCGGCAGCGGAATTTCCGCGCCGCGCCCGCGTGCCTGCTCCATGAGCCGCCGTGCGACATCGAGCAGCTCCGCCTCGTAAAGCGACTTGCCGACCGCCACCCCGGTCGCGGCCAGGAAGGTGTTGGCGATGCCGCCGCCGACGATGAGCTTGTCGACCTTGGCGAGGAGCGCTTCCAGCACCGTGAGCTTGGTCGAGACCTTCGAGCCCGCGACGATCGCGACCAAGGGCCTCGCAGGCTTCTCGAGCGCCCGCTCCAGGGCCTTGAGCTCGCCGACGAGCAGCGGTCCCGCGCAGGCGCTCTTCGCGAAGTGTACGACCCCGTGGGTGCTCGCCTCCGCGCGATGCGCGGTGCCGAACGCGTCCATCACGAACACATCGCAGAGGTCGGCCATCCTGCGAGCGAGCGCCGGGTCATCCTTCTTCTCACCCTTGTTGAAGCGCACGTTCTCGCAGAGCACCGCCGTGCCGGCCTCGCAATCGACGCCATCGAGCCAGTCGCGCCGCAGCGGCACCGCCTTGCCGAGCAGCTCCGAGAGGCGCGCCGCCACGGGCTTCAGCGACAGCGCCTCATCGGCCTTGCCCTCCTGCGGGCGGCCGAGATGCGAGAGGATGAAGACCCGGGCGCGTTGCTCCAGCGCGTGCCGAATGGTCGGCAGCGCGGCGCGAATGCGTGCATCGCTCGTGACGACCCCCTCCTGCACCGGCACGTTGAGATCCTCGCGGATCAGGACCCGCTTGCCGCGCAGGTCTATGTCCGTCATGCGCAGGACTTTCATGACGCCCTGGCCCAGGCGAGCGTCGTGTCGATCATGCGGTTGGAGAAGCCCCATTCGTTGTCGTACCAGGCGCATACCTTCACCAGGTTGCCGCCGATCACCTTGGTAAGCGTGGCGTCGAACACCGAGGAGTGAGCGTCATGATTGAAGTCGATCGACACGAGTGGCGCCTCGTTGTAGGCGAGGATCCCGTGCAGCGCGCCCGCGGCGGCGTTGCGCAATGCCTGGTTCACCTCCTCCACTGTGGTCGCGCGCTTGGCCGTGAACGTGAGATCGACGAGCGAGACGTTGATGGTAGGCACGCGCACGGCGAAGCCGTCGAGCCGGCCCTTGAGCTCCGGAAGCACCAGGCCCACGGCCGCCGCGGCGCCCGTCTTGGTCGGGATCTGCGACATCGTCGCCGAGCGGGCGCGCCGCAGGTCTTTGTGATAGACGTCGGTGAGCACCTGGTCGTTGGTATACGAGTGTATCGTCGTCATGATGCCGGCCGAGATGCCGATTGCCTCATGCAACACCTTGGCGACGGGCGCGAGACAGTTGGTGGTGCATGATGCATTGGAGATCACGGTGTGCTTGCTCGAGAGCACCTGATGATTGACGCCGTAGACGATGGTCGCGTCGACGTCCTCGCCCCCCGGGGCGGAAATGACCACCCGCTTCGCGCCGCCGGTCAGATGCGCCACAGCCTTCGCCTTGCTGGTGAAGAGCCCGGTGGACTCGAACACATACTCAACCCCGAGCGATCCCCACGGAAGCTTCGCCGGGTCCCGCTCCGCGAGCACGCGGATGCGATCGCCGTTGACGACCATGGAGTCCCCGTCGACCTTGATCTCGCCGGGAAACCGGCCATGCACCGTGTCGTACCGCGTCAGGTGCGCGTTGGTTTTCGCGTCGCCGAGGTCGTTGAGCGCGACGATCTGCACTTCCCCGGTACGCCGGCCCTCGTAGAGCGCGCGCAAAACGTTGCGGCCGATGCGGCCGTAGCCGTTGATTCCCACCTTGATTGGCATGACCCGTCTACCTTCTCTAAATTGGCTACAAAGTTGCCGCGGTCAAAGGGAACCGCCCTTTGCCCGCTATTCCCTGCCGCGGGCGCTTGGCGCCGGCAATGGCGATTTCGGACCCGCGACACCCAGCGGAAACGGCCGCGCATTGTCCATCAGACGCCGCCGATGCTCAATCGTGCCGTGCGGAGCAACGCGCGTTCCGGCGGCCGTCCACGGCTTGCGCGCCGGACGTTCGGCACCCGTGCCTCGCCGGGAGCATCCCTGCCTTGTTGTGGTACAGGCCCCGCATTTGAGCCACGTCTCAGCCGATGGCGAGCGCGTCGCGGTCGCCCGACAGCGCCTTATGTTCGGTAGGCGAACGGTCACAATATTGCGAGATCAATGAGCGCACTGGCGCAGATTTCCGCCATTTTCGCGGCCCCGCGCGACCCAGTTCACTGCGGGTTGGCACCGGCTCTCTGTTACCCTTGGTCTCATGATTGGAGCGAAGAGCGCAGTGCGACTGACTCATCTTACGGACCCGCACCTTTACGGCGGCGAGGGCGACCTGCTGCGCGGCATTGCGACACTGCCGTCGCTCGAGGCGACGCTTGCGCACGCGCAGCAGCGCGACTGGCCGCCCGATGCGGTGCTGGTGACGGGCGACCTCGTGCAGGACGATCCGGGGGGCTACACCCATTTCCGGCGGGTGTTCGGATCGTTGCGCCTGCCCGTGCTCTGCCTGCCCGGCAATCACGACGAGCCCGAGGCGATGCGCCGCGAGCTCGACTGCGCGCCGTTCATCGTCGGGGGCACCGTAGATCTCGGGCTCTGGCGCATCGTGCTGCTCGACAGCACGATTCCAGGATCGGCCGCCGGGCGGCTGGGCGCGGAGAGTCTGGCGGCACTGCAATCGGCGCTGGCCGAAGCGCCGCAGCGGCATGCGCTCGTGTGCCTGCACCACCATCCGGTGCCAATGGCCAGTCACTGGCTCGACCGCGTCGGGCTGCAGAATGCCGGCGAGTTTCTCGATGTCATCGATCGGCATCCCAACGTTCGCGGCATCGTGTGGGGCCACGTGCACCAGAGCTACGACGCCCTGCGCAACGGCGTGCGTCTGCTCGCGACACCTTCCACCTGCGCCCAGTTTCTGCCGCGCTCGGAGCAGTTCGCGCTCGACCGGCGCCCGCCGGCTTATCGTACGCTCGAGCTCAAGGCCGACGGCTCCATACTGACCGACCTGGTGTGGCTCGAAAGCGGCGCCGGAGGCGGCTCGAAGTCCGCTTGGGCGGCGGCCTGAGCCGCAGCGTCACCCAAGCTGCACCACGCCTCGAATACGGCATCGATGGAGACCTGCTCGGCGCGCGCGAACTCCGGCGGCCCGCCTACTCCCACGACGGGCGAGCCGCCCGAGCCGCGCGGCAACCAGACGCTGGATGATTGGGTACCGTAGAGCACGACGAGCGGCACTCCGAGCGCCGCGGCGGCGTGCGCCGGACCTGAATCCGCGGAAACCATGCTGTGGGCGATCTCGCACAGTGCAAAGAGCGGACGCAACGCCGTGCTGGCGGAGGTGACGCAGGGCAGGGCCGCGGCCGCGCGGATCGATTCGAGCAGTGGCATCTCGGCAGCTGCTCCCCTCAGCACGAGCATCGCGTCCGGCATGCGGGCATGGAGCCTGTGCAGCAGCTGCACCCAGCGCTCGAGCGGCCAGGCCTTGTCGTCGCGGTCGCGCCAATTGCGCAGCCGTCGGCGGCCCATGGTGCGGTGGTTGCCCGGCTGCACGAGGATGAGCGGCTCACCCCGAAAGCCGCGCGAGCGCAGCCACTCCTCGCGCCCGGCCCGCTCGATGT
This sequence comes from Steroidobacteraceae bacterium, assembly GCA_050739095.1. Taxonomy (GTDB): domain Bacteria; phylum Pseudomonadota; class Gammaproteobacteria; order Steroidobacterales; family Steroidobacteraceae; genus 13-2-20CM-66-19. The sequence goes on along the minus strand of JBOIAR010000007.1, from coordinate 56,918 downwards.
CCAACACGCGAAGCTGCGGTGACCACGCCTTGTCGGCCATGGCGGCCGGCACGGGGTAATCGGCCGCGCTCAGCGCGGGTGGCGTTCGCCGCGCAAAGCGCAGCAGGCTATCGAGCCATGGGTGCTCTGTTCCGGGCGCCTCATCGATGAAGAGGCAGCGGTGCGGCTCGATGCCGCTCAGGCGAAGCAGACGGCGGATCCTGCGCACCTGCCCCGCATGGTGCTCGAAGACGTAGACCGGGCCGGGCGCGCTCTCGCGCAGCGCGCACACGATCCCGGGCCAGGCGAGGCCGAAGAAGGCAGGCGCCCGGCGCGGCAGGAACCGGCACTCCGCCACCTCGGCCAGGCCGAGGTAGATATCAGGCGCCCAGGCATCCGCGCCCACGACATAACACGGCTTGCCGTAACGCGCGTGCAGCAGCCGCAGCGCCGCCGTGAGCATGACCATGTCGCCGATACGGCCGAGCTTGATGACGAACGGATGCAGGTGTTGCGCCGGCATTGCGCCATGGTACTTGGAAATTCATCCCGCCAGCAGCTCACGCCAGCGCTGCGTCACCGCGGCGAGACGAAAGCGCGGATCTGGCCCGGTCACCGGCCGCGCACCGGCGCGCCAGGCCCGGATGCGCTCGACGTAGACCTCAAATAGGCCGAGTTCCGCTGCCACGCGAGCCGGCAAGCCGCGCCAGCCGGTAGGGCAGCCGCCGAGCAGCCCTTCGTACAGGCGCTTGGCGGCGGTCACCGGCAGCACCTGTGTGGGATCTGCGAGCACTTCGAGCGCGGCGCCGCAATCGTGCGCGAGGACCGGGGTGCCGAGCGCTCTCGACTCGGCAAACACGAGCCCGAAAGTCTCGGGGATGACGAAGTTGGGCGAGAAAGTGCACAGCGCCGTGCGCACCTCCGCATGGATGCGGTGCTGGGGCTGGGGGCCGAGATACTCGACGCCCTCGACCCGCGCGATCTCGCCTGCCTTGTAACCCGGATTGCCGACGATGAGGCGCACGTCGGGCATCGCTCGGCGCACGGCGCGGAAGGCATCCAGTGTGAACTTCAGCCCCTTGTTGGGAGACGACAGGAACACGAGCTTGCGGTCATCGATCGGCGAGCCGTCGGGCTGCAGCTCATCGTCCACGGGGTTGTAGATGGTGCGGGCGAAGACGCCGTCGGCGACCCCCATCCAACGCAGCGCCGCCTCGACCGCATGTCGCTGCGTGTTTGAAACGCAGATCACCTTTACGGCAAGATCGCGCATGATGTTGGCGTCCGCGGCAAGTCTGCGGGCGCGCTTCGAACGCGGTCTCACCCGATCGTGCAGCCAGAGGTAGATGCGCGCGTTGGGGTAGAGCCCGCGCACCGTCGGCAAGACACGCGCATCCCGATTGACGACCACGTGCGTGATCGCGGGATCGCGCCCCGGCGGCAGGTAACGGCCGCTCGCGCTCGTGCGGTTGTGCTGAACGACGAGCGCCTCCAGGGCATCGGCGATACGCACCACGGTCGCTTCCGTGCCGCCCATTGCCTGGCGCCGCAGCGTCTCGGTATCGTAAGGGCGATCGCACGTGGGATCGAAGAACAGGATGGCGCTCATTGGCACGCATCATTGCCCATCGGGTATAACGCCGCAATGAGACTGCTGTTCGCCGAATCCAGCATGCGCGGCTATGGAACCGAACAGCACGTCGCCGCCCTGGCAATCGCCATGGCGCGGCGCGGACATGACGTGCGTTGTCTGGTGATGGCCGGCAGTCCGGTGGAGAGCCTGCTGCACGAGGCGCGGGTGCCGACCGTGTCGGTGCGTCCCGGGAAGACCCGCGGCATGCGCATCGCCGGCGCGCTGCTGCGGCTGGCGGTGCGGCAGCGACCGGACTGGATGGTCTCCAACGATCCGCGGTTCTACCGGGTGCTCCTCGGCCTTCGCCGCATCAACGGCGCGCGCGTGGCGCTCTTCCGACACTGGCACGATGCGCCCGCAAACCGGCGCACGCGCGAGATCCTCTCCCGGCGCGCCGATCGCTTCATCCTGGTGTCGCGCTTCCACCGCGAGGACTACCAACGTCAGGAGATGTACGTGGGGCGCGCCTCGGTGCTCTACAACCCCATCGACACGGAGCGTTTCCGGCCGTCACCGGCGCTGCGGGCGGGCGCCAGGGCGCGGCTCGGCTTCGGCGACTCGGATGTGGTCGTTGGTTATGTCGGAAGGATGATCGAGGCGAAGGGGATCTTCACGCTGCTCGAGGCCACAGAGCGGGTTCTGGCAGTGGCGGCTGCCGCGCTCGTGTTGTGGGTCGGGGATGGTGACGACACCGCGGCGTTGCGTGCGAGGATCGCGCGCTCGCCGCATGCGAGCCGCCATCACTACCGCGCCTGGGAAGCCGACACGGCCGCCCTCTATCCGGCGCTCGACATTCTCGCCGTGCCGTCGCTCTACCCGGAGCCCTTCGGACGCGTCTGCGTCGAGGCGCAAGCGGCCGCGGTAGCGGTGGTTTCGAGCCGCGCCGGCGGATTGCCCGAGACCTTCGTGGCTGACAGCACGGGGATCGGCGTCGAGCCCGGCGATGTTGACGGACTCGCGGGGGCGATGCTCGCCCTCATCCGCGATCCCGAGCGGCGGCGGCGGATGGGGGCGGCCGGGCGCGACTGGGCGTGCGCGCGCTTCTCGCTCGAGCGAATCGCCGCCGATTTCGAGCGCCTGCTCGGATCGGTTTGAAGCGCGGGATCCGGGCATTGCGCTGCGCAGCCCCTGCCCCGCGCACGCCCCGGGGTGGCCATCCATGGCCACCCGCTCGGCGGAGCGAAGCGATGCTTCGCTGAAGGGCACCGCCTCGCCCTGTGCCTATGCAGCGGCGCGCTTGCCGATCAGGTAGAAGTTGCCACGGAAGATCGGGCACTCGGCGTGTTGCCAGTGCAAGCCGGGCAGGGACTGCTCGAGGGCCTGGAAGTACTTCACGTTGTCGTGCTCGCCGAAGCTGCGCTGGTAGGCGCACAGGATGTAGGTGAACCCGGCGAGCGCCGGCGCGATCCGTTCGCGCACGGCAGGCGGCGTCTCGCTCAGCGACCAGGTGGCGATGAAGAGCGAAGGTTGATGCTCCGCACAGTGGCGCGCGACCGCGGCGGTGGCGGCCGGGTCGCCGGAGATCAGCCACTCGAGGTTACCCGGCGGCTGGCCCCCCGGACCCGTCGGAAATACATTCCGCAGATAAAAGCGCTGCAGCGCGCACATGACCGGCAGGTCCCAGATGAGATAGCGCTCCCGGTAGCCGAGATTGCGCAACAGCCGGAAGAAACTGCCGTAGCCGGCGCCGAAATCGACCACCAGCTTGAGCGCCGAGAGATCGAGCTCGGTCGTTTCCAACAGCCGCACCAGGTGATAGCCGTGCTGTACGAGCAGCGGACTGCTCAAGGGGTAGTGTGGATTGACGAGCGGCCGGCCCACGGGAGACTCGGTCAGCGCCCGTTGCAGCTCCGCCGAGAAGCGCCTCGATGCGAGGAGATAGCGCAAATAATCGCGGGAGCGGCCGCGGATGCGCGGATGGACGGTCTTGGCCACCGGCGGCAGGCGCAGGAAGCCATCCGCGCCGCCCGCCTTGAGGGCTCGGGTGATGTCGGCCGCGAGTCCCGCCCATTCGCCCGTCACCGACTGCCGGGCGAGCGCGCCCGCGAGCTCCGCCAACAGCTCCCGGGCGTGCTGCAATCGCGGCGGCGTGTACTCCCCCAGGAGCTTGGCCGCCATGCGCCGCAGCGCCGTCGAGGTCTCGACTCTCAACGAGGCCAACGTTCTGCTCCGGCCCGATGGTTTCTCGGGGTCTCACACACTTGCGACACCGGGTCTCAGAGGGTCACGAGCCGCCCGGGCGGAATCGGCCTGCAGACGCTCGAGCAAGCCGCACCAGGCCTCGAATACCGTCTGCTCCGAAATCTCCTCCAGGCGGCTCGAGACCGGCGGCCCGCCGACACTGACGACCGGTGATCCGACCGCGCTGCGCGGCTGCCAGACCCCCGGCGGGTAGGCGCCGAAGAGGACGACGAGCGGCACGCCGATGGCTGCCGCGGCGTGCGCGGGACCGGTATCCACGGAAATCATGCTGTGGGAGACCGCGCAAAGCGCAAAGAGCCGTGTCAGCGACAGCGCCGCGGTGTTGACCGCAGGCAGCCTCGCCTCGCTGCGGATCCACTCGAGGAATCCCGCTTCCTGCGGCGCCCCCACCAGGATGACGACGGCGTCGGGCACTCGTCGGTGCACGTGCTGGAGCAAGGCGACCCAGCGCTCCAGCGGCCATGCTTTGTGATCCTCGGGCGATACGCGCCGCCGGGCGCCGGCCCGCATGGTGCGTTGATTGCCGGGCTGCACCAGTATGAGCGGCCGCCCCAACCAACCTCTCGCCGCGAGCCATGCCTCGCAGTCCACGCGAGCCTCCGGGGTCACCGTCAATCGCGGCGCGCACTGCGGCGCAGGCTCCGGCCAGGGGAAGTCCGCAGCCCGCAAGGCCGGCGGGGTGCACCGCCCGAGGGCCACCAGCCGGTCCACCCAGTGCTGCGGCGCCTGCTCGCCCGCGGCCGCGAGCATATCCTCCATGAAAACACAGCGGCTTGCGGGCGTGCCGCTCATCCAAAGCAGACGTCGGATACGCCGGAGCTTGCTCGGGAAGGTCTCGCAGACATACACCGGCGAGGCGCGATCGGCGCGCAGGGCTCGCAGGGCGCGCCACCACTCGCGGTCGAGAAAGAATGCGGTGTGCCGTCCGAGGCACCGGACTTCGACCACACCGGGGTGCGAGCCGTAGATCTCCGAGGTCCACGCGCCCGCACCGATGATGCGGCACGGCCGCGCGAACCGACCGTGGAGGATCTCGAGCAGCGCGCTCAGCATGATCATGTCGCCGATTCTGCCGAACCAGATGACGACCGGGTTTGAAGGGGCTTGCGACACGGGCTGGGGAAGCGGATTCCGCCGCGATCTTCGCTTCATCTCGAGCGGCGCTGCGCCCTCTTGCGCGCCAGTATACCGCTGCGCGCGACCCGCAGCGGCGGGGCTTCGGCAACGCCGGTGAAGCCGCCGCGCGACGCCGCGCGCGCACGGCCGTCTGCTCGAGCGCGGAAAGGCCGGCGAGCAGCGCCCGCAGCACATCGGCGTGCTGCAGCACCGTCTCGTGTGGCAACTCCTCGCCGGTGACGGGATCGATCCCCTGGATGAGCGAGTGCAAGATCTGCCTTGCCCGCGTCTGCGTCATGATGGCTGTCCGCTTGCGTGATGACTGCGGTCATTGTCAGCGCCCCACGACGGGCGCGGCCACATCGAGAGACTCCGCGTTTGCGCGGATTTGCTGCGTTCACCCCACTCACGCGCCGATTTGCGCATACCGGCGGGTTACCCGTAAATTGCCGATCCCGTCCGACGATTCCCCCGCATGCGCGCCTTCGCCTGGTTTCTGCTCCTCATCGCGGCCAGCCTGGCGGCAATGGCTGCCCTCACTTATCCGGCCTGGCTGCTGCTGCATCCGCATTTCGATTTTCCGTTCCATCGCATCGGGGAGCGGATCGGGATGCTGGGATTTCTCGTGGGATTCCTGCTGGTGGCCCGCCGGCTGCGCCTCGCGGATCGCACCAGTCTCGGCTTCGGAGTGCCGCGCGGCATCTTCCTGCGCGAGCTGTGCGTCGGGCTCGCGCTCGGCCTGGTCAGCATGGCGGCCGTGGCGGCGTCCATGGCGGCGCTCGGGCTGCTCGATTTCCGCCAGGCCGCGGGCTACGGGGCCGGGGCGCTCGCCGCGCTGGTCGGCAAGCGGCTCGCGAGCGGGCTCGCCGTCGCCCTCATCGAGGAGACGGCGTTGCGCGGCGCGATGTACACCGGCATCCAGCGCGAGTCCGGCGCCGCCGCCGCGATCGCGCTGACCTCCGTGGTCTATGCGTGGACGCACTTCCTCGGCAGCTTCCACATTCCCGCCGCGCAGGTCTCCGCCTGGAGCGGTGTGACGCTCCTTCATGGCACGCTGCAGTCCTTCGACCATCCTCTCGGCATCGCGGATGCGTTTCTCTGTCTGACGGCGGTCGGCGTCGTGCTCGCGCTCGTGCGCTCGATCACCGGCAACATCGCGGCGGGAATGGGGCTGCACGCCGGCTGGGTCTGGGTGATGTTGGTCGTGCACGGACTGTCGCAACCGAATCGCGCCTCCCCGCTGAGCTTCCTCCTCAGCCGGCACGACGGCTTTACCGGCTGGCTGGCGCTCGGCTGGACGGTGCTGTTGGGTGTCGGCCTGTACTGGTTCTACACGCGCCGGCCTTTATACTGGCCCAAACTCGGCTAACGCCGCGTTGCTGGTGCATGACGCTTCGCGAGCTCCGAAAGCAGCTTCTCGTGCAGCCCGCCAAAACCGCCGTTGCTCATGATGAGGGCGTGATCACCGGGCCGTAGCGTCTGCGCGAGATCTCTCGCGAGAACCGTCACGTCGCTTCGCCCGTGCCCGCGGTCACCGAGCGCGTCGAGCACGGCTGCGGCGTCCCAACCCAGATCGGCAGGAGTGTGCAACCAGACCTCGTCCGCTCCCGCCAGGGAGCCCGCGAGCGAGTCGCGATGCACGCCCATGCGCATGGTGTTGGAGCGGGGTTCCAACACGGCGACGATCCGCGCCGATCCCACGCGCCGCCGTAAGCCATCGACGGTGGTCGCGATCGCCGTCGGATGATGGGCGAAGTCGTCGTAGACACGCACGCCGTTCACTTCGCCGCGAAGTTGCATACGACGCGCTACGCCCGCGAATGAACGCAGAGCCTCGATTGCGCGCTCGACGGTGACGCCAGCGTGCCGCGCGGCCGCGATCGCCGCCAGCGCGTTCTCCATGTTGTGTGCGCCGATGAGCCCCCACTGCACCGTACCCCGCGGCCCACCTTGCTCGAGAACGTCAAAGCAGGAGAAATCCTCGACGCCGCCGGCCGCGCGCGCCGTCCAATGCGCTTCCGAGACCGGGTGGCCGGAAAACCCTTCCCGCGGCGTCCAGCATCCCATCGCCAGCGTCTCCTTCAGACGCTCATCGGCGGCGTTCCACAGGATACGCCCGCCGCCAGGCACGACCCTCACCAGGTGATGGAACTGCCGCTCGATCGAGGCCACGTCCGGGTAGATGTCAGCGTGGTCGTACTCGAGATTGTTCAGGATCAGCGTGCGCGGGCGGTAATGAACGAACTTCGCGCGCTTGTCGAAGAAAGCGGTGTCGTACTCGTCCGCCTCGATCACGAAAAAGGGCGCCGCGCCGAGGCGCGCGCTCGTCTCGAAATTGGCGGGCACGCCACCGATGAGGAACCCCGGCTCGAGTCCCGCGTGCTCGAGAATCCAGGCGAGGAGCGAGGCAGTGGTCGTCTTACCGTGCGTGCCCGCCACCGCCAGCACCCAACGGTCGCGCAATACCTCGCGGGACAGCCATTCCGGCCCCGATGCATAGGGAATGCCGCGCTCGAGCAGCGCCTCGACGACAGGCTGGCCGCGCGTCATGACATTGCCCACGACGACCACATCGGGCGCGGGATCGAGCTGTGCCGCATCGTAGCCTTCGATGAGCTCTATGCCGAGCGCCTCGAGCTGCGTGCTCATGGGCGGGTAGACGTTGCGGTCGGACCCGGTGACACGATGGCCGGCAGCGCGCGCGATCGCGGCGATACCGCCCATGAAGGTCCCACAAACTCCCAGGACGTGTACGTGCATAATACGTGGGGATTCTACAGATCATCCCCTGTCCTGTTTGCACCACATCGCCGACACTGCCGACGCCGTCACCGATCTCGCAGCACAGCTCGCAGCCCACGCGACGATCGGCCTCGATACCGAATTTCTGCGCGAGCGCACCTATCGCGCGGAGCTCTGCCTGATACAGGTGTCGGCCGCCGACGACGCGACGGGCGTCGATCCGATCGCGGTGACCGACCTCGGAGCGCTGGCCGCCCCGCTCACTGCGGCTGGTGTTGTGAAAGTCATGCATGCGTCGCGGCAGGACCTTGAAGTCCTCCTGCCGGCGGTCGGCCTGGTGCGGCCCGTGTTTGATACACAGGTCGCGGCCGCGCTCGCGGGATTCGCCGCGCAGGTGGGCTATGCCGAGCTCGTGCGCCGTCTGTTCGACGTCGATCTGCCCAAGGCGCACACCCGCACCGACTGGTCGCGACGGCCACTCTCGCCGGAGCAGATCGAGTACGCCCTGGATGACGTGCGGCACCTGATACCGCTGAGGCTCGCACTCGAGGAGCAGCTCGACAAGCTCGGCAGACTGGCCTGGCTCACCGAGGAGCTCGCCGGGCTCGAGGACGCGCGCAATCTCGCGACGGACCCAGAGGAGGCGTGGCGGCGCATCAAGGGACTGCGTGGCCTTGATCCGGGGAGGGAGCGTCTGGCGCGCGAGCTGGCGGCGTGGCGGGAGCGCCGCGCGATGGAGCGGAACCGGCCGCGAGGCTGGATCCTCGACGATGCGGCGCTGCGTGAGGTGATCGTGCGCGTGCCGCGGTCGGTGGCGGCATTGGAGGCGATTGCGGAAGTGCCGTCAGGCGTAGTGCGGCATTGCGGCCGGGAGCTGCTGGCCTGTATCGCGGCGGCGAACGTTCCCGACCCGGCGCCAAGGCTCGATACACGGCAGCGGCCGGATCCGGTGAAGAGCGCGCTCGCGAAGAAGCTTGGCGCGTTGCTTCAGGCGGGAGCGGGCGAGCTGGGTTTGAGCCCTGAAGTGCTCGCCACGCGGCGTGACCTCGAGCGGTTGGCGGAGGGCTCCAACGATATTGCGGTGCTGAGAGGGTGGCGGCGACCCGTCATCGGCGAGAAGTTGCTGGCGGCTCTTTAGGAGATTTCACCCCGCTCGGGCGCAGAGCGCTCTCCAATCGCTGCTCTACCTGTGCCACCGGGCCTGCGGCGTTGATCGTGCGGAGCAGGCCCTGCTCGCGGTAATAGTCGATGAGCGGACGGGTTTGCTGCTCGTATACCTTCAGTCGCTCGGCGACGGTGGCCTCGTTGTCGTCGGGACGCTGGAAGAGGCGGTGCGGCTTGCCGGTCTTGGGGCAGAGCTGGCGCTCGGCCTCACCCGGGGGTGAGGTCAGGAGATTCACGACCCGACCGCAGTCCGCGCAGGTGCGCCGGCCGGAGATGCGGCTGGACAGCTCGCCGTAGTCGACTTCCATCTGCACCACGGCGTCCAGCGGCTGGCCGAGTTCGCGCAGCAGCGCATCGAGGGCGCGGGCCTGCGCGAGGTTTCGGGGGAAACCGTCGAGGATGAAGCCGCGCTGCACGTCGGGCTCGACGAGCCGTTCACGGATCATTCCCAGGACGATCTCGTCTGCGACCAGCCGGCCGGCGTCCATGGCCTCCTTCGCCTTGAGGCCGAGCGGAGTGCCCTTGGCGACGGCGGCGCGCAGCAGGTCGCCCGTGGACACCTGCGGTATGCCGTGCCGCTCGACCAGCCGCTGAGATTGCGTGCCCTTCCCCGATCCCGGGGCCCCCAACAGGACGATGCGCATGGATGACTAAAAGTGCCTCTGAGACCCAGCACAAGGGCTCGCCACGTTACCGGCGCCCGGGAGCGAGGTCAAACGTGCGGCCGTGCTGTAGTATGAAGCGCTGGATCCGGGCTCCTGCCCGGCCCAGCGCGCGTCGAGCAAAAGCGTGGTTTTTGCTCGACGCTCGCTCGGCGGAGCGAAGCGGTGCTTCGCTGGAAGCACCGCCTCGCCCTGTGGCGGCGGGGCGCATCCCTGTGCCTCCGTGTTTCGGCTCACTTGCGGGTCTCCTACGACGCCATGAAAAAAGCGACGTCCAAGAAGAATGCCTTCTATGCCCAGTCCGGCGGTGTCTCCGCTGTGATCAATGCGTCCGCCTGCGGCGTCATCGAGACCGCGATGCGACAGTCGCGGCACATCGGGAAGGTCTACGCGGGCCGTGACGGCATCGTCGGCGCGCTGACGGAGGAGCTGATCGACCTCAGCCGCGAGAGTCCTGCCGTCATCCGCGGACTCAAGCACACACCGGCGGGCGCGTTCGGATCGGCACGGTTCAAGCTGAAGGGGATCGACCAGAACCGCGCGGAATACGAGCGGCTGATCGAGGTCTTCCGCGCCCACGACATCGGCTACTTCTTCTACAACGGCGGCAACGACTCGATGGACACGGCGCTCAAGGTCTCGCAGATAGGCGAGGCGCTGGGCTACCCCATCACCTGTGTCGGCGTGCCGAAGACGGTGGACAACGACCTGCCGCATACCGATTGTTGCCCTGGGTTCGGATCGGTCGCCAAGTACGTCGCGGTGTCCACTCGTGAGGCGGCGCTCGACGTCGCCTCGATGGCGCGGACCTCGACCAAGGTGTTCGTATTCGAGGTGATGGGACGGCACGCCGGTTGGATCGCTGCCTCCGGGGGACTCGCCGGCAGGAAAGCGGGCGAGCCGCCGCACATCATCCTGTTTCCCGAGATCCCGTTCGACAAGGATCGCTTCCTCGAGCGGGTGAAGCAGTGCATCACCGCATACGGCTACTGTGTCGTGGTGGTCTCGGAGGGCACCGCCTATCCGGACGGCAAGTTCCTCGCCGAGGCCGGGACTCGCGATGCTTTCGGCCATACCCAGCTCGGTGGTGTCGGCCCGGTGGTGGCGGACATGATCCGCCAGGCCCACGGCTACAAGTATCACTGGGCAGTTGCGGACTATCTGCAACGCTCGGCGCGCCACATCGCCTCCAAGGTGGATGTCGAGCAGGCCTACGCGGTGGGCAAAGCTGCGGTCGAGCTGGCCATCAAGGGGGTCAATGCGGTGATGCCGGTCATCGTGCGCAAGGCATCCAGACCTTACCGGTGGACCATCGGCCACGTCCCTCTTGCCGAGGTCGCGAACCGCGAGAAGAAGCTGCCGCGCGAATACATCACCGAGGACGGCTTTGGCATCACGGAAGCCTGCCGCCGATACCTCGAGCCGCTCATCGCCGGCGAAGCCTACCCGCCCTACCGCGACGGCTTGCCCGAATATGTCCGCATCAAGGGCGCCCCCGTGCGCAAGCGCCTCCACACGGATTTCAAGCTATAGCCAGCGTCACCAGTGGCGCCGTGCGAAAGCAAATAATCAAGCGGCCAGGGCCGCTCCCCCTGAGACCCGCCAGCGCGAGAGAATGCGCCCCGGGATACGGCCGCGGGACCGATAGTGTGAAGGGCTTGGCCGCTCACAAAATCGCCGGGAGCGCTTGTGGACGGCCACCGCTGGCCCCGAAAGGGGCGAGGCCCATGAGGGGCCGAGCAACTCGCCGCAGGCGACTTTTCGCCAATCTGATAGACTTCGCGGCCTTTTTAGCCTCTTTCCCGGGGAGATAGCCTGATGGATGCCACCACGTGGCTGTGGGCCGCGATTGCGGCCGGTGTGCTGGCCGTGCTCTACGGCATCGTATCGACGCGCGCCATCCTGCGCCTGCCTGCGGGCAACGCGCGCATGCAGGAGATTGCTGCGGCCGTACAAGCCGGGGCGAAGGCGTACCTCAATCGCCAGTACAGCACGATCCTCATCGTTGGCATCGTGCTCTTCCTGATCCTGGGTTTCTTCATCAGCTGGCCGACTGCCGGCGGATTCGCCATCGGCGCCATCCTCTCCGGCGCGACCGGCTACATCGGAATGAACATATCTGTGCGCGCCAACGTGCGCACGGCCGAGGCCGCCACGCGGGGCCTCAACGCCGCCCTGGCGGTGGCATTCCGCGGTGGCGCGATCACCGGCATGCTGGTTGTCGGGCTCGCCCTGCTTGGCGTCTCAGGCTACTTCGCCATCCTGCGCCACCTCATTGGCAATGGGCCGGCGCTGCACGCCCTCGTGGGCCTCGCCTTCGGCGGCTCGCTCATCTCGATCTTCGCGCGTCTCGGTGGTGGCATCTTCACGAAGGGAGCGGACGTCGGCGCCGACCTCGTCGGCAAGGTGGAAGCCGGTATCCCCGAGGACGACCCGCGCAATCCGGCGGTCATTGCCGATAACGTCGGCGACAACGTGGGCGACTGCGCCGGAATGGCGGCGGATCTCTTCGAGACCTACGCCGTCACGGTGGTGGCCACCATGCTGCTCGGTGGCCTCCTCTTCGGCAAACAGAGCGCGGCGGCCGGCCTCAGCGCCGCAATCTATCCGCTCGCCCTCGGTGCGATGTCGATCGTCTCCTCGATCATCGGCACCTTCTTTGTGTCCACGCGCGAGGGTGGCAAGATCATGAACGCCCTCTACAAGGGCGTGATCGTTTCCGGCATCGTCTCGGCGATCGGCTTCTACTTCATCACCCACGCGCTGATGCCCGCAGAGGGCAACTCGCTCTTCGGCTGCGCGCTCATCGGCCTTGCCCTTACCGGCGCGCTCATCGTCATCACGGAATACTACACGGCCACCGAGTACAGCCCGGTCCGCAAGGTCTCCGCCGCCTCGCAGACGGGGCATGCCACCAACATCATCGCCGGCCTCGGCGTCTCCATGAAGGCGACCGCGCTGCCGGTGCTCGCGATCTGCCTGGCCATCTGGGGATCGTTCAGGCTGGGCGAGGCAAGCGGCGCCGGCCTCTACGGCATCGCGACCGCCGCTACCGCCATGCTGTCGATGACGGGCATGATCGTCGCCCTTGATGCGTATGGCCCCATTACCGACAACGCGGGCGGCATCGCGGAGATGGCCGGCCTGCCGAGGCAGGTGCGCGACATCACCGACCCGCTCGATGCTGTCGGCAATACGACCAAGGCGGTCACCAAGGGCTATGCCATCGGCTCCGCGGCCCTCGCCGCCCTGGTGCTCTTCGCCGATTACACCCACAACCTCCAGGCCGCCGGCAAGCTCGTCGCCTTCTCGCTCTCCGATCCGGCGGTCATCATCGGTCTCTTCATCGGCGGGCTCGTGCCCTATCTTTTTGGCGCACTCGCCATGGAGGCCGTCGGACGCGCGGCCGGCTCCGTAGTGACTGAAGTCCGCCGCCAGTTCCGCGAGATCAAGGGCATCATGGAAGGCACCGCCAAGCCCGACTACTCCCGGGCGGTCGACTTGCTCACCCGGGCTGCGATCAGGGAGATGATCATTCCCTCGCTCCTGCCGATCGTGGTCCCGATCGTGCTGGTGGTAGTGATGAACTATCTGCTGGGTCCCGGCGCGGGCATCAAGGCCCTCGGCGGCCTTCTCATCGGCACCATCGTCACCGGCCTCTTCGTCGCAGTCTCGATGACCACCGGCGGCGGTGCCTGGGACAACGCCAAGAAGTACATCGAGGAAGGCAACTTCGGCGGCAAGGGCTCCGACGCCCACAAGGCGGCCGTCACCGGCGACACGGTCGGTGACCCGTACAAGGACACCGCCGGCCCGGCGATCAACCCCCTGATCAAAATCATCAATATTGTCGCCTTGCTGATGATCCCCTTGCTTTGACGCGCCGGCCGCAAATCTGTGTGCCGTCCGAAAGCAAGTGAGTGAGCAGCCGTTTCCCGGGGGTTTCCTCGGGCACTCGTTGCTTGCGATGGCGGGTCTCAGAGGGCCGCTCCCTGGGCGGCGGGACCCATACGGTGAAGGGGCTGGCCGCGCAAATCGCCGGAAGCGATTTGCGCCAATAAACTAGGCGGGGTGGATAACGCTCAGTAGCCTATGAAGTACGGCGGGCGAGGCGGGCTTGACGACGTGATGGTCGATGCTCGCCTCGCGTGAGCGGCGGCGGTCGGCCTCCTGGCCGAGGCCGGTAAGGGCGATGATGGTGGTCGAGGTGCCCTCGGGCATGGAGCGGATGCGGGCCGCGGTTTCGAGGCCGCTCAGCTCCGGCATGCTGATGTCCATGAAGACGACCTCCGGGCGTACCTGCCGGTACTTCTCGAGGGCCTCGTGAGGCCCGTAGGCCGTATGCACTTCGTGCCCCATCATTGACAGGAGGCAGGCCACCGCATCAGCTGAATCCACCTGGTCATCGACGACCAGCACCTTGAGCGGCACCTCCGCGTGCGGCAAGTCTTCCACGACGCTCTCTCCCGCAAGACTCAAGCATCCCACAGCAGTGTGCTCCGCGACACCTACTCAGCCCAAGCTGAGCAAGAATCGTGCGAGCTTGCCGTACCGGCAGCCTTTTTTGACTTAAGCCCTGCCCGAGCGGGATTCCGTGAGCATGGCTCCGACGAGACGGTTGAGCCGCGCGTAGTAGGCGGCCACCGGAGCGTCCGCTTGCGCCTGCTTGCTAGCCAGCGCCTCGCTGATGTCGGCGAGTCGGCGCTGGATGCGCCCGTCGACGGTCAGCGAACTGCATATGAGCGCGCTCACGCAAGCCGTGATCTCGGCATCGAGCGCGCGCGCGTCGCTGCCGGCAATCTCGACGCCGGCGAGCTCGCGGGGACAACCTGCGGCGAGGTGCTCACGCCATAAACGAGCAAGCTGCATAGGATGGGCGCCTCCGTGCTGCTCACTCTCTCGTGCATGGATCGGGAGCCCTTCTTACCACGCCCGCGGGCAACTTGCACCGTTGGTTTGCGGGCCGGACGGGCTGTTGGTTGTTGGCGCGAGCCAACAGCAGTCGCCAGGAAGGACGCAACCTCTTGATTCCCCGGCTACTTGTCTCCCGCCCCCGGCCGTTGCTTTCCCGTCGGGAGGCGCCGTGCGCATCTTCCCGGTATCATCGCAGCATGATGGAGGTGCCGGGCGTGGAATCGAAAGAGCAGTTTCCTGTCCAGAAGACCGACGAAGAGTGGCGCGCCGGGCTGACTCCGGAGCAATACCGTGTACTTCGCCGCCATGGCACCGAGCGGGCCGGCACCAGCAGCCTCAACGAAGAGCACCGCGCAGGGGTTTTCAGTTGCGCCGGCTGTGGGCAGCCTCTCTACGAGTCGCAGGCAAAGTTCGAAAGCTGCACCGGCTGGCCAAGCTTCTTACAGCCCCTGCCGGGGGCGGTAGCCACGCACGAAGACCACAGCCACCTGATGAAGCGGACCGAGGTTCATTGTGCCGCCTGCGGCGGACACCTCGGCCACGTCTTCCCCGACGGCCCGAAGCCAACGGGCCTGCGCTACTGCATGAACGGCGCCGCTCTGAAATTCGAAGCGAAGACCGCCAACAGCAAGTGACGAAGCGGCCGTTTCCCGGAGCACCTGCTCTTGCGTGGGCGGGTCTCAGAGAGGCCGCTCCCCCTGAGACCCGCCAACGCAAGAGGGGGCGCCCCAGAGAACGGCCGCGGGATCAAATGCGGTAAATGGGCTGGCCGCTCACAAAATCGCCGGGAGCGATTTTGGACGGCGTAAGCCGGCCCCGAAGGGGCGAGGCCCGGGATGGGCCGAGCAACGCGGCGCAGCCGACTTTGAATAATCAAGCCGCTAGCAGCAGCGGCTGCGGCCGGGCGATGGCGTAGCCCTGCACGAAATCGACCCCCATGCGCCGCGCCGCATCGAGCGCCGCGCTGTCTTCGACCTGCTCCGCGATCACCTTGAAATTGAGCGTTCGCGCCAGCTTGATCATCGCGGCGACCATCGCCTGGTTGACGGAATCACGCCCCAGGTTGCGCATGAACGAGCCGTCGATCTTGAGGTAATCCAACGGCAGGCTCTTCAGGTTGGAGAAGGAGCCCACGCCGGAGCCGAAGTCATCGAGCGCGAACTGACAGCCCATGCCATGCAGCACTCCGACGAAGCGGCGGGCGTGGTCGAGGTTCGCGACCACCGCCGTCTCGCTGATCTCGAAGCACACCTGCGACGGCGCCACTCCGGTGCTGTCCAGACACTCGACGACGAACTCGAAGAACTGCGAGTCCGTGAGTGTCTGCCCCGACACGTTGATCGCGACGCAGCGATCACTCGCCACCGGGATGGCGCCCCTGCCCAAGGCCGCGAGGGTCGTCTGCACGACCCAGCGGTCGACGAGCCCCATCAGCCGGAAGCGCTCCGCCGCCCGCACGAATTCCGCCGTCGGCACCTGGTGACCGCCCTCATCCTGAAGCCGCACCAGCACCTCCATCGCCGGCCCGCCGCCATCGGTGCCGTAGGCCGGCACGATCGGCTGGTAGAAGAGCTGGAACCGGCTCTCCTTGAGCGCCACCTGCAACGTCTGCAGCCACTGGATCTCGCCGGTGTGCCGGGCGAGCGCCTCGTCCCGCGCGGAGTACACCGCCACGCGTCCCGAGCCCTGCTTCTTCGCGACGTAACAGGCGGAATCGGCGGCCGTCAGCAGCTCCTCGAGCGTGCCGCTCTCGCGCGAGATCTCCACCAGCCCCACCGAGACGCCGATGTTGAATATCTTGTCCCGCCACACGAAGCGGTGCTCGCCCACCGAGCGGCAGACGTCGTCGGCAATCTGCCGCGCCTTCTCGAGCGGACAGCCAACGAGCAGCATGCCGAACTCATCGCCGCCCAGGCGGCTCACCGTGTCGCTGTCGCGCACCGCATCGCGCAGCAGCTTCGCCACCTCGCGCAGCATGCTGTCGCCGGCGAGGTGGCCGCTCGTGTCATTGACCACCTTGAAATGATCGAGGTCGAGATAACACAACACGTGCTGCCCGTCGCCGCGGTGCCCGCGCTCGATCGCCTCCTCCAGCCGTCGCTCGAACTCGCGCCGGTTGACGAGGCCGGTGAGCGCATCATGAGTGGCCTGGTAGGACATCTGGCGGGCGAGCCCGCGCTGCTCGGAAACGTCGTGAAACAGAACCACCGCGCCGACCTGCTCACCGGCCGCATCACGCATCGGCGTGGCCGACAGCTCGATGGACCGCTCGCTGGCGTCGCGACGCGAGATCAGCAAGGCGCGGCGGCCGAGGCTCACCGGCGCGCCACTCGTGAGCGCCTGGTGCACCGGGTCAGAGAGCAGGCGCCGATCGGTCTCATCGACCAGCCCGACGATCTCCTCGAGCGACTTGCCGACGGCCTCTGCCGCGACCGTCGCGGTGAGCCGCTCGGCCGCCGGGTTGAGATAGGTGAGTCGGCCCTCGGCGTCCGTGGCAAGCACGGCCTCCGCGAGTGAGTTCAGGGCCAGCATATACGCGCTCGAGTCGCCTTCGGTCTTGATGCGCAGCGCCTCGACCGTCTGCGTGGGCAGTATCTCGACGCCCGTCATGAGCAGCGCGCTGCCGCCGTCGTAATCGACCCGCGCGGACGCGATCTCGAGCCGGCTCACCTGACCGTCGCGGCCGAGGATCTCGGCCTCATAGCGCTCGGCGGCCGGCTCGCCGGCCATGCGCCGGCGGATGTTCTCCTGCACCAGCTCGGCGTACTCCGGTGCCACCAGGTCGCCCAGGCGGCGGCCGGCGAGGTCGGCGCGCTCCGCGCCAACGAGCGCGGCGAACTGCCGGTTCGCATACAGAATCACCTCGCGATGCACCAGCACCGCTTCGTGAATGCGCTCGCCGAGCTCGGCAAAGAGCTTCGGAGTCACTCGGCCGCCTTCGCGCTCGGCGGCAGCGCGTGTCAGGAGATGGTTGACCGCGGTGACCAGGGCGGACAGCTCCGGCTTCGAGCTCGCCGACTCGACCCGACCGGCGAGCGGGCCGCCGATGGCGATGCGCTGAAGCTGCTGCGACAGCCGGCTCACGTCCGAGAGCTCGCGGCGCTGGCCGACATAAAGCCACACGAGCACCGCCGCGGCCAGCGCCAGCAGAATGCACAACAGCGCCAGGGCGGACATCTTAGTGAGCCCCGCTCGCGAAACGCGGCTTACCGCCCTCTCGAGCGCTTGGTTCGGCGATCATGCGGTTAACGGCTCGCGGGCAGTCCGGGATTGCTTTCATTCTTGTAGTGCCCGGTGTGGGACATCGGAAGCATAGCGTAGGTGTCCGGCATCCCGTCGGCGTTTCACCATATCTCATCGCAAAGCCGCTTGGCAGAAGCCGCGAAAACCCGTACCTTCACGAGTTCACCACCGGGATGCAATAAGTCCAATCGGAGCGTCACTGATCATGTTCACGGTCCAAGCACGCGAGCAGATGATCGAGCAGCAGGTGCGTGCCTGGGATGTGCTCGATGCACGCGTGCTCGAGACTCTGCGCAGAGTGCCGCGCGAGGGATTCGTATCGCCGCAGCATCGCTTTCTGGCCTTTGCGGACGTGGAGATCCCCCTGCCGTGCGGACAACACATGCTGCGGCCGAGCGTCCTCGGCAGACTCCTCCAGACCCTCGCGTTCCGCGGCAACGAGCGGGTGCTCGAGATCGGGACCGGCTCGGGATTCGTGACGGCATGCCTGCGGGCCGCAGGCGCATCGGTGCGGTCGCTCGAGATCTTTCCTGAGCTCGCGGAGCTCGCGCGCAGCAACATCGCCGCGCTGGGCCTCAGGGACGTCGAAATCGTCACGCAGGATGCGACGCAGATCGACTCCGAGACGCGATACGACGCGATCGCGATCACCGCCTCGCTCCCTGTCCCTGACGAGCGCTTCCAGCGCCAGCTCGCCGTGGGCGGGCGGCTCTTCGTCGTGGTGGGGGAGGCTCCGGTCATGGAGGCACGGCTCATCCGCCGCATCTCCGAGGATGCCTGGGGCACGGAGAGCCTCTTCGAGACCGTGATCGACCCGCTCATACATGCAACTCGCCCCCAGGCTTTTGTGTTCTAAGAGCCTGTCCACGACTCCAAGAGCGTCTCTGAAACATATGCACCGCGCCGTACGGACATCGAGCCTGGTCTGCCTCTGGGCCGGATTCCTCATTGGATTCCCCGCCGCCGCCCCCGCCGCGGATTTCGCCCAGGTCTACAAGGACGCGCTGGCGAACGACCCCACGTTCCAGGAGGCCTATGCGAACTACAGGGCCGCGCGCGAGGCCCGGCCGGAAGCCTGGGCGGCATTGCTGCCGCAGATCTCGGGGTCGGCAGGCAAGACCTGGGATCATAATGCGGGACAAACGACCCAGCTCGAGTCGGTTTCGGCGAATCGGATTGCCCCCGTTCCGATCTACACCAATACGGACACGGTGAGCAACGCGTGGAGCCTCAACCTCTCCGAGTCGCTCTTCTCCTGGGCCAATTGGATGAGCCTCAAGTCCGCCGACAGCCAGGTGGCGGAAGCGCAGGCGACCTACGAGTCCGCGGCGCAGGACCTCATCCTGCGGGTCGCTACGGCCTACTTCAATGTCCTCTCGGCGCTCGACACCCTGCAGGCGCAGGAGTCCTCACTGCAGGCTTTCGACCTGCAGCTCGAGCAGGCCAACAAGCGCTACCAGGTCGGACTCATCGCCATCACTGACGTCGAGCAGGCCCGTGCCGCGCGCGATACGGCTGCGGCGAACGTGATTTCCGCTAAGGAATCGCTCGCGACCGCCGAGGATCAGCTCGAGGTCATCACCGGACGCCAGTACGCGACACTATTGGAGCCCGGAGCGAGCATTCCGCTCGTGATGCCGTCTCCGGCCAACCAGAACCAATGGGTCCAGACCTCGCTGCAGCAGAATCTCACGCTGATCGCGGCCCGGCTGGCCGCGGATGTAGCTCGGGACAACGTACGCATCGCTTTCGGCGGCCACCTGCCCACCGTCAGCCTGATCGCGAGTCGCTCGTTCAACGGTTCGACCGCCGATGAGTCGATCATCGGCCTCGGCACGTTCAGCGGGCTTCCGTCCTGGACGAACGACCGGCAGATCGGCCTCCAGGTCACCGTGCCCATCTTCAGCGGCGGAGGAACCACGGCCCGTGCGCATCAGGCGCAATACCAGTGGATCGCAGCAAAGGACGCCATGGACGGGGCCTCGCGCACGACAGCGCAGCAGGCGCGTGATGCTTACCTCGGCGTCATCTCCGGGATTGCCAACGTGCAGGCGTATCAGCAGGCGCTCACATCGAGCGAGACGGCTTATCGTGCCACGCAGGCGGGGTACCGCGTCGGCACGCAGACCGAGGTCGATGTGCTCAATTCATTGAGCACGCTCGTGCAGGCGAGGACCAATTACGCCTCCAGCCGCTACACGTACATCAACAGCGTCGTGCAGCTGCAATATGCGGCCGGCACCCTCGACCCCAAGGAGGTGCAGGCGATCGACCAATGGCTGACGACGTCAGTTTCCGTTTCACCGGGACCGATCACCCCGCAGGCCATGACACCTCCCTCGCCGGTGCCGACTCCGCAGCAGCCGCCCCCGCCGCCGAATCCCTAGTAGACCCGGTAGGACTTCTCCTCCACCAGCCGGGATCCCAGCGCCACGTTGATGCGCTTCTTGATCGCCGCTCGCTCGTCGTTCGAGTGGTAGACGGCACGAGCGAGCTCGATGAATTCCCGGTCGAAGGTCTGGCGCGCCTCTTTCTCGCGGATGCGGTCCTCGATATCCCACAGCCGCTCGTTGACTTCCTGCAGCGCATGCTCCTCGCGCGAGATGTCAACGGCGAACCGTGCGTCGCGCCACGTCTTCTCGAGCAGCTCGAGCTCGAGCCGCACGTTCGCGAGCTTGACGGCATCGAGAATCCGCGCCGTCTTTATCCTGAGGATGGTGATCTTGTCGAGCAGCTCCCCGGGGGAGAGGGGCACGAGGATGTCGGTCATAGGCGATATGCTAACAACTCATCGAGCTTCCCGGTGACCTGCGCCACCTCGATGAGGTCCATCACACCAGGCGTCTCGATCTTCTCGGTCCACGGGAGCTGCTCGGGCGGGCGGCCGCGGAACCGGAGCGCGGCCTGCGGGTAGGCGTCCACGCACCACCTGCGCGAGAGATACGGCCCGCTGCGGGCGGGATTCGTGGCCGCATAGAGACCGATCACCGGCGTCCCCACCATGGTCGCCATGTGGCCGGGACCTGAATCCGGCGTGAGAAGCACGGTCGCTCGTGAGAGCAGCGCAAGCATCTGCGGCAGCGTGTCGCGTCCGATCTGATTCACCAGCGGCGCCGGCGCCGACTTCTCGATGGCTGCCCCCATCGTCCTCTCAGCCGCGGTAGGTCCCCCCGTCAGGATTACACGCATGCCATGCCGACGCGCGGCGTGATGGGCGACGGCCGCGTAGGACTCCGGACGCCAGTTGCGCAGCGGGTGGCTGGAGCAGGGACTGATGACCAGCGTCGGCCGCGCATCGGGAATCAGCCTCTCGGCGTACTCCAGCGCGGCGGATGGCAACGGGACATCCCAGCGCAGCGTGCGTTCCTGGATGCCCAGCGCTTCGAGAAAGCCGAGGAAGCTGTCGAGGACATGCTCGCGGGAACGCGGTGCGATCCGCGCGTTGGTGAAAAGCCACTGGAGCTCCCGCGCACGGGCGCGGTCGAAGCCGAGCCGGATGGTCGCCGGGACGAGGCGCGAGACCAGGCTGGCGCGAAACGAGAGCTGCATGTGCAACAACAGGTCAAAGTGGCGTCCACGCAGCTGGGCGCGCAGATCGCGACGCGCCGCAAAGCCGGCGCGCTTGTCCACGATGATAAACTCCACGCCATCGATGATCTCCATCAGGCGCGATTCCGCTTTGCCGATGACCCATGTCAGCTTCGTTTGGGGCCATGCACGCTGCAGCGCTCGGAGCATCGGGACGACATGGCAGGTGTCACCCAGCGCCGAAAGTCTCAATATGCAGACAGTGGACGGCGGTCGATCGAGCGGCAGTTTCCCGGGGTCCATCGTTACGCGCGGGCGGGACTCAGAGGGATGCTCGCGATGAGTGGCCGCTGGCCGCTGGGATCGGAGGTCAAGCATGGGGTCATCGAGGGAGGCGCCATGCTATACGACGCGTCCCGGGCCCGCAATTTGACGGCCGCCTGGTTCGATCCGCGCTACTGGAGCTCCCGCGGCGAGCTCGACGGCGCGGCTACCTACGGCCGGGGCACCACGCATTTCGTGCGCAGCCCGGACCGCCGGCTGGTTTTGCGTCATTACCATCGCGGTGGGTTCATCTCTCTGCTCTCTCCCGATCGATACATCTGGCGCGGCGAGGAGCAGACACGGCCTTTCACGGAGTGGTCGATCACCTATCGGCTGCACCGCGCGGGCCTGCCCGTGCCGGCGCCGATTGCCGCCCGTTACGCCCGCGAGGGGCGCACCTACCGAGGCGACCTCATCACGGAGCGGCTGCGCACTGTCGGCTCGCTTGCCGAGTGTCTGGGTTGCGGCGCGCTGTCGATCGTCACCTGGATCTCGATCGGCCGCTGCATCCGGCGCTTTCATGACTTCGGCGTCTGTCACGCCGATCTCAACGCGCGCAACGTACTGCTCAGCGAGGAGGCCGTCTATCTGGTCGACTTCGACCGCTGTCAGCTCCGGCGGGCGGGTCTATGGCGCGATGCCAATCTCGTCCGCCTGCGGCGGTCGCTGGAGAAGGTCACTTACGGGCTGCCGCCCGACCGCTTCACCGAGGCCGACTGGCACGCGCTCCTCGACGGCTATCGGCAGTCGTCCGCAAGCCGCGAGCCATCACCCGGCTGACCCGCGACCCGTCATGCGCCTGCTTTATCTCGCGGCGGTATACCTCGCCGCCCCAGTGATCTCGGCGATGCTCGCGTGGAGAGGGCTGCGCGATCGCGCCTACTGGCGCAACTTCGGTGAGCGATTCGGACTCGGCTCGCCGATCGCGCCCGCTCCGATCTGGGTGCATGCGGTGTCGGTGGGAGAGGTACAGGCAGCCGCGGCTCTGGTCGTCACACTACGAGAGCGCTACCCGCAGACGCCGGTGCTCGTAACCACGTTCACCCCAACGGGGGCCGCGCGCGCCCGCGCATCCTTCCGCGACACGGCCGAGGTGCGTTATCTGCCATTCGACCTGCCGGGGTCGGTTCGCCGGTTCCTCGACCGCGCCCGCCCGCGCCTCGCAGTCATCGTCGAGACGGAGCTCTGGCCCAACCTCTACCGCCAATGCCGGCGCCGGCGCATACCGCTGGTCATCGCCAGCGCGCGCCTGTCACAGCGCTCGACTCATCGTTACCGGCGTCTCGGAGCGCTGTTCAGAGAGACCGTTGCAGGCGAAGTGGTGGTCGCCGCGCAGGGCGAGGGAGACGCCGAGCGCTTCCGGACGCTCGGCGCGAACGCAGAGCGCACGTATGTAACGGGCAACCTAAAATTCGATCTCACGCTGCCTGCGGACATAGCCGCGCGCGGCAGGGAGTTGCGCCAGCGGTACGCGCCGGGACGCCCCCTGTGGGTTGCGGGCAGCACACATGGCGGCGGCGAGGAAGAGGCGGTGCTCGAGGCGCATCGGCGCGTCGGCTGCGTCCATCCCGCTGCCCTGCTGGTACTCGCCCCACGCCATCCCAATCGCTTCAGCGAAGTGACCGGCTGGCTGGAGCGGCAGGGAGTCGCTTTCACGCGGCGCTCGGCATCGCCGTCCAGCGAGGGCGCAACAGGCACGTCGAACGTGCTGCTGCTCGACACGCTGGGGGAGCTGCTCCACTTCTATGCGGCGGCCGATGTGGCCTTCGTCGGCGGCAGTCTGGCGCCCATCGGCGGCCACAACCTGTTGGAACCGGCCGCCCTCGGGCTGCCGGTCCTGACCGGACCCAACAACTCCAACGGCGAGGACGTGGCGCGGCTGCTGCTCGATTGCGGCGCCGCCGAGATCGTGCGCAACGGCGCCGAGCTCGGCTCGAGAGTGACCGAGCTGCTGTCGGATGAGGCGCTGCGGACGCAGATGGGTCAGCGCGGCCGCGCCGCCGTCGAGCGCAATCGCGGCGCGCTGGAGAAGCTGATGCGGCTGATCGCCCCGTTGCTGGACGGATGAGGCGGCTACCGCCTCAGCGTGTACTCCGCACCGCAATAAGGACACTTCGCCCAGCCGGTGGCCTCGATAGGCAGATACACCCGCGGATGCGAATTCCACAGGTACATCTGCGGCATCGGACAGGACAGCGGCAGGTCCTCCGCAGTGACCTCGTATTGGTTCTGCGCGTTCGGCTGGATCAGTGCTTTGGGTTGCGCGGCCATGGAGCTAGAGGTCCGGGACAGAAAGGGCGGCGATTATACCGTCTCGGCCCTCGCCATCGCCTCGTCCCACACGGCCGTCACCGCGACCCGCTCGACCGCAAACTCTTCGGCGGAAACCATGGCGCCGTCGCCGGCGAGGGATAGATGGTGCGTTCGAGTGCGGTACGCTCGATACGCCGCCGTGAGCACGTCCACGGTTGCCTGCGGCACGAGGTCGGCCGAGGCGACCGACTCGAGCTGGCGGATGGTGTCGGAGAACATCGCTACGGGCGGATAGTCCCGGGCCCATCTCAGCGCCCAGTATTGCGCCAGGAACTCGATATCGGCGATGCCGCCCGCATCCTGCTTCAGGTCTACCCGGCCATCACCGCTCTTCGTCAGCTCCCGACGCATGCGCTCGCGCATCGCCCTCACTTCATCCCGCAGGCTGTCGCGGCGCACTGCGTGGCAAAGCACGTCGAGCCGCGTGCGCTCGAACTCCGCGCACAACTCCGGCGCGCCGGCGACTGCGCGCGCATGCAGTAGCGCCTGATGCTCCCATGTCCAGGCTTCGCGCCGCTGATACTCGGCGAACGCATCGATCTGCGTGACCAGCAACCCTCCCTTGCCGCTCGGCCGCAGGCGCACGTCCACCTCATAGAGCCGGCCCGCTGCCGAGTGCATGGTGAGCAGGTGCATCAGCCGCTGCGCGAGCCGCACGAAGAAAAGCGGGTTATCGATGGGGCGGGCGCCGTCGGTCTCCTGGCGCTCCCCGAGTGAATCGTGCAGAAACACGAGGTCGAGGTCCGACGCGTAGCCGAGCTCGAGACCGCCGAGCTTGCCGTAGCCCACTGCGCAGATGCTCACCGGCCGGCGCTGCGCGCCGCTTTCTGCTGTGCGATCCTGCTCCGCAGCTTTCTGGGCAGAGCCACTGGCCATCCCTGGCGGCAGGCCCCCCGGCCCACGCATCCTGCGTGGGCGCTCGCCGCAGTGCGGCAC
This sequence comes from Steroidobacteraceae bacterium, assembly GCA_050739095.1. Classification (GTDB taxonomy): domain Bacteria; phylum Pseudomonadota; class Gammaproteobacteria; order Steroidobacterales; family Steroidobacteraceae; genus 13-2-20CM-66-19. Next base: position 32,162 of record JBOIAR010000007.1, on the reverse strand, counting down.
GCCGAATTGCGCCGTGATCTGCCGCCAGGCGAGCTCCATGGCGCAGGCGATGATGAGCTCGGCGACCTCCGTGAGGCGATCGCTCACGCGCATGACCGGCAGGCGCCCCGTCAGGTCCGCCACGGCGATCCGGAAAATGGCAGCGCGCTGAAAGTGGCACAGCGCCTCGACCTGGTGCTCCGGGTCGTCCTCGTGAACCTGCTGCATGGCCGCCTGCAGCTCGCGAGCCAGGGCCTCGCGCCCCGGAAGCTCCGACAGCAGCCTCTCATCGACCAGCTCATCGAGCAGCAGCGGATAGGAGGCGATCTGGCGGACGAGGAATTCGCCGTGACGGCAGATCTCGACGAGCCGCGAACGCGCCGCCTGACTCTCCCGCAGCAGTGCGAAATACACCGAGCGCTTGCCCGTCGCCTCGAGAATGGAAATGATCCGGCGCAGCACGGCAAGCTGCTCGGCGGCACCCGCAAGCTTTGCGGCGCCGATGTCCTCGAGCAGCGGCGGCAGGAGGGCCTGCAGGCGTTGCCGCCCGGGCTCATCGAGCTTTCGCACCAGCGCCGAGGCGCGCAGTGCCAACAGCATCTGCGCGGCCTGCGCGGGATCACCGAAGCCCGCGCGGCCCAGCGACTCCGTCAGGACCGCGCTCTCCGCGTCTGTCTCCCACAGCCGCCCGAGATCGATCCTCACCGCCGCGCCGCCGCGCGACGCCGCACCGAGCACGAACCGATGGAAATGACGGCTGACGCACGCCTCATGGCGCCCCAGCTCGGTGCGCAGTGCCGCCCAGCCGGGGACCCCCATGGCGAGCGCGATGCGCTCCTGCGACAGCTCATCGGCCGGAAGCTGATGGGTCTGGCGGTCGGAGAGCATCTGCAGGCTGTTCTCCAGCCGTCGCAGATAAAGATACGCGGCGCGCAGCTGCGCCGCGGCCTCACCCGGCATGAGCTGCATTTCCCCGAGGGTCGTCAGCGCCTGCAGGAGCGAGGTCGTCTGCAAGCGCCTCTCGCGTCCGCCGCGGATGAGCTGGAACGCCTGCACGATGAACTCGATCTCGCGGATGCCCCCCGGCCCCAGCTTGATGTGACCGGCGAGCTCGCGCCGCTCGACCTCGCGCTCGATGAGCGCCTTCATCTCCCGCAGGCTCTCGAACACGCCGTAGTCGAGGTACCGGCGGTACACGAACGGGCCGAGCGCGGAGGCGCGGATCTCGGCATACCGCTCCACCGCTGTGACCGGGCGCGCCTTCACGTAGGCATAGCGCTCCCAATCACGGCCGTGCAACGGCAGGTAAACCTCCAGAGAGGCGAAGCTCGTGACCAGCGGACCGCTGTCGCCGAAGGGGCGCAGCCGCATGTCGACGCGAAGTGTGAAGCCGTCAGGCGTGGCGGTTTCCAGCAGCCTGATGAGACTCTGCCCCAGACGCGTGAAGAACTCCTCGTTGGCAATCGGGCGCGGACCATCGGTCTCGCCGTGCTCCGGAAAGAGCAGTACCAGATCGACGTCGGAGGAGAAATTCAGCTCGTGCCCTCCGAGCTTGCCCATGGCCACGATGACCAGCGGCTGCACCGCTCCCGAGGCCGAGCGCGGCTCTCCGTAGCGGGCGATGAGAGGCTGCCGGGCATGCTCCACCGACACTTGAATGGCCGCATCCGCGAACGCGGACAGATCGGCCAGTGTCTCCTCGACTTCCGCCCAGCCAGCCAGCGCCCGCCACGCGATCCGTACCATCTCGCGCCGACGCCAGCGCCGTAGGGCCGAAAGGATATCCGCCTCGGAGCCGCCCACCGCCGGCGCGCGAGCCGCGTAGTCGCCAGGCGCAGAGCGGCGCGCGAGCCCGAAGCGGCCGATCAGATCGGGCAGCAGGTCGGCGTCGCGGGCGCACGCCTGCGCGACGAAATCACTCGCCCCGAAAACGAGCGGCACCGAGTCGCGGACATCGGCCGGCAGCGAATCCAATTGGCCCGGCGAGGCAGACTCGAGCGCATCCCGCTGCCGCTGCAGACAGGCGCTCAGCTCCGCGCTGACAGCGAAGCCGTCGGGGAAGCGCAATTTATTGCCAGGTGTTGTTGCCGAGGTCGTGGATTGACGCCTCACCCACGCGGCGCGCGGCGCCCTTGAAGGTCGATGTCTCGGCGTAGATTTGCGCCCCATCCGACGCATCTATGGCACCAGCATGCCCTTCAATGTCGCTGTTCTCGATGTGCACGGTGGCACCCCGCGCCCGAATTGCGATGCCGCCGGCGCTGATCCGGCTATTGGTGATGTGGACCTCGCACCCGTCCTCGGCGGTGATCGCGTTGCCATCGAAGCGGATGTCGCGATTATCGATGTGCAGCTCCCGCTGCCCCTGGCAGACGATAGGCTCGTGCAGCGTCTCGAGCGGCGCATTCGTGACCTTCGTCTCCCCCCCTGATTCCACCGGCGGCGAGGTCGCCACGATGCTGTAGCCCGGTCCCTTGAGTACGATCCGGCCACCGCCCGCCGCCACTGCCTTGCCCGCCGGGACCACGACGTCGGTCGCGGGTTGCCCCTGCGGATTGGTGGCCACCGATTGGGCCGCTCCGAGGCCCGCCAGGCCGAACATGAGCCCCGTGAGCACCGCCCCCGCCGTCGCGGCACGCCTGGAAAGTACACTCATAGGACGCTCCCAAAACCTCGCACAGGCCTTTGATTATGCGCCGTCCGGCAGCAAGTGAATAAACGGGCCAGGGCCGCGCTGAGGTCCACGGCAAGCCCAATCGCCGCGCCGTCCGAAAGCGAGTGAATAAGCGGGCGTTTCCGGGGGCTTTCCTCGGGCACTCGTTACTTGCGATGGCGGCTCTCAGAGGGCTCCTCCTCCGGCGTTGGCGGGTCTCAGAGAGGCCGCTCGCTGGCCCGCGACGTCAAAGGCGGTCATAGCAGCGCGCTCCCCCGAAGCGCCGCAGGCGACTTCGGGCCAATAGAAAAAACAAAAAAAAAAGGCCCGCACAGGCGGGCCTTCAAGGATTGCGCGGAATAGGGGGTCTTGCTCCGCGTCTTTCAGGGCGCACCCGCTAATATATCGGGCGCCGCCCCTAACCACTGCCGATAAGCCTATCGGCTCATCCTTTCAGAATCGATACCTCTTTCGAGGGGGCGTTACATATCCATTCCGCCCATGCCGCCCGGCGGCATCCCGTGGCTGTGCTCCTCTTCCTTTGGCGCCTCGGCCACCATGACCTCGGTCGTCAGCAGCAGACCCGCTACCGAGGCCGCGTTCTGCAGCGCCAGGCGCGTGACCTTGGTCGGGTCGAGAATGCCCTGCTCGATGAGGTCGCCGAACTGGCCGGACGCGGCGTTGTAGCCGTAGTTGCCCTTGCCTTCCTTGATCTTGTTGAGGACCACGGCGGCATCCTCGCCGGCGTTTTCCACGATCTGGCGCAGTGGCTCCTCGATGGAGCGCGAGAGAATGCGAATGCCGACCGTCTGGTCCTCATTCGCGCCCTCGAGCTTGTCGAGCGCCTTCTGGGCGCGGATCAGGGCGACACCGCCTCCCGGCACCACGCCTTCCTCGACCGCCGCGCGGGTGGCATGCAGCGCATCCTCCACGCGGGCCTTCTTCTCCTTCATCTCGACCTCGGTGGCCGCGCCGACCTTGACGACGGCAACGCCGCCCGAGAGCTTCGCGACGCGCTCCTGCAGCTTCTCCTTGTCGTAGTCGGAGGTGGCCTCCTCGGCCTGCTGGCGGATCGACTCGATGCGAGCCTTGATGTCGGACTGCTTGCCGGCGCCGTCGATGATGGTGGTGTTCTCCTTCTCCACCACGACCTTCTTCGCCTCGCCGAGGTCATTGAGCGTCGCCTTCTCGAGCGACAGGCCGACCTCGTCGGAGATCACCGTGCCACCGGTGAGAACGGCGATGTCCTGCAGCATGGCCTTGCGGCGGTCGCCGAAGCCCGGAGCCTTGACGGAAGCCACCTTGAGGATGCCGCGGATGTTGTTGACCACCAGCGTGGCGAGCGCCTCGCCCTCGAGGTCCTCGGCCACGACCAGCAGCGGCCGGCCCGACTTGGCGACGCCCTCGAGCAGCGGCAGGAGCTCGCGGATGTTGGAGATCTTCTTGTCGACCAGCAGGATCACGGGCTTCTCGAGCTCCGCGGTCTGGTTTTGCTGGTTGTTGATGAAGTATGGGGAGAGATAGCCGCGGTCGAACTGCATGCCCTCGACTACCTCGAGCTCGTTCTCTAGGCCCGAGCCCTCCTCGACCGTGATCACGCCTTCCTTGCCGACCTTCTCCATCGCATCGGCGATGGTCTTGCCGATCGACTCGTCGGAGTTGGCGGAGATCGTGCCGACCTGGGCGATCGACTTCGAGTCCTTGCAGGGCTTGGAGAGCTTCTTGAGCTCCTCGACGGCGCTGACGACCGCCTTGTCGATGCCGCGCTTGACGTCCATCGGGTTGCGGCCCGAGGAGACGGCCTTCAGGCCCTCGCGGATGATCGCCTGGGCGAGCACCGTCGCGGTCGTGGTGCCGTCACCCGCCTCATCGGAGGTGTTGGACGCGACTTCCTTCACCATCTGCGCGCCCATGTTCTCGAACTTGTCCTTCAGCTCGATCTCCTTGGCGACGGAGACGCCGTCCTTGGTGACGGTGGGGGCGCCGAAGCTCTTCTCGAGCACGGCATTGCGGCCCTTGGGGCCGAGAGTCGCCTTGACGGCGTTCGCAAGTACGTTGACACCGCGGAACATGCGGGAGCGGGCGTCATCGCTGAATCTGACTTCTTTGGCTGCCATTGTCTTAGCTCCTCGCTTACTTGCTCTCGATCACGGCCATGACATCCTCTTCGCGCATCACGACCAGCTCCTCGCCGTCGACCTTGACTTCCGTGCCGCTGTACTTGCCGAAGAGGATCTTGTCGCCGACCTTGATGTCGAGCGGACGGACCTTGCCGTCTTCGAGAATCTTGCCGTTGCCGACCGCGATGATCTTTCCCTGGACCGGCTTTTCAGCCGCCGTGTCGGGAATGACGATGCCGCCCGGGGAGGTACGCTCCTCCTCCAGGCGCTTGACGATCACGCGGTCATGAAGAGGACGAATCTTCATGGGGGACGCTCCTGTGAAGCTGGGTTATGGAAAATAGACGCGGGAGGGTATTAGCACTCTCCTCACGCGGCTGCTAATGATATGCGTGGAAGGTCGGATTTCAAGTCCGGCGAGGAGAATTTTGAGGCATCGGATTATGATCGCGGCCATCAGACCCCTGCCCAGACCTCTCTAGTGGCACCCGCCGCCGAACCCATCGTGGTACTGACCACCTGCCCCGACGAGGCGAACGCCTCGAAAATCGCCCGTGCGCTCGTGGAATCGGGACAGGCCCGGTTGGACCCGGGCCGTGCGGCCTGCGTGAGCCGGGTGGGCCCGGTACATTCGACCTACCGCTGGCGGGGCGCCGTTCAGGATGAACCGGAGGTGCTGCTGGTCATCAAAACCCTCGGAGACCGTTACCCGGAGCTCGAGGTGCGACTGAAGTCCCTTCACCCTTATGAAGTGCCGGAGATCATCGCCTTGCCGGTAGCCGCCGGCGCCGCGGATTACCTTTCCTGGCTGCAGGGGGCGGTCGGGTGAGGCGATACCGATTCAGCGTGGTGGCGGCGGCGGTATTACTGCTACCGAGCTTGGGGAGCCCGCTGCAGGCCGCTCCGGACGCAGGCACCGTGCTGGCGGCCTTGGCCAACCAGCCGAAGTTCCTGCCGCCTGACCAGGTGTTTCATGTAAGCGGAGCCGCGGCTGGGCCAGATACGATTCGGCTGGACTGGACCATCCATGACGGCTACTACCTCTACCGCAGCCGACTCAGGGTCGCGAGCGCCGACGGCATGCAGCTAGGGGCGCTCCAGCTCCCCCGTGGCCAGATCAAGACGGACCCGTACTTCGGCCGCGAGGAGATCTACCGGCACGCGCTCGCCGCGATAGTGCCCCTCGAGCGCGGCTCCGCTACGGGAAGCCGCAACATCGCGCTGCGAGTGACCTACCAGGGCTGTGCGGACGCCGGGCTCTGCTATCCCCCGATCACGAAGACGGTCAGCGTACGGCTGCCACCCGCGGCCGCTGGATCCGCTGGAACCGCAGGAGGCGCTCAGGTGTCCGGCGCAGGAAATACCGGCGCTCCCGAGGCGACTGTCGCGGCTCAGCCGAGTCAGTTCAGATTCGAGGCCCTCGCCCGGTCGGGAAGCCTGCTCGCCATGATCGGCTGGTTCTTTCTGGCAGGTCTCGGGCTGGCGTTCACCGGCTGTGTCTATCCCACTATTCCGATTCTCTCCGGGATCATCGTCGGTCAGGGCCGAAAGGTGACGACCGGGCGGGCGTTTGTGCTGTCGCTCGCCTACGTTCTCGGCATGGCGCTGACCTACACGATCGCCGGCACCGCCTTCGCTGCCGCGGGTGGACAGGCGCAGGCCGCATTCCAGCGACCTTGGATCGTCGGCTCATTCGCGGCGCTCTTCGTGGCGATGGCCCTTTCGATGCTCGGGCTGTTCACCGTGCAGATTCCGGCGGTGCTGCAAACCCGCATTGCCCAGCTGAGCAACCGACAATCGGCCGGCACGTTCGGCGGAGTTGCCCTGATGGGCGCGCTATCAGCGCTCATCGTCACGACGTGCGTCGGACCGGCGCTCGTCGGGGCGCTCGCGGTCATCAGCCAGACGGGTGAGATGGCTCGCGGGGCCGCTGCGCTCTTCGCGATGAGCATGGGCATGGGTACACCCCTCCTCGTCATCGGCGCATCCGCTGGCCGACTGCTGCCGAAATCCGGTCCCTGGATGGACACGGTGAGGAGGCTCTTCGGCGCGGTGATGCTGGGTGTCGCAGTGTGGATGCTCGACCGCCTGCTGCCCGCGCGCGTCACGCTGGCCCTCTGGGCGGTGCCGGCCGCCACGCTGGCCGCGGTCCTCTGGACGGCCACTCGCCGCGGCTCTCCCTCACGCGCCTGGACCTTGCGGGTCGCCGGGCTGGCGGCAGGAATCTACGGTGTGGCGCTGGTAACCGGCGCCGCGCTGGGCGGAACCGATCCCCTCGAGCCGATTCCCGCCTGGGCGGCGGCGGAGCAGCCTCTGCACTTCGCCCCCATCCACAGCGTGGCGGGCCTCGACCAGGCCGTGGCGCTGGCAGCGCACCAGGGACACCCGGTGATGGTCGACTTCTATGCCGACTGGTGTACGTCCTGCAAAGAGATGGAAGCGACGACCTTCCTCGATCCGGCGGTACGGCAGGCTCTGTCCGGCGCGGTGCTGCTGCGCGCGGACGTGACGGCGAACGACGCTGACGACCGGGCGTTGCTCAAGCGCTTCGGCATCTATGGACCGCCGACGATCGCCTTCTACGGTCGCAATGGGGAGGAGCGCTCCCGCTACCGGGTCGTGGGCTACCTGGATGGCGCGCAATTCGCGGCGACGGTGCGTGCCGCTCTCGACTCGCGGCCGGCCTCCTGATAGCGCGATGCGGACCTTGCTCACCCGGGCGATTCCCGCAGCGGCGGTCATTGTCGCGGCGGGGCTCGGAGGCTTCTTCGCTTACCGCTTAGTCCTAAGGCCCACCCCAGCGATGCCAGTGTCGCCGCCGGCGCTCCAGTCCGCCATGGCCAACGCGGGATCCGACACCGGGGCGAGCACCGCCGCGGCTCCCTCCGATGACCCAGCGTCACCAAGGCGGGTCATTCCGGACACTCTACCCGACGTCGCCTTTGCGGACCGGGCCGGTCTCATGCGCCGATTCTCTGCTTGGAAGGGCCGGCCGCTGCTCGTGAATTTCTGGGCGACGTGGTGCGCGCCCTGCCTGGAGGAGATTCCGATGCTGGAGCGGCTGAGCCGCGAGCGCGCGCACGATGGGCTCAAGGTCGTCGGTGTCGCGGTGGATTCCCGGGCCGCCGTGCTCGATTACGCTCGCCGCGAGAGCATCGACTATCCTTTGCTGATCGGAGAGCGGCCTGGCCTGAAGGTCATCCAGGCGCTCGGCATGCAGGCAGTTTTCCCCTTCTCCGTGTTCGTGGACGCCCGAGGACGCATCGTTACCGTGAAGATCGGAGAGCTGCGCGCCGATCAGGCCAGGCTGATTCTGGATCGCGTCGACGACCTCGATCGGGGCCGGATCGACCTCGGAACCGCCCGGCGCGAGATCGCAGATGGCATCGCGAGACTCGCGGTGTCGCACGCGCAAGCAGTCCTCCCGCCGAAGCTCTGAGCCGCACGAAGCGCGTTCAGCGGCATTCGTCGCAAAAACCCCCCGGTTCCTTGTAATTAGGGTAAATTCCCTGCGCGTCGCCTCGTCGCGCGCGGAAACCCTGTCCCGAATGACCCGTCTGCTACTGCTGAACGGCCCTAACCTGAATCTGCTCGGAACCCGGGAGCCCGGGATCTACGGGGCGCAGACGCTGGAGACCATCGAGCGGCGGGCCGGGCAGCTCGCCCGCGAGGAGGGCCACGAGCTTCTCTGCTTTCAGAGCAACGCGGAGCACGAGCTCATCGCCCGCATTCAGCGGGCTTCTGTCGAGAACGTCGGACTCCTGATCTTCAACCCCGGCGCATTCACACACACCAGCATCGCCCTGCGCGATGCGGTGCTCGCCATGCGCCTGCCGATGATCGAAGTGCATCTCTCCAATCCGCACGCGCGCGAGGAATTCCGGCGCAGATCGTATTTTTCCGACATCGCGATTGGAGTGATCGCGGGATTCGGCGCCTTGGGGTACGAGTTCGCGGTGCGTGCGGCCTGCCGGCATCTCGCCGGCGGCGCGGTTCGGGCTCAACCTGCCCCGGCCGCCGCGTCCTGACCAGCGACGCCCGTTCCAACACGATCACCAGACCCAAGGGGAGCATTCCCGGCATGGACATTCGAAAAATCAAGAAGCTCATCGAGCTGCTCGAGGAATCCGGCATCGCGGAAATCGAGATCAAGGAGGGCGAGGAGGCCCTGCGGATCAGCCGTATGCCGGCGGGCGGGGCCGTGATGCATCCGCTGCCCGCGCAGGCTTGGTGGGGGCCGGGCCAGACCGGCTGGGACAGCGGGCGCGGCGCCGCTCCGATGCCGCTCGCGCCGCCGGCCGAGGCGGGCGGTCAGGGCGCTGCCGCGGGTGAGAGCCCGATGAAACCGAAGCCCAACGAGCACGTGATCACGGCGCCGATGGTCGGCACCTTCTACGCCAGCTCCTCGCCCGGCTCAAAGCCCTTCGTGGAAATCGGCGATGAGGTCAAAGTCGGCCAGGTCCTCTGCATCATCGAGGCGATGAAGATGATGAATCAGATCGAGGCCGATCGCTCGGGCCGGATCACTTCGATCATGGCGCGCAACGGCGATCCGGTCGAGTTCGGCCAACCCCTCTTCGTAGTCGAGTAAGCGCGGCCGATCATGCTGGAGAAGGTCGTCATCGCCAACCGCGGCGAGATTGCGCTGCGCATCCTGCGCGCTTGCCGTGAGCTCGGCATCAAGACGGTCGCGGTGCATTCCACCGCCGACTACAGCCTCAAGCACGTGCTGCTCGCGGACGAGTCCGTCTGCATCGGGCCGCCGCCGTCGGCGGCCAGCTATCTCAACATGCCGGCGATCATCAGCGCCGCCGAGGTCACCGACTCTGTGGCCATCCATCCAGGCTATGGGTTCCTCTCCGAGAACGCGGATTTCGCCGAGCGCGTCGAGAACAGCGGCTTCGTCTTCGTCGGTCCCCGGGCGGAGACCATCCGCATCATGGGCGACAAGGTGTCCGCGATCCGCGTGATGAAGAGTCACGGGGTGCCATGCGTGCCGGGCTCGGACGGACCGTTGGGGGATGATCCCGAGGAGAACCTGCGCATCGGTCGCGACGTCGGCTACCCGGTGATCATCAAGGCCTCGGGCGGCGGCGGCGGGCGCGGCATGCGCGTCGTCCACAGCGAGGCGTCGCTCCTGAACTCAATCGGCATCACGCGCGCAGAGGCGCGCGCGGCCTTCGGCAACGACCAGGTGTACATGGAGAAGTTCCTGGAACGGCCGCGGCACATCGAGTTCCAGATACTGGCCGACAGCCACGGCAACGTCATCCACCTGGGGGAGCGCGACTGCTCGATGCAGCGCCGCTACCAGAAAGTGTTGGAGGAAGCCCCCGCGCCTGGGATCACCGCCCGGCAGCGAAGGATCATGGGCGAGCGCTGCGTCGAGGCCTGCCGCGCGGTCGGCTATCGCAGCGCCGGCACGCTCGAGTTCCTCCATCAGGACGGCGAGTTCTACTTCATCGAGATGAATACTCGCATCCAGGTCGAGCATCCGGTCACCGAGCTCATCACTGGCATCGACCTCGTCAAGGCGCAGCTTTTCATCGCCGCCGGCGAGCGCTTGCCCTACGTGCAGAGTGACGTGCAGATCCGTGGTCACGCGATCGAGTGCCGCATCAACGCGGAGGACGCCAAGACCTTCATGCCCTCGCCGGGCCCGATCCGCCTGTGGCACGCGCCGGGCGGTCCCGGCATCCGGGTCGACAGCCACGTGTATTCCGGCTACCACGTGCCGCCCAACTACGACTCACTCATCGGCAAGGTCATAGCGCTCGGCGACACCCGCGAGACCGCCATCGCACGCATGAAGAACGCGCTGGCGGAGATGGTGATCGAGGGCATCAAGACCAACGTGCCACTGCACCAGGAGATCTGCAACCACGGGGCCTTCCAGAAGGGCGGCACCGACATCCACTACCTCGAAAGGCGCCTCGGTCTGAGGTGATCGAGGTGAGCTGGGATCTCCAAGGGATGTCGGCAGAGGATGCCGAGGCCGCGTGCTGTGGCTGTGGCGCAAGCGCCGTCACGTTCGTCGATGCGGATGATCGTGATACCTCCCCCGTGCTCGAGCCGGCTCGCGGCGAGTTTCGCCTGTGGCCCGCTGCCCGGATCAATGCCCTATTTGCGGCGAACGCGGATGGCGACGCTACCGTACTCGCGTTGAGTCGCGCCCTCGGTATCGACGCTGCGCTGTTGCGCGTGCGGGAGGTAGCCGATCGCGCTTGGGAGCGCGAGTGGCTGCGAGACTTCCATGCCATGCGATTCGGGAGGCGACTCTGGGTCTGTCCGCAGCACGAGCAAGTCGACGATCCGGCAGCCGCGCTGGTGCGGATGGACCCGGGATTGGCCTTCGGCACCGGCACTCACCCGACCACGGCATTGTGCCTCGAGTGGCTCGATGCGTACCCACCCGAAGGCGGCCAGGTTGTTGACTTCGGCTGCGGCTCAGGCGTGCTGGCGCTGGCGGCATTGCGGCTCGGCGCGCGGTCCGCGAGCTGTTTCGACATCGACCCTCAGGCCCTGATCGCGACGCACGACAACGCCATGGCGAACGGGCTGTCCGCTCAGGTGCGCCTGTGTGAGTCCGTCGGGGCGATTGCGCAGGCAGCCGACCTGCTGCTCGCGAACATTCTCGCCGGGCCCCTGATCGAGCTCGCGCCCCGCTTCGCCGGTATCCTCCGGCCGGGAGGCGCGCTGGTTCTCTCGGGGCTCATGGCGCCTGAGGCTTCCGAGGTGACACGCGCCTATGACGCGTGGTTTGATATACGCAGCTACGGCGTTCGCGAGAGTTGGGTCTGTCTTTGGGGACGGCGGAACTGCCGCCCGCGTGAGTGAATGTTCACGGTCTGCCCGAAATGCGCCCTGACCCTGGTCGTCACCGCGGCGGATCTGCGCATTGCGCAGGGCTACGTCCGCTGCGGCCGATGTCTGAACGTATTCAACGCGCTGGCGCGGCTTTCGGAGGAGAGGCCGGCCGGCGCGCCAGCGCCGCCGGACACTGCGGGTCTGACCGCGGCTGCTGCGGCTGCCGAGGCGCCGGAACACGAGGCGCCCCCGCAACCGTCCGCGCCCCCGCAGCCATCCCAGTCCCCACAGCCGTCCGCGCCCCCGCAGCCATCCCAGTCCCCACAGCCGTCCGCGCCATCCGCCGATGACGATACCGGCGAGATCGAAATCGAGCTCGACGCCAGTATCCTCGTCACATCGGTGCGTGCCCCAATCGAGGTGCCCGAGACCCCTGCGATCAAAGCGCAGGCGGACGACGCGCAGCCAGACACACCTGCACTGCCACCGGCAGCAATAGCAGCGTCCGCGGAGGTGACGGAGAAGCGCACGCAGCCGACATCCGTCATGCCGGCGCCGCCTACGCAAGTGGCGCGCGATACGGTCCCGGTGCCAGAGAGTGCCGAGCCTTCGCCGTCCGGAGAGATACCAGACGCGCAGCAGACCAACATTGCGCAGCAGCGACCCGACGACGCTTTCGAGCTCGTTACACGACGGGCGCGCCCGGGTCTCGCTTGGACGCTTGGCGCCGGCGCGTTGGTGATCGCCCTGGCGCTGCAGATCGTCAATCATTATCGCGATGTCCTGGCGGCCAACGCCGCGCTGAGGGGCCCTTTGAGCGCCGTCTATTCCGCACTGGGCGTGACGCTTGCTCCGCGGTGGAACGTCAAGGCTTACGACGTGCGTCAGCTTGGCGCCTCTGTCTCCGGTGCTACAGCAGGCGAGATCGTCGTGCGCGCGAGCGTCAAGAACGCGGCGAGCCGCGCGCAGCCGCTGCCGCTTCTGAGAGTGACACTGCAGGATAGGTTCGGTAATCGCATCGCGGCACGTGACGTGCCTCCCCGCGATTATCTGCCTTCGCCCATCGCGCCGGGCTCGCTCCTCGCCGCCGGCAGCCGCGTGGATGCAACCATGGTGTTCGTGGATCCGGGGCCGCAGGCCGTCGGCTTCGAGATCGACGCGTGCCTGCCACTGAAGAGCGGCGAGGTGGCGTGCGCGCACGGACCTTGAGCGTTTCCTGGCGCCCGCTTCCTGGGGCACTTACATCTGGCGGAGGCGGGTCTCAGGGCTTCCTCACTGGCGATGGTGGGGCTCAGAGGATATGATCCCGCGCTCCCAGGAGAGGCACCACCTATGACAGAAAGAAAGAGGGGCCGGCAGCGGGACCACTCTGGCGCCAGATTCAACGGGCGCATACCGAATGATCTGCTGCCGCGACGGCCGTTGCTGCCGTTGCGCAGTCACGCGGAGCGCGCGCTCAGCGATTACTTTACGAGCCTCAACGGCTCGCGGCCCGCGGATCTCTACGATCTCGTGCTGCGCGAGGTGGAGGAGCCGCTCTTTCGCGCAGTGCTCGACTACGCGGAGGGCAATCAGAGCCGGGCGGCCGGAATTCTCGGCATCAATCGCGGCACCCTGCGCAAGAAGCTCAAGCAGTTCGGCCTAGCCCATTGACCGCGAAGATGTTGCCCGTTCGGCGGGCGTTGCTGTCCGTCTCCGACAAGAGCGGCTTGGTGGAGCTCGCTCGCGCGCTGGCGGCGCGCGACGTCGAGATCCTCTCCACGGGAGGCACGGCCCGGCTGCTCGCGGGCAGCGGCCTCACCGTGCGCGAAGTGTCGGATTACACCGGATTCCCCGAGATCATGGATGGCCGCGTCAAGACGCTGCATCCGAAGATCCACGGCGGGCTCCTGGGCCGGCGCGGCATCGACGATGCCGTCATGGCGCTGCACGGCATCCAGCCAATCGATCTGCTGGTGGTGAATCTCTACCCGTTTGCGGCGACGGTTGCCCGGCCCAACTGCCGCTACGACGAAGCCATCGAGAACATCGACATCGGCGGCCCGGCCATGCTGCGGGCCGCGTCGAAGAACCATGAGTCGGTCGCCGTGGCGGTCGATCCGGCCGATTACACCGCGCTGCTCGCGGAGCTGGCGGCACACGGCGGCTGCACGACCGCGGCAACGCGCTCGCACCTCGCGGCCAAGGCGTTCGCCCATACCGCGCGGTACGACACGATGGTCGCGAGTTATCTCGCTGGCGGCCAGGCGTCGGCCGCGGAGCACTTTCCGGCGATTCTGCCGCTCGTCTTCGAGAAAGTGCAGGACCTGCGCTACGGGGAGAATCCGCACCAGCAGGCGGCGCTTTACCGCGAGCCGATGGCGCGCGAGCCGAGTATCGCGGCGGCGCGGCTGCTGCAGGGCAAGGACCTCTCGTTCAACAACATTGCCGATGCGGATACGGCGATCGGATGCGTGCGGCAATTCGAAAATCCCGCCTGTGTCATCGTCAAGCACGCCAATCCGTGCGGCGTGGCGATCGCCGCCTCGGCGCGCGAGGCCTACGACCGGGCGCACCGCACCGATCCAACCTCCGCGTTCGGCGGCATCATCGCCCTCAACCGTGAGTTGGATGCGTCGCTCGCCGCGACCATCCTCGAGCGGCAGTTCGTCGAGGTGCTGGCGGCGCCGGCCGTCGCAGCGGATGCTCTGAAGACACTCGCGAGCAAGCCCAACGTTCGCGTGCTCGCCGTCGGCGATCTCAACCAGGCGCCATCCAACGAGCTCGAGTACCGCAGCATCACGGGAGGATTACTCTCGCAGACGAGGGATGTGGCACGCGTGAACGCCGCAGGCGTGACGGTGGTCACCCAGCGCAAGCCCGCGGAGCAGGAGATCGCCGACCTCCTTTTCGCCTGGCGCGTGTGCAAGTTCGTGAAGTCGAATGCCATCGTCATGGCGCGCGACGGCGCGACGGTGGGCATCGGAGCGGGCCAGATGAGCCGGGTCTACTCCATCCGGCTCGCGGCGCTGAAAGCGGCCGACGAGAAGCTGGCCGTCGCTGGCGCCGTGATGGCCTCGGACGCCTACTCCCCTTTCCGCGATAACATGGATGTCGCTGCGGGATACGGCATTCGCGCCGTGATTCAGCCGGGCGGGTCGAAGCGGGACGCTGAAGTCATTGCCGCTGCCGACGAGCACGGGATGGCGATGGTGCTCACCGGCATCCGCCACTTCCGGCATTGATTGGTGAAGGTCCTGATCGTCGGCTCCGGAGGCCGCGAGCATGCTCTCGCCTGGAAGTGCGCCGCGTCGGCTCGTGTCGCCGAGGTGCTCGTGGCGCCCGGCAATGCGGGCACGGCGCGCGAGCCGAAGGTGCGCAACGTGGCCGTGCAGGCGAGCGACATCAGCGGCCTCATCGACCTCGCGCACCGCGAGGGCATCGGTCTGACCATCATCGGGCCGGAAGCGCCGCTGGTCGCGGGTATCGTCGATGCCTTCGGGCGCAGCGGACTGCGCTGCTTCGGCCCCCGGCAGGCGCCGGCGCGGCTCGAGGGCTCCAAGGCCTTCGCCAAGGAATTCCTACGGCGCCACGGCATTCCAACAGCGGCTTCGGTCACCGTCACCCGCGAGAGCTTCGATCCCGAGGCGGTGAGGCGGCAGCGCACGCCGATCGTGATCAAGGCGAGCGGGCTGGCGGCGGGCAAGGGCGTGGTGATCGCCGAATCCGCCGCCGAGGCCGTCGCCGTCGCGGAAGCGATGCTGGCCGGGCGGCTGGGCGAGGCCGGACGCGAGGTGGTCATCGAGGAATTCCTGGAGGGCGAGGAAGCGAGCTTCATCGTCATGGCGGACGGCTCGCACGTACTGCCACTCGCAACGTCGCAGGATCACAAGCGGCTCGAGGACGGGGATCGCGGACCCAACACCGGGGGTATGGGTGCTTACTCACCGGCGCCCGTGGTCACGGCGGCCATCCACGCGCGCATCATGCGCGAGGTCATCGAGCCGGCCATCCGCGGCCTCGCGGCGGAAGGGATGTCCTACACGGGATTTCTGTACGCGGGCATCATGATCGCGCGTGACGGGACGCCGAATGTCCTGGAATTCAACTGCCGTTTCGGGGATCCGGAAACGCAGCCGATCCTGATGCGGCTGCAATCGGACCTGACGGTGCTCTGCGAAGCGGCGCTGGACGGCCACTTGGATCAGGTACAGGCAATGTGGGACCCGCGCGCGGCGCTGGGCGTCGTGCTGGCTGCACACGGGTATCCGGACACTCCGCGCACCGGCGACCCGATCCCCGGACTCGATCGTGCCGCGAGGCTCACTGGCAAGGTCTTTCACGCGGGTACGCGACTGAGGGGCGATCAGGTGGTGGTGAGCGGCGGGCGGGCGCTATGCGTCACGGCAATGGCCGCAACCGTGGCCGAAGCGCAGCAGGCCGCGTATGCCCTGGTCGAGGCAGTGCGCTGGCCTGGTGCCATCTATCGCCGGGACATCGGCTACAGAGGTTTGTAAATTGGCGTCGCCAGGCGGACCCGAAGGGCCGAGGCGCAGGGATGCGCCGAGTAAAGTCACCTGCGGCGCGTTGCTCGGCCCATCCTCTGAGACCCGCTAATGCAAGCGGAAGTGCCCCGGGAAACGGCCGCCGGATTATTTGCTTTCGGACGGTGCCAGTAGACAGGTGCAGGCGCATAATGCCAGTGGCATGGTCATTGCATTGCCTGAGATGGAGGCGGGGAGGACATGACGATGACCGCGACTCACACTGCATCGGACCGTTTCGCGTCCTGGCTCGAGAGCGAGTACTGCGCCTCCGTGGCGGCGACGATGCTCGCGCGCAACGAGTACTTCGAGCTGTTGGAAGATGCCATGGTCTCGCCGGCGCGGCTGGCGCAAGCGCTGACCTCCTGGCGGGAGCACGCCAGCCACACCGAGGTGCTCGGCGGGCTGGTCGGCACTGCTTAATTTGGCGAAAATCGCCGAGGCGATTTTCGCGAGACCCTACACATTTCGCCGCGAGTCCGGGAACGGCCCGGACTCGCTATGCATTGCCAACCGATCTTGGCGATTTTCGCGAGACCCTACACATTTCGCCGCGAGACCCGCGGCCCTGGCCCGCTATCGCTTCATCGCCTCGAAGAACTCGCCGTTGGTCTTGGTGTCCTTCATATGGTCCAGGAGGAACTCGATGGCGGCGAGCTCGTCCATCGGGTGCAGGAGCTTGCGCAGGATCCACATCTTGGCGAGCTCTCCCTGATCGGTGATGAGCTCCTCCTTGCGGGTGCCGGAGCGGTTGATGTTGACCGCCGGGAAGACGCGCTTCTCGGAGATACGCCGGTCGAGATGGATCTCGCTGTTGCCGGTGCCTTTGAACTCCTCATAGATCACATCATCCATCTTCGATCCGGTATCGATGAGCGCGGTGGCGAGAATGGTGAGGCTACCGCCCTCCTCAATGTTGCGCGCGGCGCCGAAGAAGCGCTTCGGCCGCTGCAGCGCGTTGGCGTCGACGCCGCCGGTCAGCACCTTGCCCGATGAGGGCACGACGGTGTTGTAGGCCCGCGCGAGGCGGGTGATCGAGTCGAGCAGGATGACCACGTCCTTCTTGTGCTCGACGAGGCGCTTGGCCTTTTCGATGACCATCTCGGCGACTTGCACGTGGCGGGCCGCGGGCTCATCGAAGGTGCTCGAGACGACCTCGCCCTTGACGGTGCGCTGCATCTCGGTCACTTCCTCCGGCCGCTCGTCGATGAGCAGGACGATGAGGTAGACCTCCGGGTGATTGGCGGTGATCGAGGTGGCGATGTTCTGCAGCAGCATCGTCTTGCCGGCCTTGGGCGGTGAGACGATGAGGCCGCGCTGGCCCTTGCCGATGGGCGCGACCAGGTCGATGGTGCGCGCCGTCAGGTCCTCGGTCGAGCCGTTACCGCGCTCGAGCTTCAGGCGCTTGGTCGGATGCAGCGGCGTCAGGTTCTCGAACAGGACCTTGGTGCGCGAGCTGTCGGGTGAGTCGAAGTTGATCTCGCCGACCTTGAGCAGCGCGAAGTAGCGCTCGCCGTCCTTCGGCGGGCGAATGAGCCCCGAGAGGGTGTCGCCCGTGCGCAGGTTGAAACGGCGGATCTGGCTGGGACTGACGTAGATGTCATCGGGCCCGGCCAGGTAGGAGCCGTCGGCGGAGCGCAGGAAACCGAAGCCGTCCTGCAGGATCTCGAGCACGCCGTCGCCGTAGATGTTCTCCCCATTGCGCGCGTGCGCCTTGAGGATGGAGAAGATGATGTCCTGCTTGCGCGAGCGGGCGAGACTCTCGAGCCCCATGGACTCGGCGACCTTGACCAGCTCATGGATGGGCTTGGCCTTGAGCTCCGTGAGGTTCATCGAAGCCCGCGACTGCACGAGCTCCGCAGGACTGATGATCTCGGAGTCGTCGGCGTCGAGGGCCTCCGCCTCATGCATCAGATCATCGGGCCGGCCGCCACCGTTGCCGTTGGCGCGATTGCCGTCGCGGTTGCCGTCGCGGTCACGGTTACCGTGGCGCGGACCCTTGGGCCGGTTGCGGCCCTGATTGCCGAGATAGCCTCTCACGATCGCCGTTCCTGCCGTTGCATGGCCGCATCCCCGTCCAGATTACTGTCGAGGAATGCCATCAATTGCGATTTGGACAAGGCCCCGACTTTCTGGGCCTCGACCGTGCCGTTCTTGAAGAGGATGAGCGTGGGAATGCCGCGGATGGCGTATTTCGGCGGCGTCTGCGGATTCTCGTCGATGTTGAGCTTAGCGATCTTGACTCGGTCCTGGTATTCGCTTGCGATCTCATCCAGGATCGGCGCGATCATCTTGCAGGGACCGCACCACTCCGCCCAGAAATCGAGGAGCACGGGCTTGTCGGACTTGAGGACGTCCTGGGCAAAGGTGGCGTCACTGGTATGCACGATGTGCGGATTGCTCACGCGGTTCAACCTCCGTCGAATGCAGAGTGCGAAAGTGGTTCTTCGTCTTGCGAAGGGCTTGGATTGCAAAAACGGGCGGGGGACAGGGAAAGTCCGTGCCAGAAGCGCCCGTCAAACGGTTACACTAACTCGTGAAATGAGTATCGAGCTTGAGCCTACTAGGAAAAGCCTGCTGGGAAGAAACCTAGGCCGGCAGGTGGGGGCCGTTGGCCCGCCGTCTTGATACGCTTTGTAGCGCTTCCGGGCCGATTTTGCAAGGCCCGCCAACCCATCGGTGCAACATTATAAGCCGCAATTGATGACTGATCCACACTCCCCTACGTTCGAGAGCCTCGGCCTCGCCCCGCCAGTCCTGCAGGGCACGCGTGTAGCCGGATTCAGGCACTGCACGCCGATCCAGGCGCAGACGCTGCCGATCGCACTGTCCGGCCGCGATGTCGCCGGCCAAGCGCAGACCGGCACCGGCAAGACTGCCGCGTTCCTGGTTGCCCTGTATCACACGTTGCTCACGCATCCGGCGCCGGCGAGCCGCACCAGGACTTCCATCCGCGCCCTCATCGTCGCGCCCACCCGCGAGCTTGCGGTGCAGATCCATCGCGATGCGGAAATGCTCGGCCGACATACGGGTCTTGCGCACGCCGTGGTTTACGGCGGCATCGACTACGAGAAGCAGCGGCGCCAGCTCGCAGAGGGCATCGATGTGCTCATCGGCACGCCCGGCCGGCTGATCGACTATTACAAACAGCATGTCTTCGACCTGAAGCACGCGCAGGTTCTGGTGCTCGATGAGGCCGACCGCATGTTCGATCTCGGCTTCATCGCGGACATCCGCTATATCCTGCGGCGCCTGCCGCAGCCGCAGCGCCGGCAGTCGATGCTCTTCTCCGCAACCCTCTCGTACCGGGTGCTGGAGCTCGCCTACGAGCACATGAACAACCCGGAGCTGGTGCGCATCGAGCCCGACAAGAAGACGGTCGAAAGCGTGCGGCAGGTGATGTACTACCCTTCGATGGAGGAGAAAGTTCCGTTGCTCGTGGCGCTGCTGCGCCAGAGCGAGGCCCGGCGCACCATGATCTTCGTCAACACCAAACGCATGGCCGAGCGGCTGGAGGGCGTGCTCAAGGCCAACGGCTTTCACGCGCAGGCGCTCTCGGGCGATGTGCCGCAGGCCAAGCGGCTGCGCTTTCTGCGGGACTTCCACAACGGCGATCTCGCGGTGCTGATCGCCACGGATGTCGCCTCGCGCGGCTTGCACATCCCGGACGTAACCCACGTCTTCAACTTCGACCTGCCGCAGGATGCGCCCGACTACGTTCATCGCATCGGCCGCACCGCGCGGGCCGGCGCGGAGGGGGACGCGATCAGCTTCGCCTGCGAGGAATTCGCGGTATCGCTCCCAGACATCGAGGGCTTTATCGGCCACAAGATTCCCTCGGCGCCGATCGGGCCGGACATGCTGGCCACCGGACTTGCCGAAGGGGAGCCCGCGCCACGCCACCGCCGGCGCCCGCATGGCGGGGAGCGGCGGGGACATTCGGGCCATACCGGGGGGCACTCCGCAAGCCATACCGGCCATTCCGATCACCAGCGCCGTCCAGGGCGCTCCCGCCGCGGCAAGCCGCATGGAAGCCCGCGCAGGGGCACGTAACGAGCCCGCCCCTCAGAGACCCGCACGTGCAGGATCTGTGGGGGCAGCGGGCAATGGTTTTCAAGCCCGTCACGGCGTCCAGGCGTATGATAACGGCCCGCTGGCCTCTGAGACCCGCACTCGCAAGCGAGAAGGGTCGCGGGAAACCCCGCTGCGCCGGCCTGCTTTGGCATCGGTAGCCGATGGCGGAAATCGAAGACAATGTCGACCGCGAACTCTTCCGCAACATGGAAAAGCTGCGCCAGCTTCGCATAGAGCACCGAGACCTCGACGAGGTGATCACGCGCCTTTCGCTCGACGTGCACGTCGACGAGCTGCAGCTCAAGCGCCTGAAGAAGCGCAAGCTCATGCTGAAGGACCAGATCACCCGGCTCGAGAGCGAGCTCATCCCGAACCTCAACGCCTGAGGGTCGCAGCGACCCGGGGCAACCGGGATAATTGCGACGTGCGCAAGCAAGTCATCAAGCGGCCGTTTCCCGGGGCAGCTGCTCTCGCGTCGGCGGGCCTCAGAGAGGCCGTTCCGTTTCCGTTTCCCGGTGCACTGGCCAGTCGCGATGACGGGTCTCAGAGGGCACCTGGTCCCACGCTGGCGGGTCTCAGAGGGGCCGCGGGATCAAAGGCGGTCATAGGGCCGCGCTCGCCCGACAAAATCGCCTGGAGCGATTTTGGCCGGCTTTAGCCGGCCCGAAGGGCTCGGCGCACGACTCGCCGAGCAACCGCCGCGGGCGACTTCGGGCCAATGAACCTACACATCACACCGGACATTTCGCTTCCGGACGAAGACTTCACGTGGTCGTTCGTGCGCGCATCGGGGCCTGGAGGGCAGAATGTCAACAAGGTGGCGTCGGCGGCACAGCTCCGATTCGATCTCGCGGGCACGATGTCGCTCGAGCCGGCGGTGAAAGCGCGGCTGAGGTCGCTCGCGGGCCGGCGGGTGACGGAGGACGGGGCGTTGGTCATCATCGCGCGCAACCAGCGCACGCAGGAGGGGAATCGCCGCGAGGCACTGGAGCGACTGACGCAGCTCGTGCGGCGGGCACTGGTGGTGCCAAAGGTGCGCAGGGCTACCCGGCCCACGCGCGCATCGCAGGAGCGGCGGCTGGAGGGGAAGACCCGGCGGCGTACGGCCAAGCGGCTGCGCAGCAAGGTGCGCTGGGAAGATTGAGGGCGCGACAAGCAACCGTCCCTGGTGCGGTGTGCCGGCCCGGTCATCGATGACCGGGCGCTCGCCGGTTGCTCGGCCCATCTTGGGCCCATTCCGCTGCGCACTCCGTGCTCCGCGGAAGCCCAGGGCGGCCATCCTGACCGCCCGTGCGACGCAATGCGTCGCACCCCCTTCGGGGCCGACGCTTCGCACCGTGCAAAATCGCTCCCAGCGATTTTGTCAGCGCGGCTCGCCCCTACGCGTGAGTCACTTGCAGGATGCTGTGGCGGATTTGCTCGCTCAGCACGAATTGCGCGTCGGCCGCGACGCGCATCAGGACATCGTCGAACTCCAGCTTGCCCGCGCTGCTCAGGCGCACGACACCGCGGCGGCGCAGCAGGTCGATGAAGTTCTCGAACAGGGAGCGGTCGAAAAACTCGGGCGAATCGAGGCCGTAGAGCGTGCCGATGCGCTGAGCATTCAGCTGGCAGCGCTCCTCGAGCACGGACTGGGTGATCTCGCCGCTGCCGGCGGCGACGAGCTGCGCAATCACGAGGTAGTAGCGCTCGATGGTCTGGATGGTGGCCTGGGCAAGCACGGCGAGCTGCATCGCCTCGCCTGATGAGGGGGGCGGGCGGCGCCAGAGCGTCCGGGCAGCGTCCGACTCGATCAGACCGTGCTGCTGCAGACAGTCGAGCAACGTATCGATCACGGCGGGGAGCTCGTTCTCGGTCCACGGGAGGAAGAGCTCGGCGGCGATATAGGGATAGATGCGCCAGGCCAGCCGCTGGATGTCATCGTGCTGCACTTGCGCATTGCTGGAGAAGACGCATGCCAGGAGGGAGGGCATGGCGAAGAGATGCAGCACGTTGTTGCGGAAGTAAGTGGCGAGCACAGCGCTCTCGTCGCTCATGCGCACGATATCGCCGAGCGCGTGCTTCTGGCGTTGCAGCACCTTCATCGCTTCGCCGTAGGCGATGATGCCGGCACCGCTCAGGTCGGTGATGGTGATGCGGTCGCTATAGGCAGATCCGCGCAGCAGCGCGCGGTAAAGATCGATCTGGCGCTCGAGATCCGCTTGCGAGAGCGCCTGCCTCGGCATGGCGAGCAGGATGATGGCGAGCAGGTTGATTGGGGTCACCGCGGCCGCCGCGTTGATGTTGCGCATAATGCGGCCGGCGAGGTCATCGACGGCAGCGGCGAGCCAGGGTGCACGGACGTCGTCCTCGAACGTCGTGTTGCGCCACTCGCGGTCGTGGTGCTCGAGAACGTCTTCGAGCGCGATGGGCTCGCCCAGGTTGACGTGCACCTGTCCGAAGCGCTCCCGCAGCTTGCGCAGCGAACCCAGGAGCCCCAGCACGCTCTCCTTCTCCTTCGGCTTGCCGGAGAGCTCACCGACGTAGGTGGCGCCTTCCACGACGCGCTCGTAAGCAAAGTACACCGGCAGGAATACGACCGGACGCGCCGGGTCGCGCAGAAAGCTGCGCACCGTCATCGAGAGCATGCCGGTCTTCGGCCGCAGCAGACGGCCGGTGCGGCTGCGGCCGCCTTCGATGAAGTACTCGATGGAGTGGCCCCGCTCCATGATGGCAGCGAGGTACTTCATGAACACGACGGTATAGAGGCCGTTGCCACGGAACTTGCGGCGAATGAAAAAGGCGCCGCCCATGCGCAGCAGCCGGCCGACGACGGGCAGATTGAGGTTGATGCCGGCCGCGATGTGCGGCACCGGGTAGCCGTTGACGTAGATGACATACGACAGCAGCAGGTAGTCCATGTGACTGCGGTGGCAGGGGACGTAGATGATTTCGTTGCCCTGCGCGGCGCGCTCGAGTGTCTCCAGGTGGCCGACCGCGACGCCATCATAGAGGCGATTCCACAGCCAGGTCAGCAGCCGCTCGAGGAAGCGGACAAAGGCGTGCGAGTAGTTCGCGGCGATCTCTCCCGCATACCGTGCAGCCTGGAGCAGCGCCATGCGCCGCGTGAGCGACTTCTCGCGCACTTCCTGTGCGACCGCGGCACGCACGGCCCGGGTGCGCAGCACGCGCGTGACAATGGTGCGCCGATGAGACAGGTCAGGCCCGATACGCGCCGCGCGGTGTTGAGCATAAAGACCGCGCAGTGAGCGAGCCACCCTGCGGCCGCGAACCGACAGCCGCATCTCATCGCCGAGAAGGCTGCGCAGAGAGATGGGCTCCTCCAGCTCGACGAGAGTGTTACGGCCGTTGAAGAGCACCTGCAGCAGCTTGCGCGCGCGACTGGTGAGCGCCCAGTTCTCGACCAGCAGCAGCCGAAACCAGGAGCCTTCGCGCTGCGGCGCGCGTCCCCAATACACCGCGATGGGCACCAGGTCGATGTCGAGGCTGGGATCGGCGTCCAGCGCCGCCAGCATCTGATCGAGCTGCGGCGGTGGCCGACGGTCGAGCCGCTCGTCCCAGAAGCCGCGCGGCCGGCCGAGGTAGAAATATGAGCGCAAGTCCGACGATGCGGCGAGCAGGCGCTTGCGCGGGCGGGGAAGCTTCAGGCGCACGCAGGCGCGCTGCAGGACGGCGAGATCGGTGACGCTGCGCCGCTCCAGCACGTAGCAGACTGTCGCCGCGCGGCTCTGCAGGCGGACGGCGATGTCCTCGGGCAGGACGCGGTATCGCACCCACAGCGCGAGCACGCGATGCAACAGCCAGTTCATCCCGCCTCGCGGCGCTACTCGAAGGCCAGCGCCGGAAGGTCCAGCGCAATCAGAAAGTATTCGAAGAGGTACTGGATGACTCGGACCTGGTTGTGCAGGCGGTGGTCGCTTTCCAGCAGGTGAAGCGCGGCGCGATACGTTTGCGAGAAGCGCACGCTGTGCTCGAAGGGGACGACGTCGTCCCGCCATCCGTGCACCACCGTCGCCGGACAATCGAGCACGCCCTGGCGCAGCTCCGGCAGGCCGGGCATGTAGAGGGCGGGCGCCATCAGAAAGACGCCGCGCGCGTGCAGCAGGGAAGCGGACGCGACTGCGACGTATCCACCGAGGCTCGACCCGACGAGCACCAGATCGCCCGCCAGCTCTTTGCAAAAGTCGACGAGTCTCGCGACGCGCTGGCGCGGGTCGTCAAGACCGCGGTAATCGACCGAGTGCGCCTCGTAGCCTTCGCTACGCGCGACTTCGGCGAGCGCGGAGATCTTCCGTCCCCACGGGCCGCTCTCCTTGCCATGCGAGAAGACAACGTGCCGGCCGGCCACGACCGCCTCCGCGGCGGCGGCCGCTTTCGGATCGGTTGCAGGATTGGCGTCGTCCTGGCTCATCCCGCGAATCATGCAGGCAAACTCGAGACGAAGCTAGGGGCCTCGCCGCCCGATGGCAGGAATCATGCCCGGGCTATTTGTAGTCCATCTTCTTCAGTATGGTGGTTTCTATCTCCCACTCCACGCGCTGGCGGGAAGTGGCCAGCCGGTTGACGCTGACCGGGCGTACGCGGCTCGCCGCGGGGTGATGAGTCACCAGCCAGGAGTCGAACTCGCCCGGCCTGCTGGTCGCGAAACCGAACAACAGATTGACACGACCATCGGCGACGGTGTCCGGGCGGTTGACGCGCTCGTCGCAGATCACGAAGTAGCGATCGCCGGCATCGGCACCCACGAACGCGCCCTGCTCCGCCAACACCTCGAAAAATGTCTCGACCAGCGAGCGGGCGCGCGCCCAGATGGCCGGGCCATTCTGCTCGAGCAAGACCCAGCGCGTGCCGCGCTCCACGCTGGTCGCGACCCACAGCGCGAGCCGTCTCGCCGAGAGATACTTCCAGTCGTGGAATCCGCTGCCGCCCACCGCGAGCGTGCGCGCATCCACGCGGACGGCGTCTCCACGCCCGCTTGCGCGCGGTACGGACAGCGTGTTGATTCCAACCTGGGCGAGCCGCAGGCGATCGGCGTGCGAGACGGCTACGGCCGGCCGCATCCCGGCGCGCAGCGTCACCTCTTCACTCTCGACGGCCGACCAGAGGGGACAGACTTCGTCGGAGCGCGCGAGCATGCCGGCGACCGCACCACAGGAGGCGAAAGTCTCCGGTCGCCCTCGCAGGCGATCGAGCGCCTGCACCCGCGGGTAGTACATGAGTGCGTTGTCGCTGCGAAACGGCCAGGCGCGCATGCCGTCGAGGGCCTCGCGAACGGTGGTCCAGGATGCGGGCGGGTCCACGATCAACATCGCGTGGCGCTCACGGCAGTAGCGCGCGCCGACGAGAAGCGCGCTCAAACCTATGTCGCGCTCCCGCGAGAGGGGAGGTATGCAGAGGAAGTTGAAGCCATCGCCGGCGCTCAGCGCGAACAGCCCCGAGCTAGCGGCCGCGGATCCGATGATGTCATAGTCGGTGAGCGGGCCGCCGTCATCGCCGTCGAGGTTGGAAAAGGCGTAGCCAATGGCCGAGCCTGCCGCTCCCGGTGCGGAGCGGTCCGGACGGTGAACGGGAAGCGGCTCGACGATGCGCACGAGACGGGATTGCAGCAGCAGATCGGCGAGGCAGCGCCCGGAGTCGGCGCGCAACGTCGCTCGGCGCAAGATCTCCTGGTCTTCGACCAGCTCGGAGGCCGCCGAGCGGACTCGCTGGATGACGAGGTTGAAGCGGTCAGCGTCACCTTCGGGGATACCGTCGTAGTCGACCGAGGCGCGCAGGTACTCCCTCGAGCCTGGATTGACCCCCGCCAGGCGGAGGGCCCCGGCGCCTGCCGGAAGGGCGATCGTCGGCGGCCGGCCGCCGTTGGCGACGCGCACGATGATCGCGCGGCCGCCGCCATGATCGAAGAATTGCTCGACCGCGTAGGACAGCGTCGAGGGTTGCCAAAGGCCGCCGAATATCTGTTGGAATTCGGCGAAGCTCGCGACCGCCACGGGCCGCTGCACCGGCCCCTTCAGGGTGCGGCCGACGAAGGCGGCCACGGCGGTCGGCAGCCGCGCGATGATCGGCTCGGTCCGGGTTCGCGCGAGCTCGAGGCCGGGCGCACCGCGTTCAACCACTGATGTGAATCCCCGCCGCGTTCTTGTTGTAGCGGCGGACTCTACCACAGATGTGCAGCGACCGGCGCACGCTGCGGCCGGCCGCATCAGGACTTATGTGCGGCTCACTGGGACCCGCGGTCCGATGCTGGCACGACCGTCGATGCCCCAGCGCCGCCAGCCTGGACCGCCGGCGTCTTCTGCGGCGACGTCCCGGAGAACATCTTGTCGAATTCAGCGTCGGTCATGGGCAGGTCCGTCTTGCCGTCCCAGGTGGAGCCCGCCGGCAGCGTGTTCTGCACCAGCCGCGCAGCGGCGATCACCTGCGTCGCCCCGTCGCTCCCGTTATCGTCGTCGCCCGGGTCGACACCGGACACCGGCACGGGCACGCCGGCCGGAGCGTCGACAAGCTGTGCGACGCGGCTCCAATCGACCGTCTCGTCGTGCCTCTTGAGCTCCTTGCGCTGCGAGTGAGTCAACGTGAGCGCGAGAAGACGTCGCGAGTGTTTCGTCCACGGACGCTTGTCATCCTTCAGAGGTCCGGACGACTGCATGTAGAGCCGCCCGTTCCTCCAGCCGAAGACATACGGCTGGTTCACGACGCGCACCTCGGTGCCGTTCTGCACCATGTTGTAGATCTGCGCGATGTCCTCGGGAAACAGATGAACGCAGCCGTGACTGACACGCCACCCGACGCTGACCGGCTTGTTGGTGCCATGGATCAGATAGCCGGGCCAGCCGAGGTGCAGCGCATAGTCACCGAGCGGATTGTCAGGCCCGGGACCGACGACTTTGGGCAGCGGCTCGCCTTCCTTGAGATGCTCGGCAAGGATGGAGGGAGGCACGCGCCAGACGGGGTTTTTCTCGTGCCAGAGCACGTGAGTCACCCCCTGCGGTGTCTTCCAACCGCGCCGGCCGATGCCGACCGGGTGAGTGATCACGACCTGCGGCTCGCCGCGCTGGTGGGGCGGAAAGTAAAAGAGCCTCATGGCGGCGAGGTTGACGACAATGCCGCGGTGGGGTGCATCGGGCAGGATGTATTGCGTCGGTACGACGACCGTTGTACCGGGCTTGGGTATCCAGGGATCGACCTTCGGGTTGGCGCGGGTCATCTCTCCATAACCCACGTTGAAGAGCCTGCCGATGTCGCTCAGCGTCTGGCCCTTGCGGACCTTGACGATCTGGACGGCCCCCACCATGTCCTGACCCGGGACGAGCAAGAAACGCTCCGTCTGCACGGGTAACGGCGCCGGCGGCTGTGGAGGCGCCTCTTTGGGCACCACGGGCACGGGGCGCTGCGGCGCACGCAGCAGCGAGCACGCCCCGACCGCCAGACACAGGCATGCGGCCACGGCAATGCGGACGGGAGAGCAGGACTTCATCGCCTGGCATTATGACATTTCGGCCAGAGCGCCGAGCATCCTGTCGGCAATAAGCGACCGCCGGGCCAATAAAAAAACCCCCGGGACTGTAAGGCCCGGGGGTCGCAAATGCGGACTTTCGATGAAGGGAAGGAAGTCCGCTAGGGGATACCGACTCTCAATGCAAACGTGCCCAGTGCAAAATCTTGATCTCTTCCGAATCCAAGTCGAAGCTCTGCGCGAGGAGACATCGCAGCTCACGCGTACCGCCGCCGCTCTCCAGCGGCTGCCGCAGCTCCACCACCCCGCTCCACTCGTTCGCAGACATCGCGCTCGGCGCCTGTGGGCTGCCGGTCATGAAGTGCGTGTAATACTTGGTAGCCACGCCGGAAAGCGTAGTTTCGCCGCGCGACGCCGTCCGTGATCGGTTCCACAGAACATCGGGGTTTTGACAAAATCGCCGCATGGGACGATTCCGGACACCCACGCCCGCGGCTTCGAAATACATCACACCCGAGGGAGCGCGGCGCCTGCGGGAGGAGCTCGAGCAGCTTTGGCGGGTCGAGCGGCCCAAGGTGACGCTGGCGGTAGCGGAGGCGGCAGCTCAGGGGGACCGCTCCGAGAACGCCGAGTACATTTACGGCAAACGCCGGCTGCGGGAGATCGATTGGCGCGTGCGCTTCCTTCGCAAGCGCCTCGACGGCATGGTAGTCGTCGATCAGCCGCCCACGGATCGGAACAAAGTGTTCTTCGGCGCCTGGGTGACGGTGGAGTCGGACGCGGGCGCGCAATCGCTTTATCGCGTCGTGGGACCGGACGAGTTCGACCGCGAGCCTGGCTATATCAGCATGGACTCGCCCCTCGGACGCGCGCTGCTGCGCCGAGCACTCGACGATGAAGTGACGGTGGAGCTTCCAGGCGGCAGCCGTACCTTCGTGATCGTAGAGATCACCTACGGAATGCCTACCATGCGACGCGAACGTTCTTGAACTGCCAGGGATCGGTCTTATCGAGATCCTCGGGGAACAAGCGCTCGCGCTCATGCAGCGGCGTCCAGTCGGTGTAGCGGCCGACGACCGGGCCCAGATACGGCACGCAGATCTCGAGGTTGCGGCGGAAGTCGATCTCGTCGGGCTCGACGATGCCGCAGTTCGGGTTCTCCATCGCCCACACGACTCCGGCGAGCACCGCGACGGTGACCTGCAGGCTGGTCGCATTGTTGTAGGGAGCGAGCTTGCGCGCCTCGTCGATGGAGAGCTGCGAGCCGTACCAGTAGGCGTTCTTCTTGTGCCCCGCGAGCAGGACGCCCAGCTCATCGATGCCGCTCACGATGTCGTCCATCAGGATCCGCTGGCGCTCCTGCTGAGCGTAGTTGCGGCCGGTCAGCTCATGCACTGACATGACGGCGGCGTCGCACGGATGATAGGCGTAATGCACGGTCGGCCGGTACACGACCTGAGCCCCTTCGCGCACGGTGAGGTAGTCGGCAATGGAGACGGACTCGCCGTGCGTGATGCAGAAGCCGTTGAAATGACCCGCGCGCGGCGTCCACGTGCGCACTCGCGTCCCGGCACCGGGCTGCATGAGGTAGATGGCAGCCATGCAGCCGAAGTCGTGCCGCTTGCCGTCGCGGGGAAAGTTGCGCTCGTGAGTCCCCCAGCCCATCTCGCTCGGCTGCGAGCCCTCGCCCACGAAGCCATCGATCGACCAGGTATTGACGAACTCGCCGGCTTCCTTGGGCAGACGCGAGACCTGGCAGTCGCGCTCCGCGACGTGAATGACCTTCACGCCGAGCTGGCGCGCGAGCTCGCCCCAGTCGGCCCGGGAAGCCGGCACGCCGGGCCGGACCCCGGTATCGGCGGCGATATTGAGCAGCGCCTGCTTGACGAAGTGCGACACGAGCCCCGGGTTGGCGCCATGCGTGAGCACCGCGGTCGGTGCGCGTGCGTTGCCCGGGCGCAGCGCCAGCGCTTCCTCGCGCAGCGCGTAGTTGGTTCGGCGGCCGGCGGGCACGGTCGGATCGGTGTAGCCGCCCGGCCAGGGCTCGATGCAGGTATCGAGGTACATCGCGCCCTTCTCCCAGCAGAGCCTGACGAGCGCGATGCTGGAGACTTCCACGGAGACGTTGATGAGGAAATCCCCGCGCCCGAGCAGCGGATTGAGCACCCTGCGGTAGTTCTCGCGGGTCAGGCGCTCCTTGACGAAACGGATGCCGTACTTGACCGCCTCGGCGCTGCCCTTGTCCTCGGCGGTCACGATGGTGATGCGCTCGGGAGCGATGCCGACGTGCCGGAGAATGAGGGGCAGCATCCCCTGCCCGATGCTGCCAAAGCCGACGATGAGAATGCGGCCGGGAAAGTCTACGTGGATCTTGTGCTCGGTCATGATGCGCATAGCCTACCAATCTCGACGCTGCGCGTGCACTCCTCCCGTGCAAAAGCAAGTGAGTTAGCGGTCCGAGGCCGCCCTCGGAGCGCGAGCCGAAACGCGGTAACAGGGCTGGCCGCTCAAAGCGCCGAAGGCGTCTTTGAGCCAATCCAATGAGGAGGATACGTGCGCTCGTAACCGGGAAGAGACTCGATGCGCGCGACCCAGCGGCCGACTGCCGGATAATTGATCTCCACGGGCATGAAGCGGGAGGCGAGCTCGCGCGCCTCGGGACGCTCGAGAGCGCGCTTCAGCAGCTGGAATCCGGGGAAGATCACCATGTCGACGGCCGAAAAGCTCTCGCCGACCACCCAGTCGGATTTCGACAGGCGGCCCTCGATGGTGCGCGCCTCGCTCGCGGCCGTGTGCATGGCGCGAGTGATGTCGTCGCCGCGCAGGTCGGCGGTCTTCGAGAACACCGCGTCGAAGATGCGCGAGAGGTGCGGTTCGATATATGCCTGGTATTCGCAGATGACTCGCATGATGGTGCCGGCCTCCTCGGGGCTGCGCCCGAAGATCGGCGGGGCGGGATATTTGAGGTCGAGGTAGTACAGTATCGCCAGCGACTCGAAGCAGATGTACTCGCCGTCCTTGAGGACAGGCACCCGGCCGCGGGGATTCATGTGCAGCATCTGCGGCGATTTGTGCTCCTGCTTGGAGAATTGCAGCAGGTGGCTCGTGTAGGGCAGGCGCTTGTATTCGAGCGCGAGCAGCACCCGCCAGGCGTACGGGCTGCCGCTGCCCCAGTAAATGTCGATCGCCATTGTGAGAATTGTAGCTAAAGGCGAGATCATAGACCTATGCCCGACACGCTCATGACTCCGCGGCAGCTTGCGGCGCGGCTCGACGATCGGGACCTCGTCGTGATCGACTGCCGCTTTGATCTGGCGCGCCCGCAGTGGGGCAGCGAGGCGTACGCTGCCACACGCATTCCACACGCGCTCTACGCTCATCTCGACCGGGATCTGTCCGGACCGCACGCCCCCACCAAGGGCCGGCATCCGCTGCCCGAGGTAAGCGAGCTCGCAGCGCGGCTCGGACGCTGGGGCATCGACGCGCAGGTGCAGGTCGTCGCGTACGATCAGGGCCCGGGAGCCTACGCGGCGCGACTCTGGTGGCTGCTGCGCTGGTTCGGACACGCCCGCGTCGCGGTCCTCGATGGGGGCATGGCAGCCTGGCAGCAGGAGAAGCTGCCGCTCGACTCGACGCCTATCGTCGATTCTTCGGCCGAGGCGCAAGCCACCCGTCCCGTCCGACGCTTCGATGCTCGGCCCGATCAGGAGATGGCGGTAGGCACCGCCGAGATCGAGGATATGGTCACCTCCGGGCAGATCGCCAGCGCGGATTTCGTGTTGGTCGATGCCCGCAGCGCCGACCGGTTTGCGGGCCGCAACGAGACGATCGACCCCGTCGCCGGCCATATCCCGGGCGCGCGAAATCACCCGTTCACCGACAACCTGGACGGCGCAGGACGATTCCTCAACCGCGGTGCGCTGCGCGAGCGGTACGCAAAGACGCTCGAAGGTGTGCCGCCGGACGAGGCGATCTGCATGTGCGGCTCGGGCGTGACGGCATGCCACAATCTACTCGCCATGGAGGTAGCCGGCCTCAAGGGAGCGCGTCTCTACGCCGGTTCCTGGAGCGAGTGGATCCGTGATCCGAATCGGCCCATCGCCAGCGAGACGGCATAGCGGGCCCGGGCCGTTTCCCGGGACCGCGGCGAAATGTGTAGGGTCTCGCGAAAATCGCCCCGATCCGTTGGCAGTGCATAGCGGGCCCGGGCCGTTCCCGGGCCCCCGCGGCGAAAATCGTGGGGTCTTGCGGAAATCGCCCCGATCCGTTGGTAGTGCATAGCGGGCCCGGGCCGTTCCCGGGCCCGCGGCGAAAATCGTGGGGTCTTGCGGAAATCGCCCCGATCCGATGCATAGCGGGCCCGGCCGTTCCCGGGCCCGCGGCGAAAATCGTGGGGTCTTGCGGAAATCGCCCCGATCCGTTGGCAGTGCATAGCGGGCCCGGGCCGTTCCCGGGCCCGCGGCGAAAATCGTGGGGTCTTGCGGAAATCGCCCCGATCCGTTGGCAGTGCATAGCGGGCCCGGGCCGTTCCCGGGCCCGCGGCGAAAATC
>JBOIAR010000006.1:0-202513 GCA_050739095.1 Steroidobacteraceae bacterium | reverse complement strand
ACCGCCACGGCGAACTCATGCGCTTGACGGTTCGCCTGGGCAATCGCCTGAGTGATGCGGTCATCGAGTAGCAGGCGGTTGGGGAGCCCGGTGAGCGAGTCGTGCGAGGCAAGGTGCCGCAGCTGTCGGTTCGCCACTTCAAGCCCGCGGGTGCGGTCGGTGACGACCCGCTCGAGGCCCTCGACGTGGCGCTTGAGTGCGCGTGCGTTCTGCCACTTGTGGCTCAGCGCGCTCGCGGACTGTAGGATCTCGATGGGCTCGAACGGCTTCTTGATGACGATGAGCTTGTCGGAGTGCCCGAGTCGCGTCAGGAGCTCCATCCAATCGTAGTCGCTGTAGGCCGAGCAGACCACCACCTGGATTTCGGGGTCGACCTTCCAGAGGTTTTCGATCGTTTCCAGCCCGTCCCAGCCGGGTGGCATACGCATGTCCACGAAGGCGACTGAGTAAGGGCGCCCCTCGACGAGCGCGCGACGCGCCAACTCCACGCCGTCCCGTCCCTGCAACGCCGAGTCCACATCGAAGGTCGGACGCGACACCGTCGACTGCGGCTCGCCGAACAACGCCGCTTCCGCCGCCGAGGTCCGCGTGTCATCGCTGCCGGCGAGGATCTTGCGATAGTCCTCGTGAATGGCCCGATTGTCGTCGATCATCAGCAGGCGGTGGGTCAGCAGGTCGGATTCATCGGCCACGGGGCTGCTCCGGCTGGGTGAGGGGTAATGTCAGGGTGAAGGTAGCTCCCTGGCCGGGTCCGGCGCTCTCGGCCTGCAGCGAGCCGCCGAGGTCTTGGGCCGCCAGCGCGCAGCTGTGCAAACCGAAACCGTGGCCGCCCTTGCGCGTAGTGAAGCCGTGACTGAAGATGCGCTCGAGATTCTCCGGCGGGATGCCGACGCCAGTATCGATGACGGCGATCAGCATCGTGCCACTGGCCGCGCGCACGCGGACTGTCACACGCTTCTCGGTGCTCCCGGACTCATCGCAAGCATATTTGGCGTTGCGGATCACGTTCACCAGGATCTGCAGCACCTTGTGCTTGTCGACCGTGATCAGCGGCACTTCCTGGAAGTCGCGCACCAGGGTGACCCCATGACGGCTGAACGCCCCCTCGTTCATCCGCAGGCTGTCCTCGACCAGAGTCCGAATGTCTACCATCTCGGTCACGCCGCCACGGCGCGCATAGCTCTGCTGCATCGCTACGATTTCCTTGATGTGCTCGACGTTGCCGCGCAACACCGCCAGCTCCGCGCTGGCCGCATCACGCTCCTCAATGAGGTCGGCGGCGAGCTCCTGGAGGTACAGCGGCAGGTGCCTGCCTTGAGGACTCGTCAGGAAAGCCGTCAGGTCAGCTACATGTTCGCTCAGGAGTGCAGTGACCCGTGCCAGCCCGGCACACTTCGATTTCCTGATACGCTCGGAGACAAGACTCGCCGAAACATTGACGCTGGTGAGCACGTTGCCGACGTTGTGCAGGACATTCGTAGCCACCTCGGCCATGCCCGCGTCACGGGAGGCGACCAGCAGCAGTTTGTGTACGCGCTCGAGCTCCGCTTCGGCGAGCCGCCGCTCGGTGATGTCTTCGATCACGGCCAGAGCACCGAGTGGCTGACCGGTGTGGCCGATCATGCGCTGCGCGTTCGACAACACGGTGCGGTGTAAGCCGTCTGGCCGGACGATGACGAACTCGGCGTCACGCACCTTGTCGCCGAGCAGGGTGCGCGCAAGCGGACGATCCTCGCGCGGCACCGGCGTTGTACCATCCGCCAGATAGACCTGGGACGTGAGGGGGTAGGGGTTGCGCGGGACCGCTTGGAGGGTTTCTTCCGCCGGAATTCCGAGCAGCTCGGCTGCCGCGCGGTTGTGGTGCGTCACCTGACCTCTGACGTCGCACGCAACCAGCGCAATCGGGAGTTCGGCGATTACGGTGGCCAGCAGTGTCTGGTTCTGCTGCAGGGCGGCCGCCATTTGCTTGTGTGCGGAGATGTCGAGCAGAAACTCGACTGAGCATTCCGGCTCCGGGCCACCGTCGCTGACGAGTGAGGTGGTTGCATGAACCCACAGCGCGCCGCCGCTCTTGCAGAGGTAGCGCTTCTCGACCTCCAGGCGAGCAATTTCTCCGCTCCAGAGCCGCTGGAGGCCTGCCGTGGTGGACTCAAGATCCGCTGCGTGCGTGAGGGTCTCCATCGACTCGCCCTTGAGCTCCTCGGGATCGAAGCCGAGCATGGCGCAGAAGGCCCGATTGCAGTGGCGATAGCGGCCCTCACGGTCCGCGAAAGCGATGCCGACCGGCGCACGCTCGACCGTATTGCGGAATAACGTCTCTATGTGCCGGGGGTGCGTTTCCCCCAGCAGAGCTTCCACCTCCTGCCCAGCAATGCTTCTATCGGCGCTGTTCATCGCCTCCGACCCATGCAGATTCAAAGGACACTCCACAGCCGCCCAACCCGCAGTAGCCACTGGGATTCTTCGCCAGATACTGCTGGTGATAGTCCTCGGCGTAAAAGAACTGTGGCGCGTCACGGATTTCCGTGGTGATGGTGCCGTGTCCGGCGGCGGCGAGCCGGGCCTGATAAGCGCGCTTCGAGACGTCGGCGGCATCCCGCTGCGCCTTGTCGGTCACGTAGATCGTGGAGCGGTACTGCGTACCGACATCGTCCCCCTGCCGCATGCCCTGCGTGGGATCGTGCGACTCCCAGAACGCTTTGAGCAGATCCTCGTATCGGACCTTAGTGGGATCGTAAATCACGCGCACCACCTCGGCGTGTCCTGTCTCGCCGGTACAAACTTCCTCGTAGGTGGGATTGGGAGTGAACCCACCTGCATAGCCGACTGCGGTCGAGTACACCCCGGGCAGCTGCCAGAAGAGCCGCTCCACGCCCCAGAAGCAGCCCATGCCGAACACCACCTTCCGCAGACTGGCGGGGAACGGGGGTACGATGCGACGACCATTGACAAAATGCGTCTGCGGAACGCTGAGCGGTGTAGCGCGCCCTGGCAATGCCTCGTGCTCGTTCGGCATTACCGATTTCTTTCTCATATGCGGATCTCCCTGCAGATGCTGAGGGGCAGCCTCACCGTAGGGCTGTGAGCGCTGGATATCAGACACTCGGCACGACATAACTACCGTGATCGCCGTCACGTCGGCAGTTGCGTCAGTGTGACGGAGCGCAAGGTGCAGAGGTCCGTGTCAGGCGCCGGATTCCACGCGAGGTGACTCCGATTTCAATTCCCCCCCCCCGCCCCGATCAACCCCTGCTAGGATGGCGCCGCGGTCAGTGGCGCAAACGATGCCGTCATAGCGGTGGACTCTCGTTCCGGCCACGTAATTTCCACGATCGTCATCGGGTCAAAGCCGCGCTTCCTCACTGACGGTGGGGGTATGCTTTGGACGCTCGATCAGCGGGCGTATCTTTCGGATTCCGGAAAGTCACGCGCGAGCGGCCTGTCATGCCAGTTGATCAATATGTGCAGAGATCGGCAGCCGATGGACCGAGTGTATTTGCGGCTCAGCTCGGGCGCCTTTTTCAGGGTGGCCCGCCACGACACATCTCCCTGTTTATAGCGTCCCTGGGCAAAGTCATCATTGGGCGGCGCGTTCCCGGTAATTTCTCCAGGGTTGTTACGCGTTCGTCATCGGGATCCACTACCGCGGAATACGTGACCTCGGTGGCTCGATGCGATTTGAGGGATCGCGCGGTGATCTGGCGGGAGCTGGCCCAGTTTGACTTGCCCGTTGGGCAGGGGAACCGCTATGGGTGCGACTACGACCTTCGCGACACCGATACGCCTTGTGATTCCGATCTTGAGTGCGGTGGAAGGCGACAAATCGACGATACGACCCTTGATGTAGGGACCGCGATCCTCGATCCTGATGATGGCGCTCTTTCCGGTGGCGACGTTGGTGACTTTCGCCACGGTTCCGAGCGGGAGGGTCCGGCTCGCGGCGTTGTTGCCGCGCGGATTCATCGGAGCGCCATTCGCCATGGGCTTACCGAAGAATTGGCGCGCGTAATACGAGGCATTGCCACGACGCTTTCGTGCCGAGAGATCCGGTTTCGCAGGCCCCGTGACTCTCTGTGGCGCCTCTCGATGCGGGGTTTTCGCGGCGCCAAGCGGCGAGTACGCGACAGCCAATCCCGCAATGAGCAACAGCGGTATTGCTCCGGCCAAGCGCTGCACAGATCCTCCAAGTGAGAACCGTTAAAGAGGAAACTTGGAACCGCATTGGGAGTTCCAGAGCCAAAACTGTGAGCTTCGGCGAGCCGCAAGGGCGTATGACCAGGTTATTCAACTGAACGGGCCATGAACGGGCGCCCTGTACTGAGCTTTCCGGCGAGCAGCCACTCCCCGCACCTCAAGAAGGGCAATCTGCGCGTCGCGTCGCCGTTTCCGGGTCTCCAATTGGAGATCCCAAGCATAGGCTCTGCCGTCAACCTACCATAACCCAAGGTTACCCAGGAGAAGTCGATGGCGCGCGGCGGGGCGGACTTTCCGCTGGTGTTCGATCAGGGTTTCGGCGTCACTGTGAAGGACCCGGACGGCAATCTGTACATCGACCTATCCGCGGGCGTCGGAGGCAATAGCGTAGGGCGCTGTCATCCCCAGGTCGTCGAGGCGATCGCGCTCCAGGCGAAGCGGCTGATGCACGGCTCGGACATCGGCAATTCACGACGCGCGGAGCTGGCGGAGAGGATCTCGCAGGTGATGCCGGAGGGGCTCAGGGCGAGGCTGGAATTTTCCGCGAAATCGCCCCTGAAACGAACAACGGAACAAGACATAGAAGCTTCTGGCAACACCTGGTCCGCCAGCCGGCGGACAAGCCGCGCCGCAGCCACCCGGATCACATCGGATCGCGACGCGAAAGTGCAGGGAAGAGCTGCTCGAGCGTCCCGCTCATGGCCGGAATGACGTAAGTCGGCGTAACGCCGAGAAGAAGGGAGAGCACGGCGAGCGCCCCCATGGGCGGTCTCTTCAGACAGTGGAGTGGCGCCTAAAGGTTATCGCGGGGATCTCGTACCTGAAGACTAACATCATCCCTTGGCGTGGTGCGTCAATTCAGGCGCCAGGATCGCCAGGGTCTTGAGCGCCTGGTAGGTGAACTCGAGGTTGGGGAGTGCCTCCGGAGCATGAGCGAAGCCGCCGTTTGTCGTCTGGCAAGCGAGCATGAAATCGATCACCTCTTGTCTGTGCCGCACGGCAAGGCCGAGGATTTCACAGCAGCGTACACCTGCGTACACCACATCGAGGCTGGGCATGGCAGATTTCGGCGTCATGAGAAATCCGAACGGCAGCTGTTGGAGCGAGTCAACGAAGGCGACCATCTCTTGCGAGGGCCGAAGCCCCAGGAGCGCACTCACGCTGAGGGCGAGGCAGGTGTCCCAGAGATTGACTTGAACACCGAAGCCGCCGCGTTTCATGAGGTCGGCCGTGAATGCGGCAACTTGCGGATAGCGATTCACCGATCGAGCCGCATACGCAACCGGTGCGAGGCGTCTCGCGAGCGTGTCGCCCTGTGCAGCTCCGTCAGGTGCGACCGGCGCGAACCGCTGCTGGAGGCGGATTGTCTTGCGCGTGCTCTCGAGCCAACCGCTCGCATCGGCGGACTTCGATACCTCGGGTATCACGATTTGGAGGTCTCGGATGAGTTCCAGGGCTTCTTTGCTGATCCGTAAGCCGAGACCTAGTTGATCGAGCGTGAGGGCGCTGAAGTAAAGATACGTTAGACCAAAGATCCGCGCTCGACCCACGAAGTCCGCCGTCTTGTGCGTGTTCGGAACCTTGATCCCGAAGAGCCGCAATGCAGCGACGGCGTAGTACGTATCCCCGAGGCTGGGCTCCTCGACACTGCCGTAGCGGTAAAAGCAGAATCCGCCGGAAGGCGACTGGCGGGCACGGATGTAGGCCGCCGCGCGCGCCACTGCGTCGCAGCATCTTGAGATCACGCTCGTCGAAGAGATCGCTGACACGCTACTGGAACCTGCACTGACACCTGAGCTGCGGGAACGCCCACCCCGTGTCGATTGGACACACGGTAGGAGTCATCAGCACAAGGCGGTTCCAGGGGGACTCCATCCCCGGTCGCGAACCTCGGTAAAGTAGGGCGCAGCGGCTGATTCGTTGGCGCATTCGAGTACTTCACGCGAGCGTTAGCTTCTCACGTACACCCAGCGAGCGCCGGCGAGGAAGTCTTGCGCCCGATGCGACGCTCGCCCCTCTTCCTCGGTGAGCAGGGAACGACGAGTCCCATCTCGCTTGAGCGCGTAGCGCTGCATGTCCTCGGCAAGCCGCTCAGCCGCTGCCCCCTGCCGGCGCAGCAATGCGCCGAGAAGGTCACGGTATGCGCTCGGCACTTGCGCAGTGGGGGAAGCATCTGACACATATGCGGTGAGCCATCGTAGGTGCGGCAGGCACACGGTTGGCAGCGCTGCGACGTCAGGCCCCTCCTTGAGGAGCGCTTCGGCCGCTCGAAGTTCGACGCTGCGCTGGATGGAACATAGCTCGCAACTCGGCCGAAGCAAGGTCCCTGCGGTGCCAACCGAAGGTCCATAGCCGGCGCTTTCGGCGGCGGCGGCCGCGAGCGCACCGGCAACCCGCTTCATAAGCGGCGTCAATGCTAGGCAGATATCCCTCTCGGCAGCCATCGCGGCATAAAGCCGAAGATGCGGTTCACAGAACCCGCGCGCGGCGGCGAGGCTCTCACGCGTTTCAGGAGAGGTCGCCAACTGATGCTGGTACGCGCGGAGGAATTCATAGAGCGCATTGTGGACGCGGGAGCAGAGCAGACACTCTTCCATCCTGGCGTCCCGGATGAATGCAGATGGTGCCTCAGCGGGATCGGCCTCTCCATGCCACTGTTCGCGCAGGCATATAAGGCGAGACTTGAGCGCGCTGGCACCTGACAAACCCTCGGTATCGATGAAGCTGGAGATTCTTGCGCAGAGGCCCGCGATGACGAGCCGCTGCTTGTCCTCGAGCAGAAGCCGGATGAGCTCGGTCCGCAGGGCGCCCACACCGCTTGCTGCTAACGCCGCGTCATCGCCCGCGAGACTTGCCGCGAGCCCGTCACGCGCCGATGTCGAAAAGATCCGCAACCGCCCCGAAGGGAGGAACCGCTCGAGACACTCCCGGGCGAACGCCAGTACCTCCGCGCGCTCGGGTGGCGGCACGAGATCCTGCTTGTTGAGTACGAGAAAGATGGGCCGACCGGTTTCGGAGAATGCGCGTAGTGCCCGCACCTCATCATCTGTGAGCGGACCATCAAAGCCCGAGACAACGATCACGGCATCCGCTTCGGGGAAATATGACTCGGTCGTCCGGGTGTTCTCCTGAATGGCGGAGCCCAGCCCCGGACTGTCCACGAAGTGGAAGCCGCGGCGTAGAATTTCCGCAGGCAGCGCGACATGCGCGATGTGAATTCGGCGCGCGTTGCCCGGATTGCCACGCTCCGTGATGTAATCGGCAAGCGCCTCCATAGGGATGTCGATGCGAAGGCCGCCCCGTTCCCGCTCGAGTTGTACGCGCTCGGGCCTACCGTAGGCGACGCTCGTAATAACCGAGGTGAGGGGGAGGATGCCCGTAGGTAGCCGATCCAGGCCCAAGATCGCATTCATGAGCGAGGTCTTTCCACGACTGAAGCGGCCGGCCACGAGCAAGACGAACCGGTCTTCCGCCAGTCTCGTGAATAGATCAGCGACCTCATCTTCGCCGAATGGTGGCCGGGAGAGGCCGCCAGTTGCCTCGCGTTGGCCTGAAATGACGCGCAGGATCTCGGCCAATTCGAACTTTGCCTGCTCGTATTCACGCAGGCCCGCGGGTGAATGCTCTTGCATCACTCAAAGCCCTCGTTCACTTGCGAAATCCCTGTCGCATTGACGGCCCCTCCCGGTGGTCCGTAGACTGCAATTGGGGATGGCGTCCCCCCCCCGCAACGCGTAGCACTGGCGCGCGCGATGGCTCTCGACCCCCGGATCTTGCTTTGCGATGAACCCTTCGTGGAGAAGCGGTGATTGAGAAGGGCTCCGCAACCTGAATGTATCGGGAGAGTCGAAGAATGGCCAAGTTGCTTCTCGTCCGTCACGGACATGTCGAGGGCATTGAACCGCAGCGCTTCAGAGGCCGGACGGATGTCGCACTCACTCCGGAAGGACGAAGGCAGGCCACGGCGACGGCTGGGTGCATCGCATCGCGCTGGCGCCCCGCGATCATCTACACGAGTCCGCTGCAGCGATGCATCGAGACGGCTTCGCAGATTGCCGAGGCTTGCGGCATTGCGTTGACTGTGCAGGATGGTCTCAACGACCTTGACTATGGCAGTTGGCAGTGGCGCCTGCATACCGAGGTGCGCGCCAAGTGGCCCGGGCTTTTTGACTGCTGGCTGACGGCGCCGCATCTGGCGAGACTCCCAGAGGGCGAGTCGCTCCAGGATCTGCTTGCCCGCACCGCCAACGTCGTTCGCATGGTGCTCGAGCGCCATCCAGTCGAGACCGTGGTTCTCGTGAGCCATGACAGTGTGATTCGGGCTACATTGCTGCAGCTGCTCGATCAGCCTATCTCGGCGTACTGGCGGCTCTCGCCCGCACCGTGCTCGATCAGTGAAGTGGATGTACTCGGCCATGGCGCGCGCATCATAGGCATCAACGAGACTCATCATTTGGGGACAGGGTCGCCATGACCCTGCGCAGGCGAGTGAGCAAAGCGCCGATCTGGCGCCGGCCCGATTCGAGTTGCGCGCTTCTCACTGTGACTTGCCCGGCGCTATGGACGCGAAGGGAAACCCCACCCTCGATTGCAGTCTCGATACCCGTAACAGTAGCGTCGATCTGACGCAGCATCTGCCGTTGTGCGTCCTGCACGCTCTTCTTGAGCCGCTCCTCGAGGTCGTGGCGGATTCTGCCGGCCTGTACTTCGATGAGCTCTGTGGCGGTCACTGTGGCCCGCTTCGCGATGAGTGGTGCGGCGATCAGCCTCGGCAGCATCAGTACCGCAGACGTAGACAGAATTTTGAGGCTCGTGGGCTCATACCAGAATTTGTAGTAGAAGCCCGATTCGGCGTTCCAGCGCGGTTCGGCATCCGCGCGGTCGATGTCGACGGAGAAGAGTTCACTCGAGCGGCGCATGAGCTCGTCCACGCTCTGCTGTAAGCTCGCCCAGAAGCGGGCACACAACCGCTGGAAGGCACGCGAGAGCTCGATATCCTCTTGCGCCAGCCAATCGTCATAGGCCGCGCGTATCGCGGCAATCTTTCGCTCCTCGAGTGACGCCTGTAGTTTACGGGACGGGAGCCCCCGCGACTCCCCGACCCAGCGGCCGATCAGGGCACGTATTTCGGCCTTCTGGCGGCGTTTGAATTCCTCGAGCTTGGGCTCGATGTCCTGCTTGAGGAGCGCCCGGGCATCCGCCTCGAGGAGTATGCAATTGTCCGCTCTTGCCCGCTCAGCCCGCTCTTTCTCTTTGCGAAAGAGGACGAGGTTGCCCTCGATATGGTGAAGGGGCTCAATGAGCGCTTTCGACTCGAGATCGAGCGCAAAGCGCGCTTGCGTCAGCAGCCGCTCGAGGCCACGGCCGAGGGAGCGCAGCCAAGCATCGGTCTTCTCCTGCGCCATGAAGCTGCGCAAGGCGCGCTCGAATGCCGGGAACCCGCTGCGTGAGATACTCTCGGCGTCGTTGGCAATTTTTCCTTCCAGAGCGAGCCGTGCTGACACCGGAAAAACTGGCACGTCGTCGGTGCCCAATGCCTCGCGGATCGTGTGCGCGCAGAACGCGAGTGATTCCTCAAGCTCGTTCGGACGCAGGTAGTCCGTCTTATTGAGCAGACAGAAGATCTTTCCCGCAAAGCGGCGGATATCGCGCAGGAAGTCGAGTTCCGCGCGGCTCACCGGCTGGTCGACGGAGGCGATGAAGAGCACCGCGTCCGCCTGAGGAAGATACTTGCGCGTCTCGTCTGTGTTGTGTTCGTACACTGAAGCAATTCCAGGCGTATCGACCAGCCTCACTCCGTCGGCGAGCCAGGGTGATGGGTGCTCGATGACGACGCGCTCGACCGACTTCATGTTGCCTGGGTTCCCGCGCTCGGTGACGTATTCACCGAGGACGGCAATCTCGATCGGGCGTTTCTCGCCATAACGCAGGGCGGCATAGGCTGTGGGCGCTCTGCCAGACTGTATGACCGTTATGACAGAGGTGAGCGGCACGACGCCGGCGGGAACGAGAGCTTCACCGAGGAGGGCATTGATGACAGTACTCTTGCCGCGTTTGAATTGCCCCGCGGCAACCAGATTGAATACTTCCTCGTTAAGCTTCTGCGACAGCCAATGGCAAGTTGCGGTATCGATTCCGGGGAGGTCGGCGGCAGCCCGTAGGCAGGCCTCGATCTCAAGTCGCCGAAAGTCTGGCGTGTTCATGGATTGCGGGCGCGCGCCAAGCTGCGGCGCGAGCGTGTCGCTCATGGCGATTCTCCGAGCTGCCGCTCGAGCCGGGTGCGCGAGATGATCCCTCTTAAAAACCCTGCGGCCGTCCCGTTGCCCGTCTCGAGCACGACGAGATAGGGGGAGTCGGTGCTGCGGAAAAGCTCGAGCACATCTTCGATGCGTGCGGACTCGACCCGGTGCCAGTCGAGGCTGCTCCACTCTCGACAGGGAGTGAGGATGTCGCGAACCCGCACTTGCTCACTTCGGCGGCTGAATCGACCTTCGAGGTGCTGTTGAGTTCGCTCACCTTGAATGTCGTAAGAAGTGACGAGGCCGACCACCGCGTTATCCTCGCCGAGGACAATGAGGGCCCTCACGCCGCGGCGGAACATTTCATCCAGGGCGTCATCGATCGCGCACTCAGCGCCGATCGTGAAGGCCGGGCTTGCGGCGAAGTCCGTCATGACGCGCACCGCCGAGTCGCTTCGTCTGACGAGGTGATGCCCGGGCGCCGATCGAAGGGAATGCGCGACGGTTACCGCAGCTCCGCTCTGCAGGCGGTAGGAGGGATTCACCGCAGTGGCGGCTCGAAGTCGTAAACCTGGGGCCGCAGAAGCTGGCGACGGCATTGTACCGGTCATAAAAAAACTCCTTCCCCCGCGCACTAAAGCGCGACGTCAGGAGTCATCAGGTACCAGACCGTTCGCGGGGGACTCCATCCCCGATGGCTTGAATCTGAGCTTAATTCAGCCCCATAGGGGCGTCAACCTGCGAATTTCGTTGACGTTCTCGATCGCCGCGCCTAGTGTAGGTTCTGTCCGTGCAGGGGATGGGGTTCCCCTCCCAAAGCGCTCCAAGAGCTGATGACCCCTATCGTGTGTCGGTGCGCACGCGGGTGCGCACCGCGCGAAAGGCAGGTGCGTCATGTCGGACACGTCTTCGCCGCTTCGGGGGATACCGTCGGCGCTTCGGAGTACCCCTTCGCCGCTGTACCTTGTCGAACTGGCCGCAGAGGATTCTGCCGCTGCGCCAGCGCCCCTCGTCGACCGATTCCGCAATCTTCACGAAGGGCCCCTGGTTTTCCACGAGGTGGTGCGGCTCGGCGATGCCGCCGTGCCGGCGCTCGAAAACCTGATCAGAGGTCCCTCGGACGCTGTTCACCAGCCGCGCTGTCTCGCTGCCGATGCACTGGCTGCGATCGGTAGCTCGGCGGCGGTGCATGCCTTAGCCCAAGCGTTGCTCGACTCGGTCGCGCGCGATCCCTCACCGACATTGCTCGAGGCCGAGAGCATTCTCGTCAATCACATCGCCGAGCACTTGAGCCGCTTCCCGCGCCCCGAGGTTACCGAGGCGTTACTTTCCGCGTTGCGACGCCGGCGCTACCCGTACTGTGCCGCGGCGCTGGGGCTGACGGGGGATCCGCGCGCCATTCCGCTGTTGGTACAGTGCTTGTATGAGGACCCAGC
This sequence comes from Steroidobacteraceae bacterium, assembly GCA_050739095.1. GTDB lineage: Bacteria > Pseudomonadota > Gammaproteobacteria > Steroidobacterales > Steroidobacteraceae > 13-2-20CM-66-19. Next base: position 190,644 of record JBOIAR010000006.1, on the reverse strand, counting down.
GCGCCCTGCGGCCGCGGCGGCGTTGCGGCGGTTTGGACAGGAAACGTTGGAGCCTCTGGCGCACGCCCTGCTCGAGGCGCCAAGCGGCGGGACGCTCGAGCCTCCAAGCCGGATCGATGGGCGGGTCGCGGCAGCAAGACTGCTCGGCGACTTCGCCCGGGTCGATTCCCGCGGTACGCCCTTCGCTATAGCACCCCTCGTGAAAGCGTTAAGTGACAGCCAGCGCGCTGTGCGTGTCGAGGCGGCGCTCGGCTTGGTCGGCTGTGGAGCGCGAGCAGACGAGGATATCGTCCGCATCCTGGTGGCTGCGCTCGAGGAAGAGAGCTGGGCGCGCGCCGAGGAAATCATCACGGTACTGGTTCGCCTCGGTTCGACGGCTGAGCACCTGCTCATCCCGATCATCGGCCTGCGCCCTCGGGATGAAGCGGATCGCCGGCGACGGGTGCGTGCCGTGGAGGCGGTCGGCCGCCTTGGCTCGGTCGCGGCCGTGAGCGTACTGAGGCGCCTCTGCACCTCAAGTGATACAACCCTGCGCTTCGCCACGGTGAGGGCCTTGGCGAGCATTGGCTCGAGTGATGCTAGCTCGCTCGCGCTTTTTTTGGACGATCCGCATCCGAGCATACGGTTCCGCGCGCTACAGGCGCTCGTTCGCCGTTGGGCGCTCGAGCCGGAGGTCGCGATTCGCCTGCTCGGCGATGAGGACCCGCACGTCAGGAGCCTCGCCGCGAGTGCTGTGCGAGATAACATTGCCGCGGCGTTACCGTCCTTGAAGCGGGCGGCCTCTCATTGCGGTGCGCCGGTCGAGGGACTCGCGCCACGCCTGCGGTTGTGGTGGCATGCCTGCGCGCTGATCGTCGAAGCGGGGAGAGGGACTCGGTGCGGGTGACTCCTGCCTTTGGCCCTACCTGGGAGCCCGACGGCGGAACGTCGCGGAAGGAGTAAACGATGGGTACCCGTGACGGGGGACGGTTGCGGCCTCTCCAGGCAGCCGCCTGTGAAAACTGCCGCTAACGTCGGCTCCCTTTACGAATACAACCAACCTGTCGCCCATCGCTATCTGCCTTGGGTCGACGCCATAGTCTTTGTCTCATCGGCGTGGCGGCCGCTGAGCCGCCTCGAGAGCGAATTCCTCGGCGACCTCGTGTCATACGCTGAAAAGGCATTTTTGGGTACTTTGGGCAGCGGGGGAGCTGCTGATCCACGTGACCGGCTCATTGCTCATGACTCTTGCTGGCATGGCTACGGTCGCTCTCTTTGCCCGTTGAGGGGAGTCGCTGAAGGTCCGCCGCAGGCCTGCGGCGGTTTGGGCGCGAAACCATCCGCATCACCCATGGTGTCGATCGGCTGGACCAGAACGGGAATGCCGGTGTACGATGCATAAAACGGAGATGGCATTCCTCCCTGAACTGCCGCAAGGCTGATGATGCCTACCCCACCGTCATGGTGAGCGGTAGGCCGTCCACGCGATCCGGCAGGCCCCCCTAACGGTGCCTGTTGTCTTAACCGGGTCGCGGGGAAACTGCAGCGGGTAATTCTCCTGACTCGCCCCCTTCTGGGGCTCCTCATGAAGTCGCTCGGTGTGCGGGTTGGCGGCGTGGTATGCGGCAGCACCAACTTCGATGCTCGGCTGCGCGCAGCTGTGCGGGCATCTCGACTCCGAGCTCCGACCGCGAGCCTCAAAGGCTCTCGAGAGAGTGACAGAGCACAATGAATGACGCGCCCTACCTCGGGTCGCTCGTCGCCAACGCCGCCATCATCGGTATCGTGACGGGCTTCGGAGAGCTCGCAGGCTACGGCCTACGCCTGCTTTCCGGCCCGATCGCCGACGTGACGGGCAGGTTCTGGCCGCTCATGATCGCGATCGGTATTTCGTATGACTACTCCGTGTACGCTGCCGTCACTTTCTGCGTCCTTGCAGAGCTCGCGGCAGTGCCGATGTTTGTATGGGTCGGACGGCGCTATCGGCCGCACCGGCCTTCATAAGGGGAGGGGGGCGAGATGCGCTTCAGCATCCTGTATGACTCCTCGGATGAAGGGCTCATCGCCAAGCGGCCGGGGGCCCCGGAGTGCTTTCGTGACCTCAATCTCGATCAGATTGTCGAGACGGTGACAGCCGGGTGGGAAACCTACGATCTTCTCCCGATCTTTTATTCACCGCTCCCCAGTGCCGAGGCGATCCGCTACCGCCACGAGGTGTTTCGCGACCTCGAGGATTCCGACGTATTCGCGTGCGTGACCTCCTTCTGCGCGCGAATGCGCCAAGTGCGTGGCGCTCTCCTTGAGACGCGCAAGCTCCATTACGAGCTGCAAAAACAGCGGCAGGATCTCGATACCGTCGGCGAGTACTGCGAGGCGGTGAACGCGCTGACGCGCGCTCTCACACTGACGGATCTGCGTTCGCATGGTCTCGTCCGATTGCGCGAGTACCTCGGTCACTACACGCGATCGATGGCCTTCGGGTCTCTGGCCGCCGAGACCGAGACACTCCAGGCCGATCTTTCTGCGATCACCTATACGCTGAGTATCCATGGCAAACGCATTGCGGTGAGTCGCTACGGTGGTGAGTCGGACTACGCAGCGCAAGTACTGGAGACGTTCGCCAAGTTCAGGCAAGCCTCCGTGCAGCAAGCCGAATTTACCTTCCGATCCCACGTGGCGATGAATCACATCGAGGAGGCCATCGTCGATCGTGTGGCGCGCCTCTTCCCCGAGACCTTCTCGGCCCTCGCGCGATACTGCGAGCGCCACCGCGACTTTCTCGATCCGGAGATCACCGGGTTCGAGCGTGACGCGCAGTTCTATCTCGCCTGGCTGGAGTACGTGAGGCCCCTGGAGAAAGCGGGTCTGCGCGTCTGTTACCCGGAGGTTTGTCAAGGCGAGAGGTCGAGCCGTTGCTCTGATACTTTCGATCTGGCGCTTGCGCACCGTTTGGTCGCTGGCAAGGAGGAAGTCGTACTCAACGAGTTCGAGCTACGAGCGCCGGAGCGGATCATGGTCGTGTCGGGAGCAAACCAGGGCGGTAAGACGACTTTCGCACGCCTGATCGGCCAAATGCATTACTTGGCCGGCATCGGCTGTCTCGTGGCTGGCCGTGAAGCGACACTGCCGTTCGTCGATCGGGTGCTGACGCACTTCGAGCGAGAAGAGCGTGTCGAGACCTTAAGCGGCAAACTCGAAGAGAGCCTGCAGCGAATGCGGCGGCTACTTGAGCAAGCCACGTCCTCCAGTATTCTCATTATGAACGAGAGCTTTGACTCGACGACGGTAAGCGATGCGCTATTTCTCAGCCGGGAGATCCTGAGCCGGGTCATAAGCCGCGGCATGCTGTGCGTCTGCGTCACGTTTCTCGACGAGTTGACTTTGCTCTGCGAGAAGACGGTCAGCTATGTCGCGACGGTCGATGTGCGGGATCCCGCGAAGCGCACTTACAAGCTGGTCCGCAAGCCTGCGGAGGGACTCGCCTACGCCACGGCCATCGCCGAGAAGTATGAGTTGACCTACGAGCGGGTCAAGGAGCGCATCGGCGGATGAAGGCGCACCTCATGTACCGCGACAAGGATGTCGATCTGGCGGCGAAGGCTGCACGGGGCACCGCGGACCTGACGCAGGACCTCGCTCTTGAGTCGGTGTTCGCCGCGATGAGCGCCGAAGATGCGTATCTGCGTGATGTGGTGCAGCGGGTGGTCCCCTTCAGTCTCCAAGATCCTGAGGCTATCCGCTATCGCCAGCAGGTTCTCGCGGATTGCATCGCTCAACCGCGGATCGTCCGGCGGATATATGCAGTGGCGGTTTCTGCCATCGAGCGTGAGCGGCGCATCTGGGGGTTCTCCACTCGCCATCCAGAGGCGCTCTTGCATCGCTCGGTGGAGGCGCTCGGCATTTTCCGAGACCACCTGCGCGAGTTGCGTGGCATCGCCGACTCGGATCACGGGGCGTTTCACTCCGAAGGGTTCCGGGTGCTTTTCGACATGCTCGCCCGGGAGCTCGATGATGCGTATCTCGCCTCGATAGCAGAGCACCTGCAGCAGATAAAATTCCGCAAGGGATTGCTCATGAGCGCCCGGCTTGGAAAGGGCAATCTAGGGGCGCAGTATCACATTCGTAAACCGCTCGATGCTCGGAGTCTGCGCGAGCGGCTCGAGGGCTGGGCCCAGCAGCTACTGGGAGGGGATGCCTCGACCTATGTTTACGAGCTTGACGATCGGGACGAGGCTGGCTCTGCGGCGCTGCAGGAGTTGCGCGAGCGGGGAATCGCGCCGGTGGCGGCCGCGTTGATTGCCTCGACAACCCACATTCTTGACTTCTTAAAGATGCTGCGCGCCGAGCTCGCGTTCTACATCGGATGTCTCAATCTGCGCGAGCGGCTGACGGCCAAGAGTGAGCCCGTGTGCTTTCCGGATCCGCTGCCAGGCGGCGAGTGCCTAGTGGAGGCGCGCGGCCTCTACGATCTCTCCTTGAGCCTCAACATGCAGGCGCGGGTTGTCGGTAACGACCTGAGTGCGCAGCGCGAGCGCCTCGTGATGCTCACGGGGGCCAACCGGGGAGGGAAGACCACGTTCCTGCGAGGCATCGGATTGGCTCAACTGCTCATGCAGTGCGGTGCTTTCGTGCCCGCCGAGCACTATCGGGCCGGTGTGTGCAGTGCGCTCTTCACTCATTTCAAGCGCCAGGAGGATGCTGCCATGCGCTCCGGCAAGCTCGATGAAGAACTCTCACGGATGAGCACGATCGTGGATGGTCTGAGGTGGGGGGCGATGGTGCTGCTGAATGAGTCCTTCGCCTCGACCAACGAGAGGGAGGGCTCGGAGATTGCCCGACAGATCGTCAGAGCGCTGCTCGAGCGGGGCGTCAAGGTGATTTACGTGACACACCTCTACGACCTGGCGGAAGGGTTTTACCGCGCGCCGCCCGGCCCGGTCGTATTCCTTCGCGCCGAGCGGCTGTCCGACGGACGACGTACGTTCAAGGTTCTCGAGGGCGAGCCTTTGAGTACCAGCTTCGGCGCGGATGTCTATGCGCGGGTATTCGAGAGCGACCCGCATTCGCAGCATGAATCGAGACACTACCCAGAGGTATCAGGAGCCCCTCCCACATGAGCTGCCCGTGATACCGAGGGTCCTCGTGCAGCGTGCAAGTAGAACCGAGAGTAAGGAGCCTTGCATGACCCACCCAGTGCGCCTTCGTCGCAGGCTTGCGGTCAACCGGATGACCGACTTAGACTCTGCAGGTCGAGGGAGATGGCATGCCTCCCGCAACCGCCGCCCGGTGGCTGATGATGCCTGCAAAGAGTGTTTCATATACACGCAGAGGCAGGCCCCATCCATGCAGCTTCAACCTCCCGAGTTCGCCATCGACTTGGAAAGACGCCTCCTGCGCGGCGAGCATCTGACTCTGTTCGGACCCCGCGGTAGTGGTAAGTCGACGCTTTTGACGAGGCTCCACTCGCGCTTCATGGCCGCGGGAGTTTCGTGCGCGTATTCGAGTGTCACTACCTCTCTCGACGATATCACCCGTGCGCTCGAGCGTGCCTACCCCGGGGTTCCTACGCAAGAAATCTCGCGTAGAGCGGCACGTGCGCGGTTATGGATGGCTGCGGATCAGCACTCCGGGGTTCTGCTGCTTGATCATTTCTCTTCTGTCACCAACGCCATGGTGTTCCTCCTGAAGCGATTGCACGGCAGGGTTGCGGGAGTACTGACCGCGGTCGACATCGACGATCAGAGGCAGCGTTCCCGAATTCGCCGGCCTTCGCGCTACGGGGCGATGTCGGTCCGCATGCCGCTCACCCCGGCCCGACAACTGCGCCGACTGCTGTATACGCTCACTAGAGGTCTGGGGCTGCCGCCACTTGCTCCAGGTATCGAGCGCAAATTACTGGAATCCGCCCGCGGGCGTCCAGGTTGGATCGTTAGATGCATGGAGCTCGCGAGCGAGCGCCGCTACTGGTGCGAGCACGGTCTCCTGGTATCCACGCTATGTGTGGATACCGAAGCGGCCGTGCGCTATCGGGCCCTGGAGATGGTGCGCCCTCCACCGGCAGCACAGGGCCAAACCGGCCCCGATCACCCGGGCGATTCGGGCCAGGCGCTGATAGAAGCCGGATCGGTGTGTCAGCACTGATCACGATCTGCGCCACGGCCGCCGACCGGCTGTTCGCAGCCGCCATCCGGCATGGATGCCTCGGATTCATGAGTCATACCGCTGTTCGCCAGCCAATGCTCGAGCCCATGCAGCAGCGTCGAGCGGATCTCGAGCTCTGCGGCTTCCTCAGCGGGGAACAGATCATGGAATACGCTGCGCCCAGGTGGCGTTACGGCCCTGACCCCGTGCTCGTCACCGCTTCTGCGCTTTCTTGCCTTCATGTTCATCTTTGGCCTCCATCCGACGCGCGAAGGACCGACTTCGGGCTTGGAGAGGCACGATCTGGACAGCCGATCCGCAGCGGGGCTACGAAATCGCCTCGCGAATTCTGACCGGGGTGTGGGTAAACAAGCATTTGGACGTCCCGTTTGACGTTCCGTTTGGGCGTGCCAAGCAGTCCGGCATCGGCGCGAAGCAAGGAGAGGATAGACTGGCGGAGTTCACGCAGCGCCGCATCGTCAATGTGGCACTCTAACAGGTACGCACCTCATGCAAATATCGACTCCGCTGGATGGCCCCGCCGTGCGCACCATGCTCATTGAGCGTCAGATCGAGCGGGTCAAGGTCGGCGTGTTCGACACCGACGGCGTGCTGCGCGGCAAGTACATGGGGCGCGACAAGTTTCTCTCGGCGCTCGAGAAGGGGTTCGGGTTCTGCGACGTGGTGTTGGGCTGGGATTCGAACGACCAGCTCTATGACAACGTGCGCTTTACCGGCTGGCACACGGCTTATCCCGATGCGCCCGCGCGCGTGCTGCCCTCGACCTGCCGCGATATTCCCTTCGAGCCAAATACTCCGCTGGTTCTCGCCGAGTTCGCCGGCGGCGCGGAAGCGGTCTGTCCGCGCGGGACCCTGCGCCGGGTGCTCGATCGAGCCGAGCGGCTCGGTTACACGGTGGACGCGGCTGTCGAGTACGAGTTCTTTCTCTTCAAGGAAACTCCGGAGTCGGTCCGGGAGAAGGGCTATCGAAACCTGCAAACGCTCACGCCGGGCAACTTCGGCTACTCGGTGCTGCGCAATTCGGTGCACGGCGAGTTCTATCAGGCATTGCTCGATCTCGCCGCCGCCATGCGCATGCCTATCGAAAGCCTGCACACCGAGACCGGCCCCGGAGTGGTGGAGGCTGCGCTGGTCCACTGCGGGGCGCTGGAGGCGGCCGACCGGGCGGCCCTCTTCAAGACCTTCACCAAGGTGCTGGCGCAGCGCCAGGGTCTGATGGCAACCTTCATGGCCAAGTGGTCGAACCGCTACCCCGGCCAGAGCGGACATCTGCACCTGTCGCTCGCGCGAGCGGGTGTCCCGGTCTTTCACGATCCGGGCAAGCCACACGAGATGTCCGATGAGATGCGCTGGTTCCTCGGCGGGCAGCAGGCGCTGATGCCCGAGTGCCTGGCGATGGTGGCCTGCACGGTCAACAGCTATTCGCGGCTGATCCCCGGCTACTGGGCGCCGACCTCGAGCACCTGGGGCGTGGAGAATCGCACCACGGCCTTGCGGGTCATACGCGGTGGACCGTCCAGTCAGCGCGTCGAGTACCGTATCGCGGCCGCCGACATCAATCCCTACATCGCGCTTGCCGCGGCGATCGGGACGGGCCTGTGGGGTATTGAGCATCGTATCGAGCCGGATGCGCCTGTCGAAGGCAACTCTTATGACCGCAAGCATCCGCCGCGCCGGCGACTGCCCGCGACGCTGTACGAGGCATCGGAACGACTGCTCGCATCCAAGGCGGCGCGGGAGCTATTCGGCGATGCCTTTGTCGAGCACTTCGCGGCTACCCGGCAGTGGGAGGAACGCGAGTTCCGCAAGGCGATCACCGATTGGGAGCTGGCCCGTTACTTCGAGATCATCTGACATCCATGAGCGCACTCTTACAGACCATCAGTCCCGCCGACGGCTGTGTGTACGTCGAGCGGCTGCTTGCCGATAGCAAGGCTATCGATACGGCACTCGAGGCTGCGCGCCGAGTGCAACCGACCTGGGCCCGCGCACCGCTCGCGGTGCGCGTCGAGGTGCTCAATCGCGCGGTGGACGCCTTCGTCGCCCAGGGCGCGGCCATCGCCGAGGAGATCTCCTGGCAGATGGGCCGGCCGATCGCGCACTCGCCGGGGGAGATCCTCGGCTTCGAGGAGCGGGCGCGTTATATGTTGGGGATTGTCGGACGGGCCCTTGCGCCCGTCGATCCTGGGCCAAAATCTGGTTTCGTGCGGTGGATCAAGCGCGTGCCGCTGGGTGTCGTGGCGGTGATCGCTCCCTGGAACTATCCGTACCTGACCGCGGTGAACGCAGTGATTCCGGCGCTCGCCGCCGGTAACGCGGTGGTGCTCAAACACTCCCATCAGACACCGCTCTGCGCCGAGCGCCTCGCCGCGGCGTTCGCGGCCGCGGGGCTGCCTCGGAGCGTGTTTCAGTTCCTGCATCTGTCGCATGAGGATACGGCACGCCTGATAGGCGATGCCCGTATAGATACCGTGTGCTTCACCGGCTCCGTCGCCGGCGGTAGAGCGGTGGTGGCAGCGACCGCGGCGGGCTTCGCTACCTCGGGATTGGAGCTCGGCGGCAAGGATCCGGCCTACGTGCGTGCGGACGCCAACCTCCAGCACGCGATCGAATCGCTGACCGATGGCGCCTTCTTCAATGCCGGCCAGTCCTGCTGCGGAATCAAACGCATCTATGTCGCCGCGCCGGTCTACGAGCGCTTCGTGGATGGGGTGGTTGAGCTGACGCACCGGTATCGACTCGGTTCGCCGCTCGATCGCGACACGACTCTCGGCCCCGTGGTCCGCACTGCCGCCGCGGACGCCGTGCGGGCTCAGGTGGATGCGGCCATCGCGCAGGGCGCGCGCCAGCTCATTGACCGCAGGCACTTTCCGCGCGATGAGCCGGGCACGCCCTACCTAGCACCCCAGCTGCTGGTGGACGTCGATCATTCGCATGCCATCATGCGCGAGGAAACCTTTGGCCCGGCGGTCGGCATCATGAAGGTATCCTCTGACGAGGAAGCGCTGCGGCTGATGAATGACAGCTCGTTCGGTCTCACGGCGGCAATCTATTCCTCCGACGCGGAGTGCGCTGAGGCGCTGGGGGATCAGCTCGAGACGGGCACCGCCTTCCTCAATCGGTGCGATTACCTCGACCCCGCGCTCGCCTGGACGGGTGTCAAGCACTCGGGCCGCGGATGCACTCTGTCCGCCCTCGGGTTCGAACAGCTGACCCGTCCCAAGTCCTACCATTTTCGGGTGCAAATATGACCACCCCGTGGCACGCCAACTGGAGCTACCCCACGCGGATCTGGGCAGGTCCGGGCCGCATCGCGGAACTCCCGAGAGCCTGCGCCGAGCTCGCGATATACCGCCCGCTGCTGGTCACCGATCAGGGGTTGAAGCGCCACCCCATGATCCAGGCCGCGCTGGGGTCGCTCCCCCCCAACTCCTCCCTGTTCGGTGAGGTCAGGGGCAATCCGACCTCGGGCAACGTCGAGGCGGGCCTGGCCGCCTATCACGCCGGCCGGCACGACGGCGTGGTGGCTTTCGGCGGCGGCTCGGCGCTCGATACCGGCAAAGTGATCGCATTCATGAGCGGCCAAAGCCGTCCAATGTGGGACTTCGAGGACATCAGCGACTGGTGGATGCGCGCCGACCCCGCAGGGATCGCGCCGGTCGTGGCGGTGCCCACGACCGCGGGCACGGGCTCGGAGGTCGGGCGCGCGGGAGTCATTCTCAACGAGGCCACCCATCAGAAGAAGATCATCTTCCACCCCAGGATGTTGCCGGGCATCGTGATCTCGGACCCCGAGCTCACCACCGGCCTGCCAGCGCCTATAACGGCGGCAACGGGCATGGATGCCTTCGTGCATTGCTTCGAGGCGTATTGCGCGCCCGGTTTCCATCCGCTCGCCGACGGACTGGCTCTCGAGGGCATGCGCCTGATCGCCTCGTACTTGCCGCGGGCCTGTGCGCGCGGCGGCGACATTGAGGCGCGCGCCAATATGCTGGCCGCGGCCTCCATGGGGGCGGCTGCCTTCCAGAAGGGTCTCGGCGCCGTGCACGCGATTGCCCATCCGGTGGGGTCCTGGTTCGATACGCACCATGGCCTGACCAATGCCGTGATCCTGCCGTACGTCATGCGGTTCAACCGCCGCGCCATCAGTGGCAAGGCGGCGATCATCGCCCGTGTGCTCGATCTGCCCAATGCCGGCTTCGATAGCCTGTTGAATTGGGTGCTGGAGCTGCGCCGCACGCTGGGCATACCGCATTCGCTGGCCGAGATCGGTGTCGATCTGCGCAATGTCGAGGTCATCGGCTCCGAGGCGGCGGTGGACCCGTCCGCCGGCGGCAACCCGATTCCAGTGGATGCGGGCTCGTTCGAGCGCATCTTCCGTGCGGCCGTGACCGGCAATCTGGAGGCGGCCGGTTAAGCCGATGAGCGCGCTCAGAATACTGGTGGCCGACGGCAACGTTGCGGATATCCGCCGCCAGCAGATTGCCATGGTGGGTTATGACGCCGGTACGGGCTACGCGCGCGTGCTGCGGTGCCTACGGTCCGGGATCGAGTGCAATACCACCCTGAGTACGACTACGTGGATATCGCCGCTGTCGCCCGCCGTTACGGCATGACGCTGGTGGAAACGGGGATTTTCAGTGACCGCACGGCCCTCGAGGCCTTTGCCGCCGACATGGAGGCATTCCGCGACAATCCGCTCCTGAGCCCGCTGCTCTGGAAGTACGGGCTCGGCCCTGCGATGACTGATGAGTCGGTTCGCTGTGCCGAGCTTTCCAACTGGCTGGCCACCCAAATGGCGGCGCACGCGCAAAACTCTCATCGATTCAATGGCTTAGGCGGTCAGGCCCGTCGAGTTACACTCAGAGTTCCCCAGGCGCCCCGCCGACGGCTTGATACCCGGTGATACGCCTTGGTCGGCTCTGCAGGACCGATCCCGCCGGGGTATGTCGAAGTCCGGCTAAAATAGCGGCCGATGGAGCGCTGCAGCGGTTCAGGAAACACGGCTCGATCCTGCGCGGAGACTTCGATCCCGAGCGCAGCGGCGTTGACGTAGTGGTGGACAAACGAAGCTCTAGGATCACTCCATGACGCCCGATCAAGCGAAAGCCTATTGCCAGCGCTGGAATCTGATTCGCGAACGCGAGGCGACCGAGCTGCGCAGAACCTCGATCGAAGCCAAGTTTCGGCAGCTTACTGCGTTGATGGCTTCGCGTGATCTCTTTGGGCCCGACCCTCGTCGCGAGGCCGAGGTTCAGGGCGTTCGCGATCGCTGGGCGCGGCTGCGGGGCTCTCTGGGTGGCTGAGGGGTTGGCAGATTCGCTCCAGGCTGCACTGACGGATCTGCTCAAGTGGATCGCCGCCGCAAGGATTCCCGCGATGGTGGTCGGCGGACTCGCTGCCTCTGTTCTGGGCCGTCCGCGATTGACCCAAGACATCGATGCTCTGGCGATTCTGCCCGAGAGCGACTGGAACAGAGCGGTTGATAGTGCGGCGGAGTTCGGAATCATTCCGCGCATTCCTGACGTGCTCGATTTTGCGAGCCGCAGCCGTGTTTTGCTCATGAGACATGGCGGATCAGGCATCGACCTGGATGTCATGCTCGGCGCATTGCCATTTGAGCAGTCGGCTGTTGAAAACAGTGTGGTTCATGATATTGGCGGCTTGCGCGTGCGGCTGCCCAGAATCGAAGATCTGCTGGTGATGAAAGCAATTGCACGTAGGCCAAAGGATCTGGAGGATATCCGAAGCCTTCTGACCGCACACCCGGACGCTGATGTCGCTGCCGCGCGCCGCTGGGTGCGAGAGTTCGCGACGGCTCCGGGTATGTCGGACATGTTGGGCGAGTTTGATAAGCTGGTTGCCGCGACTAAAGCCTGATCTGGCCCGACCGACGCCTTGATAATCCCTGATCCGGCCTGAGCAGCTCCTCACCGATTTGCGCACCTCCCCGAGATGACCGGCAACGCCGCCGCGGGCGTGGGCTCGAAGCGCGAGCGCGCGCCGTTATGGTCTGTGAATACCGTGGCCGGCGTTCACTGCTCGTGGCACTCGGCGCTCTTTCATCTCGCTTTGGGGAGTGCGACGCTGCACTTCAGCTCTACGACCCGGCGCGGCTTGCGGCCTCGGGTACCGAGGACGAAGGCGCGAGGGCGCAGTCAATCCGTTACGGCAGCCCCCAGAGATCTCCTCCCACCTGGCTGCGGCCGCCGTACTTTTCGCGGCGAAAGAGAGACTGCGCGATTTTCACTCTGGGCTCTCGTTCTTGACATCCGGCTGAGGCTCGCCAAGCTCAGCTTCCTCATCCTCATCGGGGATCTCGATCCGATCGTTGGCCCCGAGATCCCGCGTCTGCTCGGTCGGCGACTCGAAGGGATTGAACATTGGCTCTTCCCGAATTTGGGGCTGCCAGGGTTTGCGCTTGTCCACGGTACACCTCGATTGCTCTATCGCTCCGGGATCCGATTGTGCGGTCTCATCAAAACCGCGCGTGCAACGGGAGTGTACTTTAGTTTAATGTCTCGCACCGGTGAAGCGTAAGCGTCACCGCTGCACTGGCGATAGGGCTGCCCGTCTACACTGCCTTCCTCAGTTCTCTTTGCGTCGCTTCCTCCCTCGCATCCTCGACCGCCGCCAGCACGGCATCCGGATCTGCCGGCGTGTCGTCCCGAGCGAACCGGCCGGTGAGCTCGCTGGCGCCCGTGAGCGCGCCTTGCTCGAACAGCGACCACATCTCGCGGGCGAATTCCGTGTCCATCAGCTCGGGCGCAGAGCGGCCGAGCGTGCCGCGGATGTTGTTCACGTCGCGCTCGAGCATGGCGAATGCGTTGTTGTTGCCTGCCGCATTCACCGCCTGCGGCAGATCGATGATGACCGGCCCGTCGGGTCCGACCAGGACGTTGAATTCCGAGAGGTCGCCATGGATGAGGCCGACGCTCAACATCCGCACGATCTGCCGGATGAGAAACACGTGGTACTCGCGCGCGATCTGCGATGGCAGCTCCACTTCCCCGAGCCGCGGAGCCGGATTGCCGGCGGCGTCAGTGACCAGCTCCATGACCAACACGCCGTCGAAATACCCGTAGGGCTGGGGCACGCGGACTCCGGCGGCGACGAGCTGGTAGAGCGCATCGACCTCGGCATTCTTCCAGGCGGACTCCTGCTCCTTCCTGCCGAAGCGGGTGCGCTTGCTCATCGCGCGCGCCTGACGGCTGCCGCGCACCTTGCGGCCTTCCTGGTACTGGGCACGTTTCTGAAAGCTTCGCTGCGCCATGTCGCGATAGACCTTCGCGCAGCGAATCTGAGTCCCCGAGCGCACCACGTAGACCGTGGCTTCCTTGCCGCTTTTGAGGGACCGGATGACCTCGTCGATTACGCCATCGTCGATCAGGGATTGCAGGCCTTGGGGTGTCTTCATTGCGCCTTGGTGGGAAGCGGATTGAGCCGCCGCCGGCTTGGATTCGGCTGCGGCACCCCTATCAAGGGGTGCTAGGATGTCGCGCCGAGAAGATCAAACAATCCATGCGGCGTGGGCGGCCCTGCGGGCCACATCACAGTGGGTCCGCAAAATCACTATTTGGATACAAGTTATTGAAATACAAAGAATTATTGGTGCCCGGGAGAGGACTCGAACCTCCACGGTGTTACCCGCTAGTACCTGAAACTAGTGCGTCTACCAATTTCGCCACCCGGGCAGGCCAAACGGAATGCCCATCAAGGGCGCGCGCAATCTACGCAGGGGGTCGGGAGCTGTCAATTGAAAGCGCGTAGAGGCAAGTTTGGACGCCGCGATCGCAGGGCCGGTCCTCATCCCAAGGCGCGATCGGCGCTGCATGGCGCAAGCGCGGGCGACAGAGATGGGGAGGCACGAGGCGACGGCGGAAGCAGCGAGGCAATGAGTCGCCGCCCGAAGGGGCAGCCCAGGCGCGCGACGCGGGATGGCCGCTCGGGCCAGGTCTCTCGGGCTCCCGGCCGAGCCGCAGGTACCGCGCACGCAGGCGGCATCGTCGAGGGGCAAGTCAGTGCCCACCGCGCCGGCTACGGCTTTCTGCGGGTGGACGGAATGAAGGACAGCGTGTTTCTTCCACCGCCGGAAATGCGCGGCGTCATGCATGGGGATCGGCTGCGCGTCCGGCTCTCGCGCGACGCCAGCAACCGGTGGTCGGGCTCGGTAGAGCAGGTCGTCGAGCATGGAGTCAATGCGCTCCTCGGAACGGTGGAGGTCCACGGACGCAGTGCGTGGGTCACAGCTGCGGATCGCCGCCTCCAGCTTCGATGCGCCATCCCGCACGATGCCCTGAATGGGGCTCGAAACGGCGACTGGGTCATCGCGCGCATCACACGACACGGGGGCGAAGTCAGGGCTCCGCAGGCGCGGATCGAGAAGCGGCTGGATCCCGACCGTCCGGTCGAGCTCGCGACGGAAGCGGCCATTGCGCGCTTTGATCTGCCGCACGAGTTTTCAGCCGGCGCGCTGCGTGAGGCGCAGGCGTGGGGCGATCGTGTCGACCCACAGGGGGCAGCGGGGAGGGCGGACCTGCGGGCGTTGCCGCTCGTCACGATCGATGGCGAGGACGCACGCGACTTCGATGATGCGGTATATGCGGAGCCGCATCCGACGGGCTTTCGCCTCATCGTCGCCATAGCGGATGTCAGTCACTACGTGAGGCCCGGCACGGCGCTCGATGCGGAGGCGCAGGAACGTGGTACATCGGTGTATTTCCCGACCCGTGTCCTGCCGATGCTCCCGACGGCTCTTTCCGATCACCTCTGCTCACTCGCGCCCAAGGTTGATCGGCTCTGTTTCGCGGCCGACATGGTGATCAGCAAGTCGGGCGCTCTCAAATCAGCGCGGTTCTATCCCGCAGTGATGCGATCGGCGGCACGGCTGACCTACACGCTGGCCAACGCAGCATTGTTCGAAGGACGACCGGCGGCGCGAGCGGAATTGGGAGAGCTCGTGGACCCGCTTCTCGTGCTGGTGGATGTCTACCACGCGCTGCACAAGGCGCGTAGCAAGCGCGGCGCACTCGACTTCGATGCCGCCGAGGCGGAATTCGTGATCGATTCCGGGGAGCGTGTGCGCGACATCGAGCTGCGCACGCGCAACGATGCGCACCGGCTGGTCGAGGAATGCATGATCCTCGCGAATGTCGCGGTCGCGCAGGAGCTCGAGAAGACGCGCACTCCCACGCTCTACCGGGTGCACGGTCAACCCGAGTCCGAGAAGCTCGACAGGCTGACCAGCACCTTGGCGGCGCTCGAGATTGACGCGCGTCTGCCGGCGACGGTCACGACGCGGGATCTGCAGGCGATAGCGCGCCGCCTCGGACACACGGCGGAACGCCCGTTCATCGAGTCACTCATCGTCCGCGCCATGCCGCAAGCGGTTTACCAGCCGACCAACATCGGCCATTTCGGCTTGGCGCTGAAGCACTACGCGCACTTCACCTCGCCCATCCGGCGTTACCCCGACCTGGTGGTGCATCGCACGCTGAGGGCGCTGATCGGAGCGGCAGGGGGCGCCGGCGTGCATTACGAGACGCCGCAGCTCGCCGAGCTGGGCGAGAGCACGTCCAAGCTGGAGAAGCGAGCGGATGAAGCCGACCGCTACGTCGCGACCTATCTCAAGTGCAGCTATCTGCGCGAGCGCATTGGACAGAGCTTCCAGGGGCTGATCACGACGGTGGTCGAGTTCGGCTGCTTCGTGCAGATCCTCGATGTTGCGGTGGATGGCCTGCTGCACATCGACAACCTGCGCGATGACGAGTATGAAATGGAGAAGCACGGCCATGGTTGGCGCGGCAGGCGGACGGGGCGGCGCTTGCGCACCGGCTCGCATATCAGAGTCATCGTGACGACCGTCAACCCGATCGAGGGGCTGGTGGACCTCGAGCTGGCCAGCGAGCCGTGAAGGGCTCGGAATCCTCGAAGCCGCAGGGCTCCCAGACGATCTACGGCCTGCACGCGGTGCGGGTGATGCTACAGAAGCACCCGGAGCGCGTGAGTGCCGTGCGAGTCGCCGAGCGCCGCGACGATCCGCGTGTCCGTGAGATCGATGAGCTGGCGCGGCGGCGGCAGATTTCGGTGCAACGTGTCGATACCGAGGTCCTCAGGCAGAAGCTCGGGGACGTCTCTCATCAGGGTATCGCCGCGGATATCACGCCTTTGCCGCCGTGGCGCGAGGACGAATTGCTGACGGCAGTGCAGGCCGCAGCGCAGGGCTCGGTGCAGCCGCTGCTCCTTGCGCTCGATGGCGTGCAAGACCCTCGTAACCTGGGCGCCTGTCTTCGCACGGCCGATGCTTGCGGAGCGCTCGCCGTGATCGCGCCGCGCGACCGGGCCGCGCATGTCACCCCGGCGGTTCGAAAGGTCGCGGTGGGCGCGGCGGAGACGACGCCAGTTGTGACCGTCACCAATCTCGTGCGGACTCTGAAGCTTCTCAAGGACGCGGGATTGTGGGTCGTAGGAGCGGATGCGGAAGGCGCAAAGCGCGTGCACGAGGTAGATCTCAAAGGTGGCGTGGTGCTGGTCCTGGGGGCCGAGGGGGCAGGTCTGCGGCACCTGACCCGGCAGACCTGCGACTGGATGGTCCGCCTGCCGCAGCTCGGGGCGGTGGAGAGCCTCAACGTCTCGGTGGCCGCCGGCATGCTTCTTTACGAGGCGGTGCGCCAGCGCGGCGCATGAGGTCGCGGGGGCTCATTGCAGTCCGGCCGCAGTTTCAGTATTCTGCGCGCCCCTTTTCGAGGGGTCGCTCGTGCCTTCCGGCGGGCGGAATCTCCTTGCCGCACCCCGCTTCAGCCTCGCGATGGGCGGCTTTCATCCGTAAGGAGGACACATGAGGCATTACGAGATCGTATTCCTGGTCCATCCCGATCAGAGCGAGCAGGTGCCCGCCATGATCGAGCGCTACAAGGGCATGATCGCCACCGGCTCCGGCTGTGTGCACCGGCTCGAGGATTGGGGGCGGCGGCAGCTCGCATATCCCATCGCCAAGGTGCACAAAGCGCACTACGTACTCATGAACATCGAGTGCGACCAGAAAACGCTGGGTGACCTGACGGGCGCGTTTCGCTTCAGCGACGCCGTGCTTCGCCATTTGGTGGTGAACATGGGCTCCGCGGTGACCGAGCCCTCGCCGATGGCCAAAACGGCGGACGAGGAGGGCGAGGCTGGCAGCCGCCGCCGCGAGCGTCTTCGCGATGAGTCCGCTGCCCTTCCCGGGGAAGGCGATGGCGGCTTGGACAACGTGTAAGCCCCACGCTAGCCGGCCAGCGGCCCTCATCCGACGAATCAGCGCACAGGAATCTCACTCATGAACAGCAGAGCACCCGGCTCCTCCGACAGAGGCAGCAGTGGCGGTGGCAGCAGCGGCGGGAGCCGCTTCTCGCGCCGCAAGAAGTTTTGCCGCTTCACGGCCGAAGGCGTGACGCACATCGACTACAAGGATCTCAGCACCCTGAAGGGCTACATCTCCGAGACCGGCAAGATCGTCCCGAGCCGGATCACGGGCACGAAGTCCTTCTACCAGCGCCAGCTCGCGGTCGCGATCAAGCGTGCGCGCTTCCTGGCGCTCCTGCCTTACACCGATCAGCACTGAGGCCGGCGCGATGGAAGTCATTCTGCTGCAGAAGGTCGCCAACCTCGGCAACATTGGCGATAAGGTGAAGGTGAAGTCAGGATTCGGGCGCAATTACCTGCTGCCCGGGGGCAAGGCGACTCTCGCCACGCCCGACAACATCGCGCGCTTCGAGGCGCGCCGCGTGGAGCTCGAGCGCCTCGCGCGCGAGCAGCTCTCCTCCGCCGAGGAGCGCGTCACGGCGATGAAGGATTTCAAGCTGCTCATCCCCGCCAAGGCCGGCACCGAAGGCAAGCTCTTCGGCTCGATCGGCACCAGCGACATCGCGGAAGCCTGCTCGAAGGCGGGCTTCAAGGTGCAGCGCAGTGAGGTGCGGCTGCCCACTGGACCGATCCGCACGCTTGGGGACCATGCGGTGACGCTGCACCTGCACGCGGACGTCGACGTGCCGCTCGCAGTGTCGGTCGTTGCGGAAGAGTAGCTTCCGACAACCCAAAGGAGTATTCCGCCAGTGGCCGGTCCCGCCAAAGCGCGTCGCGAGCGCGGCTCGGTCACCGCGGTGGATTCGCCGACGCCGCCGCATTCCATCGAGGCGGAGCAAGCCGTCCTCGGCGGCCTGATGCTCGACCCCAGCGCCTGGGACCAGGTCGCGGATGCGATCAACGAAAATGACTTCTACCGTCCCGATCACCGGCTGATTTTCGAGGCGATCGGCGCGCTCGCCGGCGCCGCGAAGCCCTGCGACGTCGTTACGGTTTCCGAGCAGCTGGAGCGCACGGCAAAGTTGGATACCGTTGGCGGCTTGGCCTACTTGAGCTCACTGGCGCGCGACACGCCCACCGCCGCGAATGTCCGCGCTTATGCCGATATCGTCAGAGAGCGCTCGCTTCTGCGGCAGCTCATCCAGGCGGGCACGGAGATCGCCGCCGCCGTCTACAACAATGAGGGCGAGACGGCCCGCGAGCTGGTCGACCGCGCCGAGCAGCGTGTGTTCGCGATCGCGGAGGAAGGTTTCCGCGGGCGGCAGGGCGCGATTGCCGTCCGCAGTCTCCTGCCGCAGGTCATCGATCAGATCGACGAGTGGCACACCAACCCCGACAAGCTGCGCGGCCTGCCGACGGGCTTCACGGACTTCGACAAGCTCACCGGTGGGCTGCGACCAGGGGATCTCGTGATAGTCGCCGGCCGCCCCTCGATGGGCAAGACCACGCTCGCGGTCAACATGGCCGAATATGCGGCCGTGCACCAGGGGACGAAGGCTTCGGTCGCGATCTTCAGCATGGAGATGCCCTCGGAGCAGCTGATCACGCGCATGCTCTCCTCGATCGGTGGTGTGCCGCTCGGCAACCTTCGCAGCGGACGCATCTCGGACGATGACTGGGTTCGCATCACGAGCGCGACCAGTCAGTTGTCCGAAGCGAAGATTTTCATTGACGAGACGCCGGCTCTCACACCCACGGAACTGCGCGCGCGGGCGCGGCGTATCAAACGCGAGCACGGCCTGAGCCTGATCGTCGTCGACTACTTGCAGCTCATGCAAGTGCCGGGCACCAAGGAGAATCGGGCGACCGAGATCGCAGAGATCTCTCGCGGCCTCAAGGTTCTTGCCAAGGAGCTCGCCGTTCCGGTCATTGCGCTCTCCCAGCTCAATCGGGCGGTCGAGCAGCGCGAGCACAAGAAGCCTGTTATGTCAGATCTTCGCGAAAGCGGGGCCATTGAGCAGGACAGCGACATGATCCTGTTGATCTATCGCGAGGAAGTCTACGACAAGAACACCACCAAGAAAGGCATCGCGGAGATCGACCTCGTCAAGCACAGAAACGGCGAGATCGGCACTTTCCTCCTCACCTTCCAGGGCCAGTACACCCGCTTCGCCAACTACGCGCCGAACGCCTACGCGGAGGGCGCGCTCAGGTGACCCGCCTCATCCGGGCGGTGATCGACGCCGGGGCGCTGCGGCACAACGTCAGGAAGGTCCGCGAGCGCGCCCGGGGCGCCCGGGTCATGGCGGTGGTGAAGGCCAACGCGTACGGCCACGGTCTCGTGCCGACGGCGCTCGCGCTAGCCGAGGTGGATGCCTTCGCGGTGGCGCGGCTGGAAGAGGGTCTCGCGCTGCGCGCCCAGGGCGTCACGCAACCGATTGTGCTCCTCGAAGGCGTGTTCGCGGCCGAGCAGTTGCTCGAGGCGGCCCGCTACGGCTTCGATCTCGTGGTCCACGATGCCTTGCAGATCGAGCTGCTCGAGGAGGACCCGGGACCCCATCGCTTCGTACTCTGGGTCAAGGTCGATACGGGCATGAACCGCCTGGGCTTCAGGCCGAGCGAGTTCCCCGCCGCCCTCGAGCGGCTGCGGAACCTCAGGCCCGCGCCTCTTGAGCTTCGCTTCCTCACCCATCTCGCGCGCGCCGACCAGCCCGACAATCCCATGACCGCAGAGCAGGTCGCGCGCTTCAAGGAGGCGACCCGCAGGCTCGATTGCGCGATCAGCATCGCCAACTCCGCCGGCATCTTCAGCGAGCTGCATCTCGGGTGCGATTGGGTACGGCCGGGCCTTGCGCTCTACGGCGCCTCGCCATTCACCGACCGGACCGGAGCCGATCTCGGCCTCGAGCCGGTGATGAGTCTCGAGACTTCGGTGATTGCCGTGCGGCAGGTGCCGCGCGGCGAGACGGTCGGTTATGGCGGCACTTGGCAAGCCGCGCGCGATTCGAAGGTCGCCATCGTGGCGGCCGGGTACGGCGACGGGCTCGCCCGCGGTCTGCCCAACGGCACCCCCGTTCTCATCGACGGCCAGCGCGCGCCGCTTTGCGGGCGGGTATCGATGGACATGATCGCCGTCGATGTCACGGAGCTCGCGCGCGCGCAGGTCGGCACACCGGCGGTGCTCTGGGGCAGGGGCCTGCCGGTCGAGGAGATCGCCCGCCACGCGGGCACGATTCCCTACGAGCTGCTCTGCGGAGTCAGCCAGCGCGTGCCGCTCGAGCTACGCTGAGACTCAACCAACAAAAAATCCCATCTTGACGCCCGCAAGCTGAATGACGTCGTTGTCGCTCAGCCGCGTCGCCTGCGCGCCGATCGGCGAGCCGTTGAGCAACGGGAAGTCATCGGGCTTGCCGCTGTCGACGTGCACGATGTAGTAGCCCTCGCCGCGCCGGGTGATGGCGGCGACCTGCACGCCCGGCCTGCCGAGCGTCGTCAGCGCCTTGGTGATCTCGAGCTCGCGGCCGGCGAAGGCGCCGGAGAGCACCTGCAGCTTCGCCTTCTTCAACGCCGCCGCCCCGTCGACGGTCACCCGGTTCCTGCCGGTCTGGGCGGCCGCGGGGGCCACGGCTGCCGCGGCGGCTCGGGCCGGCTCGCCGTCGATCGCCTGCGAGTCGGCGACGGCGGTGCGCAGCTTCTCGACCGGGCGGGCCGAGGGCTGGATCACCATCGTCTTCTCGAACTCGTCCTGCTGCTCGTCATCCTCCACGAAGCGCAGCTGGTGGTGGCCGACGGTAATGACATCGCCGTGCTGCAGCGCGTGCTTCTTGATCAGCTTGCCGTTGATGTACGTGCCGTTGGTGCTGTTCAGGTCCTCGAGGAACGAGTCGTTGAGGATGTTGATGATGAGCGAGTGATGTCCGCTCACCGCGGCATTGTCGATGCGGATGTCGTTGTCCGGCAGCCGTCCGATGGTGTAGCGCTCCTTGTTCATGTTGTATTCCGCCATTACCTGGCTATCCAGGCTCAAGACCAACCTTGCCATGTGCTTTGCCTCTCGCCGCCTCAGCCGAACCAGCCCAGGATCTTGTCGAATATGCGCGTGCGAGCCGGAAACGCATCGAGCACTTGTGCCATCAGCACGGAAATGTTGTCGCGGCCCCCGTTGTCATTGGCCAGTTGAATCAGTTGCTTGGCAACGGTGTCAAGATTAGCACCAAAGGTGCTTATGGTTAAATGGATATCGTCGTCCTCGACCATGTCCGAAAGCCCGTCCGAGCAGAGCATGTAGACCTCGCCCTTCTGCACCGGGACCTCCTGGATCTCGACCTCGACGTTCGGCTCCACCCCGAGCGCGCGGGTGACGTAGTTCTTGTTCGCCGCCCGCTGAGCCTCCTCGGCGGAGTAGAAGCCGCGGTCGACCAGCTCCTGCAGCAGCGAGTGGTCCATCGTGACCTGCTCGAACTTGTCGTTGCGCCGCCGGTACATGCGCGAATCGCCCACGTGGGCGATGGTCACCCTGTTATCGAAGAACAGCGCCGCCACGACCGTCGTGCCCATGCCCTCGCATTGCGGCTGGCTGCGGGCGGTCTGGTAGATGATCTTGTTGGCCCGGTGGATGGCATCCCTGAGGATGATGCTCGGGCGCGAGAGGTTCGCGCCGCGGTCGTGCGCGTTCAGGTCCTCCCGCTCTATCTGTTCCCGCACCAAGCTCACGATGGTCTTCACCGCGATGCCGCTCGCTACCTCACCCGCGTTGTAGCCTCCCATGCCGTCCGCGAGGACGAGCAGGCCGATGTCCTGGTCCAGGGCGATCGTGTCCTCGTTGTGCTCGCGAACCTTGCCCGTATCGGTCAGTCCGACGATGCGCAGCTTGCTTTTTAAGGTCATGCCGTCGTTTTCGGCCTAATAAAGTGTGACGCGCATCACCATCCCGTCCCCGACCGGGACGGGCATAAGCTAGCATTGCCGTCAGTTGAGTCCGAGCGCCTGGTCACAAACCGGCCATCCGGTCCTCCCCGGCGCGCATCCTAGCTCAACCCGGCCCAACTGGTTCGTGAAGCGCATCGATGCCACGCCCGATTTCCGTCTATGTCTGCAGCGCCTGCGGGGGTGAGACCCTGAAATGGCAGGGCCAATGCCCGGCGTGCGGGGAGTGGAACTCGCTCGAGCAGCGCGCCGCCCGCCGGCCTGCCGGGGCCGTGGGCGCAAGGGGCGGTTCGGGCCAAGGCGCTCCGGGCACGGGCTCGAGGGGCGCCGCCCCCGTGCCGCTCGCGCCCGGCAAGGAGCTCCATCTCGAGCGCCTGGCGAGCGGTCAGAGCGAGCTCGACCGGGTCCTCGGAGGAGGAATCGTCCCGGGCTCGGTGACGCTCCTCGGCGGCGATCCCGGGATCGGCAAGTCGACCCTGCTGCTGCAGGTGGCGGCGCATGTCGCTGATGCCCGCGCCGCGGTCTACGCGAGCGCTGAGGAGTCGGTTTCACAGGTCGCGCTGCGAGCCCGGCGGCTGGGCGTTGCCGCAACCACTCTCGAGGTGCTGGCCGAGAACGACCTGCAGTCGATCCTCGATCAGACCGCGGGGCGGCGGGCGGCGCTGCTCGTCGTAGACTCGATCCAAACGGTGCAGTCAGACGCGGTCGCCGCGAGTGCCGGCGCCGTCTCGCAGCTCAGGGAGTGCACCGCGCAGCTCGTCCGCTTTGCCAAGGCCACCGCGACGGCCGTGCTTCTCATCGGCCATGTCACCAAGGAGGGGGCGATCGCAGGTCCGCGGGTGCTCGAGCACCTGGTCGATACGGTCCTCTACTTCGAGAGCGAGGCCGGCAGCCGCTTCCGCATCGTGCGCGCGACCAAGAACCGCTTCGGCGCGGTCAACGAGCTCGGCTTCTTCGCCATGACGGAAGGCGGCCTCAAGGAGGTGCGCAATCCTTCGGCGATTTTCCTCGCACGCGCGCCGGAGCCGGCGGCCGGGAGCATCGTCACCGTGATGCGCGATGGCGGCCGGCCGCTGCTCATCGAGTTGCAAGCCCTCGTCGATCGGATGAGCTTCGGGGCGCCGCGGCGCATCGCGCAGGGGCTCGATGCCAACCGCCTGGCGATGCTGCTCGCGGTGTTGAGTCGCCATGCGGCGCTCTCGCTTCAGGAGCACGACGTCTTCGTCAACGCCGTGGGCGGCGTCGAGATCGACGAGACTGCGTGGGACCTGCCGGTCGTGATCGCGCTCGCTTCCAGCCTCGCCGATCGGGCGCTGCCGGGCTCTCTCGTCTCTTTCGGGGAGATCGGGCTTACCGGCGAAGTGCGCCCGGTCCCCTATGGCGAGGAGCGCCTGCGGGAGGCGCAGAAGCAGGGCTTCCGGATGGCCGTGGTCCCGCGCGAGAACGCGCCCCGCACGTCCCGGGTCCGACCGGGCCTGCCGCTCGAGGGCATCGAGGTGATTGCCGTCGCTCGCGTCTCCGAGGCGCTGGAAGCCGTGCTCAGCCGCTCGCGCGAGCCGAAGTCAACTCCTCGGCCGGCGCCCGCGCGCGCACGGTCCTGATCGCGTTGTCGGCGATCTGCAGGACTTCGAACTCATAAGGTCCGACCTTCACCGCCGTGCCGGGCGAGGGGATGGTCTCGAGCTGCTCGAGCAGCAGGCCGTTCAGCGTCTTCGGTCCATCGGTCGGCAGCTGCCACTGCAGCGCCCGATTCAGCGCCCGCAGTGTCGCGCTCGCGTTGATGATGAAGACGCCTGCGCCCTGCGGATGAATATCCTTGTGCGTCACGGTCGCCGGGTCGGTGGTGAACTCGCCCACGATCTCCTCGAGGATGTCCTCGAGCGTCACGAGCCCCTCGATGTCGCCATACTCGTTGACGACGAAGGCGAGCCGCCGGCGGTTGCGCTGGAAATAGGCGAGCTGCATGTTGAGGGCGGTGCCTTCGGGCACGAAGTATGGCTCGCGGCCGCTCCCGATCTCGATCAGCCGCTCCCGCGTCAAGCTGCCGCGGGCGAGCTCGTGCGCCACGCGCTTCATGTGCAGGATGCCGAGCAGATTGTCCAACGCACCGCGATAGACCGGCAGCCGGGTATGAGGCGTCTGGCGCAGTTGCTCGAGAATGTCATCCCACGGCTCCTCGACGTCGATGCCGGCGATCTCCTGCCGCGGGATCATGATGTCGTTCACCGTGACCTGACCCAGATCGAGTATCGAAAGGAGCATCTGGCGGTGCCGCGCGGGGATCATCGGGCCCGCTTCCGCCACGACCGTGCGCAGCTCCTCGGTGCTCAGTGTCTGGCTCGCGGGCTCGGCCCTGACGACGCCCACGAGCCGCAGCAGGCCGTACGCCATCTTGTTGGTCACCCAGAGGAACGGCCGCGCCAGCAGCACCAGCGCGCGATAGATGCGCGCGGTGTTGAGCGCGACCGACTCCGGATAGGTGGCCGCGAAGATCTTGGGCGCGAGCTCGCAGAAGACGATGACCGCGACCGTCAGCAGAAACCCGGTGACCGGCACCGCGTGGCGGTAGCTCGTGCGCTCGGCGAGGAGGGTCGCAGTCGCTGAAGCAAACACACTGGCGGCGGCCAGGATGACGAGATTGGCGCCGAGCCAGTCCTCCGGCTTCTGCAGCAGCCGCTCGAGGAGCTTCGCCGTGCTCTGGCCGGCCTTCGCCCGGTGTCGGATGCGGTAGCGGTTGAGCGAGAGCATCGCGACCTCGGTTCCCGATGAGAAGGCGATGATCGTGAGCAGCGCGAGCAGCACGATGACGAGCACGGGAGAGGAAGGTGAGTCGTTCAATCTGAGTTCCTCGGTAGTATGAAGCGCCGGATCCGGGCTCCTGCCCGGCCCAGCGCGCGGCGAGCAAAAAGCGCGGTTTTTTGCTCGCCGCTCCGCCACCTGCGGCGGCGGGGCACATCCATGTGCCTGCGCCCAATATACTTCACCCATGTTCGATACCCTGAGCGCACGCCTCTCCCGCACCCTCGACGCTCTGCGCGGCCGGGGGCGGATCACCGAGGAGAACGTCGGCGACGCCCTGCGGGAGGTGCGGGTCGCGCTTCTCGAGGCGGACGTCGCCCTGCCCGTCATCAAGAGCCTCGTCGAGTCCGTGAAGTCGAAGGCGCTCGGCGCCGAGGTGGCTCAGAGCTTGACGCCGGGCCAGGCGTTCATCGGCATCCTGCACCGGGAGCTGGCCGAGCTCATGGGCGGTCACCGGGCGGGGTTCAACCTGCGCGCGCAGCCGCCGATCGTGGTGCTGCTGGCCGGCCTTCAGGGCGCCGGCAAGACAACCACGGCGGCGAAGCTCGCCCGCTGGCTGACGCAGGAGCAGGGCAAGCGGGTGGCGCTGGTGAGCACGGACGTGCGCCGGCCGGCGGCGATGCTGCAGCTCGAGCGCCTGGCCACGCAGGTGAATGCGCATTACTGCGCCGCGGACGCGCAGGCCGCGCCCGCCGACATCGCCCTCGAGGCCCTGGAACAGGCCAAGCGCGGCGTTTTCGACGTCTTGATCGTCGACACCGCGGGCCGGCTGCATGTCGATGAGGCGCTCATGGACGAGGTGCGGCAGATCGACCAGGCGGCACATGCCGTCGAGCGGCTCTTCATCGTCGATGCCATGGCCGGGCAGGACGCCGTGAATGCGGCCCGGGCCTTCGGCGCCGCGCTCGATCTGACCGGTATCATCCTGACCAAGGCGGATGGTGATGCGCGCGGGGGCGCGGCGCTCTCGGTGCGCCACGTCACCGGCAAGCCCATCGTCTTCCTGGGGATTGGCGAGAAGACCGAGGCCCTGGAGCCCTTCGATCCCGATCGCATGGCCTCCCGCATCCTCGGCATGGGCGATGTCGTGAGCCTGGTCGAGCAGGTGCACCGGCAGGTGGATCAGAAGGAGGCCGAGCGCCTGGCCCGTAAAGTGGTCAAAGGCAAAGGCTTCGACCTGACCGATCTCAAGGGCCAGCTCGAGCAGGTGCAGAAGCTCGGCGGCCTTGGCGCCCTCATGGAGAAGCTGCCGGTGGCGGCGACGGCCAAAGGCGGCGTATCCGCTGACCAGGGCGACCGCGAGGTCCGCCGCCAGATTGCGATCATCAATTCGATGACGCGGCGGGAGCGGCGCGCGCCCGGCATCATCGATGGCTCCCGGCGACGGCGGATTGCCCGCGGCGCGGGCGTGCAGGTGCAGGATGTCAACCGCCTGATGAAGCAGTTCCTCGAGATGCAGCGGATGATGAAGCGCATGAAGGGTGGGAAGCTGCGCCAGCTCCTTGGGGCGTTGAAGGGCGGGCTACCTCCCGGCAGCATGAACCCGTAGACAACACCAGGCACATGGACGTGCCCCGCCGCCGTAGGGCGAGGCGGTGCTTTCAGCGAAGCACTGCTTCGCTCCGCCGAGCGAGCCTCGGGCAAAAACCACGCTTTTTGCCCGAGGCTGCGCTGGGCCGGGCAGGAGCCCGGATCGAGCGCTTTGAAAGGCAGCCCGGAACCGCGTAGAATCCGCGCTCTTTTTTGGGGTGGCTCGGCGGGGCGGGCGCTTTGCGTCCGGCGCCCGGCTGCGGAGCCTCTCCGGCAACCATCGAGAGCGAAACGAAACATGGTGACCATTCGCCTGACGAGGCGCGGGGCGCGAAATCAGCCCTTCTATCACGTCGTCGTGACCGACAGCCGCAAGCGCCAGGGCGGACCCAGCCTCGAGCACGTGGGGTTCTTCAATCCCATTGCGCACCGCGGAGAGACGAAGCTCAAGCTCGATCTGCCGCGTATCGATTATTGGGTGGGCAAGGGCGCGCAGCCCTCGGAGCGCGTGCGCTCGCTGGTGGCTTCGTACCGGAAGCAGGCAGCCGCCTGAGGGCACCGCCTTCGGGAGACCGCTGGGTCGAGCTCGGCCGGATCGGAGCTCCATTCGGACTCGCCGGCTGGGTGCACGTGTCCTCCTATACGGAGCCGCCGGAGGCGCTGCTCGAGTATCGCGCGTGGGCACTGCGCCCGGACGGAGGCGCGCGCAAGCCGTATCGCCTCATCGAGGGGCAGATGCACGGGGAACGGCTGGTCTGCCAGCTCGAGGGTGTCGAGAGTCGCGACGGCGCGGCGCTTCTGACCGGAGCGTGGGTCGAGATCGAGCGGGCAGGGCTGCCGCCGACGGGTGATCGCGAGTACTACCGCGCGGACCTGATCGGGCTCGAGGTCGAGAACCTCGAGGGCGTGGCGCTCGGCCGGGTGGGGTATTTCATCGACGCGCCGGCGGGCGCCGTCATGGTGGTGGAGGACCGGGAAGACTCCCCGGCGGTGGCCCGCGCGGCGACCGGTCGCAAGGAGCACTGGGTATTGGCGGATCCGGCGCATTTGAGGCGCGTGGATCTTGCGGCGGGCCGGATTCTGGTGGATTGGCCGACGGAGCTCGAATAGGCGCTCCATGAAGATCGAAATCGTCACGCTCTTTCCGGAGATGATCGCCGGAGCGCTACGCTACGGAGTGCTCGGGCGCGCGCTGGAGCGGGGGCTGATCGCGGTCGGCACGGAGGACCCGCGGACGTACACGAGCGATGTGCATCGGACGGTGGACGATCGGCCTTACGGCGGCGGTCCCGGTATGGTGCTGAAGCCGGAGCCGATGCTCGCGGCGATTCGTGCGGCGCAGGCCCGGCTCCCCGAGGGAAGTCCCCGGGTGTGCCTGTCGGCGCAGGGCGAGCCTTTCAGTCAGGCCGTGGCACGGGAGCTGTCGGGACTTCCCGGGCTGCTCCTCGTCGCGGGCCGGTACGAGGGACTCGATGAGCGGGTGATCGAGCTCGGCATCGACCGGGAGCTTGCGGTCGGCGACTATGTGCTCTCGGGCGGCGAGTTGCCGGCACTCACGGTGATCGATGCCGTGGCGCGTCTCTTGCCGGGAGTACTCGGCGATGAGCGCTCGAGTGGGGCCGATTCGTTCTCGAACGGGCTGCTCGACTGGCCGCACTACACCCGGCCGGAGGTGTTCGAGGGGCGCGACGTGCCGGCGGTGCTGTTGTCGGGCAATCATGCCGACATCGACCGCTGGCGATTGCAGCAGGCCGTGGCGCGCACCTGGCTGCGGCGGCCGGATCTCATCGCTCGCCACGGGCTCACGCCCGAGGCGCAGCGGTTACTGAGCGAAGTTCTCGCCGCAGGGGCGGCGAGCGACGAAAGATCGAGGATGAAGTTATGAGCAAGATCGTTCAACAACTCGAGAAAGAGCGCATGACCCGCGAAGTGCCGGACTTCAAGCCGGGCGACACGGTGGTCGTGCAGGTGAAGGTCGTCGAGGGCGACCGCGAGCGCATCCAGGCCTACGAGGGTGTCGTGATCGCGCGCAGCAACCGTGGCCTCAATTCCTCCTTCACCGTCCGCAAGGTCTCGCACGGGGAAGGCGTAGAGCGCGTATTCCAGACCCACAGCCCCGCCATCAGCGACATCACCGTCAAGCGCCGCGGCAACGTCCGGCGCGCCAAGCTTTACTACCTGCGCGACCTGTCGGGCAAGGCGGCGAGGATCGAAGAGAAGATCTGAGCCCGCGCCCGGCGCACCATGAGCACTCTGCGGGCGATCTTCAGCGGCATCTGGCGCGGCCTCGATGGGCTGCGCAAGGTCCTGCACCTCATTCTGCTCATCGTCATCTTCGGCTTCGTCGTCTGGGCGGGGACCTCGTCGACGCCGGGTGTGCCTTACCGTGCTGCGCTCGTCGTCAAGCCCGAGGGGCAGCTCGTCGAGCAGCTGACCGGCGATGCCGTCCAACGGGCGATCCAGAACGCGCAGGGTCAGCAGCGTCAGGAGACGCTGCTATGGGATCTGGTCGATGCGATCCGCGCCGCCGCCACGGACAAGCGAATCCGGGTGCTGGTGCTCGACCTCGACGACATGGAGGGCGCCGGCCAACCGACGCTCGAGGAGCTCTCGAGCGCGATTCAGCAGTTCCGCGCGAGCGGCAAGCCCGTCATCGCCTACGGCACGGCATACGATCAGGACCAGTACTATCTCGCGGCCCAGGCGGACAAAGTCTATCTCGACCCGACCGGGTACGTGATGATCGAGGGCTTCAGCCGCTACCCCCTTTACTTCAAGGGACTGCTGCAGAAGGTCGGCGTCGACGTCAATGTCTTTCGCGTCGGGACGTTCAAGAGCGCCGTCGAGATCTTCACGCGCAGTGACATGTCGCCGGCTGACAAGCAACAGAGTCAGGCCTATCTGAATGTCCTCTGGTCGACCTATCAGAAGGCGGTGACGGATGCGCGCAAGCTTCCGGCCGGCGCCATCGCGAGCTACGTCGACTCGCTGCCGAAGGCCATCAGCGCGGCAAACGGAGATGCGGCCAAGGTCGCTCTGCAGGCGGGCCTCGTCACCGCGCTCGCCAACAAGCTGCAGGTGCAGCGGAATCTGATCCGCATGGTCGGCGAGGACCCGTCGACCGGCTCCTTCAACCAGATTTCCGCGGAAGACTACGCGCGGATCGTCCATGCGCAGACGAAGGTGTACCGCCACGGCGATGGCAGCGCCCGCATCGCTGTGATCGTCGCTTCGGGCGACATCCAGGACGGCATACAGCCTCCGGGCACCATCGGCGGTGATTCGCTGTCGCGGCTGATCCGCCAGGCCCGGCTCGACAAGGACATCAAGGCCGTGGTGTTGCGCGTGGATAGTCCCGGCGGCAGCGTTGCCGCCTCGGAGGAGATCTATCAGGAGCTCGAGGCCCTGCGCGCCGCGGGCAAGCCGCTCGTGGTCTCGATGGGTGATCTCGCGGCTTCGGGCGGCTACTACATCTCCGCGCCCGCCAACCAGATCTGGGCGAGCCCGGCGACGCTCACCGGCTCCATCGGTATCTTTGCGATCATTCCGACCATCGATCAGACGCTGGCCAAGATCGGCGTCAGCGTCGATGGCGTCGGCACGACCCCGCTCGCTGGTGCGCTCAGCATCGACCGGCCGCTTGGGCCGCAGATCAGCCAGCTCCTGCAGTCGCAGGTCGACAGGGGTTACCAAGAGTTCGTCGACCGCGTCGCCGCAGGACGCCGGGAGACACCGGAGCAGATCGACGCGATCGGGCAGGGCCGCGTCTGGGCGGGCGCGGATGCGCGCAAGATCGGGCTCGTCGATCACCTGGGAACGCTGGAGGATGCGGTGAAGGCCGCAGCGCATCTGGCCAACGTTACGCAGTATCAGGTGGAGTTCGTTCAGCCGCACCTTACCTGGGCGGAGGCGCTGTTCGAGCAGACGCAGGTGCGCGCTGCGGCAGCCGCGGTGTCACTGTTCCATGTCGACGCGCAGTCATTTGGCCTGGCGGAGGTCGCGAATCGGCTGGA
Organism: Steroidobacteraceae bacterium; assembly: GCA_050739095.1. Taxonomy (GTDB): domain Bacteria; phylum Pseudomonadota; class Gammaproteobacteria; order Steroidobacterales; family Steroidobacteraceae; genus 13-2-20CM-66-19. The sequence goes on along the minus strand of JBOIAR010000006.1, from coordinate 159,955 downwards.
CCCGGTGGCGCGCGACCTGAAGCAGCTGGCCCGCTTCAGCGCGCCGGGGCACCTGTACTCCTACTGCTTCTGTACGGCAACAGCAAGCCAGTAAACAGGGCCGCCTGGAGCCAATCAAACGATACTCTTCCAGTCCATAATCACCTTGCCGGCGCGGCCCGTGCCCATGATGTTGAAGGCCTGGGCGTATTCCTGCACCGGCAGGTGATGAGTGATGATGGGCTCGAGCCCGAGGCCGCTCTGCAGCAGGCTCGCCATTTTGTACCAGGTCTCGAACATCTCCCGGCCGTAGATGCCCTTGAGCGTCAGGCCCTTGAAGATCACCTGATTCCAGTCGATGGACGTTTCCTCCGGCGGGATGCCGAGGATCGCGACCGACCCGCCATGATGCATGGTGCGCAGCAGGTCACGGAAGGCCGTGGCGTTGCCCGACATCTCGAGGCCGACGTCGAAGCCTTCCTGCATGCCCAGGTCCTGCATCGTCTGATCCAGCGACTCGCGCTGCACGTTGATGGCGCGGCTGGCGCCCATCTTTTTCGCGAGCTCCAGTCGGTAGTCATTGACGTCGGTGATCACGACGTGACGTGCCCCGACGAAACGCGCGACCGCCACTGCCATGATGCCGATGGGACCGGCACCGGTAATCAACACGTCCTCACCCACCATATTGAAGGCAAGTGCCGTATGTGTCGCGTTACCGAACGGGTCGAGGATCGAGGCGACATCGTCGCTGATCGAGTCCGGCAGCTTGAAGGCGTTGTCGGCGGGGATCGCGAGATACTGCGCGAACGCGCCCGGGCGGTTGACGCCAACGCCCACCGTGTTGCGGCAGAGGTGGCGGCGGCCGGCGCGGCAGTTGCGGCAGTAGCCGCAGGTGATGTGACCCTCGCCGGAAACGCGGTCGCCGGCCCTGAAGCCGCGCACCTCCGACCCGACGTCGACGATTCTGCCGCAGTACTCGTGGCCGACCGCCATCGGTACGGGGATGGTCTTGCGCGCCCAGGCATCCCAGTTGTAGATGTGCATGTCGGTGCCGCAGATCGCGGTCTTGCTGATCTCGATCAGCACGTCGTTGTGGCCGACCTTGGGCTCGGGGACATCGTCGAGCCAGATGCCGGGCGCGGCTTCTTTCTTCACCAAAGCTTTCAACGGACGACTCCAAGTTCCTGGCCGACGGCGCCGAAGGCTTCTATGGCCTTGTCGAGCTGCTCGCGGGTGAGCGCCGCCGACATCTGTGTGCGGATGCGCGCCTGCCCCTTCGGCACCACGGGATAGGAAAAGCCGATCACGTACACGCCACGCTCGAGGAGGCGATCCGCCATGCGGCCGGCGAGCGCGGCATCGCCCAGCATCACGGGGATGATGGGATGCTCGCCGGGCTTCAGGTCGAAGCCGAGCCGCGTGAGTCCGGCGCGGAAATAGCGCGCGTTCTCATGAAGCTCGGTGCGCAGCTGCGGCGAGTGCTCGAGCAGATCGATGACCCGCAGCCCGGCGGCGGCCACGACCGGTGGGATGCTGTTGGAGAAGAGATACGGCCGCGAGCGCTGCCGCAGCCATTCCACGACCTCCTTGCGTGAAGCGACGAAGCCGCCGCTGGCCCCACCGAGCGCTTTGCCAAGCGTGCTCGTCACGATGTCGATACGGGATGCCACGCCGCAGTGTTCCGGCGTACCGCGCCCGCCCGGTCCCATGAAGCCCGTCGCGTGCGAGTCATCGACCATGACCAGCGCGTCGTAGCGGTCCGCCAGCTCGCAGATGCCCGGCAGGTTGGCAACGATGCCGTCCATGGAGAACACGCCATCGGTTGCGATGAGCCGGGTCCGGGCGCCGCTTGCCTGCTTGAGGCACTCCTCGAGCTCCGCCATGTTGCTGTTGGCATAGCGGTAGCGCTGCGCCTTGCAGAGCCGGATGCCGTCGATGATGCTGGCGTGATTGAGCGCATCGGAGATGACCGCATCGCGCTCATCGAGCAGAGTCTCGAAGAGGCCCCCGTTGGCATCGAAGCAGGAGGAGTAGAGGATGGCGTCCTCGGTGCCGAGGAAGCGGCTCAGCCCCTCCTCGAGCTGCTTGTGCACCGTCTGCGTGCCGCAGATGAAGCGCACCGAGGCCATTCCGAACCCGAACCGGTCGATGGCGCGATGCGCCGCTTCCCGTACGGCCGGGTGGTTGGCAAGACCGAGGTAATTATTGGCGCAGAGGTTCACGACCTCGCGCTCCCCGGTGCGCACCGTGCCTCCCTGCGGGCCTGCAAGCACGCGCTCGCTCTTGTAAAGACCCTGTTCCCTAAGACCTGCGAGGTCCGAGCGCAGGCGCTCGAGAAGGCTTGGCGTCATGCCGCGGAATTATACCCGACTCCATCACTGCGAATGCTCGAGGAGAATTCTTCCCGCTTCGACTCGCACCGGATAGGTGCGCAGCGGCTCGTAGGCCGGAGGCGCCAGCGCCTCGCCGGTGCGCAGGCAGAACCTGGCGCCATGTCGGGGGCAGATGATCTGGCAGGACTCGACTTCGGCGCCTTCCAGCGACTCGCCGTCGTGGGTGCAGCGGTCGTCGACGGCGTAGAGCTCGCTCCCGCAGCGCACGACGACGAGGGCGATACCGTCGACTTCGACGGAGAGGGGAGTGGCCTCGGACAGGTCCGCCGCGCTGCCGACATCGACCCAGGACATTATGTGTTCATTGGGTCAAAGTCGCCTGCGGCGCTTTGACCGAGGATGGGCGTGACCCTGTTGATCCCGCGGGCGGACAAAATCGCCTGGAGCGATTTTGAACGCGTAGCGGCCCCCGAAGGGGCGAGGCCCAGGATGGACCGAGTAACGCGGCTCCCGCCCGCTTGCTTGCTGGAATTTCGCGCTCATGGGCTGTTCAGTAGTACATCCCTGTCTGGAGCCGCGCCTCCTCGGACATCATGCTCTGGTTCCAGGGAGGATCGAAGGTCAGCTCGACGCGCACCTCGCGCACGGTCGGGATCCTCTCGATCTTGTCCTTGACGTCATCGACCAGGATCTCGCCCATGCCGCAGCCGGGGGCCGTGAGGGTGAGTCTCACTTCGATCGTGCGCGTACCGTCCTCGTTGGGCTGCACCGAGCAGTCGTAGACCAGACCGAGATCGACGATGTTGATCGGGATCTCGGGGTCGTAGCAGGTGCGCATCTGTGCCCAGGCGAGGTCGCGGATGTCGTTCTCGGTGGCATTCGGGGGTAGCTCCGGAGGCTTCACCGGCTCCTTGCCGATCGCGTCGGCGTCCTCGCCGGAGATCCGGAAGAGATTGCCTTCCATGTACACGGTAAAGCTGCCCCCGAGCGCCTGAGTGATGTAGCCCGCCTGGCCGGGCTTGAGACTGACCTCGACGCCGGCGGGGACGACCACCGCCTTGACTTCACGGCTGACGACGAAGGGCTCGTTCTCGTGCGTGCGCATGTCTCACTCCGTCGAGACGGTGGCCGCGCCGCGCTCCAGCGCTGCGTTCAGGGTGTGCCAGCAGAGGCTCGCGCATTTGACGCGCGCCGGGAACTCCCGCACGCCCGAGAGAGCGGCGAGCTTCCCGAGCGACGCATCGGGGACGGCGTCCTGCTGAGTCAAAAGACAGTGTATGCGCGCGTAGAGCGAGCGGACGGCGCCCTTGTCCTTGCCCTTGACCGCTTCGGTCATGAGCGAGGCAGAGGCGGTCGAGATGGCGCAACCCTTGCCCTCGAAGCGGACGTCCTCAATACGGTCGTCTTTCAGACGCAGCCACACCGTCAGACGATCGCCGCAGAGCGGATTGTGCCCCTCCGCGTGCGCGTCGCACGGCTCGATCCTGCCGAAGTTTCGCGGGCGCCTGTTGTGGTCGAGGATGACGTCGCGGTAGAGCTCCTTCAGGTCCATCAGCCGAACACCTCGCGTGCCTTGCCGAGGGCGGCGACGAGACTTGCGACGTCCCCTTCGGTGTTGTAGCAGCCGAAGGAGGCGCGCGCCGTCGCGGGAATGTTGAAGAAAGTCATCACTGGCATCGCGCAGTGGTGTCCCGTGCGTACTGCCACGCCCTCCGCGTCGAGGATCGTGCCGAGGTCGTGAGGATGGACCCCGGCCATGGTGAACGACAGCACCGCCGCCTTGTGGTGCGCGGTGCCAATGATCTCGATGCCGGGGATGCGCTCGAGCTCCCGAGTGGCGTGCTCGAGCAACCGTTGCTCGTGCGCGGCGATCGCCTCCAGCCCCAGGCCCTCGACGTAGTCCATTGCCGCGGCGAGCCCGACGGCCCCGGAGATGTTGGGCGTGCCGGCCTCGAACTTCCACGGCAGCTCGTTGTAGGTCGTCTTCTCGAACGAGACCGTCAGGATCATGTCGCCGCCGCCCTGCCAGGGCGGCATGGCGGCGAGCAGCTCTTCCCGGCCGTAAAGCACTCCGATGCCCGTCGGGCCGTAGAGCTTGTGGCCGGAGAAGGCGTAGAAGTCGCAGCCGAGAGCGCGTACGTCCACTTTGGAGTGAGGCACGGCCTGCGCGCCGTCGATCAGCACCACGGCGCCGTGAGCATGCGCGGCGTCGATGATGCGTTTCACAGGCAAAATGGTGCCGAGCGCATTCGAGACATGCGCGACCGCGACCAGCCGTGTGCGCGGCGACAGCATCGCCAGCAAGCGATCGAGCTCGACCTCGCCCCGGCGGTTGATGGGTGCCACCTTCAACGTGCAGCCCGTCTGGTCGCGAACCATCTGCCAGGGCACGATGTTGGCGTGATGCTCGAGCCCGGTGATCAGGATCTCATCGCCGGGTCCGAAGCGCGGACGCGCATAGGACTGAGCGACGAGGTTTATGCCCTCGGTCGTGCCGCGGACGAAGATGATCTCGCGCGTCGAGTGCGCGTTGATGAATCGCCGCACCCGCTCACGCGCGCCCTCATAAGCCTCCGTGGCGGCCTGGCTGAGCGCATGAACGCCGCGGTGCACGTTGGCATGACAGTGCGTCTCGTACTGCTCCACGGCGCGCAGCACCGGCAGCGGACGCTGCGCGGACGCGGCGCTGTCGAGGTACACCAGCGGACGGCCGTTGACAGACCGCTCGAGTATCGGGAAGTCGCGTCGCACGCGCTCGGCATCGAGCACGGGTGCCGGCGTGATGCGGGAAGCCGTTACAGCCATCAAAGCAGCTCCTTCAGCGAAGCGGCGTCGGCCATCTGGCCGGCGAGATCTTGCTCGATCTGCCGCCTGAGCTCGGGTAGTTGGATCCTAGACACTACATCCTCCAGGAATGCCCATTTGAGCAGGCGCTGCGCCACTTCGGGCGCGAGTCCGCGCGAGAGCAGATAGAACAGCATGCTCTCGTCCAGCTTGCCCGCCGTCGCACCGTGGCTGCAGCGCACGTCATCCGTGTAGATCTCGAGCTGCGGCCGCACGTCGATCTCGGCCCCCGGCCCCGCGAGCAACCCGCGAAGCGATTGGCGCGAATCGGTCCCGGCGGCGGCTTCGCGGACAGCAATCTTCCCGTTGAACGCCACGCGTGCGCGTCCTGAGGCGATCCCGCGGAAGGTTTGCTCCGTGCGCGCGCGCGGCGCGATGTGCTCCACCAGCGCGAAGTTGTCCTGCACCTGCTGCCGGTCGCCGAGCGCGGCCGCGGAAAGCGTGAGCTCCGCACCAGGCCCAGCCAGCTGCACGTAAGTCGTGGATCGAGCCGAGAGTCCTCCGGTGTTGACGGCCAGCAAGCCATAGCGGGCATCCGCGGCCAGCACGGCCGAGAGCGTATCGAGCCATGTTGAGCGCGCTCCGGCCTGCTGCAGGCGGTAATGAGTCAGGTGCGCGCCGCGCCCAACATCGACGTTGATCGAGCTGTTGACGAAATTCGCGCCAGCGCCGGCGCTGACATGCCGCTCGACGACGATGAGGCGAGTGCCCGGATCGAGAGCGAGCTGCACGCGAGGATAGGAGGTGCCTGCATCGGCACCTGCCACAGCAATGAATACCAGCTCCACGCCGGGCGGCTCGCCGGACGCGCTACTGACGTGAATCCCAGCCGTGTCGGTGGCAAAAGCCTCGTTGAGCAGTGCCAAGCGCGCCTCGGGGAGGCTGCTCAGAGCGGGAAAAGCACGTGGAAGGCAAGTGATCGTTGCGGAAGAATCTTCGCCGTGCGAATTGCCGCTTCGGGGCAGATCATCGGGCCCCGCGGAGCCCTGCGAGCCGCGTCGCAGGTGGGTCACCGTGAGCCCCGCGTGCTCCACCGGCGAAGACAGCTCCGGCGCAAAGGCCCCGTCGACGAACGCATAGCGCGCGAAGCCTGCCAACTTCGCGGGCAGGTCCGAAGCGGACGGCAGCGGTAACATCGGCGCCGAAGTCCCGGCCGCCACCGGCGCAAAGCGGGCACGCTCGAGTGGCCGGAGGTTCGTATAGCGCCAGTTCTCGTCACGCGTGACGGGCAGCCCTTGTGCGGCAAGCGCCTGTATAGCCTCGTTCCGCCGCTCGGCGCTGACGACGCCGGCCGGCAAAGACTCGCGCACCGCGGCGTACTCGTCCAGGAGGCGCTTGGAGAGAGCTGCGGTCATGCCGCCTCGCCGGCCACCCAGTCGTAGCCGCGCCGCTCGAGCTCGAGCGCCAGCGACTTGTCACCGCTGCGGGCGATGCGCCCCTTCACGAGCACGTGCACGTGATCCGGGACGATGTAGTCGAGCAGGCGCTGATAGTGCGTCACGAGCACGAGCGACCGCTCCGGCGAGCGCAGCGTGTTGACGCCATTGGCGACGACCTTGAGCGCATCGATGTCGAGGCCCGAGTCGGTCTCATCGAGAATCGCGAGCCGCGGCTCGAGGATCAGCATCTGCAGCACTTCGTTGCGCTTCTTCTCGCCGCCCGAGAAGCCCTCGTTCACCCCGCGGGAGAGCATGCTCTCTTCCACGCGCATGAGGCGCATCTTCTCCCGCACGAGCGTCAGGAACTCGAACGCATCGACCTCGGGAAGCCCGCGGTGCTTGCGGCTGGCATTCACCGCCGCCTTGAGCAGATAGACGTTATTGACGCCCGGAATCTCGACCGGGTATTGGAAGCCGAGAAAGACGCCCTCGCGCGCCCGCTCCTCGGGAGCGAGCGCCAGCAGGTCGCGTCCCTGGAAGCTGACGGAGCCGGCGGTGACTTCATACCCCGGCCGCCCGGCCAGCACGTTGGCGAGGGTGCTCTTGCCGGAGCCGTTGGGCCCCATGACCGCATGCACCTCGCCGCTCGGAACCGCGAGCGTGAGGCCCCGCAGGATCTCCTTGCCGTCGACTTTGACGTGCAGGTTGTCGATCTTCAGCATGTCGCTCTCTTTCCTCTAACCCACGGCGCCTTCGAGACTGACGGCGAGCAGGTTCTGCGCCTCGACCGCGAACTCCATCGGCAGCTCCTTGAACACGGACTTGCAGAAGCCGCTGACGATCAGGTTCACGGCATCCTCCTCGGAGATGCCGCGCGAGAGACAGTAGAAGAGCTGATCGTCGCTGATCTTCGAGGTGCTGGCCTCGTGCTCCACCGTCGCCGAGGGATTCTTCACCTCGACGTAGGGGAAGGTGTGTGCGCCGCACTTGCCGCCCATGAGGAGCGAATCGCATTGCGTGAAATTTCGCGCTCCCTGGGCGCTCGGCAGAATTTTCACCAGGCCGCGGTAGGTATTCTGGCCGCGGCCCGCAGAGATGCCCTTGGAGATGATGGTGCTGTGCGTGTCGCGGCCGATGTGAATCATCTTGGTGCCGGTATCCGCCTGCTGGCGGTTGTTGACGGTCGCGACGGAGTAGAACTCCCCGCTCGAGCCGTCACCGCGCAGCACGCAACTCGGGTACTTCCAGGTGATCGCCGACCCCGTCTCCACCTGCGTCCAGGAGATATGGGAGTTGCGGCCACGGCACTCGCCACGCTTGGTGACGAAGTTGTAGATGCCACCTTTGCCCTCGGCATCGCCCGGATACCAGTTCTGCACGGTGGAGTATTTGATGTTGGCGTCATCCAACGCCACCAACTCAACGACCGCGGCGTGAAGTTGGTTCTCATCGCGCATTGGAGCCGTGCAACCCTCCAGATATGACACGTATGCGCCCTCATCCGCGATGATGAGCGTGCGCTCGAACTGTCCGGTCTTCGCCGCATTGATGCGGAAGTACGTCGACAGCTCCATCGGGCAGCGCACGCCCTTCGGCACGTACACGAAGGAGCCGTCGGAGAACACCGCGGAGTTGAGGGAGGCGAAGAAGTTGTCCGTGTGGGGCACTACGCTGCCGAGGTAGCGCTCGATGAGCTCGGGGTGCTGCTGCACCGCTTCCGAGAACGGGCAGAAGATGACACCCGCCTCGATCAGGCGCTCCTTGAACGTGGTGGCGACGGACACGCTGTCGAACACCGCATCGACGGCAACGCCCGCGAGGCGCGCGCGCTCATGCAGCGGCACACCCAGCTTCTCGTAGGTCTCGAGCAGCTTCGGGTCGACCTCGGCGAGGCTCTTCGGCCCGTCGGTCTTCGCCTTCGGCGCCGAGTAATAGGAGATGGCCTGGTAGTCGATCGGCGGGTACCGGGTATGCGACCAGTGCGGCTCGCGCATCGTGAGCCAGTGCCGCAGCGCCTTCAGGCGCCATTCCGTGAGGAACGCGGGCTCGCCCTTCTTGCGGGAAATGAGCCGCACGACATCCTCATCGAGCCCGGGCGGGACCGTATCGGCATCGATGTCGGTGACGAACCCGTGCTTGTAGCGGCGGCCGATCAGGGCTTCGAGCTGGTTTGCGCTTTCACTCATAAGTTGGTTCGGGAGCGGATGGGCGCCCGGGATGCGGCCGCCTTCATCTCGAGCTCCAAGGCGGGCAGCGTCCCCTGGGTGGTATCGAGGCCGGCAAGCTGGGCGAGGCTGATCTCATACAGTGAGCGCCGGAGGGCCAGGTTCAGCCGCTGCCAGACCCGCCCGACGCGGCAGGTCTCCTCGATCCCGCACTGGCCGGCACCGACGGAGCAGTCTGTGAGCGCCACCGGGCCCTCCAGGGCATCGAGAATGGCTGCGGCGCTGATCTCGGTCGCGGGCCGCGCGAGCTGATAGCCGCCGTGCAGCCCCCGGGTCGAGGCGACGAGGCCGGCCCGCTGCAGCTGCTTCAAAAGCTTGCTGACCGTCGGGGCCGCAATGCGGGTCTGCTCCGCAAGCGAAATGGCGGTCTGAAGGCGTTCCGGCTGCTCGGCGAGCACCGCGAGCAGCACGGTGGCGTAGTCTGTGAGTCGGCTGATTCGGACCATGGGAGTAACCCGCGCCGGCGACCAAAGTAGGACTATTTTAGTACTAATTGTGTCCGAAACCAAGAGCGGCCCTGGCGGCGCCCCGGGGCGGCCACATCGGCCAGCTTGCGGCGGAACGCTATTTGGTATCCTTCGCGTTTCCATTCACGCGAACGATCGGGGGCGGGCGCTGGCGGGCACCGTGAGGTGCGCGCGGGCGGCTCCGCCATTGCTGGAGGAAGGTAACGATGAACCGCAATGAGCTCGCCCGTACTGCCCAGGCCATGGCCGCGAAGGGCAAGGGAATCCTCGCCGCGGATGAGAGCACCGGCACCATCCGCAAGCGCTTCGACGCCATCCGCCTGGAGTCCACCGAGGAGCATCGCCGCAGCTATCGCGAGCTGCTCTTCACCGCTTCCGGAGCGGACGAGGCCATCAGCGGTGTGATCCTCTATGACGAGACCATCCGGCAGAAGACGCGCGACGGCATTCCGTTCCCGCAGTATCTGACCCAGCACGGGATGATCCCGGGCATCAAGGTCGATCTCGGCGCGAAGCCGCTCGCCGGCTTTCCGGGCGAGACCATCACCGAAGGTCTCGACGGCCTGCGCGAGCGGCTCATCGAGTACCGCGCACTCGGGGCGCGCTTCGCCAAGTGGCGTGCGGTGATCGACATCGCCGACGGCATTCCAACTTCCTTCGGTATCCTGGCCAACGCCCACGCGCTGGCCCGCTATGCCGCGCTCTGTCAGGAAAACGACATCGTGCCGATCGTGGAGCCGGAAGTGCTCATGGACGGCGCGCACTCCATCGAGCGCTGCGAAGAGGTGACCAACGCCACGCTCGCTGCGGTCTTCAACCAGCTGTTCGAGCACCGCATCGATCTCGAGGGCATGGTCCTTAAGCCCAACATGGTCATCTCCGGCAAGAAGGCCCCGAATCGCGCGCCGCCCGCGGCGGTGGCGGAGGCAACCGTGCGGACGCTCAAGCGCCATGTGCCGCCGGCCGTGCCCGGGATCGCGTTCCTCTCGGGCGGCCAGTCGTCGACCGAGGCGACGTTGCACCTGTCGCTGATGAATCGCATGGGGCCGCTGCCCTGGTCGCTGACCTTCAGTTACGGGCGCGCGCTGCAGGACACCGCACTCCAGGCGTGGGGCGGCAGGGCGGCGACTTTCGTCGCGGGGCAGAAGGAGTTCGCCCGCCGCGCGAAGCTCAATGGCCTCGCGACCACGGGCCGCTACAGCCCGGAGATGGAAGCCCGCGCCGCCTGAGCGGACGCAGAGGCCCCCCAGATCGAAGCGCTCGCGTGACCGACTCAGAGACTCAACAAGCGCCGTCCGCCCCGGCAGATGACGCCGTGGTCGACGTGCGCGATGTGCACTATGCCATCGACGGCCGGCCGATCTTTGCCGGGCTCAACCTGCGCGTGCGCCGGGGGCTCATAACGGCCGTCATGGGGCCGAGCGGCACCGGCAAGACGACGCTGCTGCGCCTGATCACCCGGCAGGTCTTCGCGGATAGCGGCCAGCTGAAGGTGTTCGGGCGAGACATCGGCAGCCTCTCGAGCTCCGGGATCTATGCCGCCCGCCGGCGCATGGGGATGCTGTTTCAGAACGGGGCGCTGCTCACGGATATCACCGTCTTCGACAACGTCGCCTTTCCGGTGCGCGAGCACACCGATCTCCCGGAATCCCTGATCCGCAACCTGGTGCTCACCAAGCTCGAGGCCGTGGGCCTGCGCGGCGCGGCGGAGCTGATGCCGGCGGAGCTTTCCGGCGGCATGGCCCGTCGCGTGGCGCTCGCGCGCGCGATTGTCATGGACCCGGAGGTGTTGCTCTACGACGAGCCGTTCGTCGGGCTCGATCCCATCTCCCTCGGGGTGATCCTGCGCCTCATCAAACAGATGAATCAGGCGCTCGGCATCACCAGCATCGTGGTCTCGCACGATGTGCGGGAGCTCGCCACCATCGCCGATCAGAGCTATCTCATCTCCGGGGGGAGCGTGGTGGCCGCCGGCACGCCGCAGGAGCTCGCGGGCAGCGACTCCGAGACGGTGCGCCAGTTCATGACCGGCAGCGAGGAGGGGCCGGTACGCTTTCACTACCCGGCGCCGGATTACGCCAGCCAGCTTCTCGGAGCGGACGCGCGATGAGCAACGGCGCCCGATACGGCTCGCTCGAGGGGTTCGTTCGCAAAAGCGGCGTCACCGGCGTTTTCTTCGCCCGTCTGCTGCTCGCCTGCGTGCCGGCGCTCGCCCGGCCACGGCTCATCATCGCGCAGATCTACAACGCCGGCGCTCGCTCGCTCATCATCATCATGCTCTCCGGGTTCTTCACCGGCATGGTGCTGGGGCTTCAGGGGTACACGCTGCTGCAGCGGTTCGGATCCGAGGAGGCGCTGGGGACTGCCGCGGCCCTCTCGCTCCTGAAAGAGCTCGGCCCGGTGCTGACGGCGCTGCTTTTTGCCGGCCGGGCGGGCACCGCGCTCACTTCGGAGATAGGCCTCATGCGGGCAACGGACCAGCTCACCGCGATGGAGGTCATGGCGGTGGACCCGATGCGCTACGTCGCCGCGCCGCGCTTCCTCGGCGGGTTCATCGCCATGCCGCTGCTCGCAGCGATCTTCAGCGTCATCGGGCTTTTCGGCGCGCAGCTCATCGGCGTGCAGCTCATGGGCGTTGACCAGGGCACCTTCTGGTCACAGATGCAGGGCGCCGTGAGCCTGCACGATGTGGTCGAGGGCATCGTCAAGAGTCTGGTGTTCGGCGCGGTGTTGAGCCTCATCGCCGTCAACGAGGGCTACCAGTCGCAGCCCACGGCCGAGGGTGTGGGACTTGCGACCACGCGCACCGTCGTCGCCTCGTCCGTGATCACACTGCTGCTCGATTACGTGCTGACCGCCGCTTTCATGTAAGAGGATCGCAACCGCCATGCGCCCCACTCGCTCACTCGAGATCGGAACGGGCCTTTTCGTCCTGCTCGGCCTGCTCGCGCTCATCTTCCTCACGACCCAGCTCCCCTCGAGCGGGCTGAAGCTCGGCAAGCCCGTAGGCTACGCGGTGACCGCGGAATTCGACAACATCGGGGACCTCAAGGTGGGCTCGCCCGTTAGGATGGCGGGAGTCCGGATCGGCGAGGTGACGGCAATCGGTTTCGACAGCCAGAGTTATCGCGCCGACGTCCACATGAACATCTACCCGAAGTTCAACCAGATTCCCGAGGACAGCTACGCCAGCATCGAGACCGAGGGCCTGCTCGGCGGCCAGTATGTCGGCATCAGTCCGGGCGGGCTCAGCACGTACCTCAAGAGCGGCAGCCAGATCCTGCAGACCCAGTCCGCCATCGTGCTCGAGAACCTCATCAATAAGTTCTTCGCCAACTATTCGAGCGGCGGCGGCAACGGCAACAGCGGCAACAGCAACGGCAAGACCCCGAACCCGGGCGGAAAACCGCAGGAGCCCCACCCATGAGACATTCCACTCTTCTCGCCGCGGCGCTGGTTGCCGCGGCATGGCTGATCCAGGCGCCGGCGCGTGCCGCGGCCGCCACCCCCGCCGCGCAGGGCGAGATGGCCGGCCCGTCGCAGGTGGTGCAGACCGCCGCCGGCGAGTTCCTGAAGGCTCTCGACGCCGACCGCGCGGCCTACCAGCACGACCCTGCAAAGGTCCAGGTGCTGGTCGACAAATACATCCTGCCGCACGTCGACACCCGGTTCGCGGCGCAGCTCGTGCTCGGCAAGTACTGGCGAACGGCAACTCCGCAGCAGCGTCAGCGCTTCATCAACGCCTTCTATCACTCGATGCTCAACAACTACGGCGCCGCTCTCGTTGATTTCACGTCGACCATGCTGAAGGTCTATCCGAGCCGCGTGAGGCCTGGCGAGCAGAATGCGACGGTGCGCACGGAGATGATGCGCACCAGCGGAGGACCGGTCCCGGTCAACTACTACATGCATATGACTCCGCAGGGCTGGAAGGCCTGGGACGTCGTCATCGACGGTGTCAGCTACGTGATGAGCTATCGACAGGACTTCGGCTCGCAGATCGCACAGCAGGGCGGCAATGCCGCTGCAATCGATTCGGTCATCAACCGCCTCGAACAGGGCGAGAGGCCGGCGCAGATCGGCAAGACGACCGGCAGCGGCTCGTGACAGAACCCGCGGTCGGCTTCCCGGGTGGCGCCGCTGCCCCTTTCGAGATCGTGGTCACCTCGCCGGGCCGGCTTGCCGCGCGCGGGGCGTTGACCTTCGGCAATGCCCGACACGCGCGCGGCGAGGGACTGCACGCGCTGCGCACCTCGAGCGCGCGCGACCTCGAGGTCGACTGCGGTGGGATCACCCGCTCCGACAGCGCCGGTCTCGCCGTGCTGCTCGAGTGGATGGCGGCCATGAAAAGGGAAGGGCGGCCGCTTCGCTTCGCCCACCTGCCCTCCAGCCTCCTCGCCGTCGCACTGATCAGCGGCGTCGAGCAGATGCTGCAGAAGGGTGTCTGACACCGCCGGTCAAAAGCAAGTCACAAAGCAGCCGTTTCCCGGGGTGCTTCCTCTAGCGTTGGCGGGTCTCAGAGGGGCCGCTCCCTGGGCTGCGAGATCGATAAGGTAACTCGGCTGGCTGCCCACAAAATCGCCGGGAGCGATTTTGGACGCGAAGCGGCCCCAAAGGGGCGAGGCCCAGGATGGGCCGAGCAACGCGCCGCCAGGCGACTTTGGGCCAATTGGCTAAGGAGGCGGCCCGCCCTGTTGTAGTTCCTTCAGCTCCTGCTCCGCGCCGCCCTGCGCCTTCTGACCCTTGACCATGAAATCGCGGTGCTGCAGGTAGGCGTTGCGCTCGAACGCGTACGGGTCGAACGACTTTTCCGCCGTGTTGGTCAGGGGCAGAATGGCCGCGCGCTCGCTCACCTCGTAAACCAGTAGCGTCCCGTAGTCCCAGTATGGGTTTTGGATGTAAACCCAGGGTTCCGCGTACTCGTCCGGTATGCGCCCGATCCCGTCTCTGAGGTCGGACGGTCCGAGGAAGGGCAGCACCAGGTAAGGCCCGGACGGAACGCCCCATTTGCCGACGGTCTGGCCGAAATCCCGGTCTTCGAGCGTCAGCCCCATCCGTGAGGCCGGGTCGAGGATGCCGCCGATGCCGAGCGTGCTGTTGACCACGAATCGTCCCGTGTCGAGCGCGAAGGGCTTGAGCTGGCCCTGCAGCAGCGCGTTCACGATGACATCGGGATAGGTCACATTGTCGAAGAAGTTGCTGATCCCTGTGCGGACCACCTGCGGCAGCACCCGGATATACGTCCTCGCGACAGGTTTGAGGACAGCCCGGTCGACGGCATCGTTGAATTTGTAGACCCCTCGGTTGACCCGCTGCCACGGGTCACGCGAGTTGCGCTCCGACGGTGGCACGGTGGCGCAGCCGAGGAGGGACAGGGTGAGGAGGGAGAGCATCACGATCCCGAGCGTGCTCGGGCGCGTTCTTGTGGGCATGAGAAGTCCGTGCGGAATCCCTACGCGCATCCTACCAGACGCTCATGACTGCTGCCGCAGGGGCCGACGCGCGCCGCGCGTCGTTATGACTAACGCCGCCGGGAGCGGCGTTGAACGCCGCAGGCGGGCCGAAGGCCGCGGCGCAGGGACCGCGCCGCGTACTCGCTCCCGGCGAGTCATTCGCTCTGGTGCTCCTGGCGCTCGCTCGCCAGGTAGTCGCGGACTTCCTTCAGGCGCGCGCTGATGCGCTGGCGCTGCACGTACGTCAGGTGCGGCGTGGCGAGCGCGAGTTGGTACTGCCGGGCGGCGAGTGGCAGATCGCCGTCGGCGATCTGGTATTCGCCCATGTAGTAATAGGCATCGCCGAGGTCGCCCGCAGCGCTCGCCGCGCGCGCAGTGAGCTGGATCTGATCGGGTGTCGGATCAACATTGTCGAAGAGGTCGAGCAGGACATCGTGCGCCTGCGCATTCTTGCCGTCCGCCATCAGCGTCTGCGCGTAGCGGATCGTCACGGGAATGTTGCGCGGGAAAAGCTGCTCCGCAAGCCGGAAAGTCGCGAGCGCATCCTTCATGTCGCCCGCCTTCGCCTGTGCCTGACCGAGGGTGGCATAGAGATCGTGAAGGTCGCCGTGCTGCGCGACGAGCTTCTTCAGGATGGGTATGGCCTGGGAGGCCTCGTTGTCCTGGATGAGCGCCACCGCATCCCCGTACATGGTGCCGAGGCTGTGATCGCCCTGCGCGATCTTCTGGGCGTAGACGCGCTGGATGTCCTCACCGGGCGGCGCGGTGAGGGCGCGCACGCGCTCCCGGATCAGGTAGTAATCCGGTGAGCTCGTATCCGGTACCGGCGGGTACAGCGCGGCACGCGCGCGCGCCGCGGCAACGCGCTCGGCGTCCGGGGGGTGATCCTCGAGTATGTCGGGCACCCAGGCGTTCTGCAGGCCTGTCTCTTGCATCGACTGCGCGAAAAAATCCGCCATCCCTTCCGGATCGAATCCCGCCGCCGCCAGGTACGTGATACCAACCCGGTCGGCTTCCTCTTCCTGGCTGCGGTCGTAATCGATCTGTTGCTGCTGCGCGAGTCCCTGGGAGGCGACCATGCCGCCCACAATGGCATCACCGCCGCCACCGCTGAGAGCTCCGAGGAGGATCGCGCCGAGCATCGCCGCCATGGAGGCGAGCGAGGCATGCTCGGAGTTCTCCGCTTCGCGCAGGACGTGATTCTGCGTGATGTGCGCGGTCTCGTGGGACATCACGCCCGCGAGCTCGGACTCGGTATGCGTGTCGGTGATGAGTCCGGTGAAGATGAAGACCCAGCCGCCCATCGTCGCGAAGGAGTTGACCTGGTCGCTCTTGAGGACGATGTAGTGAAAGTATCCGCCGCCGTCGCTGCTCTGGGAGGCGAGGCGCTGACCGATCTGCTGGATGTACTCATCCGTCTCTGGGTCGTTGAAGAGCGACCCCTGCTGGCGCGCCTGCATCATCATGGAGTAGCCGACCTCGTACTGTTGCTGCTTGTCGAGAAGGCCGTTCACCGTGCTGCTGAGGTCCGGCAGCTGCGAAACGACGGCCGAGGGCAGGTCCGTGGTGAGCGGATCGACGTCCGGGGGCAGCGGATTGGGCGGCGCCGCCGCTGCCGCTACCGTGGTGGCATTCAGGAAGGCGGCGAGAACGATCAGGATGAACGCGCGCATCTGGTGTTCGACCGCGGCCCAGGGGGCCGGTTTCCCTGCATTAACAGAAGCTTACAAATACGGCAGAGCGCTGAGCCGGCAGTTCGCCCGCCACGTATGCACAGCTTACAGGATATCCGACGCGAAGTCCGCGAGACGCGAGCGCTCCCCCCGGACCAGGGTGATGTGCCCGGAATGCAGCCACCCCCGGAAGCGGTTTACCGCATAGGTCAACCCGGAGGTCGTCTCCGTGAGATAGGGCGTGTCGATCTGGGCGACATTGCCCAGGCAGGCGAGCTTGGTGCCGGGCCCGGCGCGGGTGATGAGCGCCTTCATCTGCTTCGGCGTCAGGTTCTGCGCCTCATCGAGGATGAGGAAGCGGTTGAGGAAAGTACGCCCGCGCATGAAGTTGAGCGAGCGGATCTTGATGCGGTTGCGCAAGAGATCGTTGGTGGCGGCGCGGCCCCAGTTGCCGCCCTCCTGGGTGCCGGTCAGCACCTCGAGGTTGTCCATGAGGGCGCCCATCCAGGGCTCCATCTTCTCTTCCTCCGTTCCCGGGAGGAAGCCGATGTCCTCGCCGAGCGGGATGGTCACCCGGGTCATGATGATCTCGGCGAAGCGGTTGCTCTCGAGCGTCTGCATCAGGCCCGCGGCGAGGGCCAGCAGGGTCTTGCCGGTGCCGGCCGGGCCCAACACCGTGACGAAGTCGATCTCCGGGTCGAGCAGCAGATTCAGCGCGAAGTTCTGCTCGCGGTTGCGCGCCGAGATGCCCCAGACGTTGTGCCGCTCGTTGCGGTGATCCCGCATCAGCTCGATCACCGCGGTCTCGCCGCTCAGGCGCCGCACGATGCCCTCGATGCCCTCGGGACTGTCCTCGTAGACGCCCTGGTTCGGCTGCCACTCGCGCACCGCGGGTCCGGTGATCTCGTAGAACGTGCGCTCGCCTTCCTTCCAGGAGCGCATGCCCTGGCCGTGCCGCTCCCAGAAGTCCGGCGGCAGGGCGGTCATGCCGCTATAGAGGACGTCCGAGTCCTCCAGCGTCTTGTCGCTGTAGTAATCCTCCGCGTGCACGCCCAGCACCGCGGCCTTGATGCGCAGGTTGATGTCCTTGGACACGAGGATCACACGCGCATCGCTGTTCTCGTTCTGCAACGCGAGCGTCTGCGCCAGAATGGCGTTGTCGGTGCCGTGGCCCGGCAGGCTCTGCGGCAGCGCGCTCGACAACTGTCGGGTCTGGAAAAAAAGCCGGCCGGAGGAGGGCTTCTTGCCGTGGTTGCCGGAGTAGCCACCCGGCAGCGTAAGACCCCGATCGATCTCCTCCTTGGTGGCATCGCGCATCATGTCGTCGAGGAAGCGGCTGACCTGGCGCACGTTGCGGGACGCTTCCGATAAGCCCTTCTTGTGCGCATCGAGCTCCTCGAGCACGACCATCGGGAGGTAAACGTCGTGCTCCTCGAAGCGGAAGATGGCGGTCGGATCGTGCATCAACACGTTGGTGTCGAGCACGAAGAGGCGCCTACCGACATTCGTCATCCGTGCCTCTCTGCGAAGCCTCGTCCGTGTCTCCACCCGTTTCGCTGGAGCGGAGACGGAGACAGGCGCGGCTGCGGACGACGCGGAGACCGATACGGGTGCAGATGCGGACACGGGCGCGCGCGCGTTGCCCGGCCCGGGATCAGAGAGACTTCGCTGCTTCAAGCACTTCCTCCGCATGCCCCGGGACCTTCACCTTGCGCCACTCGTGGCGCAGCACCCCTTTGGAGTCGAGCAGGAAAGTGCTGCGCTCGATGCCGAGATACTTCCTGCCGTAGAGGCTTTTCTCCCGGATGACATCGAACAGCTTGCAGACCTCTTCCTCTGCGTCCGACAGCAGGGTGAATGGCAGCGCTTCCTTGGCCTTGAATTTCTCGTGGGAGGCGACGCTGTCGCGGGAGATGCCGACGATCTCGGCGCCCGCTTTGCGGAAGGCGGCGTGCAGATCGCGAAAGTCCTGCGACTCGCGCGTGCATCCCGAGGTCATGTCCTTGGGATAGAAATAGATCACCAGGGCGCGACCCGCCGCATCCTTGAGGCGCCAGCTGCCCCCAGCGGTCGCGGGCAGGGAGAATGGGGGCACTTTAGCCCCAGGCTCGATTTTCGGCATCGGTCAGGATTTCACCGGTTCCAGGATGGCGTCGAGGTTGAGGGAATCGCAGAACTCCATGAATTCCTCACGCAGATGCGCCACCTGGATGCGGCTCGGCACGTTCACGATCATCTGCACGGAAAACATGGGCGCGCCCGTATGGGCGGCCGGGTAGCTGCGCGTTGAGGCCTCCGCAATGTCGATACTGCGGCTCGCAAAGAAGCCCGAGAGGCCTGAGACGATGCCGGCCTGATCGAGGCATACGACATCGATCGAGTACGGCAGCATGTCTGTGCGGGCGGCGCGGGGCTCGGTGCGCTTCAGGTGCACGCTGAGGCTCGTCGTCTCGGCAAGACGCTTGAGCTCGGTTTCGAGCTTGGCCAGGGCGTGCCAGTTGCCGGAGACGAGCAGCAGCATGGCGAACTCCGTGCCGAGCGCCGCCATCCGGCTTTCGGTGATATTGCCGCCACACTCGCTGATCACCCGGGTCAGCTCGTGCACCATGCCGGTGCGGTCGCTGCCGATAGCCGAGACGGCCAGGTGCTGCTTCATCGGGTCAGTGGGCTGGGTGCGTTCCAAGGTCCTGAGGGAGTGTACCGGGTGAGCAGTTCGCTGGCGATGGTCTATGGGGGCCCGCCGTCGTGTGGGCGAGACCCCGGGGAACGCTTCGTCTCGGGCGCATTGCCGTTTATACTTGGCGGCTCACCCGCTGCGCACCGGTATTCCAGGGTCTCGATGTTCTCAGGCAGTCTCGTCGCGATGGTCACGCCGATGAGGGGCGATGGCTCGATTGACCATGCCGCGTGGGCACGCCTCATCGACTGGCACATCGAGAGCGGCACCAGCGGCCTGGTGGTGGGAGGCACGACGGGCGAGTCCGCGACGCTGACGGATTCGGAGCTGTCGGAGCTCACGGAGGGAGCCTGCGTGCATGCCCGGCGCCGGGTGGCCATCGTCGTGGGCGTGGGCTCGAGCAGTACGGCCGTGTGCGTCGAGCGGGCTCGCCGGTTCTCGCAACTGGCGATCGAGGGGGTTCTGGTCGTCACGCCCGCCTACAACCGCCCCACGCAGGAGGGCCTGTACCGGCACTTTGCGGCGGTCGCGGAAGCCTCCACCAAGCCAGTGATTCTCTACAACGTGCCGTCCCGCACGGCCGTGGACATGCTTCCGGCCACCGTTGGGCGGCTCTCGCAACTCGAGCGGATCGCCGCGGTCAAAGAGGCGGTTCCGAGAACCGAGCGGGTGCGCGAGCTTCTCGAGGCCTGTCGGAGGGGGTTCACGGTGCTGAGTGGAGACGATGCGACCGCGCGCGAAGCGATTCTCGCCGGCGCGAGCGGGGTGATCTCGGTGACCGCGAACGTGGCGCCGAGGGCGATGGCGGCGATGGTGGCTGCGGCAATGCGCGGGGACCGGGAGTCGGCGGCGCGCCTGGATGGCCGCTTGGCCGCTCTTCATCGCGATCTTTTCCTCGAGACGAATCCGATTCCGGTCAAATGGGCGCTGGCGCAGGCCGGCAGGATCGAGGGCGGTATCCGACTGCCGCTGACAGAGCTGTCCGCGGCCCATCGGCCGGCGGTGCTCGCTGCGCTGCGGGAAGCGGTCGCGCTCCAATAGCTGCAGTCATTCAATAGAGGTTGAAATGAAAGTCTCCGAGACTCTTCCTCGCGAGGGGAAGTGCCCTGGTAAACCGCCTTCCGAGAGGCGTCTGCGCGAGTGGAAGCGCCCCGGTAAACTCTGGCCGGCTCTTGCCGCGGTCGTGCCGCTCGCGTTGAGCGGCTGCAAGACGTTCCACCACCTCCTCAACGACGAGGCCTGCAACAAGCCGCAGCCCTACATGCGCGCGACGAGCATTCCGTCGCTCGCCATCCCCCAGGGTCTCACTTCCCCCGACACGAGCCATGCGCTCGCGGTGCCGAAGCTCGACGGGCCCGCTCCGCCGCCTCGCACGGTGAAGGATCCGTGCCTCGATGGACCGCCGTCTTTCAACGCGGGGCAAACGAACGCAACCCCGCAGGCCTGAGACCCGGGCGCCGCTCGGGCCTGCGGTTCGGGGGCGTAGTATCATTGTGATGCGCTGCAGCGAACTCTGCGGAGAGGTGGCCGAGCGGTCGAAGGCGCTGGACTGGAATTCCAGTAACATCTCAACGGGTGTTCGTGGGTTCGAATCCCACCCTCTCCGCCACGTCTAACGTGCCGCCAGTGCACGCACGAGAAAGAAGAGGCCGAGTGCCAGGAACAACGCGCTCGCGAGATAGCGGATCGCTTTCAGAGGCAGCCGGGCTGCGAACGCCTTGCCGCAGAACACCACCGGCGCGTTGGCAAGCAACATGCCGGTGGTCGTGCCGGCGATCACCGCAAGCAGGTTGGGGTAGGCGGCAGCCAGCGCGACGGTGGCAATCTGCGTCTTGTCACCCATCTCCGCGATTAAGAAGGTGACCAGCGTGACCAGGAACGCGCCCTTGCGCTTCCCACTTGCCGATGCCTCATCCAGAGTGTCGGGTTTGAGCGTCCATAACGCCATCGCGATCATGCTGGCTGCGACGGCGGCATCGAGGATCCGTGGTGTAAGAGCGTGGCCGAGCGCCCGGCCGATGAGGGCAGCGGCAGCGTGATTGGCAACGGTTGCGCACAGCACGCCGGCGAGGATCGGCCACGGCCGGCGGAACCGCGCCGCGAGCATGAGCGACAGGAGCTGGGTGCGATCGCCCATCTCCGCGACGGCCACGGTCGACAGGCTGATCAGGAAGGATTCCATCGGGGAGCCTCGAGCCGAGCGGGCGGATAAACCACGACCGAGGACCCTCGTTGCTCGCACCGAGGGCTTCAGCCGATGGTCTCGTCATGCCGCCAAGGGCCCCGTACGCCACGAGCGAAGGTCGCTCAAGTGTGTTGACGTACGGCCCGACTCGATGCCGGGCGACCACTCCCCACGGGAGGTCACTTTGTAGCAGAGCTCGAGGGCGGAGCGCAAGCCGGAACGGCGGTCGGTGGGTATTGCCATTACAATGACGTCGTAAGGGGGATCAGTATCGATGCAGACTGATGCAGCGCCGGCGGGCGCTATAGCCTCGTTGGGCTACCGACAGGAGCTCAGGCGCTCCCTCAGCACGACGGATCTCCTTGCTTACGGCCTGACGCTGATCTCTCCCACCGCGCCCGTCGCCGCATTCGGCATCATCTACAACGCCAGTGCCGGGATGGTGCCGCTGGTGTATGTGATCGGTCTCGCGGCCATGTTCTTCACCGCGCTTTCCTATATGGCGATGTCGCGGGAGGTCCCGCTCGCCGGTTCCGCCTACGCGTATGCGCGGTCTGCCTTCGGGGACAGCGCGGGGTTCCTGGCCGGCTGGGCGGTGACGCTCGATTATCTGCTGACGCCGGCGCTGATCTACATCGCCGCCGCGGTGGCCATCAACACAGTCCTGCCTGGAGCGCCGCTTTGGGTATGGGGCAGCGCGCTCCTGGTGGTCAACACCGTGATCAATCTGCGGGGGATCGAGTCCGTTGCCCGAGTCAACGCCGGGTTGCTGGCGCTCCAGGTGCTGGCGGTGGCCCTGTTCCTCGTGCTGGCGGTCGCCGCGGTGATTGCGGGCAGGGCGGGCGCCCACTTCTCTCTGGCGCCGATCTATGACGGCCCGCGCATCTTCTCGGGCCTCGCGCTCGGCGGCGTGTCGATCGGCGTGCTCAACTACCTCGGTTTCGATGCCATCTCGACCTTGTCGGAGGAGGCCAGGGGCGGAGCATCCAGCGTGGCCAGGGCGACCCTGCTGTCGCTGTTTCTGACATCGGCCCTGTTCATCGGCGAGAGCTATCTGGCGTGTCTCTTCACATTGGGGCGCAGCTCGTTTCCGCCGGGAGTCCCCACCTACGCCGCGTTCTACGACATCGCTACCGTCATCGGCGGCTCGTGGCTGAAGATCGCCCTGTCGATTGCCGGCGTGTTCCTCGCCAATGTCGCCTCGGCGCTCACCGCGCAGGCGGCGATCTCGCGGCTTCTCTTCAGCATGGCGCGCGATGGCCGCATGCCGCGGAGCATGGCTCACGTGCATCCGCAGCGGCAGATTCCCGATCACGCGACGCTGGTCGTGTCGGCGATCACCCTCGGGCTCATCCTTTTTTTCTCCACTCGCCTGGAGCTGCTCCTGAGCATCGTCAGCTTCGGCGCGCTGACGGGATTTCTCTTCGTCCATGCCTCCGTCGTGCGGCACTTCCTCTGGAAAAAAGCCAGCCGCGACTGGATGCGGCATCTGATCGCACCCGCCGTGGGATTCGTGATCATCGCCCTGGTCCTCTGCACCATGAGCGGGAACGCGAAGCGGGTCGGCAGCTGCTGGATGGCAGCGGGCGCGGCGATCGTGCTGCTCGGCAAGCTCACCCGCAGGGCGCGAAGCGGCCCGAGCGGGTGAAGCTCAGGCATCCGTCCCCGGACGCCTGACCGTCTGCTATGATTCTGCCCGCGCATCAGCTTCCATGGCGGCGCCGGGCACATTAAGGCTATGGTGGCCCGTGTCGGCTACTCCGCGACGACCAGTCGTGAACCCCGTCAGGGCCGGAAGGCAGCAGCGGCAGCGGCGATGTCGGGTGCCGGAGCTCTCGCTGATGCGGGCCGCCTCCACTCAAGGCCAAGCGATGACTGAATCCTACACGGCGCTCGCGCGCAAGTGGCGGCCCAGGGCTTTTGCCGAGCTGGTCGGGCAGGACCACGTGCGCCGCGCGCTCGTGAACGCGCTCGAGAGCGGCCGCGTCCATCATGCCTTTCTCTTCACCGGCACCCGCGGTGTGGGCAAGACCACCATCGCGCGCATCCTCGCCAAGTGCCTGAACTGTGAGACGGGAGTCACCGCCACTCCTTGCGGCCGGTGCGCCAGCTGCCGCGAGATCGACGCCGGTCGCTTCGTCGATCTCATTGAGGTCGACGCGGCCTCGCGCACCAAGGTCGACGATACGCGCGAGCTGCTCGACAACGTGCAGTACGCACCCACCCGCGGCCGCTACAAGGTGTACCTGATCGACGAGGTGCACATGCTCTCGACGCACTCCTTCAACGCGCTGCTGAAAACGCTGGAGGAGCCGCCACCGCACGTGAAGTTCCTCCTCGCCACCACCGATCCGCAGAAGCTGCCGGTCACAGTGCTGTCGCGCTGTCTGCAATTCAACCTCAAGCGGATTCCGCTCGCGCAGATTGCCGGACATCTGCGCGCCGTTCTCGAGCAGGAAGGCATCGAGTTCGAGCCGGCGGGCCTCGCGCTCCTCGCGCAGGCCGCGGACGGCAGCATGCGCGATGGGCTCTCGCTTCTCGACCAACTCATCGCCTTCGGCGGCGGGCGCGCCGGCGAGGCTGAAGCCCGCGCGATGTTGGGCACTGTCGCCCGCGATCACGTGTTGCAATTGGCGGAGCGGCTCGCGACTGCCGATGCGGTCGAGCTGCTGCGCTACGCGCGATCGCTCGAGGAGTGGGCGCCCGACTACGCCCAGGTGCTGGACGAGCTGGCCTCGCTCCTGGCCCGCATCGCGCTGAAACAGGCGGTGAAGGACTTCGATGGCGACGATCTCTACCCGCCCGAGCTGCTCGAGCGACTGGCCCGGGCGATCCCCGCCGAGGACGTGCAGCTCTATTACCAGACGGCCATCGTCGGCCGGCGGGACCTCGCGCTCGCTCCCGATCCGCGAACGGGCTTCGAGATGGCGCTGCTCAGAATGCTGGCCTTCCGGCCCCAGGCGAGCGCCGGCGAGCCCCGCGCGCCAGCGCCAGCGCCCGCCACGGCTTCGAGAGGTGGCGGAGCCGGTCAGGCCGCAACGACGGCAGGAGCAGCTTCCGGTCCGAGCATCACGGCACCCGCCTCTTCGGCACCGAGGGCTGCTTCGGGTGGCGGGGACTGGGCCACGGTCCTCTCGGCACTCGAGCTGCAGGGAGCGGCACGCCAGCTCGCGGCGCATTGCGTGCTCGTCGGCCGCGAGGGCACCATTGTGCGGCTGGCGCTCGATCCGCGCAGCAAGTTCATGCGAACTGCCGCGCTGGAAGAGAAGCTGGCGCAGGCGCTCTCGAAGCACTACGGCCAGCCTGTGCGGCTGGAATTCACCGCCGTCGCCCCGCAGGCCGAGACCCCGGCCCAGGCCGGGGAGCGCGCCTCCCAGGAAGAGGTCGAGTCCGCGCGCCGAGCCTTCGAATCCGACCCGGGCGTCCACGGCTTCCGCGACCGTTTCGGCGCGACGCCGCTCCCCGAGACCATCCGCCCGTTCAAGCCCTAAAATGTGAGTGAGCGGGCCAAGCCCGCCCTTGGCCCGCGGATGGCAAAGGAGTTCAGGCAGAGATTGCTAAAACGGCCGCAGGCCGGTTTTAGCCAATAGATTAGAGGTCAGTTCCATGCCCAATTTCAACAACCTGATGAAGCAGGCCCAGGCCATGCAGGCCAACATGCAGAAGGTCCAGGAGGAGATCGCGGCCCTGGAAGTCGTCGGTGAGGCCGGTGGCGGCATGGTGAAGGTGACCATGAGCGGCCGGCACGAGGCGCGGCGGGTGCAGATCGAGCCGGCCGTCATCGGCGAAGACCGTGAGATGCTCGAAGACCTCATCGCCGCGGCCGTGAACGATGCCGTCCACAAGGTGGAGGCGAAGGTGCAGGAAAAAATGTCGGCCGTGACCGCCGGCCTACAGCTTCCGCCGGGAATGAAACTTCCCTTTTGACGCCCAGGAGTCCATGAAGCACTCCCCCCGTCTGGCACAGCTCATCGAAGCCCTGCGGTCACTTCCCGGCGTCGGGCCGAAGACGGCGCAGCGCATGGCTTTCCATCTCCTGCAGGACGCGCGGCCCGCGGCGCGAGCGCTGGCGCAGGCGCTCGAAGGTGCGCTCGCTTCCGTGCGGCGCTGTCGGCGCTGCCGCATGCTCACCGAGGAGGAGCTGTGCTCGATCTGCGCCGCGCCGCAGCGCGAGACATCGCTCCTGTGCGCGGTGGAGTCCCCGGCGGACGTCGTTGCCATCGAGCAGTCGGGCAGCTATCGCGGGTGCTACTTCGTGTTGATGGGGCATCTGTCGCCGCTCGACGGCGTGGGTCCGGAGCAGCTGGGGATCCGTGAGCTCGAGGCCATCCTCGAGGAGGGCTCGGTCCGCGAGTTGATTCTCGCGACCAACCCGACCGTCGAGGGAGAGGCCACGGCGCATTTCCTCGCCGAGCTCGCCGCTCGTCGCGGACTGCGCGCCAGCCGGATCGCGCACGGCGTGCCCATCGGCGGCGAGCTCGAGTACGTCGACGGCGGCACGCTCGCCCATGCGCTCGCCGGACGCCAGACGGTGGTTTGAGCGCCGCAGGCGACCCGCAGCCAATCTACCGATACCCCGTCAGCTCCTCGGCAAGCCGTCGCAGGCGCCGGTAGCTCTCGTATCGCCTCGGGTCCATCGTTCCAGACTCGACTCCCTGCCGCACGGCGCATCCCGGCTCGCGCATGTGCCGGCAGTCGAGGAAGCGACACCCCGGCGCGAGGCGCGCCACTTCCACGAACCCGAGATGTCGCCGGTCGAGGTGATCGACCGCGGGCGCGAAGTCGCGCACGCCCGGGGAGTCGATGAGCCTGCCTCCGCCGGCGAGTGGATAGAGTCGGGAGACGGTCGTCGTATGGCGTCCTTCCTCCTCGCGAATCAGCCCGCCGATCTCGACATCGGCCTCGGGGGCGAGCCGGCGAACGAGCGATGACTTGCCGACACCCGACTGTCCGACGAGCGCCGCCATCTGCCCGGCGCACGCCGAAAGCAACACATCGACACCCGCGCCGGTCGCGGCCGAGGCCGCAATGCACTCATAGCCCGCTGCCGCATAGGCGTCGAGTTGCGCCCGCAGCGGCCCATCGATCCCGAGCTCGGCCTTGTTGAGCACGGGCGTGGCGGTGATGCCGGCGGATTCGGCGGCGGCGAGATAGCGGTCGGCCACGAACGGATCCGGCGGCGGCACCGGCGCGATCACGACCAACAGTCGGGTTACGTTGGCGAGCACCGGCTCGGCCGCCCCCCGCGCGTTCGAGCGGTACAGGGCCGTGCGCCGGGGCAGGACTTTGAGCACGTGCACTTCGCCGTGGTGTGGGTCACTGCGGCAGCGGACATCATCGCCGCAGACGGCACCGAGGTCCCGCCCGAAGGGCCGCGCCTTGATCGCGCGCCCGGAGGCATCCTGCACCAGAAGGTGCCGGCCGAAGGCGGCGATCACGCGCGCATCGAAGGTTGCTACACTCACAGTATGCCGAGCGCCGAGAATCTGATCTGGATCGACCTGGAGATGACGGGCCTGAAGCCCGATACGGACTCTATCATCGAGATCGCCACGATCGTCACCGACAAGCAGCTCACGATCCTCGCCGAAGGCCCGGTGATGGCCATTCACCAGCCGGACGAGGCGCTGGCGCGGATGGATGAGTGGAATCGGCGGCAGCACGGCTCCTCGGGACTGGTGGCGCGGGTGCGCGCGAGCCGGATCAGCGCCCCGGAGGCGGAGGCGCGCACGCTGGAGTTCCTGGCGCCGCTGGTCGCGCCGGGCGCCTCGCCGATGTGCGGCAACAGCATCTGCCAGGATCGAAGGTTCCTCGCGCGCCAGATGCCCCAGCTCGAGAAGTTCTTCCACTACCGCAACCTGGACGTCAGCACGCTCAAGGAGCTGGCGCGGCGCTGGGCGCCGGCGGTGGCGGCCGGCGTTGCCAAGCAGAGCGCGCACCTGGCGCTCGCGGACATCCGCGAGTCGATCGAGGAGCTGAAGTACTATCGGGCGCGGCTCTTCGCCGCCGCCTACTCGGGCCTCACGGGTCCGTAGCTTTTGGCGATTCTCCCGCCAGAAACAGCCAGGTCTCCACGACCGTGTCGGGATTCAACGACATGCTTTCGATCCCCTGATCCAGCAGCCAGCGGGCGAGGTCGGGATGGTCGGAGGGACCCTGGCCACAGATACCGACGTACTTGCCGCGCCTGCGGCAGGCGGCGATCGCCATGGCGAGCAGGCGCTTGACCGCCTCGTCGCGCTCGTCGAAGTGCGGCGCGACGATCGCGGAGTCCCGGTCCAGCCCCAAGGTGAGTTGGGTCAGGTCGTTGGAGCCGATCGACATGCCGTCGAAATGCTCGAGATACTCGTCCGCGAGCAGCGCGTTGGTCGGCAGCTCGCACATCATGATGACCTTGAGGCCGTTCTCGCCGCGTCCGAGGCCGTTCAGCGCGAGAAGCTCGGTCACTTTCTTCGCCTCCCGGATGCTGCGCACGAAGGGGACCATCACCTGCACGTTGGTCAGTCCCATCAGATCGCGTACGCGCTTCAACGCGCGGCATTCCAGCTCGAAGCAGGGGCGGAAGTTCTCGTCGACGTAACGCGAGGCGCCGCGGAAGCCGAGCATCGGATTCTCCTCCTCCGGCTCATAGCGGCCGCCGCCGATGAGGTTGGCATATTCGTTGGACTTGAAGTCCGACAGGCGCACGATCACCGGCTCCGGCGCGAACGCCGCGGCGATCTGCGCGATGCCTTCGGCGAGCTTCTCCACATAGAAGCTGACGGGATCGGCATAGCCGGCCATCTGGGGGGCGATCTGCGCCTTCAGGTCAGCGTCCAGGCGGTCGTATTCGAGTACGGCCCGCGGGTGCACGCCGATCATCCGATTGACGATGAACTCGAGCCGCGCGAGACCGACGCCGCGGTTCGGGATCCCCGCGAAGTCGAACGCACGGTCCGGATTACCGACGTTCATCATGATCTTCAGCGGGATCTTCGGCAGCGAGTCGAGCTCGATCTGCTTGCGCTCGTACTCGAGCAGGCCCGCGTAGACGTAGCCGGTATCGCCCTCGGCGCAGGACACGGTGACTTCCTGACCCTCACGGATGCGCTGCGTGGCATCGCCGCAGCCGACCACCGCAGGGATGCCGAGCTCGCGCGCGATGATCGCCGCATGGCAGGTGCGGCCGCCGCGGTTGGTGACGATGGCCGCGGCGCGCTTCATGACCGGCTCCCAGTCGGGATCGGTCATGTCGGCGACCAGCACGTCACCGGCCTGCACGCGCGCCATCTCGGCGACGTCCTGGATGACGCGCGCCGGCCCCGCGCCGATCCGCTGGCCGATGCTGCGGCCGGTGCTGAGGATCTGCGAGCGTGACTTCAGCGTGAAGCGTTGGATCGTGCGGCCGGCGCGGCTCTGCACCGTCTCGGGGCGCGCCTGCAGGATGAAGATCTCGCCGCTCGTCCCGTCCTTGCCCCACTCGATGTCCATCGGCTGACGGTAATGCTCCTCGATGATGAGCGCCTGGCGGGCGAGCGATACCAGGTCCGCATCGCTCAGGCAGAAGCGCGCGCGCTCGCCCTCGGGCACCGGCACGGTCCGCACGCGCTCGCCGGAGCCTTCCGGCGCATACACCATCTTGATCGCCTTGGCGCCGAGGTTGCGGCGCAGCACGGCGTGCCGGCCGGCGCGCAGCGCGGGCTTGTACACGTAGAACTCGTCGGGATTGACCGCGCCCTGCACGACGGTCTCGCCGAGCCCGTAGGACGCTGTTATGAAAACCACGTCGCGAAACCCGGAGTCGGTGTCGAGAGTGAACATGACACCGCTGGCGCCGAGGTCGCTGCGCACCATGTGCTGCACGCCGGCCGATAGCGCTACCGCACCATGGTCGAAGCCCTGGTGAACCCGGTAGGAGATGGCCCTGTCATTGAAGAGCGAGGCGAACACTTCGTGCATCGCCTCGAGCACCCGCGCCTCGCCGCGGACGTTGAGGAAGGTCTCCTGTTGCCCGGCGAAGGAGGCGTCGGGCAGGTCCTCCGCGGTCGCGGAGGAGCGCACGGCCACGGCGATCTCGGTACCGCCGCTCATGCGCCGCAGTTCCTCCCTCACGGCCCGTTGCAGGGCGGAGGGGAAGGGCGTCGACAGCACCCATTGGCGGATGCGGGTGCCGGCCGAGGCCAGGCGAGTCACATCATCTACGTCGAGGGAGGCAAGCTCGACGCGGATGCGCTCGCCGAGCCCGTCCTGCTCGAGGAATTCCCGGAACGCGTGCGCGGTGGTGGCGAAGCCCCCGGGCACCCGCACGCCGAGGCTGGCGAGTGAGCCGATCATCTCGCCGAGCGAGGCATTTTTGCCGCCCACGCGGTCCAAGTCGCCCATTCCTAACCGCTCGAAGGGAATGACGTATGCGTTCAAGGGAACTCCGCTTGCTCCGCGCCGCGCGCGGTGGAACACTTGTATGAAGCGCCATCTCTGTGCCTGGGCCACGCGCTTGTGCCGCTTCATGATACGCAACCGAGACGTACATCGTGAGCCGTCGAACCGTATTCTTCGTATCGGACCAGACGGGAGTGACCGCGGAAACGCTGGGTCACAGCCTCATGACCCAGTTCGAGGGCCTGCCGTTTCGGCCGGTGACTTTGCCATTTGTATCGAGCCTTGACAAGGCGGAGGAGGCGGTGCGCAGGATCGACCGCGCCGCCCAGGAGGAGGGGCTGCGGCCGATCATATTCAGCACGCTGGTGCAGGACGAGCTGCGTGACGTGGTGATGCGTGCCAACGGGCTGTTCCTCGATTTCTTCGCCGCCTTCGTCGGCCCGCTGGAGCGCGAGCTCAACACCCGCTCGACGCATCGGGCGGGCCGGGCGCACGGCATCGCGGACTTGGGCGCCTATACCGCGCGCATCAACGCCACCAACTTCGCGCTGGCCAACGATGACGGCACAGGCGGCGATTATGCGCATGCCGATGTCATATTGATCGGCGTCTCCCGCTCCGGGAAGACCCCGACCTGTCTTTATCTGGCGCTGCAGTACGGCGTGTTCGCGGCCAATTATCCCCTCACCGAGGACGACCTCGAGTCCGGCCAGCTTCCGGCCCGGCTCGAGCCGCACCGTCGCAAGCTTTATGCCCTCACCATCAAGCCCGAGCGCCTGCAACAGATCCGTAACGAGCGCCGCCCGCAGAGCCGCTACGCCTCGCAGCAGCAGGTGCGCTACGAGCTGCGCGCCGCCGAGGCGCTGATCGCGCGCTTCGCGCTTCCCGCGCTCGATACCACCGAGTGCTCGATCGAGGAGATTGCCGCCCGTATTCTCAACACCACGGGCATCGAGCGGCGGCTGCGGCCGTAGGCCAGCACGGAACTTGCAGGACGCGGCTCCCCCTCTGAGAGCCGCCTCCCGGTACGAAAAGTTCCAGGATACCCGTCGAAAAAACTGCCGCTGCACGGCTTGCAGTGTCAGTGACGTACGTTATAGTCGGGCGATGCTCGATGACACCCTGACACGAGTCTCCTGGCGGGCGCGGCCGCGCAGCTTCGTCGCGCTCATGAGCCTTTACGAGAGCAATTTCATCCGCCTCGGCTGGCTCGCGGGGGACCTCGCCCTGCTCGCGGGCCGCCACCGCTCGCGCGTACCGGAGGACTGTGACCTCCTTCTCACCATCGCCGCTCGCTCGCCCTACACCAGCATCGCCCACCTGACCTACGTCCTGCCCGAGGGGGGCGGCGCCGTCGCCTATCCCGACATGCGCCTCTGCATCTACCATGATGCGCATCTCGTCGAGGCTCAGGGCTGGGCCGCGGCGCACGGCCAGCCGGTTCTCAAGACCAGGAAACCGGAGCGTGAACTGGGTCAGCGCTGGGCACGCAACATGATGTTAAACAAGTGGCTGGAATACTGCGCGGAGCGGGGGCATCGCTTCTCAACGGCTACCAGGCTCGCCGCCGCCGAGTGAGAACCGGCGGCCCGCCGCCGTTCGTCTCATGATGGCGCTTCGACAGCTCGGCTTTCTGAAGGTCAATTTTCGCCGCGAGGAGACTCCGGAGGAAGACCATCGCGTGCTCGCCCTGTTCCGCAACCGCGCGGAGCTGAAAAAAGCTTATGGCGAGCTGCAGGAGGAGATCTACCGTCTGAAGGACCGCATCAAGCAGCAGGAGGGCGCC
The DNA here is from genome assembly GCA_050739095.1 of Steroidobacteraceae bacterium. Lineage (GTDB taxonomy): Bacteria > Pseudomonadota > Gammaproteobacteria > Steroidobacterales > Steroidobacteraceae > 13-2-20CM-66-19. The sequence continues at coordinate 128,593 of JBOIAR010000006.1, read as the reverse complement.
ACGCAGCGGGTGCAGGAGATGCTGGGCGCGCTCGAGGGCCGGCTCGGCCTCACGGAGACGGCATTCCCGGCGCTCGTATTCTACCAGCTCCGCAAGCTCTGGCAGACGGGGCACGAGCTTCTCGAGCGCTTCGTCGCGGAGCTCGTTGCCCAACAGGACGAGCGCGAGCGGCGGCAACATCTCGCCGAGCACAACCGCCGCCAGTTCGCGCAGCGGCAGGGCGCGGAGCAGCGGCTGCGCGGCGCCGAGGGGCTCGCGGCGGAAGAGGCGGCGCGCCTCGCCGAGCTCGATCGATCGCGCGCGCGCCTGCGGCGGTTCTGGCATTATTTCAAGCGCCGCGCCCTCGAGCAGACGATTACGCAGACGCGCGCCGCCGCGGCCGCAGCTGATCTCGCGGTCGTTGCCGCGCGGGAAGCCCTCGAGGAGCTCGCGCGCGAGCCGACACCCGAGTTCCCCGGCCTGTCGCTCGATGCGCGGCGGGCCATCAACATCGCGGCGATCGCCTACGCCGAGGGGCTGTGCTGGCGGCTCGCCCGCACGCAGCTCGTCATGCAGGCGCGCGAGGCCACGCGCCATCGCGAAGCGACGGATGAATACGGCTCACGCGCCGAGTGCGAGGCGCTCATGAGTCAGATCGAGCAAGCCGCGGATCTGCTGCGCGCACGTAACAACCTGAGCCAGGAAGTCAGGCAGCGATCCGATCGCCTGCGGCAGGTGGCCCGCTACCGCGCCGCGACCGACGCAGCGCCGACCGCGGAATCCCTGGCGTTCTCCGAGGGTGACGTTCTCGCAGGCGAGCCGGCAGGCATCGCGGCGGCAAGAATGCCGAACGTCCTCGCCGAGGACACCTGGGACCTCTACCGCGTCCTGTTACGCTGATTGCCTCCTGGCTTAGTTCGGGGGCGCTCCCGCGCTCGCGGTCTTCTCGAGGGGATAGTTCGAGCGGTCGAGTGCGATCATGTCGGCGGTGATATCGGCCGCCTGATCCAGGATCACGTCCGGGATCTTGTCCTTGCCCTTGTCGATCTGATCCGAGTTCGTCAGCGCCGGCAGGCCGAGCGCGGCACGGCGCTTGTTGTCGAGTGAGAGCATCGTCTTGTCATCACGCGCGCGCTCCGCGCGCCGCGCCGCGAGGTTCAGCGACACGGTGTGCTCATCGCGCATGGTGTCGACCGCGTTGATCTCGGCGACCAGCCACTGATAGTTGGGATCGTGACGCGCGCGCGCCGCCTCCTCGGCATCGAGAGTGGCGATCGAGGGCACGGCCGACATCCCGGTGCTGACCTTGAAGGGCACGCCCGAGATCCGGTCCCACGGAAGCGAATCCGGCTCGTCCGCCTCGCCGACTTCCTTCGGGTCGATGGGTGATGGCAGTGCCACGTCGGGCACCACCCCGCGGTGCTGCGTGCTCTCACCCGTCACGCGGTAGAACTTGCCGATGGTCACGGTGAGCTGGCCCTCGACCGGCTTGTCGCTCCAGCGATCGAGCGGCACGAGGTTCTGCACCGTGCCCTTGCCGAAGGTGTTCTGGCCGATGATGAGGCCGCGGTGGTAGTCCTGGATCGCGCCCGCGAAGATCTCCGAAGCCGAGGCGCTGAAGCGATTCACCAGCACCGCGAGCGGACCGGTGTAGGCCGGGCTCTGCTCCGGGTCGGGCAGAGGGTCGACATGCCCGCTGCGGTCGCGCAGCTGCACCACCGGGCCGTGTGGGATGAAGAGTCCCGTCAACGCAGTTGCCTCGGGCAGATAGCCGCCGCCGTCGTCCCGCAGATCGAGCAGCAGCCCGTCGATGTGCTGGGTCTCTAGCTTCTCGAGCAGCCGCAGCACGTCACGCGTGGTGCTGCGATAGTTGGGATCGCCCCTGTTCTCCGCCGCGATGTCCTCATAGAAGCTCGGCACGGTGATGATGCCGATCTTGTAGGTGCGCCCGTTCTCGGTCACGGTCTTGAGCTTGCTCTGGGCCTCCTGGTTCTTCAGCGTCACTTTGTTGCGAACGAACTCGAGGACTTTCTCCTTGGCGCCGGGCTCGGCACCCGCCGGCAGGATTTGCAGCCGGACTGCCGTGCCGGCCTTGCCGCGGATGAGCGGCACGACATCGTCGAGCCGCCATCCGACGACGTCCGTGATCGGGCCCCCCGCGCCCTGGCCGACTCCGGTGATGCGGTCATTCGGCTTCAGCGTGCCGGCAACGGCCGCCGGGCCTCCCTGGATGACATCCATCACCGTGACGTAGTTGTCGATGAGCTGGAGCGATGCGCCGATGCCCTCGTAATTGAGGCTCATCTGGATGCGATACTCCTCCGAATTGACCGGTGAGAAATAACTCGTGTGCGGATCGTAGGTACGCGCGTACGCGTTCATCAGATCCTCGAACACGTCCTCGGAGTCGACCCGATCCACTTGCTGGATGACGGTCTGATAGCGCTTGCGCAGGAGGTGCGCCGCCTGCGGCCAGGTCTTGCCGGCGAGCATCAGGGACAGCACGTCGTTGGTGACCCGCTTCTGCCAGAGCCGATCCATCTCAGCCTCGGTCGCAGGCCAGGCCGCATGGTCGCGGTCGACGTCGTAGGTTGCCGTCGAGTTGAGGTCCGGCTCCGACTTGAGGAGCCCGAGGGCATATTCCCAACGCTCGCGGTTACGCTGCTTGAACCGATCGAAGATGAGGTAGGCGGGGTCGATATCGCCGCTGTGGATCATGTCCCCGAACTTGTCGCTGTAAACGGAGAATTCCTGCACATCGCTCGCCAGGAAGTAGCTGTGCTCCGGATCGAGGAACCCGAGGTAGCGCTGGAAGACCTGCTTCGAGAAGCTGGTGTCGATCAATTCCCGGCTGTAGTGGGTCTCTTCCAGGATCCGGCCGATCTTGCGCGCGATCGCTTGCTGATCATCGGTCGGCGCGAGCGACCCCGGGGGCAGGATCGAGGCGGCGCGGGCCGGGGTGTGCAGAGCGGCGTCCGTGGCGGCGAGCACGAGGACCGACAGGACGGTGAGGGCGAGCCATCCGAGCGGACGGCGAAGGAATTTGAACATCTGGAGCTGCTCGGATCCTTAGGGCGGTGGAATAAGTCTCGTGCGCTCTGCGCGCGCCGAGGGGTGTATTCGAACAATCAATAGTATCGCTGAGAGCTTCCCGTGACGCACATCTCAGTCCCGGGGCAGGCGCCGAAGCGCGGCGAGCCAGAGCCTGGCGGCGAGGAGGAGCACGGCCGGCCCGAGTGCCACGGCCCAGTAGCCCAGCCACCCGTGGGCAAGGCCCGAGAAGTAGTCCCCGTACAGGGCGAGCGGCCCGAAACCCCGCGGGTTGTCGCCCTGAGTATACGGCCCGAGGGTCCGATGCCCAATGACCCAGATGAGAAGGGGGAGCACCAGCAGGCCGAGCGCGAGCGCCCCGCCATAAAGCGACAGCTGCCGCCGGGCGCGGGTCTCGGTGCTGAAGGCGTGGGCTCGGGCCAGTGGTCCTGGGCGGCCGTAAGGCTCCGTCATGCTCGCAGTTTAGCCGATCGAGCTGCTGTTTGTTTTCCCAGCCCTGTGACTTTTTCGACCCCGCGCCCCAGGGAGCGGCCGCCCTGAGACCCGTCCGCGCTGGCACAAGGGCCCCGGGACACGGCCGCTGCTCACTTGCTATCGGCGGAGCTCGGCTCTAGGGCCATAATTGCAAGCTATGCGGAGAATCACAGCAGCCGTGATCGGGGTCGGGTACCTCGGACGCTTCCATGCGCAGAAATATGCGCAGGCGGGACTTTGCGACCTGGTGGGCGTTGCCGATGCGCGGCCGGAAGCCCGCGATGCCGTAGCGGCCGAGGTGGGCACCCGAGCATTCGCCGATCATCGGGAGCTGCTCGGCAGGGTGGAAGCCGTCAGCGTGGTCACGCCGACGCCGGCGCACTTCTCGATTGCACGTGATTTCCTCGAGTCCGGCGCGCATGTGCTGGTGGAGAAGCCGATCACCGAGACGCTCCGGGAGGCCCGGGAGCTGATCGAGCTTGCCGCCCGTTGCGGCTGCATCCTTCAGGTGGGGCACCTCGAGCGCTTCAATTCCGCAATTCTGGCTGCGGAGCCCCATCTGCGGGCGCCGCGCTTCGTCGAATGCCACCGTCTCTCTCCCTATCGCGAGCGGGGCACGGATGTAAACGTGGTGCTCGACCTCATGATCCACGATATCGACATCGTACAGACCATCGTCGGGGCACCGGTACGGACCATCGAGGCGGTGGGCACGCCGGTGTTCTCGGAAGACATCGATATCGCCAATGCGCGCATCACCTTCGCCAACGGCTGTGTCGTTAATGCCACCGCGAGTCGTGTCAGCTTGAAGACCGAGCGTAAGATGCGCATCTTCGAAGATGACGCCTACCTGTCACTGGATCTGCAGCAGAAGATACTGACGCTCATCCGCAAGCGCGCCCCTGGCGAGCCGCCAGGCCCCCTGCCGGTCATCATCGAGGAGCAGAGCCTGGAGCCCGGAGATGCGCTCAAGGCCGAGATCGATTCTTTCCTCGCCTGCATCCGCGACCACCGCCCGCCGGTGGTGACGGGTGAGGCCGGCCTCATGGCGCTCGAGACGGCCATGCGCATCACCGAGCAGGTTCGCCGGTCCCTGGCCGATCGCGTGAAAACGGGAGCGAAGCCCGATGTCCAAGCCACCTGAGCATTTTCAACATGCGCCGCGGCCGGTGATTGTCGCGACGGTTCAGATGGCGTGCGGTTGGGATGCCGGCGCCAACATCGCGAAGGCGGAGCAACTGGTGCGGCAAGCGGCCGCACGGGGCGCGCAGATCATCCTGCTGCCGGAGCTTTTCGAGACTCCGTACTTCTGCATCGAGCAGGATGCGCGCCATCTCAGGCTTGCGCGCAGCGTCGAGGACAGTCCCGCGGTGCGGCATTTCGGCGCCGTCGCGCGCGAGCTCGGGGTGGTCCTGCCCGTGAGCTTCTTCGAGCGCGCCGGGCCCGCCTATTTCAATTCCATCGCCATCCTCGATGCGGACGGCTCGAGGCTCGGCATCTACCGCAAGTCCCACATTCCCAACGGACCCGGATACCAGGAGAAGAATTATTTCAGTCCCGGCGATACCGGCTTCAAGGTGTGGCGGACTCGGCATGCGCGCATCGGAGTAGGCATCTGTTGGGATCAGTGGTTTCCCGAGGCGGCGCGCACAATGGTGCTCGCCGGCGCGGAGCTTCTGCTCTATCCCACGGCGATCGGTACCGAGCCGCCGCCCGCGCTGCCGGTGAATTCCCGCGACCATTGGCAGCGGACCCAACAGGGCCACGCCGCCGCGAATCTCACGCCGCTCGCGGCCGCGAACCGCTACGGGCTCGAGCGCTCGCTGCAGGACCCCGAGGGACTCTACATCCGCTTCTATGGCTCGTCCTTCATCACGGACGCGACGGGTGCCAAGGTTGCGGAAGCCCTGGAGGAGGGTGATGCGGTGCTCACGGCCACGTTCGACCTGGAGGCGACGGCCGCCCTGCGGGATAACTGGTTCGTGTTTCGCGACCGGCGCCCGGAGCTGTACGGGGCGCTGACGTCCCTCGACGGCTTTCCCGGTCCCTGACCGTCAGTGTTGCTCTATCCAGGCGACGGCGTCCTTCAGCTCCTTCACGAACCGCGCGTACTCGCCGCGCCGCTGCGCATCGTCGGGAACGCGAAGCAGAAACGACGGATGGATGGTCACCCAGAGATGCGACGTCGGGGAAAGTCTGGTCGGCGCGCCGCGAAGTTGCGACACGATCACGGGATGACCGAGAAGGGCGCGAGCCGCGGTGCCACCGAGTGCCATGACGAGCTTGGGCGCGACGAGCCGCAGCTCTTCGGTGAGCCACCAGTGGCAGGCCTCGATCTCACTCGCGCTCGGCTTGATGTGCAGCCGCCGCTTGCCCCGCGGCTCGAACTTGAAGTGCTTGACCGCGTTGGTGATGTAGACGGAGTCGCGTGCTAGGCCGGCATCCTTCAACGCCTGGTCCAGTATCGCGCCCGCGGGTCCGACGAACGGATGTCCCTGCAGGTCTTCGGAGTCGCCCGGCGCTTCCCCCACCAGCATCAGGCGCGAGGGCACGATGCCCTCGCCGGGCACGCCCTGAGTCGTGGACTTCCAGAGGGTGCAGCGACGGCACTCGTTGACTGCGCCGCGCAGCTCCCCGATCGACATGAGCGTGCGCGCGCCGGTGAGCCCGCCTTCCTCGTCACGGTCGGCCCGCGCTCGCCTCGCAAGCGGCTCGGATTCCTCGCTCGTCATCGTCAACGTTCAATGAGCGACCGCCACGGTTGGTTCCTTCGGAGGGGCGGTCACCATTGGTGGAGGCGGGGGGAATCGAACCCCCGTCCGCAAGTCCTAGACTTCAGGATCTACGTACGTAGCCCGCTCTTTGGCTCTCGCGCTGCGCTACCCGAGGGGCAGGGAAGACGCCGCGCCAGCGGACGGTGACTCTTAACGATCCGGCCCGTCGCACACGCGGATCGCGATCCTGTGAACGCGTCCCCTGATTCGGTCGCACAGGCACGAGCCGGTCAGAGGTCAGCTGCGTTTAGGCAGCCAGAGCGTAGTTGTCGTCGTTGGCAACTATGATTTGCAGCGTGATTTACGAGGGCACTGCGCCTCGGTACGCCCCTGAAGGTTCGCAACCCACGTCGAAGCCGGTCGCCCCCAAAGGTGCGACTAGGATACCCGAAGAGGGGCGGCGCGCCCAGAACTTCTTATCCCGCTTACGCTCGAGCCATGCGCGCGCAACGCATGCCTCCGATGCGCGAAACGCCGAGCCGTTGCAAGCTGGCGTCAGTTCCATTGAGCGGAGCTTTCCGGTAAGGTCGCCGGCTTTTACTGCACTGCTTACAGGAGCCACTGGGTCCGCGGTGGGGTCTGTCCATCAAGGGGAGTCGCACAAAATGCTGAAGAGAAGCCTGGCGGCCGTGGGTGCCGCGTTGCTGTTGCACGCTGTCCCTCAAGCTGCGTATGCGCAAGCGGCGTGCTCGTGCGCAACCAAGGCTCCGGCGGCGCCCGCCGGCACCTGGGCCGCGCAGGGACAGCTCGGGCTCATCGTAACCAGCGCCGATACGACCACGAAAAGCGGGAACGCCAGCTTCAACGCGGCTCACGAGATGGGTCGCTGGACGCTGAGCGGCGGATTTGCCGGGCTCTATGCCAGCAGCGGCGGCTACACGACCCAGCAGGACCTGAACGCCAATGTTCAGGCGGACTTCGCGCTGAGCAAGCGCACCTTCTGGTTCTCGAGCGCGCGCTGGGATCGCAACCTCTTCAGCGGCTTCGCTTACCAGGAGAGCGTCGCGACCGGCGCAGGCTACAGCCTCGTGCAAACGCCCGCCACGCAGCTCATCGGCGAGCTCGGCGTGGGATATCGCCGCGAGCTGCCGGAACTCCTGACACTGGGTCCTGTCGGCAACGTGACCGCGCGCGGCTGCAGCGCCGGCGCGTCCGGCACGATCACCTGCGCGCCACAAGCCGTCGAAAACGACGCGGTATTGCAGGCGGGCGTGAATTACGCGCACTCGTTCACTCAATCGACCAAGCTGACGAACGCGCTGCTGGTCCAATACGGCGCGAGCGATACGACGACCACCGATAATCTGTCGCTGCAAGTCAAGGTCGACGCGTCGTTTACCCTCGCCGTGGGCATGCAGCTGGTGAACAACACCAGTCCGCCGCCGGGGAACGTCAGGCACACCGACACGGTGATGACGGTCAATCTGGTTTATGCGTTGGCGAACCCGAAGCTGTCTGCCACCGCCACGGCGCCGGCGCTGACGAGCAACCTCAACCTGTCCAATCTCCCCTGAGGCTGCCAGGTAGGCGCTGAGTGCGCCGGCTCACCGTCCTCTGAGCAGTCGCGCCTTGTCGCGCTGCCAGTCGCGCTCCTTCTCGACCGCGCGCTTGTCGTGCTGCTTCTTGCCCTTGGCGAGGCCCACCTGGAGTTTGGCGCGGCCTTCCTTCCAGTAAAGCTCGAGCGGCACCAGGGTGTAGCCCTTGCGCTCCACCGCGCCGATCAGCCCGCTGAGCTCGCTGTGATGCAGCAGGAGCTTGCGCGTGCGCACCGGATCGGCGATCACGTGGCTCGAGGTCGAGGGCAGCGGCGAGATATGGGCGCCGATCAGGAACGCCTCGCCGCTGCGCAGGTAAACGTACGCTTCCTTCAGCTGGGCGCGTCCGGCGCGCATCGCCTTGACTTCCCATCCCTGCAGCGCGAGGCCGGCCTCATAGCGCTCCTCGATGAAATAATCGAAGCGCGCCCTGCGGTTCTCGGCAATCAGGCGGGGAGTAGTGGCGGCCTTGGGCTGCATGGGCGGGAGCGGGCGCGGGCGCAAGTGTCGGGTGGGGCTAGGGGCCGCCATTGTAGGGGGAAGCTTGTCCCCGAGGCGCTGATCTTGGGACAATCGCCCCCATGCGAGAGGTCAAGCGCTCGGCGCTCGTCGCCCAGCCGCCGAGCCGCCTGTTCGCGCTCATCAACGATATCGAGAGCTACCCGCGCTTTCTGCCGTGGTGCACCCACGCGCGCGTGCAGTCCCGCACGGAGCGCGAGATCGTGGCGACGATAGGGGTCAAGCGTGGGCCGCTGCACGGGGAGTTCACTACCCGCAACGAGCTCGAGCCCGACAAGCGGATTCTGATGCACCTCGTAAACGGTCCCTTCAAGACGCTCGAGGGTCAGTGGCTCCTCACGCCGATCGGTCCCGATGGCTGTCGTGTCGAGCTGACCATGCGGTTTGCATTCAAGAGCGCGTTTTCGGCCGTGTTGTTCGAGCATAAGTTTGCCGAGACCGTCGGCTCGCTCGTCGAGGCCTTCGTGGCTCGCAGCCGTGCGAACGCGAATGAGTAGGAGGCCGTTTCCCGCGGCACCTGCGCTTGCGCCCACGGGGCTCAGAGAGGCCGCTCCGTTTCCTGGGGCCTGTCTTCAGCGTTGACGGGTCTCAGAGGGCCTCGAGGTCGACAATGTCAGAAGGGTGGCCGGGCAAAGCGCCGCAGGCGACTTTGCCCCAGAAAAAATGCGTAGTGGCTTATGCCGTTTCGGCGCGGCAATACCTGTGGCCGGTCGTGTTGCCTGTCGACGCCACCATCGGCGACGCCATCGAAGCTGCCAGGCGGCAGGCGAAGGGCGCGGAGGTCCCCTGGGACAGCGCTCCGGTCGGCATCTTCGGCGAGCCCCGAAGCCGCGCCGACCGCCCCACCGACGGTGACCGCATCGAGCTCTATCGGCCCCTACGCGACGACCCCAGACAGCGCCGCCGCGCTAAATCCGTGCGCCGTCCGAAAGCAAATGATTGAGCCAAGCGCCCCAGGGCCGCTAAATCCGTGCGCCGTCCGAAAGCAAATGATTAAGCGGTCCAGGGCCGTTCCCTGGACCGCGAGATCAAATGCGGTAATAGGGCCGCGCCCGCGCAAAGCGCCGCAGGCGACTTTGCGCCAATTAGAAAATCGAAAACTTGGTGACGGGCGCCAGCCGGCCTGGTCCGAAAGGACGTCCCTTGGGCACATTGTAGAGCGCGAGACGCTGCACTTTGTCCCCATTGAAGTACACGATGACTCGGCTCTCGAGCGGCCGGTGGGCGTAGCCGCGCTTGAAGTAATAGATGTAGTCCCACCGCTCCTTGTCGAAGACGTCCTCCACCATCGGTGTGCCCAGGAGGTAGCGGACCTGGCTGCGGGTCATCCCGACCTTCAACTGGCTCACGGTGTGCCCGTCGAGGTAATTGCCCTGCTGAATGTCCATGCGGTACACGCAGCCTGCAAGTCCGATGCAGAGAGCCAGCAGCGCGGGCGCAAGCAGGCGCAGGTGCGCCGCGCGGGCGAATAGGGATATCAAGGGTTCACGTCGCATGGAGGTCCGTCGGCAAGGAAAATGCGCAATAATGGGCGGCGAATGATACCTGATCGCGAATCCGCCGCGGCCGGTCCCGCGCGGCGCGGGTCGCCGGAGACGTAGCGGTGGAAGGCAAGGACCTTCGCAAAGCGGGTCTGAAGGTAACGCTGCCGCGCCTGAAGATCCTCGAGATCCTCGAAGGCAGCGCGACCCGGCATCTATCAGCCGAGGACATCTACCGTACCTTGCTCGACTCGAACGAGGACATCGGGCTCGCCACCGTCTACCGGGTGCTCACGCAATTCGAAGCCGCGGGACTGGTGACGCGCCATCACTTCGAGGACGGCATGGCGGTGTTCGAGCTCAACCAGGGTACGCATCACGATCATATCGTCTGCCTGGACTGCGGCCGCGTTGAAGAGTTCATGGATTCGGGCATAGAAGAGCGGCAGACCGCGGTGGCGCAGCGGCTCGGATTCTCGATCCGCGACCACTCCCTGATCCTCTACGGCAATTGCCGCAAGACCCACTGCCCCTATCGGCGCACGCCCAAGCGGCCGCCTGCGACCTGAAGCATCTCCCGCGCGTGCTCGCGCGCCTTGGAGCTCACATCGACCCCTCCGAGCATGCGCGCCAGCTCTTCTATGCGATCCTGCTCCGAGAGCTCCGTCAAGGAGGTGCGCGTGGTCTTGCCATCCGTCAACTTGGTGACGCGCAGATGCTGATGGCCTTGCGAAGCCACCTGCGGCAGGTGAGTGACGCACAACACCTGACCGCGCTCTCCGAGGGAGCGAAGCTCACGGCCGACGATCTCGGCCACGGCGCCGCCGATGCCGGAATCGACCTCGTCGAACACCATGCAACGCATCTCCTGCGCGCTGCTTGCAACCTGCACGGCGAGCGAGAGGCGCGACAGCTCGCCGCCGGAAGCGATCTTCGCGAGTGCCCGCGGCGGTTGACCGGGATTGGTGCTGACGCGTAGCTCGACGTCGTCGATGCCGTGCGGCGCGGGCTCCGAGCTACGGCCCTGGGCAACACCCACCTCGAGACGGCCGCCCGACATCCCGAGCGTCCGCATGCGAGTGGTAATGTTCTTGGCGAGCGCGGCTGCCGCGGCGGTCCTTTTGGCGGAGAGCGCCTGCGCCTGGTCGCGGTAACGCTCCAGGGCCGCTGCCAGCTCCTTGCGCAGCACCGCGAGATCGACTTCGGCGCGCTCGAGCTCCTCGAGCTCCGCGGCGAGCTGCGCGGCGCGCGGCAGCAGCTCGAGCGGTGTCACACGGTTCTTTCGCGCCAACTCCTCGATCGCGGCCAGCCGCCGCTCGACCTCGTACTGACGCGCCGTATCGAAGTCCAGACCCTCGCCGTAGCGCTCGAGCTCCCGGGCGGCTTCCCGAATCTGCACGGCAGCCTCTTCCGCCAGCGCGGCTACCGGCGCGAGCTTGGGGTCGATCGCCGCGCCCGCGCGCAGCGACTGGAGCGCTCGGCTGACGCTCGCGTGAGCGTTGCACTCCTCCGCCTGATACAGCGCCGCGAGCGCCACGTCCGCGGCCTCGGCGAGCCGACCGCGATTCATGAGCCTCGCCCGTTCCTCCGTGAGGCGCGCGACCTCGCCTTCCTCGAGCCTCAGCGCCTGGAGCTCGCCCACCTGGTGCTTGAGCAGATCGAGCTTCGCCTCGCGATCGCGCGCGCGACTTTCGAGCTCGAGTGTCCGCTCGAGCATCTCGCGCCATACCCGATAGGCGATTCCCACCTGACCCGCGAGGGACCCGAGCCGGCCGTAGGCATCGAGCAGCTCCCGCTGCGCGGCGCTACGCGTCAGCGACTGGAATTCGTGCTGGCCGTGGATGTCGATGAGGATGCTGCCGGCCTCGCGCAGCAGCTGCAGGGGAACGGACTGGTCGTTGAGGTAAGCGCGGGAGCGTCCGTCGGCCGACAACACCCGACGGATGATGAGCTCATCACCACCCCCGATCGACTGCTCCTCGAGCCAGCGCGTGAGTCCTGGGGGAGCCTTGCCGAGATCGAACGTCGCCGCGATCTCGGCCCGCTCGGCGCCGTGGCGGATCATCTCCGGCCCGCCGCGCCCGCCGGCGAGAAGCTGCAGCGCATCGACGACGATCGACTTGCCCGCCCCGGTCTCACCGGTGAGCACGGTGAGACCCGGACGGACCTCCAGCTCGATGGCCTCGATGATGGCGAAGTCACGGATTTGCAGGCGGATGAGCATGGGGGTCAGGTCTCGAAGGGCAGCGCTCAGCGCTCCGCGTTGCCTCGACCCCAGTGGAGCTTCGAGCGCAGCAGGCGGTAGTAATCGTGGCCGGCGGGGTGCAGCAGGGTGATCCGCTCGCCGGCCGGTCTCACCTCCAGCCGATCCCCGGGCGCGATCTCCCCGAGAATCGCACCGTCGCAGGTCACCTGCGCGCGCGTATCAGAGCGTTCGAGCAGCTCGATCTCGATGAGCGAGCGGGCGGACACCACGATAGGCCGATCCGACAGCGTGTGCGGACAGATCGGGGCCATGACGAGCGCATCGAGGTGCGGCTCGATGATCGGGCCGCCGCAGGAGAGGGCGTAGGCCGTCGAGCCTGTCGCGCTTGCCACGAGGACGCCGTCACCCGCGTGCGTGTTGACATAACGGCCCCCGACCCGAGTCTCGAAGTCGAGCATCCTTCCGGTGGCCAGCTTCTGCAGCACCACGTCGTTGAGCGCCAGCGCCTCCGCCACCAGGCCACCGGCCTGGCGCAGACACGCGGCAAGCAGGGGGCGCTCGTCGGCTTCGAGCCGGCCTTCGAGGGCGGCATCGACGCAGGTGAGCATGTCCTGCGGCATCACGTCCGTCAGAAAGCCGAGCCGTCCGCGATTGATGCCCAGGAGCGGTACACCATGGCGCGCGACCAGGCCCGCCGCATAAAGCAGGGTGCCGTCGCCGCCCACCGCGATCATGAGATCGGCGCGGCGGCCGAGGTCCACCGCCGGGACCCGGAGCACGGCCGCTTCACTGGCAGTGAGCGCGCCCCGGTCGCTGACGAGCACCGTCACCTGCCGGGTCGCAAGATGCGCCACCAAGGCCTGCGCGGATTCCGCGACGCGCGGGTCCGTGAATTTGCCGACCAGCGCGCACGTGCGGACGGGGAACCCCATCGGCAGGATCGTAGCAGGATGGGCGAGGCCTTGCTTGACGGTCGGCTCGGCCGTCTAATAATCGGCTTGATGAACGACGAGTTGCTCAGCGAACGCGCTCAACACCTGCTGCGGGTGCTCATCGAAAGCTACATCCGCGACGGCCAGCCCGTCGGCTCCCGCTCGCTCTCGCGGGAGTCCGGGCTGCAGCTCTCCTCCGCGACCATCCGCAACGTGATGGCCGACCTCGAGGAGCTGGGCTTCGTCGCCTCGCCGCATACCTCCGCGGGCCGCATCCCAACCGACAAGGGCTATCGGTTCTTCGTCGACACCCTGTTGCACGTTCAGCCGGTCGAGGAGGCCGCGGCGGCGGAGATCCGCCGCCAGTTCGAGGGTCGTCAGCTCGAGGCCGGACGCGAGGGCGCGAAGGATCTCAGCGCCACGGTCTCGCAGCTCCTCTCCAGCCTGACACGGCTCGCCGGGGTGGTGACGCTGCCGCGCGCCGCCGAGGCCTCGATCACCCAGATCGAGTTCGTGGGCCTCTCCGAGAACCGAGTGCTCGTCGTGCTGGTGTACGGCGAGCGCGAGGTGCAGAACCGCATCGTTCAGCTCGAGCGCTATTACTCGCCCGATGAGCTCAAGCGCGCCTCCAACTACCTGAACGAGCAGTTCCGCGGCCGCTCTCTCGCCCAAGTGCGCCAGGAGATCCTGCGGCAGTTGAGCGAGACCCGCGCCCACATGAATCAGGTCATGCTGGATGCCATCGCCATGGCGCAGCATGTGTTTGAAACCGGCGGCGACAGCGAGGAGCGACTCGAATACGTCATCAAGGGCGAGACCAATCTCATGGGTGTCGGGGAGCTCTCGAACGTCGAGAAGCTGCGGCGCCTCTTCGAGGCCTTCAACGAGAAGCGCGACTTCCTGCACCTGCTGGATCACTCTCTGCGGGCCGAGGGAGTGCAGATCTTCATCGGCCACGAGTCGGGCTATCAGATCCTCGACGACTGCAGCGTCATCACGGCCGCGTACGGCTCGCCGGACTTGGTCGTCGGGGTTCTCGGGGTCATCGGACCCACGCGCATGGCCTATGAGCGGGTCATCCCGATCGTGGACATGACCGCAAAGCTTCTCGGCGCAGCCTTGAATTCCCGCCGTTAAGCCAAAAGAAGGGAGCGCGAAAGCAAGCGGGTCAGCGACCGTTTCCCGGGGCGCCTCCTTTGGCGCTGGCGGGTCTCAGAGGGGCCGCTGCCTGGGCCGCGAGGTCGAAGAAGCTAGTATCCCGCGCTCGCGCAAAGCGGCAGGACGCCGACTTTGCGCTAATTAAGTATCGGAGGTTTTTGATGGGCATGGGCGAAAACGGCGAGACCGGAGAGGCGGGGGCACCGCCGGGGTCGGCCTCGCCGCTGGCGGGCTCTGAGCGCCTGCAGCAGGCCTTGACTGAGGCCGAGGAGCGCGCGCGCAGCCACTGGGAGCAGTATCTGCGCGCGGTGGCGGAGCTCGACAATGTGCGCAAGCGCGCGCAGCGTGACATCGAGGCGGCCAACCGCTACGGACTGGAGAAGTTCGCTGCGGAGCTTCTGCCCGTGCACGACAGCCTCGAGCTCGCTGTGCAGAGCGCCGACCAGGTGGAGACCGACGCCCGGAGCTTGAAGCAGGGCCAGGAGGCGACGTTGCAGCTTCTCTCCAAGGCGCTCCAGAAGCTGGGTGTCATCCCTTTACGGCCTCTCGGGGAGCCCTTCGATCCGACGCGGCACGAGGCGATGCTCGCCCAGGAGTCCGCGACGGCGAAGCCCGATACGGTGCTGCAGGTCGTGCAGCCCGGCTATGAGCTCAATGGCCGGGTCATCCGGCCCGCCCGGGTGATCGTGGCCAAGACGCCGGCCGAGCGGGCTGAGCGCCCCAAAACCCGCCCCGGGCCTTGAATCGGCGCCGCGAACACCCAAGAAGTGCATCGATAGCATCCCCCTTTGGAAAGAGATTCTGGCGGAGTAGACCCATGGCAAAGGTAATCGGCATCGACCTCGGCACGACCAATTCGTGCGTCGCCATCATCGAGGGCGGCAAGCCCCGCGTGATCGAGAACAGCGAGGGCGACCGTACCACTCCATCGATCGTCGCCTTCACGAAGGACAACGAGGTGCTGGTCGGCCAGCCTGCCAAGCGTCAGGCGGTCACCAATCCGCAGAACACCCTGTTCGCCATCAAGCGTCTCATCGGACGCAAGTTCGAGGACGAGGTGGTGCAGCGCGACATCAAGATGGTGCCCTACAGGGTCGCGCGCGCGGAAAACGGCGACGCGTGGGTGGAGGTGCAGGGCAAGAAGATGGCACCAGCGGAAATCTCCGCCCGCGTCCTCATGAAGATGAAGAAGACGGCGGAAGACTACCTCGGAGAGCCAGTGACCGAGGCCGTGATCACCGTTCCCGCCTACTTCAACGATTCCCAGCGCCAGGCCACGAAGGATGCCGGGCGCATCGCCGGGCTCGAAGTCAAGCGCATCATCAACGAGCCGACGGCGGCCTCGCTCGCCTATGGCCTCGACAAGCAGGGCAGCGATCGCAAGATCGCGGTCTATGACCTCGGCGGCGGCACGTTCGACGTCTCGATCATCGAGATCGCGGAGGTCGACGGGGAGCGCCAGTTCGAGGTGCTCTCGACCAACGGCGATACATTCCTCGGCGGCGAGGATTTCGACCTCAAGATCATCAATTTCCTGGCCGAGGAGTTCCTCAAGGAGTCCGGCGTCGACGTGCGCAAGGACCCGCTGGCCATGCAGCGCCTGAAGGAGGCGGCCGAGAAGGGCAAGATCGAGCTCTCCTCCACCCAGCAGACCGATATCAACCTGCCGTACATCACGGCGGATGCCTCGGGGCCGAAGCACCTCAACATCAAACTGACCCGGGCGAAGCTCGAGGCGCTGGTGGAGGATCTGGTGCAGAAGACCATCGCTCCCTGCCGTACGGCGCTCAAAGACGCGGGCGTCTCGGCAAGCGACGTTGCGGAAGTCATCCTGGTCGGTGGCCAGACGCGCATGCCCTTGGTGCAGAAATATGTGAAGGACTTCTTTGGGCGTGAGCCGCGCAAGGATGTCAATCCTGACGAGGCGGTTGCCGTGGGCGCTGCCATCCAGGCCGGCGTTCTGGCGGGAGAGGTCAAGGACGTGTTGCTCCTCGATGTCACGCCGCTCTCGCTCGGCATCGAGACGCTGCACGGCGTGATGACCAAGCTCATCGAGAAGAACACCACCATCCCGACCAAGGCATCGCAGGTGTTCTCGACGGCCGATGACAACCAGACGGCCGTCACCATCCACGTGCTGCAGGGCGAGCGCGATCGCGCGGCGGATAACAAGTCGCTCGGCAAGTTCGACCTCAGCGACATTCCGCCTGCCCCGCGCGGCATGCCGCAGATCGAGGTGTCATTCGACATAGACGCCAACGGCATTCTCAACGTCTCCGCCAAGGACAAGGCGACCGGGCGCGAGCAGAAGATCGTGATCAAGGCCTCGAGCGGGCTCACCGAGGACGAGATCAAGCGCATGGTGCGCGATGCCGAGGCGCATGCCGCCGAGGACAAGCGCTTCCGCGAGTTGGTGGAGACGCGAAACAAGGCGGACGGCATGATCCACGCGGTCGAGCGAAGCCTGAAGGACCTCGGCGAGAAGGTGGATGCGGCCGAGCGTGCCAAGGTCGAATCCGCGATCTCGGATGTGCGCACTGCTCTCAAGGGCGATGACCGTAATGTCATCGAGAAGAAGACCGAGGCTCTCGCGCAGGCTTCGGCGGGAATCGCGCAGCGTGCCTACGCGGCCGGACAAGCGGGCCCCGAGGCCGCCGCCGGCGGTGGCGCGCAGGCCTCCTCCGAGTCGGCGGGCGGCGCCTCCGGGCAGAGCGGGCGCGAGGACGTGGTCGATGCGGAATTCGAAGAAGTGAAAGACAAAGGCCGTAAGGCCAGTTAGTCGCACAAAAGCAAGTCAGTAAGCGACCCAGGGCCGGTCCCTGGGGCGCGAGGATAACGGCAGTAACGCGGCTGGCCGGCAAAAGCGCCGCAGGCGTCTTTTGCCCAATCAACACAGGGAACGTGGCGCCGGACCGCGTGATATGTGACAGTAGGCGAGATGTCAAAGGCGGATTACTACAAGGTACTCGACGTACCGAGAACGGCCACCGAGGCGGAGATCAAGAAGGCCTATCGCCGCCTCGCCATGAAGTACCACCCCGACAGGAATCCCAACGACAAGGAGGCCGAGGAGCGCTTCAAGGACGCGAAAGAAGCCTGTGAGGTGCTCACGGACCCGCAGAAGCGCGCCGCCTACGATCAGTACGGCCATCCCGGAGTGGAAGCCGCGGCCGCCGGAGCTCGCGGCCGCGCGGGAGGCTTCGGCCCCGGCGATGCCTTCAGCGATATTTTCGGCGACGTCTTCGGCGACATTTTCGGGACGGCGCGCCGCGGCGGGCGCGCCCAGATGTTTCGCGGCGCGGACCTGCGCTACGAGATCGAGCTCGAGCTGCCGCAGGCCGTGTTCGGGCACGCGGTGGAGATCGAAGTCCCCAAGCTCTCCGAGTGTGAGACCTGCCATGGCAGCGGGGCCGCCAAGGGGAGCTCGCCCGCGGCCTGCGATACCTGCGGCGGGTCGGGACAGGTACGCATCTCCCAGGGATTCTTTCAGCTGCAGCAGACCTGTCCTCGCTGCCGGGGCGCCGGCACCATCATCAAAAACCCCTGCGATACCTGCCTCGGGCAGGGCCGCGTGCGCCGCACCCGCAAGCTTGCGGTGAAAGTCCCGGCCGGTGTCGACACCGGCGATCGAATCCGCCTCGCCGGCGAGGGGGAGGCAGGGCGCAACGGTGGCCCGCCGGGCGACCTGTACGTCGAGGTGCACGTGCGCGAGCACGCCATCTTCGAGCGGGATGGCGAGCACCTGAGCTGTGAAGTGCCGATCAGTTTCGCGACGGCTGCGCTCGGTGGCACGGTGGAGGTGCCGGCGCTCGATGGCGATGTGACGTTGAAAATCCCGGCGGAGACCCAGTCCGGTCGCGTGTTCCGGCTGCGCGACAAGGGTGTCAAGCCCGTGCGCAGCAACTCGCGGGGCGACCTCTTCTGTCGGGTCGTGGTCGAGACGCCCGTGCATCTGTCGGCGGAGCAGCGCGAGCTCATCAGCAAGCTCGGGGAGTCGCTGCAGCAGGACCCGCACCGCCATGCTCCGCGGGAGAAGGGATTCTTCGAGGGCGTCAGACGCTTCTTCTCGGGCGCCTGAGAGTTGGTCGGGTGACCGGGGCGAGGGCTGTCATCGTCGGAGTGACTGGCCGCATGGGCCAGGCCCTGGTGCGTGTGGCGTGCGAGCTCCCGGAGCTGCGCATCACGGGCGCGGTGGCTTCGGCGGGCAGCGCGGGCCTCGGCCGCGATGCCGGCGAGCTGGCGGGCACGGGACGACTCGGCGTGAAGGTTACGAGCGATCTGACGGCGGCCCTCGCGGCGGCGGATGTCGCCATCGACTTCTCGCAGCCGCATGCGACCCGCGCCAACGTCGCGGCGTGCCGCACCGCGCGCAAGCCGCTTCTCATCGGGACCACCGGCTTCGCGGCCGACCTCCCCGACGCCGAGCTCGATGCCGCGGCGCGGGAGATTCCGCTGCTCATCGCGCCCAACACCAGCCTCGGTGTGGCGCTCCTCGTGGAGCTCGTCCGTCGAGCGGCTCGGGCGCTCTCGCCGGATTTCGACATCGAGATCCTCGAGGCCCATCACCGCCTGAAGCAGGATGCGCCCTCGGGCACTGCCCTGGCGCTCGCCCGGGCGGCTGGGGAGGGGCGGGGTCTGTCGTCCTCCGAAGCGCTGTCCGGGGCGTCTTCCGGTCGGCCAGGTCCGCGCCGGCCGGGTGAGATCGGTTTCGCCGTCGTCCGAGGGGGGAACATCGTCGGGGAGCACACGGTGCTCTTTGCGGGTCCGGGCGAGGAGCTTCGCCTGAGCCACCGGGTGGGCGACCGGGCCATCTTCGCCCGGGGGGCGCTGCGGGCGGCGTTGTGGCTGCGGGGCCAACCGCCTGGGCGGTTCGGCATGAGCGATATTGTGCATGCAGATCATGCACTTGGATGATTCTCTGCGGCGTTTTCCGGCGGCGGAGCCAAGGAATTTTCCATGGACACCCAGGCGCCCGACCCTTAAAATTTCGCCGTAATCCGTGTACGGGTTAGTCCATGCAAGGCGGGAGGTGTTCGAGAGAACCCTCCCGCTTTGTATATCTGGCCGAAAGTCGCCTGCGGCGCTTTCGGCGAGCGCGATACTGTACTTGTATCGATCCCGCGACCCAGGGAGCGGCCCTGGGTCGCTTACTCACTTGCTTTCGAACGGCGCCTTGGTCAGCCTCGGCGGAGCGGTGAGTGCAGATGACGAGGTTCTGTCGACGTGAGTCAACCCGCTGTACTGGCGTTGGCGGATGGCACCATCTTCCGCGGCCAGTCGATTGGTGCCAAGGGCAACACCACGGGTGAAGTCGTTTTCAATACCGCCATGACGGGCTATCAGGAAATCCTCACCGACCCGTCCTACGCCCGTCAGATCGTCACGCTCACCTGTCCCCACATCGGCAACACCGGCGGCACGCCGGAGGATCTCGAGTCCGCGCAGATCTACGCCGCCGGGCTCATCATCCGCGATCTGCCGCCGCGCGCGAGCAGCTGGCGCGCCAACGAGTCGCTGAGCGAGTTCCTGGAGCGCGGCCGTGTCGTGGCGATCGCCGGCATCGACACGCGACGCCTCACCCGCATTCTGCGTGAGACCGGCGCGCAGGCCGGCTGCATCATGACGGGCGAGCAGGTGGACACCGCCGCGGCCATCAAGGCCGCGCGCAAGTTCCCGGGCCTGAAGGGCATGGATCTCGCCAAGGTCGTCAGCACCAAGCGCAGCTTCCAGTGGAACGAGGGGAGCATCTGGCCCGACAGCTCACGCACGCCGATCCGCTCGCATCAGCGGCTACACGTTGTCGCGTATGACTTCGGCATCAAACGCAACATCCTGCGGCTGCTGGCGGATTTCGGCTGTCGTATGACCGTCGTGCCGGCGCAGACGAGCGCCGAGGAGGCGCTGGCGCTCGCGCCTGACGGCGTGTTCCTCTCCAACGGTCCCGGTGATCCCGAGCCCTGCGAATACGCCATCAACGCCACGCGCAAGTTTCTGGAAACCGACATTCCGGTATTCGGCATCTGCCTGGGGCACCAGATGCTTGGCCTCGCGTGCGGCGCACGTACCATGAAGATGAAGTTCGGGCACCATGGCGCCAACCATCCGGTGCAGGACCTGGATTCCGGGCGGGTGTTCATCACCAGCCAGAATCACGGCTTCGCGGTCGATGAGGCGACGCTGCCCGCCAACGTGCGCGCCACGCACCGCTCGCTCTTCGACGGCTCGCTCCAGGGCCTCGCCTTCAAGGATCGCCCGGCATTCGGCTTCCAGGGCCATCCGGAGGCGAGCCCCGGCCCGCGTGACCTGAAGCCGCTCTTCGAGCGCTTCAACCACCTCATGCTGCGCCGGCTGCAGGCGCAGCTGCGCCAGGCGGAGGAGCAAGCGCGCCGCCAGGCCGGCACGCGCTGACACGTCCACAGGATCTTCCGTGCCCAAGCGAACCGACATCGACAGCATCCTGATCATCGGCGCCGGCCCGATCATCATCGGCCAGGCGTGCGAGTTCGACTATTCCGGCGCGCAGGCGTGCAAGGCGCTGAAGGAGGAGGGCTACCGGGTCGTCCTGGTCAACTCCAATCCCGCCACCATCATGACTGACCCCGGGATGGCGGATGCCATCTACATCGAGCCGGTCAACTGGCGCACCGTGGCGCGCATCATCGAGAAGGAGCGTCCGGATGCGCTGCTGCCGACCATGGGCGGGCAGACTGCGCTCAACACGGCGCTCGATCTCGTGCGTGAGGGCGTGCTCGAGAAGCATGACGTCGAGCTCATCGCCGCTTCCAGAGCCGCGATCGACATGGCCGAGGACCGCGAGCTCTTTCGCAACGCCATGCGCGAGATCGGCCTCGAGACGCCGCGCTCGCAGGTGGCGCGCAGCCTGGATGAGGCACTCACGGTAGCGACGGAGATCGGGTACCCGATCGTCATTCGTCCCTCGTTCACGCTCGGCGGGTCGGGCGGCGGTATCGCCTACAACCGCGAGGAGCTCGAAGACATCGCGGCGCGCGGCCTCGATGCCTCGCCCACTTCCGAGATCCTGCTCGAGGAGTCGGTGATCGGCTGGAAGGAATTCGAGATGGAGGTGGTGCGCGACCACAAGGACAACTGCATCATCGTCTGCTCCATCGAGAACCTGGATCCGATGGGCGTGCACACCGGCGACTCGATCACCGTCGCTCCGGCGCTGACGCTGACCGACAAGGAGTATCAGCGCATGCGCGACGCCTCGATCGCCGTGCTGCGCAAGATCGGCGTCGATACGGGCGGCTCGAACGTGCAGTTTGCCGTCAGTCCAGAGGATGGGCGCCTGCTCGTGATCGAGATGAACCCGCGCGTGTCACGCTCCTCGGCGCTTGCCTCCAAGGCGACCGGCTTTCCGATCGCGAAGGTTGCCGCCAAGCTCGCCGTCGGTTACACGCTCGATGAGCTCAAGAACGACATCACCGGCGGTGCGACGCCGGCCGCGTTCGAGCCGGCCATCGATTACGTGGTCACCAAGATCCCGCGGTTCACGTTCGAGAAATTCCCCGCCGCCAACGACCGCCTGACGACGCAGATGAAGTCGGTGGGCGAGGTGATGGCCATCGGCCGCACGTTCCAGGAGTCGCTGCAGAAAGCCCTGCGGGGGCTGGAGACCGGTCTCGATGGCCTGGCGCCGCTGCTGAAGCTGCCGCTCGATGAGGACGCTCAGACGAAGCTCGCCTATGAGCTGCGTGCGCCCGGAGCCAACCGGCTGTTGTACGTTGCCGATGCGTTCCGCGCCGGCTGGACATTCGACCGGATCGCGGAGCTCACGCGCATCGACCCGTGGTTCCTCGCGCAGATCGAGGACCTCATCGCCGAGGAGCGCCGCGTGGGCGCCGAGGGCTTCGGCGATCTCAGCGCGGAGCGGCTTCGAGCCTTGAAGCGCAAGGGCTTCTCCGACAGCCGGCTCGGCCGGCTCCTCGACCTGCCCGAGAAGGCGGTGCGCGCGAAGCGCCACGATCTCGGCGTGAGGCCCGTCTACAAGCGCGTCGACACCTGCGCCGCGGAGTTCGCGACCTCGACCGCCTATCTCTACTCGACCTACGAGGAGGAGTGCGAGGCGCAGCCGACCGGCCGCCGGAAGATCATGATCCTCGGCGGTGGACCCAACCGCATCGGCCAGGGAATCGAGTTCGACTACTGCTGTGTGCACGCGGCCTTGAGCCTGCGCGAGGACGGGTTCGAGACCATCATGGTCAACTGCAACCCGGAGACGGTGTCCACCGACTATGACACCTCCGATCGGCTGTATTTCGAGCCGCTGACGCTCGAGGACGTGCTCGAGGTCCTGGCGAAGGAGCAGCCGGAGGGCGTGATCGTGCAGTTCGGCGGCCAGACCCCGCTCAAGCTCTCGCGCGCGCTGGAGGAGGCAGGCGCGCCGATCATCGGCACCTCGCCGGACTCGATCGATGTCGCGGAGGACCGGGAGCGCTTCCAGGCGCTGGTGCGCAAGCTCGGGTTGAAACAGCCCGCCAATGCCACGGCGCGCACGGAAGACCAGGCCGTGGCGCTCGCGCGCGAGGTTGGTTTCCCGCTCGTGGTGCGCCCGTCATACGTGCTCGGCGGCCGCGCCATGGAGATCGTCTTCAATGAGGATGACCTGCGCGGCTACATGGGTCATGCCGTGCAGGTTTCCAACGACAGCCCGGTGCTCCTCGACCGTTTTCTCGATGTCGCGATCGAAGTCGATGTCGATGCGGTATGTGACGGCGAGGAGGTTCTGGTCGGCGGCATCATGGAGCACGTCGAGCAGGCGGGCGTGCACTCCGGCGACTCCGGCTGCTGCCTGCCGCCGAACAGTCTCAGCGCGGAACTGCAGGAGAGCCTGCGCGATCAGACGCGCAAGCTCGCCACGGCGCTCTCGGTCGTGGGGCTCATGAACATCCAGTTTGCCATCCAGAACGGTGTCATCTACGTGCTGGAGGTCAACCCGCGCGCCTCGCGCACGGCGCCTTTCGTTTCCAAGGCAACCGGTCTGCCGCTGGCGAAGATCGCGGCGCGGGTCATGACGGGCCGGAAGCTGCGGGATCAGGGCGTGACCACGGGGCGCGTTCCCCGGTACTATTCGGTGAAGGAAGCGGTGTTTCCATTCATCAAGTTTCCCGAGTCCGACCCCATCCTCGGCCCCGAGATGAAATCAACCGGTGAGGTGATGGGCACGGGCCGCACCTTCGGCGAGGCTTACGCGAAGGCGCAGACGGCCTCGGGAGTGACCCTGCCGCGCAAGGGCGTGTGCTTCATCAGCGTGCGCGACCGCGACAAGCCGGGAGCGGTGGAGCTGGCGCGCAAGCTCATCGCGCGCGGCTTCGAAGTGGTGGCGACGGCAGGCACCGCGCGCGCGCTCACCGAAGCCGGCATCGCCTGCCGCCCGGTGAACAAGGTACGCGAGGGCCGGCCGCATATCGTCGACATGATCAAGAACGACGAGATCGACTTGATCGTCAACACCACCGAGGGCAAGCTCGCCATTCGCGAGTCGAACTCGATCCGCCGCGAGGCTGTGCACCACCGCGTGACTTACTACACGACGCTCGCGGCTGGGCTCGCCACATGCGAGGCGATGGACCATCTCGATGAGGTCGAAGTGAACCGCCTGCAGGATCTGCACAACGAGGCCCTTAGTGCATGAAACGCACTCCCATGACCCTGCGCGGCGCCGGGGCGCTGCGCGCCGAGCTCAAGCGGTTGAAGACCGAGGCCCGCCCGAGCGTCATCAAGGCGATCGCCGAGGCGCGCGGCCACGGTGATCTCTCCGAGAACGCCGAGTATCATGCCGCGCGCGAGCAGCAGGGCTTCATCGAAGGCCGCATCAATGAGATCGAGCAGAAACTCGCCAGCGCCGAGGTCATCGATCCGAGCCGGCTGACCAACACCGGCAAGGTCGTCTTCGGCGCCGTGGTGGAGCTCGAAGACCAGGACGACGGCAGCCGCGTCGTCTACCAGGTCGCGGGCGAGGACGAGGCCGACATCCGCGCCGGCCGGATCTCCATCAGCTCACCGATCGCGCGCGCCCTGGTCGGCAAGTCCCAGGGCGATGTGGTCGACGTGTCGGCGCCGGGCGGTGTGCGCTCGTACGAGATCGTCGCGGTGCGCTTCGAGTAAGTGCGAAAGCAAGTAATTGAGCGGCCGTTGGCTGCTCACAAAATCGCAGGGAGCGATTTTGGACGGCGTCAGCCGGTCCCGAAGGGACGAGGCCCAGGATGGGCCGAGCAAAGCGCCGCAGGCGACTTTGAGCCTAGTCAGGGATAATGATCCGCGGCAGCTCGGGTCGCGGGCGGTAAAGGACCGCCACGTTGCCGATCCGGTGCACGAGCGAGCTGCCGGTCCGCCGGGCGAGCTCCGCGAAGAGCGCGTCCCGGGCCGGGCGATTGCCGCCGGGCGCCTTGATCTTGATGAGCTCGTGATCGGTGAGCGCCCGGTCGGTCTCACGGGCGACCGCGTCCGTCAATCCCGCCGACCCCAGCCGAACGACCGGCTGCAGCTCGTGGGCGAGGCCGCGAAGATGGCGGCGCTGGCGGTCCGAAAGCGGTGGCGGCTGAGACGACATCGATAAGAGATTTTACAGGCTGGCATGGCCAGACGGTCCAAAAGCAGCGCCCGTTGGCTCAACGAGCACTTCACCGACCCCTTCGTGCAGCGGGCACAGGCGCAGGGGTGGCGCTCGCGCGCGGTCTTCAAGCTGGAGGAGATCGATCGGCGCGAAAAGCTGCTCGAGCCGGGGGCGTTCTGCCTCGATCTGGGCGCCGCGCCGGGGGCCTGGAGCCAGTATGCGCGCCAGCGGCTCGGTCGCACCGGGCGGGTGGTGGCCAGCGACATCCTGCCGATGGAGCCGCTCGCGGGGGTCGAGTTCGTGCAGGGCGATTTTCGGGAGCAGGAGGTCTTTGACCGAATCCTGGCGGAGCTGCCCGAGCGGCTGGTGGACGTGGTGCTCTCGGACATGGCGCCTTCTTTGAGCGGCATCGATGTCGTCGACCAGCCGCGGTCGATGTACCTCGCGGAGCTGGCGCTCGATATGGCGGCCAAGGTCTTGAAGGGCGGGGGAGATGCCCTGATCAAGGTTTTTCAAGGGACAGGCTTTCAGGAGCTCATTCAGGACACGCGCCGCCGATTCGCCAAGGTGAAGCTGCTCAAGCCCGCGGCTTCCCGCGCTCGCAGTCCTGAAATGTATCTGCTGGCCAAGGATTTTCGCTTGGTGTAGCGTGCTCGAAGCTGGACCAAGTTCAGGAGTACACAAACTGCCGGATACCGGCAGGCGAGGCCTCATTTGAAGATGAATGATTTGACGAAAAACATCCTCCTATGGGTGGTGATTGTCCTCGTTTTGCTGGCCGTCTTCAGTCGCTACATGCCGACCGTGGGACAGCCGGAAGAGATCAAGTACTCCACTTTCCTGCAGGACGTTCATTCGCACCAGATCGAAAGCGTCGTCCTCCAGGGCGACATGCTCTATGGCGCGATGAAGGATCACACGCAGTTCAAGTGCTATAACCCGGAAACCGACTATACCGCGCTCATCGGCGACCTCGAGAAGAACGACGTCTCGATCGAGGGGCGTCCGCCGAAGCAGCCGAACTTCCTGGCTGAGCTGCTGCTGCAGATGGCGCCGGCTCTGGTGCTGATCCTCGTCTTCGTCTACATGCTGCGGCAGATGCAGGGTGCCTCGGGCGGCCGGGGAGCCATGTCCTTCGGCAAGAGCCGCGCGCGCCTCCTGGGCGAGGATCAGGTGAACATCACCTTCGCCGACGTGGCGGGGGTCGACGAGGCCAAGCAGGAAGTGGGCGAAATCGTCGACTTCCTGAAGGATCCCGGCAAGTTCCAGAAACTTGGCGGCAAGATCCCGAAGGGTGTGCTCATGGTGGGCTCGCCGGGCACGGGCAAAACGCTGCTCGCGCGTGCCATCGCGGGCGAGGCCAAGGTCCCGTTCTTCACTATCTCCGGCTCCGACTTCGTCGAGATGTTCGTCGGCGTCGGGGCCTCGCGCGTGCGCGACATGTTCGAGCAAGCGAAGAAGCACGCGCCCTGCATCATCTTCATCGACGAGATCGACGCCGTCGGCCGCCACCGTGGCGCCGGTCTCGGCGGCGGCCATGACGAGCGCGAGCAGACGTTGAACCAACTGCTCGTGGAGATGGACGGCTTCGAGGGCAACGAGGGCATCATCGTCATCGCGGCCACCAACCGTCCGGACGTGCTCGATCCGGCGCTGCTGCGGCCGGGCCGGTTCGATCGGCAGGTGGTGGTGCCGCTGCCGGACGTGCGCGGGCGGGAGCAGATTCTGCGCGTGCACATGCGCCGCGTGCCGCTCGGGGACGATGTCAAACCGGCGCTCATCGCGCGCGGCACGCCGGGCTTCTCCGGCGCGGACCTCGCCAACCTGGTGAACGAGGCCGCTCTGTTCGCGGCGCGCGCCAACAAGCGCATGGTCGGGATGGACGAATTCGAGCGTGCCAAGGACAAGATCATGATGGGCGCCGAGCGGCGCTCCATGGTGATGAGCGAGGACGAGAAGCGCATGACGGCCTATCACGAGGCCGGCCATGCGATCGTCGGCATGACGGTGCCGGAGCACGACCCGGTCTACAAGGTCACCATCATTCCGCGCGGCCGTGCGCTCGGCGTGACGCAGTTCCTGCCGGAGCAGGATCGCTACAGCATGTCGAAGCGGCGGTTGGAGAGCGCGATCACGACGCTCTTCGGCGGCCGCATCGCGGAGGAGCTGATCTTCGGGCCGGAGTCGGTGACGACCGGCGCCTCGAACGACATCGAGCGGGCGACCGAGCTCGCACGCAACATGGTCACGAAGTGGGGCCTGTCGGACAAGCTGGGGCCGCTGACTTACTCGGAGGAAACGGGCGAAGTGTTCCTCGGTCGCAGTGTCACGCAGCACAAGCAGGTGTCGGATGTCACGGCGCATGCCATCGATGAGGAGGTGCGCAGCGTCATCGAGAGCAACTATCAGCGCGCGCGCCAGATCCTGACGAGCGCGCTCGA
Source organism: Steroidobacteraceae bacterium (assembly GCA_050739095.1). Lineage (GTDB taxonomy): Bacteria > Pseudomonadota > Gammaproteobacteria > Steroidobacterales > Steroidobacteraceae > 13-2-20CM-66-19. The sequence goes on along the minus strand of JBOIAR010000006.1, from coordinate 101,467 downwards.
GACGCTGCACCTGATGGCCGATGCGCTCATGAAGTATGAAACCATCGATGAGGAGCAGCTGAAGGACATCATGGCGGGAAGACCGCCCAAGCCGCCGGCGGGGTGGGACGATTCGCTGTCAAACCGGCCGCCGCGGGCGCCTGCGGAGGGCACGCCGACGCCGGCGCCGGGCAGTGTGCTCGGGCCGCCGGCGGGGCAGCACTAGTTTATTGGCCCAAAGTCGGCTTCGCCGCTTTGGGCGGTCAGCCCTCTGACCGCTTTTCATTCCGCGGCCCAGGGGACGGCCCTGGGCCGCTCGCTCAGTTGCTTTCGCACGGCGCCAGATTCTGATTCCACAGCGATGTCGGGCGTGGTACTGCATTGTCGGGGACGGGTGCTCGGGCTCGAGCGGCCTGTTGTCATGGGGGTGCTGAATGTCACTCCTGACTCGTTCTCGGACGGAGGGCGGTTCGTACGGCTGGATGATGCGGTCGCGCGGGGAGTGCAGATGGCGGAGGAGGGTGCGGCCATCATCGATGTCGGGGGGGAGTCGACTCGGCCGGGGGCGCAGCCGGTGGGTTTGGATGAGGAGCTGCGTCGGGTCATTCCGGTGATTGCGCGGTTGCGGTCGCGCACGCAGGCCGTTCTCTCGGTCGATACCAGCAAGCCTGAAGTCATGCACGCTGCGGCAGCGGCGGGCGCGGCGATGATCAATGACGTGCGCGCGCTGCGCGGGTCCGGTGCACTGGAGGCGGCGGTGGCCTCGGGCTGCGCGGTCTGCCTCATGCACATGCTCGGCGAGCCCCGCACGATGCAGGACTCGCCCAGCTACCAGGATGTGGTGGCGGAGGTTCGGCAGTTCTTCGCCGAGCGGGTGGCGGCCTGCCTCGAGGCCGGCCTCGCGGCCGAGCGCATCGTGCTCGACCCGGGGTTCGGCTTCGGCAAGACCCTCGCGCACAACCTCGAGCTGCTGCGTCACCTCGGCGAGCTGTCGGTCGACGGCCTGCCGATCCTGGCTGGCCTCTCGCGCAAATCGATGGTGGGCGCCCTCACCGGCCGCCCCGCCGCTGAGCGCGTCCATGGCAGCGTCGCTCTCGCAGCGATTGCGGTGCTGAATAGCGCGCGTATCCTCCGTGTCCACGATGTGGCCGCAACCGTAGATGCCTTAAAAGTAGTGGAACAGGTAACACGAGGGCCGTCTCCTTGACGCGAACATACTTCGGCACTGATGGCGTCCGAGGCCGTGTGGGTGAGCACCCCATGACCGTGGACTTCGCGCTGAATCTGGCGAGCGCCGCCGGTCGCGTGCTCGTGCCGGAGGGCGGCACTGTCCTCATCGGCAAGGACACGCGGCTCTCGGGCTACATGTTCGAATCCGCGCTCGAGGCGGGCTTCGTGGCCTCGGGCGTGAATGTCATGCTGATCGGCCCGCTGCCGACGCCCGGGATTGCCTACATGACACGCCATTTCAACTGCGACTTCGGCGTCGTCATCAGCGCCTCCCACAACACCTACGACGACAACGGCATCAAGTTTTTCGACCGCAGCGGCGCGAAGCTGTCGGACGAGCTCGAGGAGCGTATCGAGGCGGAGCTCGCTCAGCCCGTCATCACTCGCACCTCCCGCGGCCTGGGGCGCGCCACGCGGGTCGACCGATCGCGCATCCAGTACCAGGAATTCTGCGCTTCCACGCTGCCAAGCGGCGTTGATCTCAGCGGGTTGAAGATCGTCGTCGACTGCGCGAACGGCGCCGCCTACAAAGTCGGCCCGCGCGTGCTCGCCGATCTCGGCGCCGAGATCGTCCCCATCGGCTGCTCGCCGAACGGCCGCAACATCAACGACGGCTGCGGCTCCACCGCCCCGGAGCTGCTGCAGCTCACCGTGCCGGGCGTGCGGGCGCACGTGGGGCTCGCGCTCGATGGCGACGGCGACCGCCTCGTGATGGTCGATCACCTCGGTCGCATTCTCGACGGCGATCAGCTCCTTTACATCATCGCGCAGGCGCGCCACGGCAATGGCTCGCTGCGCGGTCCCGTGGTCGGCACCGTGATGAGCAACTTCGGCCTCGAGGTGGCGTTGCGCGAGAGCGGCATCGAGTTCCAGCGCGCGCCGGTCGGCGATCGCTACGTGCTCAGCCTCCTGCGCGAGACCGGCGGCATCCTCGGCGGCGAGACCTCCGGCCACATCATCTGCCTCGACAAGACGACCACCGGCGACGGCATCGTGAGCGCCTTGCAGCTGCTGACGGTCATGAAGCAGACGGGGCGCTCGCTCGCGGAGCTCGCCTCCGGCATGCGCAAGTTCCCGCAGGTGCTCCTCAACGTGAAGGTCGCCGCCCGCTTCAATCCAGCCGACGTCCCGGCCGTGCGCGAGGCCGTGCAACGAATAGAAAAGCGCATGAACGGCGAGGGCAGAGTGGTCCTGCGCCCCTCCGGTACCGAGCCCGTGATCCGCGTGATGGTGGAGGGCCGAGACGAGAGCGCGACCCGAGCCGCCGCCACCGAGCTGGCCGACGTAGTCCGCACGGCCGCCGGCTAAGATTAATTGCGCCGCCCAGGGTCCGCCGCTATCATCGCGCCCCCCAGGAAACGGCCGCGGGATCGAAAGCATGATTCGGCCGAGCTCGACCGGCGCGCCGCAGGCGACTTCGGTCCAATCTAAAATCCGCCACCCCATCGTCGCCGGTAACTGGAAAATGCACGGGACGCGCAGTGATAACGCGCGCCTCATCGAGGAGATCACCTCCGGATACCCGCTCGAGTCGGCCGCGGAGTGCGTCGTCTGCCCGCCTTACGTGTACCTGCAGGAGGTGGGTCGGCTGTTGCGGGATTCCGCCATTTTCCTCGGTGCGCAGGATGTATGCGCCGATCCCCAGGGAGCCTTCACGGGCGAGGTCTCGGCCAAGATGCTCAAGGACGTCGGCTGCCGGTACGTCATCGTCGGGCACTCCGAGCGGCGGCTTCTTTACCGCGAGAGCGATCAGCTCGTCGCCCGCAAGTTCGCGGCGGCCCATGCCAACGCCTTGGGGCCCATCCTTTGTGTCGGCGAGCAGCTCGCGGACCGGGAGACCGGGCGCACCCGCGAGGTGGTCGCGCGCCAGCTCGATGCTGTCCTCGAGCTTTGCGGCGCGGAGACGTTGCAGAGCGCCGTGATCGCGTACGAGCCGGTCTGGGCCATCGGCACCGGCCGCAACGCGACGCCGGAGCAGGCGCAGGAGGTCCACGCCTTCATCCGTGACCGCATTGCCGCCCGGGATGCTACAATCGCGGAAGCCACCCGTGTCCTCTACGGCGGCAGCGTCAAGGCGAGCAATGCTGCGGAGCTCTTTGCCATGCCGGACGTCGATGGCGGCCTGATCGGCGGCGCTTCGCTCAAAAGCGACGAATTCCTGGCGATCCTGGCCGCGACAGGATCGCGGTAAGATTTTTTGCCCGGTGTGAGCCGGGTCCTCATTGAAGCTATGTTGCACGCATTTCTCATAGCCATTCAGATCATCTCCTCGGTCTGCATCCTCGTTCTCGTGATGCTGCAGCGCGGCAAGGGCGCGGAAGCCGGCGCAGGTTTCGGCGCCGGCGCCTCCGGCACCGTGTTCGGAGCGCGCGGTGCGACCACCGCTCTCTCGCGCACGACCGCCATCTTCGCGGTGATCTTCATGCTCAACAGTATCGCGCTGACTTACATGAGCACGCGCTCGCACGCGCAGACGAAGACGATTCTGGACATCGCCGGCCAGACCCAGGCGCCGGGCGCGGCGCGCCAGCCCAACTCGACGCCGGCGAGCGCGCCCCACGGCGCGCCGGCCCCGACGCAGCCGCAGCCGCAGCCGCAGAAGTGATCCTGCGCGAGCGCGATCCCTGCCCTCAGGCACAGGGACGTGCCCGGCCGCTGCAGATGACCGAGTCTCGGGCAAAAACCACGTTTTTTGCCTGAGACGGCGCTGGCTCGGGCGATGCTCGGATCCAGCGCTAGTTAACTACAGACGAGCGACATTGCCGACGTGGTGGAATTGGTAGACACACTAGCTTGAGGGGCTAGCGCCGCAAGGTGTGGGAGTTCGAATCTCCCCGTCGGCACCAATGAATCGCCGGAGCGATTACGCAGCGCGATCCCTGCGCTGCGCCCTGCGGGCCGCCTGCGGCGTTTAACGCCGCTCCCGGCGGCGTTGATCATAACGACAGCATGTCGGCCGCGGCGAGAGCCGGGGCGAGGCCCAGGAGGGGCCGAGTAAAACGTCTCGAGCGCTGCTACAATGGACGGCTTCCAGCGGGAGCACGTCGCGACAAGATTCGCGCGGCCTGTTGTGGCAGCTTTTGTTTCGGGCGAGACGCATGCTGACCAATTATCTGCCGATACTCATTTTCCTCGTCATCGCGACGGGGCTCGCGCTGCTGCTGCTCGCCCTCGGCACGGGTATCGGAAGGTACTTCTCCCGCAACCCCGCCGACCGCGACAAGCTCTCGCCCTACGAGTGTGGCTTCGAGGCCTTCGAGGACAGCCGCATGAAGTTCGACGTGCGCTACTACCTCGTCGCCATTCTCTTCATCGTGTTCGATCTCGAGATCGCGTTCCTCTTTCCGTGGGCGGTGGCGCTCGGGAAGATCGGCACCGCGGGTCTCCTCGCCATGGGCGTGTTTCTCGCCATCCTGATCGTGGGATTCATCTACGAGTGGAAGAAGGGGGCGCTGGAGTGGGATTAGATCCGGAAGGTGGCGAAGGCTTCGCGCAGCGCGGCTTTCTCACCACACAGGTCGATAACCTCCTCAACTGGGCGCGCACCGGCTCGCTCTGGCCGATGACCTTCGGGCTCGCCTGCTGCGCGGTGGAGATGATGCACGCCGGCGCCTCGCGCTACGACCTCGACCGCTTCGGCGTGGTGTTTCGCCCGAGCCCGCGTCAGTCGGACGTCATGATCGTCGCGGGGACGCTGGTCAACAAGATGGCCCCGGCCCTGCGCAAAGTTTACGATCAGATGGCAGAGCCCCGCTGGGTCATCTCGATGGGTTCCTGCGCCAACGGCGGCGGCTACTACCACTACTCCTACTCGGTCGTGCGCGGCTGCGACCGGATCGTGCCGGTCGATGTATACGTGCCAGGCTGTCCACCGACGGCCGAGGCGCTGGTGTACGGCATCATCCAGCTGCAGAAGAAAATCGCGCGCACCAGCACGATCGCCAGGTAGTCAGATGACAGAACCGACCCCCCAGCCTGGCGAGAAGGCCGCGGATGGCGCGAGCCCGGTTGCGTCCGAGCTGTCGCGCAGGATCGAGACGCAGCTCAAGGAGTCGGTGCAGCGCCTGCCGTCGATGCCCGGGGATCTCGCGTATGAAGTGAGGCCGGAGGCGCTGCTCACGGCCTGCCGCACGCTGCGGGATGCGCCGGACCTGAAGTTCGAGATGCTGATGGACCTCGCGGCCGTCGATTATCTGCACTACGGGCGTGACGAGTGGGAGACCGCTTCCGCGACCCGCTCGGGCTTCAGCCGCGGCAGGGTGGCGCGCGCGACGGCGCCGGATCCTGCCATGCCCGGGCGTTTCGCCGTCGTTTACCAGCTTCTCTCGGTCACGCACAACGCGCGGTTGAGGCTGCGGGTGAAGTGTCCCGACACGCAGGAGCCGACGGTCGATTCCGTGATCGGCGTGTGGGCAAGCGCCAACTGGTTCGAGCGCGAGGCGTTCGACCTTTTCGGCATCCTCTTCCGCGGCCATCCGGACCTGCGCCGCATTCTCACCGACTACGGCTTCATCGGGCATCCGTTCCGCAAGGATTTCCCGCTCATCGGCAATGTCGAAGTGCAGTACGACCCGGAGAGAAAGCGCGTCGTGTACCAGCCCGTGAGCATCGTGCCGCGGGTGCTCGTGCCCAAGGTGATCCGTCACGATCACCGCTACGAGGCGGCGCTCAAAGACCCGGAGGCACCCCGCTGATGGCCGCGAATCCGTTGTCCGAGATCCGCAACTACACCATGAACTTCGGCCCGCAGCATCCTGCGGCCCACGGCGTGCTGCGCCTCGTGCTCGAGATGGACGGGGAAGTCATCCACAAGGCGGATCCGCACATCGGACTGTTGCACCGCGCGACCGAGAAGCTCGCGGAATCCAAGCCCTTCAACCAGTCGATCGGCTACATGGACCGGCTGGACTACGTCTCCATGATGTGCAACGAGCACGCCTACGTGCTCGCCATCGAGCGGCTGCTCGGCATCACGCCGCCGGAGCGCGCGCAGTACATCCGCGTGATGTTCGATGAGATCACGCGCATCCTCAATCACCTCATGTGGCTCGGCTCGCACGCGCTCGACATCGGGGCCATGACCGTGTTCCTCCTCTGCTTCAAGGAGCGGGAGGAGCTCATGGACGTTTACGAGGCGGTCTCCGGCACGCGCATGCACGCCACGTACTACCGTCCGGGGGGCGTCTACCGCGACCTGCCGGAAGTGATGCCGAAGTATCAGCCGTCGAAGTGGCGCTCGCAGAAGCAGGTCGATCGCCTCAACGAGGCGCGCTCGGGCACCATGCTCGATTTCATCGAGGCGTTCACCCGGCGCTTGCCGCCCTGCATCGAAGATTACGAGGCGCTGCTCACTGACAATCGCATCTGGAAGCAGCGCACCGTCAACATCGGCGTCGTGTCGCCGGAGCGGGCGATGCAGCTCGGGTTCTCGGGTCCCATGCTGCGCGGCTCCGGCATCGTGTGGGACCTGCGCAAGAAGCAGCCCTATGAAGTCTACGACCGCATGGAATTCGACATCCCCGTCGGCGTCAACGGCGACTGTTATGACCGATACCTGGTGCGGGTGGAGGAGATGCGGCAGTCGAACCGGATCATCCGCCAGTGCGTCGACTGGCTGCGCAAGAACTCCGGCCCGGCGATGATCGATGACCGCAAGATCCGACCGCCGCGCCGCGAGCGTATGAAGGGCGACATGGAATCCCTCATCCACCACTTCAAGTTCTTCACCGAAGGCTACGACGTGCCCGAGGGAGAGACCTACGCTGCGGTGGAGGCGCCGAAGGGCGAATTCGGCATCTATCTCGTCTCGGACGGCGCCAACAAGCCGTATCGGCTGAAGTGTCGCGCGCCGGGATTCCCGCACCTCGCGGCGCTCGAGGAGATGGTTCGCGGCCACATGCTGGCGGACGTGGTCGCGGTGATCGGCACACAGGACATCGTGTTCGGGGAAATCGACCGTTGAGCAACGAGATGCAGGGCCAGACCGCCCGCGCCGCGGGCGCCGACTCCACCACACTCCTTGCGGAGCACACCCGGCGTGAGATCGATCACTGGGTCGCCAAGTTTCCGCCCGGCAGGCAGCGCTCCGCGTGCATCGCGGCGCTGCGCGCCGTGCAGGAGCAGAACAACGGGCACCTGACGCCGGAGCTGATGGATGCGGTCGCCGCGTACCTGAAGCTGCCGCCCATCCAGGTTTACGAAGTCGCGAGCTTCTACTCGATGTTCGAGATCCACCCCTGTGGTCGTCATCACGTGAGCATCTGCACCAACATCTCCTGCATGCTGAACGGCGGCGAAGACCTCGTCGCGCACGCCGAGCGCAAGCTCGGCATCAGGCTCAACGAGAGTACGCCCGACGGGCGCATTTTCCTCAAGCGCGAGGAGGAGTGCCTGGCCGCCTGCACCGGCGCGCCCATGATGATGGTGGACCATGTCTTTCACGAGCATCTCACCCCGGAGAAGCTCGATCGGATTCTCGACGAGCTGAAGTAGCGCCATGGCCATAAGCCCCGACCAGATGAATCTCGTCGTGTTCGAGCCGCTCAAGCTCGAGCGCTCGTGGGAGCTCGCGACCTACCGCAGCATCGGCGGCTACGACGCCTGGGAGAAGATCCTCGCCGAGAAGCCGCCGCGCGAGCAGATCATCGATGCGATGAAGGCCTCGGGCCTGCGTGGCCGCGGCGGCGCGGCCTTTCCGACCGGCACCAAGTGGAGCTTCATGCCGCGCAACTCGCCGGTGCAGAAGTACCTCGTCTGCAACTCCGACGAGAGCGAGCCCGGCACCTGCCACGACCGCGACATCCTGCGCTACAACCCGCACGCGCTCATCGAGGGCCTGGCGATCGGCGGCTACGCCACCAACTCCACGGTCGCCTACAACTACATCCGCGGGGAGTTCCTGGGCGAGCCGGTGCCGCGCTTCGAGGCGGCGCTGAAGGAGGCCTACGAGGCCGGGCTCGTCGGCAGGAACATCCGCGGCAGCGGCGTCGATTTCGACATCCACACCTTCGTCGGCGCCGGCGCCTACATCTGCGGCGAGGAGACCGGACTCCTCGAGTCGCTCGAGGGCAAGCCCGGCAAGCCGCGCTTCAAGCCGCCGTTCCCGGCCAACTTCGGCCTCTACGGCCAGCCGACCACCATCAACAACACTCTGACATTCGCCTCGGTGCCGACGATCCTGCGCAGGGGGCCGCAGTGGTTCGCGGGCCTCGGGCCGCCCAATTCGGCCGGCACCGTGATCTATTCGATCTCCGGCCACATTGAGAAACCGGGCAACTACGAGCTGCCGCTCGGCATCCCCTTCAAGGATCTGCTCGAGCTCGCGGGCGGCGTCCGCGGCGGGCGGCGCCTGAAGGCTGTGATTCCTGGCGGCTCCTCCGTGCCGGTGGTGCCCGGGGAGGTCATGCTCAAGACCAACTTCGACTACGACTCGTTGCGCGCCATCGGCTCGGCCGTCGGCACCGCGGCCGTCATCGTCATGGACGAGACTACCTGCATGGTGCGGGTACTCGAGCGCATCTCGCGCTTCTACATGTCCGAATCCTGCGGCCAGTGCACTCCGTGCCGCGAGGGCACGGGTTGGATGACCCGGCTGCTGCAGCGCGTGCTCGCCGGCCAGGCGCGGCGCGAGGAGCTCTCGCTCCTCGTCGATGTCGCCAACCGCATCGAGGGACACACCATCTGCGCGCTCGGGGATGCGGCGGCTTGGCCGGTGCAGAGCTTCCTCAAGCATTTCCGCCACGAGTTCGAGTACATGATCGATCACGGCGGCCACAGCCTCGTCGAGGAACAGCTTGGAGTCCGGGCGGCATAACATGGCTGAAGAATTCGTCAACGTCGAGATCAACGGCAAGCCGGTCAAGGCCCGCAAGGGCGAGATGATCATCCGCGTGACCGATGCGCACGGCGCCTACGTGCCACGCTTCTGCTATCACGACAAGCTCTCCGTGGCGGCCAACTGCCGCATGTGCCTGGTGGAGGTGGAGAAGGCGCCGAAGCCGATGCCGGCGTGCGCGACCCCGGTCGCCGAGGGCATGAAGATCTTCACCGACTCGCCGCGTGCGATCGGCGCCCAGCGCGCGACCATGGAGTTCCTCCTCATCAACCACCCGCTCGACTGCCCGATCTGCGATCAGGGCGGAGAGTGCGAGCTGCAGGACCTCGCAGTCGGCTTCGGCCGCGACATCTCGCGCTTCACCGAGCGCAAGCGCTCCGTGCAGGACGAGGACCTGGGTCCCCTCATTGCCACCGATATGACGCGATGCATCCAGTGCACGCGCTGTATCCGCTTCACCGAGGAGATCGCCGGCATCCAGGAGCTCGGCATGATCGGCCGCGGCGAGCAGATGGCGGTGCGCACGTACATCGAGAGCACGGTCCACCACGAGCTCTCCGGCAACGTGATCGATCTGTGCCCGGTCGGCGCGCTGGTCTCGAAGCCCTACCGCTTCACCGCGCGCGCCTGGGAGATGATGTCGGTGCCGCTCGTCTCGCCGCATGACGGCACGGGCACGAATCTCTTCGGACACGTATTGCGCGGGCGCCTGATGCGTGTCGTGCCGCGCGAGAACGAGGCCATCAACGAGGTCTGGATCGCCGACCGCGACCGCTTCAGCTACGAGGGGGTCTACAGCGAGGATCGCCTCGAGCGCCCGATGATCCGCAAGGACGGGGCTCGCGACGGCCAGTGGATCGAGACGGACTGGGAGACGGCGCTCGCCAAGGCGGCCGAAGGGGTTTCCCGATACGCTAACGTTGGCGCAGACGGGTCTCAGGGACGCGGCCGTGCTGCGGATCTCGGCGTACTGGCGAGCGCCTCGGCGACTCTCGAGGAGCTGTACCTCGCCGGCCGCCTCGTCCGCGGCCTCGGCAGCGGCAACATCGACACGCGCCTGCGCCAACACGACTTCCGCGACCAGGGTGCGGACCCACTGTATCCGAGCCTCGGCCTGCGCATCGCCGACATCGACTCCCTCCAGGGTCTGCTGGTAATCGGCGCCAACCTGCGCCGCGAGACGCCGATTCTCGCGCACCGAGTGCGCAAGGCGGCTCGCCGGGGCGCCAAGGTGGCGCTCGTCAATCCCGCCGTTTTCAACTATTACTTTCCGGTCGCGGCCTACGTCGAGTCCGCGCCGGCCCGTCAGGTCGCCGATCTTGCAGCCATCCTGCGCGCGGCGGCGGCGGCGGCGGGTGCTGCGGTTCCGGCGCACCTCGCCCAGGTCGTCGGCGGCGCGAAAGTCGATGAGCAGCATCGCGCCGCTGCGGCCGCACTCGCCTCGGGCGACACGAACGCCAAGCGTGCCGTGTGGCTGGGCGCCCTGGCGCTGCGGCATCCGCGCTTTGCCGACCTCAGGGCGCTCGCCGCCGCCCTCGCGCAGGTGACCGGGGCAACGCTGGGCGTGCTCGCGGAAGGCGCCAATGCGGCGGGGGCGCATCTCGCCGGCGCGGTGCCTCACCGGCAGGCGGGCGGCAAGCCTGCGAGCTCCCCCGGCCTGACGGCGGCCGACATGCTGGCGCGGCCGCTCAGGTCCTATCTCCTGGTCGGCGGCGTCGAGCCGTGGCTCGATGCGCCCGAGAGCGATGCCGCGCGCGCGCTCGCTCAGGCGGAGCTCGTCGTGGCCATCACGCCATTCGCGAGCGAGAGCTTGCGCAAGCTCGCCCATGTCCTCTTGCCCGCGGGGACGTTCGCGGAGACTTCCGGGACCTACGTCAACCTCGAAGGAGTCTGGCAGAGTCAGACCGGCGCGGCCGTTCCCGTCGGGGAAGCGCGCCCCGGCTGGAAGGTCCTGCGCGTGCTCGGCACTCTCCTCGGCCTCGCCGGGTTCGATTACCAGTCATCGGAGCAGGTCCGGGCGGAATTGGCGACGCTCGTGGGTGAGTCCACCGCCTATTCCGCGCCGGCTTACTCGGGCAAGCACGTGGTCGGGCCGGAGGGGAGCGCTCAGCCGGCGCCGAATGTCGTCGACATCCCCATGTACCAGATCGACGCGGTGGTGCGCCGAGCTCCGTCCCTGCAAAGAACCCGCGAAGGCCGCGCGCCCGCGGTGACCTACTGACCATGTTGCAAACGTTCGCCACCGCCTGGGCGGCGCTCCCGGGCACCGCCCAGACGACGGTGTGGATCGTGATCGTCACGGTCGTGCTCATCATCTGCGTCGCGCTCCTCACTCTCTGGGAGCGCAAGGTCATCGGCTGGATGCAGCTGCGCCGGGGACCGAACCGCGTGGCTCTCTTCGGCCTCTTCCCCGGCCTCGGCCAGCCCTTCGCGGACGTCTTCAAGCTCCTGACCAAGGAAGTGGTCATCCCGACCAACGCCAACAAGCTGCTCTTTCGCGTGGCGCCGGTGATCGCGCTCATCCCGGCGTTCGCGGCCTGGGCGGTGATTCCGCTTTCACCGGAGCTCGTCATCTCCAAGGCCAACGCCGGGCTCCTCTACCTGCTGGCGCTCACCTCCATGAGCGTCTACGGAGTGATCATCGCCGGCTGGGCGGCCAACTCGAAGTATGCGTTTCTCGGCGCGCTGCGCTCGGCGGCGCAGATGGTGGCGTACGAGATTGCCATGGGGTTCGCGCTGGTCGGCGTGCTGATGGCCGCGGGCAGCATGAACCTCGGCACCATCGTGCGCAGCCAGGAGGGCGGTTTCCTCTCGCAGAACTGGTTCTGGCTCTTCCCGCTCTTCATCGTCTACTTCATCTCGGGTGTCGCGGAGACCAACCGCGCGCCCTTCGACGTCGCCGAGGGCGAGTCGGAGATCGTTGCGGGCTTCCACGTCGAGTACTCGGGGATCGCTTTCGCGCTCTTCTTCCTCGCCGAGTACGCCAACATGATCCTCATTTCGGCGCTGACGGCGGTGTTCTTCTTCGGCGGCTGGCTCTCGCCCTGGCAGGGGTGGCCCGGCATCGGGCAGACGATCCTCGGCCAGCCGAGCTTCTTCTGGCTGGGACTGAAGATCTTCCTCTTCCTCTTCGTGTTCCTGTGGCTGCGGGCCACCTTCCCGCGCTACCGCTATGACCAGATCATGCGGCTCGGCTGGAAGGCGCTGTTACCCGTGACGCTGGTGTGGATCGGGGTGGAGATGGTGCTCGCGCACTATCACGTCGGTCCCTGGGCCCGGCCGTGGTTTCACTCGTAAGGAGGCAAGCGATGGCCAATCCGCTGAAGACATTCCTCATGCCAGAGCTCATCAAGGGTCTCTCGGTCACCGCGCGCACCTTCTTCATGCGCAAGTACACGCTCAACTACCCGGAAGAGAAGACTCCGCAGTCGCCGCGCTTCCGCGGACTGCACGCGCTGCGCCGCTATGCGAACGGCCAGGAGCGCTGCATCGCCTGTAAGCTGTGCGAAGCGGTCTGTCCGGCAGTGTGCATCACGATCGACTCGGATGTGGCCCAGGACGGCACCCGGCGCACCACCCGCTACGACATCGATCTCTTCAAGTGCATCTACTGCGGCTTCTGCGAGGAGGCCTGTCCGGTGGACGCCATCGTGCTCACCCGCATCCACGAATACCACATGGAGCATCGCGGCGAGAACATCATGAGCAAGGACATGCTGCTCGCGGTCGGGGAGCGCTACGAGGCGATGATCGCCGCCGACAGGGCGGCGGATGCACCGTATCGGTGAGGACTGCGCAGTGCTAGTCGAGATTCTCTTCTACATCTTCGCGACGCTGCTCGTCGCCTCCGCGCTCGGGCTCATCACCGCACGCAACCCGGTGTACTCGGCGTTGTTCCTCGTGCTCTGCTTCTTCAACTCCGCGGTGATCTGGATTCTCACCGAGGCGGAGTTCCTCGCCATCGTGCTCGTGCTCGTCTACGTCGGCGCGGTGATGGTGCTCTTCCTCTTCGTGGTGATGATGCTCGATATCGACCTCGCGGAGCTGCGGCGCGGCGTCACCCGGTTCGCGTGGCTCGGCTGGCTCACCGCCTTCGCGGTGATCGCGGAGATCGTCAGCGTCGTCTGGTCGCACGGCCCCACCGGACTCGATGTCACCAAGGGCGTGGTGCCGGAGCCCGCCAACTACAGCAACACACTCGCCCTCGGACAGGTGATCTACACCCGTTACGCCTATCCGTTCGAGCTCGCCGCCATGCTGCTCCTGGTGGCGATCGTCGCGGCCATCGCACTCACCCTGCGCCACCGCCCGGGCCTCAAGGCCCAGGACATCTCACGGCAGGTATCCGTGCGCGCCGCCGACCGGGTGCGCATCGTGAAGGTCGAGGTGGAGAAGCGCCCATGATCACACACGGCATCACCCTGGCGGAGCTCCTCACCCTCTCGGGGGTTCTGTTCGCCCTGGCCGTCGCCGGCATCTTCCTCAACCGCAAGAACGTCATCCTGCTCCTCATGTGCGTGGAGCTGCTCCTGCTCGCCGCTAACTTCAACTTCATCGCCTTCTCGCGGGTTCTCGGCGACATCAACGGCCAGGTGTTCGTGTTCTTCGTGCTCACCGTGGCGGCGGCGGAATCGGCGATCGGGCTCGCGATCCTGGTCGTACTGTTCCGCGAGCGGCGCAGCATCAACGTCGAAGACCTGAATACCCTGCGAGGCTGACGCCGCATGAATCCGCATGTGCTGATCGCCATCCCGCTGCTGCCGCTCGTAGCCGCCGTGATCGCCGGCCTGGGTGGACGCCTCATCGGGCGCGCCGGGGCGCACACCCTGACCATCATCGGCGTCGCCCTCTCCTGCGCGCTCTCGATGTACGTCCTCAAGCAGCTCTACGCGGGCGGTGTCCCGACTTTCAACGGACCGGTGTACACCTGGGCGCTCACCGATGGCGTGCACATCGATGTGGGATTCCTGATCGACCGCCTGAGCGCGCTCATGATGGCGGTGGTCACGTTCGTCTCGCTTTGCGTGCACGTCTACACCATCGGGTACATGCGGGACGATCCCGGCTACACCCGCTTCTTCTGCTACATCTCGTTGTTCACCTTCTCGATGCTGATGCTCGTGATGGCGAACAACTTCATGCAGCTGTTCTTCGGCTGGGAGGCCGTCGGCACGGTCTCGTACCTGCTGATCGGGTTCTGGTACACCCGGCCGAGCGCGGTGTTCGCCAACCTCAAGGCGTTCATCGTCAACCGGGTGGGCGACTTCGGCTTCATCATCGGCATCGCGGCCGTGTTCGCCTACACCGGCTCGCTCTCCTACGATGCGGCGTTCGCGGCCGCCCCGCATCTCGCGCATGCGATCATTCCGATCACCGCCGGCAGCGGCGCCAACGCGCTCACCCTCATCTGCATCTGCCTCTTCATCGGCGCGATGGGCAAATCGGCGCAGGTGCCGCTGCACGTGTGGCTGCCGGACTCGATGGAGGGCCCGACGCCCATCTCCGCGCTCATCCACGCGGCCACCATGGTGACGGCGGGCATCTTCATGGTGGCGCGCATGTCGCCGCTCTTCGAGTACTCGAATACGGCGCTCTCCTTCGTGCTCGTCATCGGGGCGACGACGGCGTTCTTCATGGGCCTGCTCGGCGTGGTCAACAACGACATCAAGCGCGTGATCGCCTATTCCACGCTCTCGCAGCTGGGGTACATGACCGCGGCGCTCGGGGTGTCGGCCTACAGCGCGGCGATCTTCCACCTGATGACCCACGCCTTCTTCAAGGCGCTGCTGTTCCTCGCGGCCGGCTCCGTCATCATCGCCATGCATCATGAGCAGGACATGCGCAAGATGGGCGGTCTCGGCAAGTACATGCCGATCACGGCCGTCACCTGCTGGATCGGGGGACTGGCGCTCGTCGCGATGCCGTTCTTCTCCGGCTTCTACTCCAAGGACAGCATCATCGAGGCGGTGAGCGCCGCGCACCGCTTCGGAAGCAAGTACGCCTACTGGTGCGTGCTGCTCGGCGCCTATGTCACCTCGCTCTATACGTTCCGGCTGCTCTTCATGACCTTCCATGGCGAGGAGCGTTTCCGTCACACCGAGGCGGCTCATGACCCGCATGGCGCGGAAGCCGCAGCGGCGCACGGCCATCACTCCGCGGAGCCGCGCGAGAGCCCCTGGGTGGTCACGGTGCCGCTCATCGCGCTCGCCATTCCATCGCTCCTCGTGGGTTACTTCACCGTGGGTCCGGTGCTCTTCGGCAGCTATTTCGGCAGCTCCATCTTCGTGCTGCCCGCCAACAACATCATCGGCGACATGGCGCGGGAGTTTCACGGCCCTGGGCTGATGGCCCTGCGGGGCTTCCTCGGCGCGCCCTTCTGGCTGATGGTCCTGGGTTTCATCACGGCGTGGGTGTGCTTCCTCTGGCGTCCGGCGCTTGCGGACCAGGCCGCGCGCACGTTCGGCGGCCTGCGCACGCTGCTGGTCGAGAAGTACTACTTCGACTGGATCAACGAGAACGTGATCGCGCCGCTCGTCCGCGGAATCGGTATCGGCCTCTGGAAGGGGGGCGACCAGGCAGTCATCGACGGAGCGCTGGTCAATGGCTCCGCGGCCGCGGTCGGGTGGTTTGGCGGGGTCGTGAGACGCGTGCAGAACGGCTATCTCTACTCCTACGCGTTCTGGTTCGTGATCGGCCTGGCGGCGCTGCTCGGCTGGTTCCTCGCCCGCCGCTGACGAAAGCACGAGCATGCAAGCAGATCTGCTCTCCATCCTGATCTGGCTGCCGATCGCCGCCGGCATCGCCGTGCTCCTCCTCGGGGAGCGCCTCGTCGTCGCCGGACGGTGGCTGTCGCTCGCCGCCTCCGTCGCGACGCTCGTCCTGTCCTTCCCGCTGCTCGCGGATTTCAACACGCAGACCGCGGCCTACCAGTTCATCGAGAAGGCGGCGTGGATTCCGCGGTTCAACGCCTTCTACGCGCTCGGGGTGGATGGCATCTCGCTGCCGCTCGTGGTGCTCACCGCGCTCATGACCATACCCGTGATCATCGCGGCCTGGACGGTGGTAAAGACCCGCGCGCCGCAGTATTTCGCGGCCTTCCTCATCATGGAGGGCCTGATGATCGGCGTGTTCTGCGCCACCGACGCGCTGCTCTTCTACTTCTTCTGGGAAGCGATGCTGATCCCGATGTTCCTCATCATCGGCATCTGGGGCGGCCCGCGGCGCGTGTATGCCACCATCAAGTTCTTCCTCTACACCTTCCTCGGGTCGGTCTTCATGCTGGCGGCCCTCATCTACATGTACGTGAAGGCCGGCAATTACGCGATCGCGAGCTTCCAGGCGCTGCCGCTCACGCTCGTGGAGCAACGCTGGATTTTCGCGGCCTTCATGCTGGCCTTCGCCGTCAAGGTGCCGATGTGGCCGGTGCACACCTGGCTGCCTGACGCGCACGTCGAGGCGCCGACCGGCGGCTCGGTGATCCTGGCCGCCATCATGCTGAAGATGGGCGGGTATGGGTTCCTGCGCTTCAGCTTACCCATCACGCCGGATGCGTGCCGTGAGCTCAATCTCTTCGTCATCACGCTGTCGCTGATCGCCGTGATCTACATCGGCTTCGTCGCCATCGTGCAGGCGGACATGAAGAAGCTGATCGCCTACTCTTCGATCGCGCACATGGGCTTCGTGACCCTCGGCGCGTTCGTCGTCTATGAGATCGTCCGCACGACCGGCCAGGTGCAGGGGGCGGCGATGGGGCTCGACGGTGCGATGGTGCAGATGGTCTCGCACGGCCTCATCTCCGGCGCGCTCTTCCTCTGCGTCGGGGTGCTCTACGACCGGGTGCACAGCCGCGAGATCTCCGCCTACGGCGGCGTGATCAACACCATGCCCATCTTCGCCGCCTTCATGGTGCTGTTCGCGCTCGCCAACACGGGCCTGCCGGGCACCTCGGGCTTCGTCGGGGAGTTCCTGGTGATCCTCGCGAGCTTCAAGGCGAGCTTCTGGTATTCGACGCTCGCCGCCGTGACGCTCATCCTCGGGGCGTGCTACACGCTGTGGCTGGTCAAGCGGGTGCTCTACGGGCCGGTGGCCAACGATCACGTCGCGCACCTCACCGATCTCAATGGACGGGAGTTCGTCGTGCTCGGCATGCTCGCGGTCGTGGTGCTGGCGATCGGCATCTGGCCGGAGCCGCTGCTGAGGATCATGGAGCCCTCGATCCATCACCTGGTCACCCAGGCCGTCGCCAGCAAGATCCCGCTGTGATCCGCCCTAGGACCCGAAACGCATGATGACCTTGCACAGCATGACCCCCGCGATCCCCGAGATCTATCTCGGCTTCGCGATCTGCGTGGTGTTGCTCTTCGAGGTGTTCGTGGGCGTGAAGCGCCCCGGGGCGACCTCGACGCTCACGCTCCTGGTCCTCGTGATCGGGGCGGCGCTCACCGTACGCTATGCGAATACCGGTCATCATGAGGTGCTCTTCAACGGCACGTACGTGACCGATCGGCTGGCCTTCGTGCTGAAGCTCGCCGGCTTCCTCTTCGTCGCGGTGGCCCTGCTCTACTCGCGCATGTATCTCGAGAACCGCGACATCCTCCGCGGCGAGTACTACGTCCTTACGCTGACGGCGCTGCTCGGCATCTTCGTTCTCGTCTCGGCCAATAGCCTCCTCACGGTGTACATCGGCGTGGAGCTACTCGCCCTTTCGGTCTACGCCATGGTGGCGTTCGACCGCGAGTCGGGCGTCGCGGCGGAGTCGGCCATGAAGTACTTCGTGCTGGGCGCGATCGCCTCCGGGACGCTGCTCTATGGCATGTCGATCGTCTATGGGCTCACCGGAACGCTCAACCTCGGGGTGATGGCCACGAAGCTCACCGCTCCGGGAAGTCTCGGCGTCATCCTCGGTCTCGCCTTCATCGTGGTCGCCGTCGCCTTCAAGTTCGGTGCGGTGCCGTTTCACATGTGGCTACCCGACGTCTATGAGGGCGCGCCGACCAGCGTGACGCTCTTCATCGGCACGGCTCCCAAGATCGCGTATTTCGCGCTGGTGTTTCGCTTGCTGGCACACGGTCTCGCCGGCACGTCGGCGGACTGGACCCTCATGTTGACGCCGCTCGCCGTGTTGACCCTGATCGTCGGTAACCTGGTGGCGATCGTGCAGTCGAACCTGAAGCGCATGCTCGCGTACTCCACCATCGGCCACGTCGGGTTCATCGTGCTCGGCTTCGTCGCCGGCACCCCGAGCGGCTACACCGCGGCGCTCTATTACACACTGGTGTATGTGCTGATGGCGCTCGGCGCCTTCGGCGTGATCCTGCTCGCGAGCCGCAAGGGCTTCGAGGCGGACAAGCTCGATCACTACAAGGGCCTGTATCAGCGCGATCCGCTGCTCGCGCTGGTCATGATGGTGCTGATGTTCTCCTTCGCCGGCGTGCCGCCCTTCGTCGGCTTCTGGGCGAAGCTGAGGATCATCCAGGCGCTCTGGGAGACGAGCCATCTCGGCCTGGTGGTCGTTGCGATCGTGATGTCGGTCGTGGGCGCCTTTTACTATCTGCGCGTCGTGAAGCTCATGTACTTCGATGCACCGCCGGAGAACCTGCCCGCGACGCTGCGGCCGCTCGGGCCGCGGTTCGTGATCGGGTGCAACGCCGCGGCGGTGCTCGTGCTCGGTATTCTGCCCAGCCCGCTGCTCAATCTCTGCAGCAACGTCATCCATTGACTGTTTCGGGCTCCGGGCCGCTCCCCCCAACTGGATTCAGCGACCCACGCGGGTCAAGTGGCAGGCGTCACGATCGCGCTCGCCTCACCGAAGCCGATCCGCGCGGATCCCGGCCGCTCGCACCAGCCGCGCAGGATCACGCGGTCGCCGTCTTCGAGGAACGTGCGCGTCTCGCCGCTCTCGAGAGAGAGTGCGCGCTTGCCTCCCGCGGTGAGCTCGAGGAGTGAGCCGGCTTCCGCCGGCGCCGGACCCGATTGCGTACCGCTGCCGAGGAGGTCTCCGGGCTCGAGATTGCAGCCGTTCACCGTATGATGCGCGACCATCTGTGCGATCGACCAGTAGCTGTGGCGAAAGTTGGTCCGGGCGAGTCGCTGGGGCGCGCTGCCCGCGGCGCGCATGGCGGCGGTCTCGAGTGCCACCTCCAGATGCAGGTCGAGCGCGCCACCCGCGCGCAGCTCCGCTGAGTCGAGATAGGGGAGCGGCTGCGGGTCCTCGGCCGGTCGACTCCAGGGCAACCTGAAAGGGGCGAGCGCTTCCAGCGTCACCACCCAAGGCGAGATCGTGGTCGCGAAGCTCTTGGCGAGAAAGGGACCGAGGGGCTGGTACTCCCATGCCTGAATGTCGCGGGCCGACCAGTCGTTGAGCAGGCAGAGGCCGAACACGTGCTCCTCGGCCTGCGCGACCGGGATCGCGCTGCCGAGGCTGTTGCCAGCGCCCATGAGAACGCCGACCTCGAGCTCATAGTCAAGTCGCGCGCTCGGGCCGAGCTGCGGCCGCTCGGCGCCGCGCGGCATGAGCTGGCCGCGCGGGCGCCGCACTTCCTGGCCGGAGACGCCCAACGAGGACGCGCGGCCGTGGTAGGCGATGGGCACCCACTTGTAGTTGGGCAGCAACGGCTGGTCGGGGCGGAAGAGGCGCCCGACCGCGGTGGCGTGGTGAATGGACGTGTAGAAATCGGTGTAATTGCCCACCCTCGCCGGCAGCGTGAATTCCGCCTCGCTCTGCCGGATGAGCGCGGCCGCAAGCTCCGTCGCGCGCGGCGAGCCCTCGCGCAGACACTCCGACAGCCCGCGGCGCAGCGCGACCCACGCATTCCGCCCGAGCCTCATCAGGCCACTCAGCGACGGCTCCCCGCAGGCCGCGAGCGCCTCGGCTGCGAGTCCGTCGAAGGGATTCAACATGTCGAGCGCGCCCAGATCGAGCACGCTGTCGCCGATTGCGACCCCGCAGCGGAAGTTCTCGGCGACCCCCGAGCGCCGGAAGACCGCGAGCGGCAGGTTCTGGATGGGGAAATCGCAGCCTGGGAGGTTGGCGGCGGATACCCAGCTTCGCAGCTTGGGGTCATGTGTCGGATCGATGCCGGCGCCCATCCCTCACTCCCCGTCCGCCGCCGCCGGCGGGCTGAAGCGCTTCGCGACACCGCGCCAACACTGCGCGTAGTCGGCCTGCAGCTGCGGTAGCTCGAGCGCGCGGCGCGTCGGCCGGATGACAGTGCGCGTCTCGAACATGAAGGCCATGGTATCGCTGAGGCGCTGCGGCCGGGTCGTATCGGCGCGCAGCGCACGCTCGAAGGTCTCGGCGTCGGGACCGTGGCCGGTCATGCAGTTGTGAAGCGATGCCCCGCCGGGCTCGAAACCGCCGGCCTTGGCGTCGTAAACGCCGTGGATCAGCCCCATGCACTCGCTCGCGACATTGCGGTGAAACCAGGGCGGCCGGAAGGTGTCCTCCATCGCGAGCCAGCGCGGCGGAAAGATGACGAAGTCCACCGCGTCGACGCCCGGAGTGTCACTGATCGATTGCAACACGAGGAAGATGGAGGGGTCCGGATGGTCGTAGCTCACCGAGCCGAGGGTGTTAAAGCGGCGCAGGTCGTACCTGCAGGGCGCGTTGTTGCCGTGCCAGGCGACGACATCGAGCGGGGAGTGATCGAGCGTCGCCGACCAGAGCTCGCCGCAGAACTTAGCCACGAGCTCCATCTCGCCCTCGCGGTCCTCGTACCAGGCCACCGGTGTCTGGAAGTCGCGCGGGTTGGCGAGGCCGTTCGAGCCTATCGGGCCCAGGTCGGGCAGGCGCATCGGCGCCCCGAAGCTCTCGCAGAGGTAGCCCCGCGCCCGACCGTCCGGGAGCTCGACCCGAAAGCGCAGTCCGCGGGGAATCAGCACCACCTCCTGCGGCGCGACCTCGAGGATCCCGAGCTCGGTCGCGACGCGCAGGCGCCCGAGCTGGGGCACGATGAGGAGCTCTCCGTCCGCGTCGTAGAAGAACCGGTCGCGCATCGAGCGGTTGGCGAGATACCAGTGAATCCCACAGCCGGCGTGCACTTCCGGCGAGCCGGTGCCGCCGAGCGTCAGGAGGCCGTCGATGAAGTCGGCAGGCTCGGGCGGGATGGGAGGCGGGCTCCAGCGCAGGGGATTCGGCGAGGCGGGGAGCCCGTCGAAACGTCCCGCGAGTCCTGGATGGGGTAGGGGCCGGAAGGTACCGCACAGCATCGCAGCCGGACGGATGCGATAAAGCCAGCTGCGGCGGTTGGCGTGCCTGGGGGCGGTAAAGGCCGTGCCAGAGAACTGCTCGGCGTAGAGGCCATAGGCGCACTGTTGCGGCGAATTGCGCCCCTCGGGCAGCGCGCCCGACACGGCCTCGGTGGCAAAGTGGTTGCCGAAGCCGCTCGAGTATCGAAGCGAAGGGGTGCTCATCGCTCACTCCCGGTATGCTTTCGCTCCCTATGATGGCACAATTAGTTGCGTGCGCAACCGTTTTGCAGAGGACAGCGTGAGCGCCCGGGTCGCGAGCGAGCTCGCGCTCGAGCTGGCCGCTTTCATGCCGTATCGGCTCAATCGCCTCGCGGTCGGGGTCAGCAATCATCTCTCCGACATCTACCGGCAGCGCTTTGGCCTCGACATCCCCGAATGGCGCGTCATGGCAACGGTGGGCTCGCAGCACGGCTGCACCGCGCAGCACATCGCCGAGAGCACCCGGATGCACAAGACCCGCGTGAGCCGCGCCATCGCGCATCTCGAGGAGCGCGAGCTCATCGAGCGCGTCTCGAGCGCCGCCGATCGCCGGGCGAGGGAGGTGCGCCTCACCCGGTCCGGCCGGCGCATGTACGCGGAGCTCGTGCCGCTCGTGCTCGAGCGCGAGCGCGAGCTGCTCTCGTGCCTGACGAAGGAGCAGCTGCGCGGGTTTCTCGCGGGGATGGACGCGCTCGAGAGCTTCCTCAGCCTGCAGGACTAGACGATGGCTCGGCCCGCCGCTTCCTCGAATCCCCCGACGCTGGTGGCACGCTCGGCGTTACTGACCCTCACAGCCGCGCCCTCGGACCACGCTCTGGCATTGCGGGTGTCCCGCATTTCGGATCACCAGCTCATCACGGGTGCCGGGAAAGTGACGGCGACGCTCGATGGCCACGGTGTGCCGCTCATGGCGGGGCCCAACGGCACCTATCTGCTCTCGACGCGCGATCAGGGCGGCGGCACTCAATCCCTGAGCGTCATAGTCTCCCACGACGGCATCCGCGAACTTCTCACGGGCACCGTAACCCTGCCGCGGGAGCACGGCGCCATCAACCTGCTCCAGGGCCATGGCATGTTTGCCTGGTGGGTGCTCAACATCGCCGTGGTGCTGATCGCCGTTCTCATCATCGCCCGCCGCCGCCGACGCTGATGATGATGTCGCGTGCCCTCGCCGGCACGGCCCAATAAGCGGGCGGAGCCGCCTGCAAAGCGGCCCCCCCGGGCGTCGGTGAGAAGACTACCTGCCGATCCGATGGCTGAGGCGGTCTTCCTCGGCGTTGAGCCGCGCCTGCTCGCGCGCGGTGATGTGGCCGCCGTGCATCGCCGCCATGCGCTGCTCCTGCGCGCGGATGCGCTGGTCGGCGCCGTGCAGACGCTGAGCCTGCCGGGGGCCGATCTGGCCTGTCCGGAGCTCACGATCGATGCGCATGTCGTGGTCGTGCAGGCGCGCATCGATCTGCGCGCGGCGCGGATGCTGGGCCTGCCACGCCGTCTGGGCCATGGCCGGGGCCGCGACGCATGCCAGCGAGATGATGGCGGCGAGGGCAGTGAGGACGGTGCGGAACGGTCTCGACATAAATAAGGGCTCCCTCTCGGCAGCAGTGCCGGGTCGCATTGAGCCCGATTTGCGGGCTTTCGGACGTTAACAACGTCGCAGGGCGGGCAGTGATGACGACGGTCAGCCAAAATCAGCCCGGATGACGATAAGAAACCCGTCACAGTGTCGCGAGATGCCGCCACAGATATGTCCGATCGATCACCCCCGCGGCCTGAGCACGCGCGAAGCGGCGGAACGGCTGCGGCTAGAGGGGCCGAACGCGCTGCCGGAACTCGAGCGCCGCACGGCACTGCGCATCAGCATCGAGGTGGTGCGCGAGCCGATGTTCGCGCTGCTCCTCGGCGCCGGCGTGTTGTATCTATTCATCGGCAGCCGCGGCCAGGCGCTGGTGCTCTTCGCATTTGCCTGCCTCTCCGTGGCGATCGCCATTATCCAGGAGGGTAGGAGCGAGCGGGTCCTGGGCGCGTTGCGGGACCTGACGAGCCCGCGGGCGCTGGTCATTCGGGATGGCGCGCAAGCTCGCATCCCGGGCCGGGAAGTCGTGCGCGGTGACTGGCTGGTGCTCGGGGAGGGCGACCGGGTGCCCGCGGATGCCGTAATTGTTTCCGGGGACGACGTCCAGGCGGATGAGAGCCTGCTCACCGGAGAATCGGTTCCGGTGCGCAAGCGCCCGTCCCTTGAGCCGCCGCCTGCCGGTGCGACACCCGGAGGCGCTGATCTGCCTCTCGTCTTCTCGGGCACGCTGATCGTCACCGGCGGCGGCGTGGCGATCGTCACCGCAACCGGTCCGCGCAGCGAAATCGGCAAGATAGGACACGCCGTCACCCGCATCACGCCGGAGCCGCCGCGCCTGCAGGTTCAGACCCGCAGCTTCGTGACGGGCTTTGCCATCGTCGGGTTGTCGTTGAGCGCGGTGGCGGTGCTGCTCTACGGAGCGCTGCGCGGGGCGTGGCTGCAGGGACTGCTCGGCGGCATTGCGCTCGGCATGTCGATGCTGCCGGAGGAGTTTCCTCTGGTCCTCACGGTCTTTATGGTGATGGGCGCATGGCGCTTGTCGCGCTCGCGGGTGCTGACGCGCCGGCCGGCGGCGATCGAGACGCTGGGCGCGGCTACCGTGTTATGCACGGACAAGACCGGTACGCTCACCCGCAATCTGATGTCGGTCGCGTGCCTGGAGCGGGATGGCGAGCGCTCGACGGCGCTGGGTCAGAGCGACGGCGCCGGCGCGCTGCACCCGAAGCTGCGTGAGCTGCTCGATGTCGGCGTGTTGGCGAGCCGGCCCGAGGCGGTGGACCCGATGGATCGCGCGCTGGTGCGATTGGCCGTCGGGGACGGCCGTCCCGGGCGGGCGGAGCTCGTGCAGGGCTATCCCTGGGTGCCGGAGCGGCCCGCCCTGGTGCAGGTCTGGCGTCACTCGGACGGCGGGCTCCTAGCCGCGGCCAAAGGAGCGCCTGAGGTCATTGCCACACTCTGCCGCCTCGATGCCGCCGTCTGGCAGGCGATGCGCCTCAGGGTGGAGGCGCTCGCGCGCCGAGGCATGCGGGTGCTCGCGGTGGCGAGCGCGCGGCTGGCATCACCAGAGCCGCCGGAGCGAGCCATCGATCTGCCGCTCGAGCTCGTGGGACTCATCGGTTTCCTCGACCCGCTGCGCGAGGGCATCCCCGAGGCCGTGCGCGAGTGCCGCTCGGCGGGCATTCGCGTCGTGATGATCACCGGCGATCATCCGGACACCGCGCGCGCCATTGCGAAGCAGGCAGGCATCGAGCACGAGAGGGTGATGACCGGGCCGGAGCTCGAGCGCCTCGACCAGAGGGCGCTGCTCGAGCGCGCGCCCGAGGTGTCGGTCTTCGCGCGGATCACGCCCCAACAGAAGCTTCGCATCGTCGCGGCGCTCAAGGCTCGCGGCGAGGTCGTGGCAATGACGGGCGACGGGGTGAACGACGCTCCGGCATTGAGATCGGCGCACATCGGCATTGCCATGGGCCAGCGCGGCACGGACGTCGCGCGCGAGGCCTCCTCGCTCGTGCTGCTCGACGACGATTTCAACTCCATCGTGCGCGCTGTGCGGCTCGGGCGGCGCATCCACGACAACATCGTGAAGGCGGTGAGCTACATCCTCGCGATCCATCTGCCGATCGCGGGCCTCGCCCTGCTGCCCATCGCCATGGGCCGGCCGCTCGTGCTGACACCGATGCTGATTGCCCTCCTCGAGCTCATCATCGACCCCATATGCTCAGTGGTGCTCGAGGCGGAGCGCGACGAGCGCGACGTCATGACCCGCCCGCCGCGCGATCCGGACAGCAGGCTGCTGGCGCGCCCGCTGCTCGTGTCCGGCTTCCTGCAGGGAACCCTGGCGCTCGCCGCCGTGTGCGGTGTATTTCTCGATGCGGCACTCGAGGGTCTCGCTCCCGAGGTCGTGCGCTCGATGGGCTTCGTGACGCTGGTGTGCGCCAACTATGCGCTGATCTTTGCGAACCGGAGCTTCAGCGCCTCGCCGCTCGTGGGGTTTGCGCGCCCCAATCCATCCCTCTGGATCAGCGTGGCATCGGCGGCGGGCGCGCTCATCGCGATCTTCTCACTGAGTGCGGTACGCGGCTTCCTGCGCCTCGGTCTGCTTCAGGCTGATCAGGTCCTGCTCTGCGTTGCCGCGGCAGTGGCGCTCTTTTGCGTGCTCGAGCTCGTCAAGCTGGCCACACGGCGCGCTGTTCTGCGTAAGGCGTGAGGAGATTCTGTCGAATTCACGGCACGCGTTTCGGGCGTGTAGCCGGCGTTCACGGTCGGTTCATCGTGCGCTCGGGTAATATTCGGTCGGTCAGCGCACGCGCGGCAGGTGCGTTCTACTCTTTAGCGCGACCCCAAGGGCGGGCGCGCGGCCCTGAACGAAGGCGGGCAGGGCAGGTCCAAACACACAGTGGCGGTAGCGCATGAGAACCATGGCACGACTCAGGAATGGCATAGCGGGTTTGGGCTCGGGCGTAGCGGCGGCACTCGCGGCTTCGCTCCTGCTCGCGGTGGCCCCGGCGATAGGGCAGAATCACGGCTTCCACGGGCATTTTGCCGCTCATGGCGGGCCGCACTTTGGAGGGCACTTCGCAGGACGCGCGCATTATGCGGTCCCATCCCACTGGGCCGGCATGCACCCCCACTTTGGGGGCGGACCGCGCGTGGGGATCGGCTGGGTGCGCCCCTGGGGTCCGCGGTGGGTCCCCCGCTATTGGGGGGGCGGCTACTGGCGCGGTGCGTTCTGGCCGCACGTCTACCTGGGCTGGGACTTCCCGTGGTTCCTGGCGGCACTCCCGTTCGGCTACACGACCTACTGGTGGGGAGGCGTGCCGTACTATTACTCGCAGGGCGTCTACTACGTCTGGAGCCCGGACTATGACGACTACGTGGTGACGGACCCGCCTCCGGTTACCGGCGGAGTGGCCCAGGGTGCGACGGCACCGCCTCCTGCGGGGCAGGCGGCCGGTGCGGCGCCTGGCCAGGGTCAGGGCGCCATGAGCCTCTATGTCTACCCGAAGAATGGTCAGAACGCGCAGCAGACTGCGAACGATCGCTACCAGTGTCACCAGTGGGCCGTCGGTCAGACCGGGTTCGATCCTACCAACGCGGCCGGCAATACTCAGGCCGCGACGGCAACACCCTCGAACTACAAGCGGGCCGTGACCGCTTGCCTCGAGGCGCGGGGCTACAGCGTCAGGTAAGGTCCGGCTGGGCGACAAGCGGCGGCCAGGGTGCCAATGATGACGGCACCGGCCGCCGCAATCGTGATAGCGTGACGAGGCGCCGATCGGGCGCACGCAGGTGTCGTCATGCCGGAGGCTGAGCCGCTCGTCTTCCTGTTCGATGTCGACAACACTCTGCTCGACAACGACGCGGTACAGGCCGATTTGAGCGCGCACCTGGAGCGGGAATTCGGCCGCGCTCAGCGCGACCGTTACTGGGCCATCTTCGAGGCGCTGCGCACGGAGCTGGGATACGCGGATTATCTCGGTGCGCTGCAGCGCTACCGCCTCGAGAATCTCGACGAGCCCCAGCTCCTGCTGATGTCCTCCTTTCTGATCGACTATCCGTTTGCGAGTCGACTGTACCCCGACGCGTTGGACGCGCTGGCGCACTGCCGCCGCTTCGGGCCGACGGTCATCCTGTCGGACGGGGACGTGGTCTTCCAGCCCCGCAAGGTGCGCCGCTCGGGCCTGTGGGATGCCGTCGAGGGGCGAGTGCTCATCTATTTGCACAAGGAGCGGATGCTCGCTTCCGTCGAGCGCCGCTTCCCAGCCTCACGCTACGTGATGGTGGACGACAAGTTGCGCATCCTCACGGCATTGAAGGGCGCCTGGGGCGCCTCCGTGACCACGATCTTCCCGCGCCAGGGTCACTATGCCTTCGACCCGAAGGAGGTTGCCGCCTATCCCGCCGCGGACCTCACCGTGGAGCGGATCGGGGATCTGCTCGAGTGGCGGCCTTAGCTCTTCGGTCACGCTGGCTGGGGGCCGGCGCGCGGGGTTATGCTCCGCGACCGGCGCGTCACGATCCGAGGAGTTGGTCATGGGCCAGAACAGCATCCCCGAGTCTCATCTCGATCTCTTCCGCAAGAAGGCTTTTGCCAATCTCGCCACGCTGATGCCGAGCGGCTCGCCCCAGGTCACTCCGGTGTGGGTGGATTACGATGGGCGGCACGTGCTCATCAACACGGCGGAGGGGCGTCAGAAGGATAAGAACCTGCAGCGCGACGGCCGCGTGTCGATGTCCATCATGGACCCCGAGAACCCCTACCGTTACCTGGAAGTGCGCGGCCACGTCGCGCAACGCACCCGCGAGGGCGCGGACCAGCACATCGACGCGATGGCGCGCAAGTACCTCGGGAAGGACAAGTATCCCTACCGCCAGCCCGGCGAGGTGCGGGTGCTGTACCGGATTGCGCCCGAGCGCTGTACGCTCACGAGTTAACTGGCGGCCGGATCGGCGGCGAGAAATACGAGCGAGCACTCGGCGCGCTCGAGCAGCACCGAGGCCACATCCCCGAGGTTGAGCGGGTCGCCGGGCCGCCGGCTGACACCCATGACCAACAGATCGTGCCGCCCTGCGCCGATCTCGCGCAGTATCGCCGTCTCCGCCTCACGGTGGCTGCGCACGGCGGATCGGACGTTGACGGCGTAAGCGCGGGCGAGCTGCACGATCTCGTTGGTGATGGGGTTGTTGGACGGATCCTCGTCGACCTCATCCTGCCTGCCGAAGAGCGCGCCGAGACGCTCACGCAGCGCACGGCGGGGTGCCGTGCGACCCGCGATGTGCAGCGCCGTTACCGAGCCGCGCGAGCCCTGCGCCAGGGCCACGGCCAACTCCGCGCCACGGCGCGACACGCTGGTGCCTGACACCGGCACCAGGATATTGAGCGGCGCGCGCAGCTTCCCGGAACGATGCTCGCGCCGTGCGAGCACGACCGCGAACGGTCCCGAGAAGCCGGCGGCGCTCTGCGTGATGGCGCGATGAAACCTCGGGCCGCGCGCGGCAGGCTCCCGGCCGATGAGGAGGAGGCCGTAGCCTTTGCGATCCTCGGAACGGATCGCATCCGCGCCGGGCTGCGGCTCCTCGACCCTGAGCGTCAGGTCGAGCGGTTGCGACCCGCCGTTCTCCGCGCCACCCGATTCGGCCGCCTCGCGGATCACGGCCGTGGTGTGCTCGGCGGCGGCGCCCACGGTCGCCGCGTGCTCGAAGTGCAGGGCGGTTGCGGGAATCTGACGGACGCCGGCGATGAGGCCCGCGAGGCGCGAGGCGAGCTGGCCGCTCGGGCTCGAGTCGGCGGCGAGCAGCAGCCGCTCGACACGGGAGAGGAAGCCGCGCGCCTCCAGTGCCTCGCGCTCGAGGCGTGCGGCTTCCTCCGGTCGCATCGGCAGACGCTGCAGTGCCCAGCGCAGCATCGGCGGCATGGCGAGCGTGGTGACGAGGGCCATGACGACGATGGCGGTGAAGAAGCTCTCGTTGAGCAGGCCCATCGAGAGGCCGATGGCGGCGATGATCACCTCGGTCGAGCCGCGGGCGTTCATGCCGCACCCCACGGCCAGGGACTCGGCGCCCGTCAATCCCGCGAGTCTTCCGCCGAGCGTCGCACCCGAGAACTTGCCGATGCTCGCGACCGCGATCAGGCCGGCCGTCAGCAACAGCATGTCAGGCCGTCCAAGGGAGGCGACGTTGGTGGCGAGCCCTGCCAGGCCGAAGAAAACCGGCATGAAGAGCGCCACGATGAGGCCGCGCAACTGCTCCTCGATGTGCCGCGTCAGGATGGGCGACTCGCCGATCAGGACGCCGGCGACAAAGGCGCCGAGCACGGTCTGAACGCCGATGGCGTAAGTCGCCAACGCCATCGCGCCCATGATCACCAGGATGACGGTGATGACGGGGAGCTCGCTCACGAAGTGATCGTTGGTCCAGCGGATCAGGTGAAACACGAGCCGCCGTCCCAGCGTGACGCTGAACGCGAGAAACGCCAGGGTGCCGAGCACGCTGCGCGCCACTACTGCCGGATCCACGTGTCCCTGTTGAGCGAGCCCGAGCGTCACTGACACGAAAATCCATCCGATCGCATCATCGATGATCGCGGCCGCGAGGATGATCTGGCCAACCGTGCGGCGGATGAAGCCGAGCTCGCGCACCAGGGCGGCGACGATTTTCACCGAGGACACCGCGAGGGCGGTGCCGATGAAGAGCGCGAGGAGCAGCCGCTCGTCCGGCCGGGTAAGCATCGCGGCGGGCAGCAGCTCGATCGCCACCACGCCGAAGAGGAACGGCAGGGCGATGCCGGCGAGCGAGACGCTGAGGGCGGCACGTCCGGAGTGACGCATGACGGACAAGTCCGTCTCCATGCCGGTGAGCAGCAGCAGGAGGAGCACTCCGAGCTGCGCCACGGCATCGAGCATTGCGCTCTGCTGCGGCGCGTGCGGGAAGAGTGCGAGCTCGGCCACGGGCGCGATGTGGCCGAGCACCGAGGGGCCGAGTGCCACCCCGGCGAGAAGCTGTCCCATGACCGGCGGCTGCCCCCAGCGGGAGAGAAGCTCGCCCAGCAGGCGCGCCGTGAGGAGCAGCACCACGATCTGCGCGAGAAAAATCGCGCCCGAGGCGCCGAGCGCCGAAGCATGCAGGCCGGTCATCGCGCGAGCATGCCATAATTCCCCCATGCTGCCGGCCGCCCGCCTGAGCGCGACCATTCTAATCTGTCGCCCGAATACCCGCCTCGGCAACACGCTGCTGATGACGCCGCTCCTCGAGGAAATCGAGGCCACGCTGCCTTCCGTGCGGGTCGAGATCCTGACGGCCTGTCCGGCCGCGCACGAGGTATTCCGTGAGTTCCCCTCGGTCAGGCGCGTCCATCAGTTGCCGTTTCGGGGTGTCCGCCATCCGCTGCGCCACCTTCTGACGTTGTTGCGCGTGCGGCGCGTCCGCTATGACATCCTCATCGACCCCTGCCCGAAGTCCTGGACCTCAGGCTTCCTGACGCGGCGGTTGCCGGCGCGACTGAAGCTCGGCTTCGCGAGCGCCCGCAAAGGCAAAGGCATCGACCTCAGCGTTCCCTTCCAGGGCGCGCCGGCGCACATGGGCGACTATCCGGTCTATCTGCTGCGGCGCGGCATCCTCGAGCTCGACGAGAACCGCGCCCGCGCCGACAGTCCCAAGCTCAGCATCCGGCTCACTGAAGCCGAGCGCCAGGCCGGACGGGAGGAAATCAAGCGCCTGCTCGGCGCGGAGCATTCCGGTCCAGTGGTGGCCGTGGCGACTCATGCGACCGGCGCGAAGCGCTTCTCGGTCGAGTGGTGGCGGCGCATGATCGCGCGTCTGCGCGCGCGACTGCCGGCTGCCCGGGTCATCGAGATCCGCCCGCCGAACGGCGTGGCGGCGCTGCCGGAGCTGCCGGCGTATTACTCGCGCCGGGTGCGTCAGGTTGCCGCGGTGCTGGAGGCTGCGGATTGCTTCGTCTGCGCCGACTCCGGCCTCATGCATCTCGGCGCCGCGACCGACACCCTCACGGTGGGTCTCTTCAAGGTGACGGAGCCGCGCCTGTACGCGCCGCGCCGGGGCGCGAGCTGCGCGCTGACGGCAAGCGACAGCGCGCCGGAGCTCGTCGCCGCGCGGATCGCGCAACTCCTTTCGGGCCGCGCCTCAGGCGGAAATCGTCAGGCGGCCGGCGAGGAGTGAGGCACGGTTGGCGCTCGGCCCCAGCAGAACCTCCATCTCTCCCGGCTCCAGCGCCGGCTCGAGATCCGGCCCGAGCGAGCGCAGCTCCGCGACGGCCAAACGCAGAGTCAGCGTGCCGCGCGCGCCCGGATCCAGGGTGATCTTGCCGACACCGTGCAGCTCGAGCAGAGGTGGAGCGACGCGCGCCTTCAGGCGCCGCGTGAAGAGGAAGACGGTTTCCTCCGCGCGGCGACCGCCCTGGTTCTCGACATCGACGCTGATCTCGATCGTGGCGGACGGCGCGGCCGATTCCGGCCTGACGCGCAGGTTCGTCAGGCTGAAGCGCGAGAACGACAGCCCGTGGCCGAAGGCAAAGAGCGGCTCGTTGGATTCATCGAGATAGCGGCTCGAGAGCGGGTTGGCGGGATCCCCCGGCCGGCCGCTGCTGCGCTGCCCGAAGTAAAGCGGTATCTGACCCACCGCGCGCGGCCAGGTGATGGGAGTGCGGCCGCTCGGTGACCTCTCGCCCGTGAGTATGTCGGCGACGGCGCGGCCCGCCTCGCAGCCGGGAAACCACGCGGCGAGGAGGGCGCTCGCCTGGCCTGCCAGCCAGGGGACGATGAGCGGCCGGCCGCAGAAGAGGACGGCAATGACGGGGATGCCCCTTGCGCCGGCGCGTTGCAGCACCGCTTCGGCCAGCTCCCGCTGCCTGCCGGGAAGTCCCGGGTGGGCGCGCGAGGCCGCCTCGCCGCTCATGGTGGCCGCCTCGCCGAGGCAGAGCACCACCGCCTCGGCGCCGTCACAGAGCTCGAGGGCGGCGGCGATGCCGCTGCCGTCCGTCCCCGAAATGTCAACACCGCTCGCGTGCAGGACCTGCGCGTGGGGCAACCTCTCGCGAAGGCCGCCGAGCACGCTGACCTGTGTGTCAGGGTCCGCCGCACACCACCAGGGACCGCGCATCTCCGCGGGCGCATCCGCGAGAGGTCCGATGAGCGCCAGGCGGCGAATGCTCCCCGATAGCGGCAGCGCCTCCCCCCGGTTGGTGAGGAGTACGATCGAGCGCGCGCCGATGTCGCGGGCCAGCCGCCGCCGGCCGCTGAGTGTTGCGTCGCCCTCCGCGGCGGTGCCGCGCCGATAGGGATCCTCGAAGAGGCCGAGGCGCGCCTTGAGCGCCAATACCCGTCTCACCGACTCGTCGATCTCGGCGAGGCTCACGAGACCCCTCTCGAGGGCCACCGGCAGGCCGCGCAGATAGGCTCCCGAGACCATGTCGATGTCGATTCCGGCCCCGAGCGCGAGGGCCGCCGCCTCGATGAGGTCGGCGGCGACACCGTGTTGGATCAGCTCGGCGATCGCGTTGTAGTCGCTGATGAGGACGCCGGCGAAGCCGAGCTGCCCGCGCAAGCGCCCGCGCAGCATTGCGGCATGGGCGGTCAGCGGAATGCCGGCGAGATCCGTGAAGGCGGGCATCACCGCGGCAACACCCGAGCTCACGGCAGCCGCGAAGGGCGGCAGATGCACCTCGAGAAGCGCTCGCTCGGAGATGTCGACGGAGGCGTATTCGCGGCCGGCCGTAACGGCCCCGTAGCCGCAGAAGTGCTTGGCCACCGCCGCCAGGGTGTCGGCGGCGGCGAGATCGTCACCCTGGAAGCCGCGGACCTTGGCCTCCGCCAGGCGTGCGCCGACCCAGGCCGACTCGCCCGGGCCCTCGACGGTGCGTCCCCAGCGCGGGTCACGCGAGACATCGAGCATGGGCGCGAAGGTCATCGCGATGCCGTCGGCGGCCGCCTCCCGGGCCGCCTCCCGTGCCGTCAGCGCCCACGCTTCCGGGTCGAACAGCGCGACTTCGGCAAGGGGCGGGGGGAAGAGGGTGCGGTAGCCGTGGATGACATCGAGGCCGATCAGGAGCGGGACGCCCAGGCGGGATTCCTCGACTGCGACGCGCTGCATTTCTCGGACGGCGGCGGCCCCGATAAGATTGAGGAGATTGCCGATCCTCCCGGAGCGGATATCGTCGGTGGAATGACCGCTGATCGTGGGTCCGGTCACGGTGTGGCTCGCGGCCATCATGGTGAGTTGACCCAGCTTCTCGGTTAGCGTCATCCGGCCGATGAGCGTCTCGATGCGTCGTGCATCTTGCGGTTTCAGTGTCCTCATGAGGTATTCCAGGTTGCGGGTGGAGGGGGACGGCCCGTTACCATAGCGAGTGTGATGATAGAGCGCGCCGACGACACCAGCGACAGTCACCCCCCGGAGACGGAGGCCGCCCACTCGGGCCTCGTTCCACAGCTCGGCATGATCGTGCGGGCGCTGCTCGCCTCCCCGGTCGCCAAGTCGCTCATAGCGCTGAACGCCGGAACCTTCGCGGTGATCGTGGCCACCGCCTACGGGCAGGTATGGCTCAACCGCTGGAACCAGCCCTTCTACGATGCGCTGACCCGGCGGGATTTCAGGGAATTTCTCGTTCAGCTCGGGGTGTTCTTCATCATCGTGAGCGGCCTCCTCGTGCTCAATGTGGCGCAGCGCTGGCTGGTCGAGACGTTGAAGGTGAAGATGCGCGAGGGTCTGGTGGTGGACCTCCTGCGCGACTGGATGAGCCCGCGGCGCGCCTTCTGGCTCGCCAACGCCGGGCCGATGGGGGTCAACCCCGATCAGCGCATGCACGATGACGCGCGCCATCTCTGCGAGCTGTCCGGGGATCTCGGTAGCGGGCTCATTCAGGCATCGGTGACGCTCGTCGCCTTCATTGGCGTCCTCTGGGTGCTCTCCCGGGGTTTCGTGCTCAGGCTCGCCGGGCACGAGATTCCGGTGCCCGGCTATATGGTGTGGGCCGCGATCCTCTATGCCGCCTTCGGCTCGCTTCTTTCCTACTGGGTGGGCGGGAGTCTCATCGGACGCAACGCCGAGCGCTACGCACGCGAGGGAGACCTGCGCTTCGCGCTGGTGCGGGTGAACGAGCACCTGGATGGCATCACGCTCGCCGCGGGGGAGGAGGGGGAGCGGCGGCGCCTCGAGAGCAGCCTCGATGGGGTGCTCCGGGCCACCCAGCATCTCGTCACGGGGCTCACCAACCTCACGTGGATCACGGCGGGATTCGGCTGGGTGATGATCGTGGCGCCGCTGCTCGTCGCGGCGCCGCTTTACTTCGGGGGCACGCTCTCCTTCGGTGGCCTGATGCAGGCCGCAGCCGCCTTCACCACGGCGCAGGCCTCGCTCCGCTGGTTCGTCGACAACTTCCCCAACATCGCCGACTGGCGGGCGACGCTCCTCAGGGTGGCGAACTTCCGCCGCGCCGTCGTCACCACCGACGTCAAACACGAGGTCGAGAGCCATATCGCCTACGCCGAGGGCATCGCGGGCCGGATCGTCATCGAAGGCCTCGAGGTCACATCCCCCGCCGGGCGCGACATGCTGCGGGAGAGGATGGTGGAGCTGCGCACCGGGGAGCGGCTCCTCATCGTGGGTGAGCCGGGAACCAACAAGACGCTGTTGTTCCGCGCCCTCGCGGGCCTCTGGCCGCTCGGCACCGGGCGCATCGTCATGCCCGCGGGCGAGCAGATTCTCTACTTTCCGCGCGGCACGCCCTACCTACCGCAGGGATCGTTGCGCGAGGTGCTCGCCTATCCGCTGAAACCCGACGTGTTCGACGCGGACGCCTGCGCGCAGGCGCTGCGCCGGCTCGGACTCGAGCGGCTGGTGCCGCTCCTCGATATCTCGCGGCGCTGGGACCGCGAGTTGAGCGAGGACGAGCAGCTCGGGCTCGCCTTCGCCCGGGTGCTGCTGCAGGCGCCGGCGTGGCTCGTCATCGACGGCGTCTTCGGCTCGCTCGACGGCGACACTCTCGAGCGGGTCATCGAAGTCTTCGGTCACGAGCTCGCGCGCACCGCCGTCATTCACATCGGCGGCGCGCAGGCGCGCGATCCGCTCTTCGCCCGCGTGGTCCATCTCGTCAAGTGCCCCGCGGGACGCGCCGACGCCACGGGCGCGCGCGCCAAGGCTTCCCACCTGCGTGAAGGAAGGAGTTGATTTCCGTGTCCGATAACGCCCGATCCGAGGAAATGAGCCCGGCGCGGCTCGCCACGCTGGCCGATGAGGAGCTGCTCGAGCGCGTGCAGCGACAGACCTTCCGCTTCTTCTGGGAAGCGGCGCATCCGGCGAGCGGCCTCGTGCCCGATCGGCGCCCGGCCGGCAAAGGGCAGAGCGACGATCTCATCGCCACCGGCGGCTCCGGCTTCGCCCTGATGGCGATCGTGGTCGCGGTGGCGCGCGGTTGGATCACGCGCGAGCAGGCGCTCGAGCGATTGGCCGCCATGCTTGATCTTCTCGGCCGCGCCACCTGTTATCACGGCGCGCTGCCGCATTTTCTGGACGGCCGCAGCGGCGCCACGCTTCCCTTCTGGCGCAAGGATGACGGCGGCGATCTGGTGGAGACATCCTTCCTCTGCATGGGCCTGCTCACGGCGCGGCAATACTTCGACCGCGACACTCCGGCGGAGACGCGCCTACGGCAGGCGATGACGGGGTTGTGGGAGGAAGTCGAGTGGGACTGGTACACGCGTGGAGCGCGAGGCGTGCTCTACTGGCACTGGAGTCCCAACAACGGCTGGGCGCTCGAGCACGAGATCCGCGGCTGGAACGAATGCCTCGTGACCTACGTGCTGGCGGCGGGCGCTCCACGCTACCCGATCGACCCGCACGTCTATCACCGCGGCTTCGCCACCGGCCGGGATTTCATCAACGGCCGGCATTGGGCCGGAATCGAGCTGCCGCTCGGCCCGCCCTTCGGGGGGCCGCTCTTCTTCGCGCATTACTCCTTCTGCGGTCTCGATCCGCGTGGTCTCGAGGACCGCTACGCGAGCTACTGGGAGCAGAACCTGCGGCACGTGCGGATCAATCACGCGCACTGCGTCGCCAACCCCAACCATCATCGCGCGTACGGCGAGCACTGTTGGGGCCTCACGGCAAGCGACGATCCCGACGGCTACTCCGTGCATTCGCCCGCGAGCGACAACGGCACGATCGCGCCGACGGCGGCGCTCGCGAGCTTCCCGTACGCGCCCGAGGGGGCGATGCAGGCGCTGCGCCATTTTCTTGGCGCGTTCGGCGAGCGGATCTGGCGGCGACACGGCTTCGTCGACGCCTTCTGTCCACAGCGCGACTGGTACGCGGACACTCATCTGGCGATCGATCAGGGTCCGATCATTCTCATGATCGAGAACTTCCGCACGGGGCTGCTGTGGAAGCTCTTCATGAGCGCGCCGGAGGTGCGCACGGGGTTGCGCCGGCTCGGGTTCTCGAGCCCGCAGCTTCCAGGGTGAGGGTGACGCCTGTGGAGACGCTCTCCGAGTGGATCGACCGGCAGTATGCCCACGCGGCACGGCGGATGTTGCGCAGCATCTCGCCGGTCGAGATCGTCAAAACCCGTCCCGGGTTCGGCCAGGTCATCCGTCCGGCGCGGGGCGCGGTGGTCGCCTCGCCCGTGCCGGCCGCGTACGATCCGGACCCGGATTACTTCTTTCACTGGTATCGCGACTCGGCGCTCGTGATCGACGCCCTGCGCCTCCTGCACGCCGATGAGCAGGCGCCAGATGAGGCGCTGCGGCTCTTCGGCGACTTCGTGGGCTTCAGCGCATCGCTCGCGCGACTCGACGGGCGCACGCTCGCGGCGGCGTCAGGCAAATGGCGCCCGAAAGTCGCGCCGGATTTCCTCAAGTTCGTGCGCCCGGATACGGAGCTCGAGCGCATCCACGGGGATGCCGTCGCCGCCGACACCCGCGTCAACGCGGACGGCACGCTTGATATCTCCAGCTGGGGGCGGCCGCAGAACGACGGGCCGGCGCTGCGCGCGCTGACGATACTGCGCTGGATGCGCAGCGTGCCTCTCGACGCGCAGCTGCAGGGAGCCTGCACCCGGCTGCTGCGCGGCGACCTTCACTTCGCGCGCAGCCACTGGCGCGAGCCCTGTTACGACATCTGGGAGGAGGAGCGGGGGCTGCATTATTTCACGCTGTCGGTGAGCGCGCAGGCGCTCGACGATGGCGCCGATTGGCTCGCCGCGCGCGCCGAGGAGGCCGAGGCGCGCAGCTGCCGCACGGAGAGCCAGGCGATCCGCAAGACGCTGGACGGCTACTGGGTCGCCGGCCACGGTTATTACCGCTCGCGGGCGCTCGAGTCGGGTGAGTCCTCCGCAAAGGAGCTCGACATCGCCGTCATCCTCGCCGCGCTCCAGGCCCCCGACGGGCGCACCACCCACTCCGTGTGCGATCCGCGAATGCATGCGACGCTCGGGGCGCTCGACAGCGTCTTCGATGCGGACTATCCCATCAACCGCTGCCGGCCGGCGGTGCGCGCGCCGGCACTTGGGCGCTATCGTGCCGATCGCTATTATTCCGGCGGCGCCTACTACTTCTCGACGCTGGCGGCGGCCGAGTTCTGTTTCCGCGCCGCCGGGCGCGGGAGCGGGCGCAATGCGCTGCTTGCGCGGGGCGACCGGTATCTCGAGACGGTCCGCGCCTTCACTCCGGCAAGTGGCGACATGTCCGAGCAGTTCGATCAGCGCACCGGCGAGCAGACCTCCGCCAAGCACCTGGCGTGGAGCTACGCGGCTTTCATTTCCTGCGTGGCGGCGAGGCGCGCGGCGAGGGGCCGGCAGGCGGGGGCGGGCGGCTCCGGGGGCCCCGCCCCGTAGGGGCGCGTCGCATGCGCAGATCGCTCGGCATCGCCCTGTTGGTTCTGCTGCTGCTGCCGCGGCTCGCATCGGCGCAGAGCTTCGAGTTCCGCGCCCCGGCTTCGGTCGATGCTCGGTCGACACCGGCGGCCATGCGCGAGTTGGCGTCACTCATCATTCCCGTGTACCGCAGCGACAACCGCAGGCAGTATCTCGCCAACATGTCGGCCCTGCAGCTCGTGGCCGGGAGCTTCGAGTCCGCCTACTCGGCGCGGCTCGAGCTGCAGCGGCTGCGCGGAGGCACCGACCGCCGGCCCCCTGCCGATCGGGCGTTGGTCTACGACCTTTTCGCGCACGCGAAGTCCCTCCAGGCCCAGTACCGACTGCCGTTCTCGCAGGCTTTCGATCTCGCGTTCTGGGAGACCATGCCGATCTTCGACAACCTGGATGCCTACCGGGTGGAGTCCTGGCTCGAGGCGCCCCCCGCGGCGTCCGCCAAAGCGCTGCAGGCGAGCTTCGATCGCTTGCGCGGCCGTACCCGGATCAGTCAGAGCGAGGCGCTCGCCCTCATCGGGCAGTATCTCGCCTTCGATGTCTACGGCAGCCTGGCTCCCATCGCCCGGGGGCTCATCTCCCTGGATGATGATCGGCGCTACATCATCCAGGACGATGTCACGATCGACACTCGCGGCGGGGCCAAGGTGGCCGCGCTCCTCGTTCGCCCCCGCAGCTCGAGCGGCATGTTGACGACGCTCCTTCAGTACCGTATCGCTCCGGGGGGCCACGAGGAGGCCATCGAGGCGGCCGCCTACGGCTTTGCGAGCATGGTGGCCTTCACGCCTCGGGTACGCGCCGGCCGTCGCGCCTGGCAGGTGATTCCCTTCGAGGACGAGGGGGAGCGGGCCCGTGCGGTGATCGATTGGATCGGGAAGCAGCCGTGGAGCGATGCGCAGGTGGGTATCTACGGCAACGGCTACAGTGGCTTCGTCGCCTGGGCGGTCGCGCAGCACCTGCCGCCGCAGCTCAAGGCCATCGCCACCTCGGATGCCCTGGCGCCGGGAATCAACTTCCCGACGGACGGCGGCATCGGGCTCAACGCCGCCTACTGTTGGTTGGAGCGCGTGGAGACGGAGCGGGACGCGAGTGCCGGGGGCGGGGCGGACGTCACGGCCCCGAGTCGCGCCGTGGAGCAGACAAGCGCGATGGGTGCGACAGGTGCGACGGGTGCGACAGGTGCGACGGGTGCGACGGGTGCGACAGGTGCGACGGGTGCGACAGGTGCGACGGGTGCGACAGGTGCGACGGGTGCCGCAGCTGCGACGGGTTCGACGGGTGCCGCAGCTGCGACGGGTTCGACGGGTGCCACGGGCGCGGCAAGTGCCGGCGGCGCGCCGGGCCCTGCGCCGGGCAGCCGATCCTGGTGCCGCGCGCTCGATGCGAAGTGGTATGCGAGCGGCAAGCCATTCCGCGATCTGCCCAGGCTCGCGCGCCGGCCGAGCGTGATCTTCCGCCGCTGGCTGGAGCATCCGGCCTATGACGAGTACTGGCGGCGCTTGGTGCCCTCGCCCCGGGAGCTCGCGCGCCTCGACATTCCCGTGCTGTCGATGACCGGCTATTACACTCCCGGGGAAGCCGGAGCGCTCTTTTACTTCAGCCAACACACGCGATACGACCCGCACGCCGACCAGATACTGCTCCTTGGCCCGTATGATCGCGCGGAGCTGCGTCGGGGAGGAGCCCGGGACATCCTGCATGGCTACCGCGCGGATCCCGCGGCCGTGATCGATCTGCGGACGATCGAGCTGCAGTGGTTCGCGTACCTCTTTCTCAACGACGCGAAGCCCGCTGTGCTGGCGGGGCGTGTGAACTTCGAGGTCATGGGAGCCAACGCGTGGCAACACGGGAGCGGGTTCGATGATCTCGCCAAGGGCGCCGTGCGGCTCTACCTCGCCGCCGAGCCGCACGGCGGCTCCGGGCGCCTCACGCCGCGTGAACCGTCGAGCCGCGCGGCCGTTCATCTCACGGTCAATCTGGCGAAGCGCCACGATGGCGGCGCGCCGCCGCCGCAGACCCTGCTGACCGGCAGCGTGCCGGTCGAGAACGGTGTTGCCTTCGTCAGCGGCCCGCTGCCCGGAGGCCTGGAGATCGACGGCCGATTGAGCGGGCGTCTGCTCGTCGTCACCAACAAGCGGGACCTGGACCTCACGGTCTCGCTCTATGAGCTGCTGCCGGAGGGCAGTTACTTCCATCTGTTCGCGCCCGCCGAGGAGTTTCGCGCGAGCTACCTGCGCGACCGCTCGCACCGGCGGCTGCTTGCGCCGGGGAGGGCGCAGTGGCTGGACTTCATCGGCGAACGCGTCACCGCGGCGCGTGTCGAGTCGGGAACGCGTCTGGTCATGGTGTTGAGAGTGAGCAAGCGCCAGGACCGGGAGATCAACTACGGGTCGGGCGGCGCGGTGAGCGCAGAGTCGATCGCGGCAGGCCACATACCGGTGAGGCTCAGCTTGCTGCGCGGCAGCTACGTCGATCTACCGATCACGGAGGAGCCGCCGGCGTCGGCGCGGCCTGTAGCCCCCCCCTGACAAAATCGTCTGGAACGATTTTGGACGGCGGCAGCCCGCCCGAAGGGGGTTTTCCGGTGAGCGTTCACTCGCGAACGCGGGGCTCAGAGGGCGCAGGGACGGAGCCTCGCACAGGGAACTGTCGCCGGCGGCGGGGCGTTG
Source organism: Steroidobacteraceae bacterium (assembly GCA_050739095.1). Classification (GTDB taxonomy): domain Bacteria; phylum Pseudomonadota; class Gammaproteobacteria; order Steroidobacterales; family Steroidobacteraceae; genus 13-2-20CM-66-19. Next base: position 61,079 of record JBOIAR010000006.1, on the reverse strand, counting down.
GCTTACACAGGTGATACTGTAGGCCTCACAGGGCCGAGGAGAAGCTTATGAGAGTCTCGGGAAAGGCCGGATGGCTCACGGCCTCGCTCATGGCGGTGGCGCTTGTCGGGTGTGCGACCACGAGGCACGGTGGCCTCGATTACTCCGCCGCCAGATTGGACCGGAACGCGCAGGCTTTTGCGCAGGATGCGCAGGATGCACCGCGCGGCTATGCCGAGAATACGAGCTACACGACGGATGCCAACGACTTCGCGGATCGGGCGCATGAGTTCCGCCGCACGGTCGAGGATCCCAGCGCGGATAGGCGGGACGTCAGAGCGTCTTTCGACGCGCTCTCGCGTGACTACCACGCGCTGCGGGATGACGTCCAGCGCTCGGGCGACGAGGACGCCAGGCGTGATCTGCACCCCGTGACGCAAGCTTATCTCGATGTCGAGGACGACATGGGTGGTGCGGGGCCGAGCCGGTATTCCGAGGAGGACTACGACCGGGGTCCGGGCTAAAATAGGAGGATGAAGCCAGCCAGCTCCGACACCATCCGGGTCATCGATTCACACACCGCCGGCGAGCCGACGCGGCTCATCGTCGACGGGGGGCCGGAGCTCGGGGAGGGACCGCTCGAGGAGCGGCTGCGGCGCTTCCGGGACCAGCAGGATCATTATCGCCGCGCCGTCGTCAACGAGCCGCGCGGCTCCGATCCGCTGGTCGGCGCGCTGCTCTGTCGTCCCCATCGGGCGGACTGTCAGCTGGGGGTCATCTTCTTCAACAACGTCGGCTATCTCGGGATGTGCGGCCACGGCACGATCGGGCTCGTTGCCTCACTGGCCGCCATGGGTCGCTGTGCGCCGGGGCCCATCCGCATCGACACGCCGGTCGGGCCGGTTGATGCGCATTTGCATGAGGACGGGCGCATCGACGTGGCGAATGTCACGAGCTTTCGCAAGGCGCGCCAGGTGACCATCCCGGTCGCCGGCGTCGGCGAGGTGCGCGGCGATGTCGCCTGGGGCGGCAACTGGTTCTTCCTGACGGACGCGCAATCGGTCGAGATCGCCCTCGGCAATCTCGAGGATCTTACGAGTCTTGCGGCCCGCCTGCGCCGCGCGGTCAACGAGCAGGGCTTCCCGGAGGTCGATCACGTGGAGCTCTTCGGCCCGCCGGCGCGTGCGGGCGCGAACAGCCGCAACTTCGTGCTCTGCCCCGGCCTCGCTTATGACCGCTCACCCTGCGGCACCGGAACCAGCGCGAAGCTCGCCTGCCTCGCGGCCGACGGCAAGCTCGAGGCAGGGGAGCCGTGGGTGCAGGAGAGCCTCATCGGCAGCACTTTCACCGGCCGCTATCGCTGGCAGGATCGCGGCAAGGGCGAGATCGTGCCGACCATCACGGGGACCGCGCACGTGACGGCGGAGTCGGTCCTGCGCTTCGATCCCAAGGATCCCTTCCGCTGGGGCATCGTTGCCGAATGAATCGCCGGGAGCGATTACGCGGCGCGGTCCCTGCGCCGCGGCCTTCGGCCCGCCTGCGGCGTGCAACGCCGCTCCCGGCGGCGTTAGTCATAACGACGCGCCAGCGTCGGCCCCTGCGGGAGCAGGGGCGAGGCCCAAGATGGCCGAGTAAATGATGCGTGCGCTCATCATTCCCGTCACGCCCTTGCAGCAGAATTGCTCGCTCATCTGGGACGAGGAGAGCCGGCGCGCCGCCGTGATCGATCCGGGCGGCGATCTCGATCGCGTGTTGGCCGAAGCGGACCGGCGCGGCCTGACGCTCGAGAAGATCCTGCTCACGCACGCGCATCTCGATCACTGTGCAGCCACGGCGGACCTCGCCCGCAGCCGCGCGCTGCCCGTCGAGGGACCGCAGCGGGAGGACCAATTCTGGATCGAGGCCCTGCCGCAGGCCGCCGCGCAGTTCGGGTTTCCGCCGGCCGAGTCCTTCCGGCCCGACCGGTGGCTCGAGCACGGGGATCGGGTGACGGTAGGCGCGCAAACACTCGAGGTGCTGCACTGTCCGGGTCACACCCCGGGGCACGTGGTGTTCTTTCATCCGGGAGAACGCTGCGCGTGGGTGGGCGATGTGATCTTCGCCGGCTCCATCGGCCGCACCGACTTCCCGCGCGGCAACCATGAGGCCCTCATCAAGTCCATCCGCGAGCGGCTCTTTCCGCTCGGCGACGACGTGCGGTTCGTGCCGGGGCACGGGCCGATGTCGACTTTCGGGGCGGAGCGCAGAACCAACCCCTTCGTCGCGGACCGGTTGTTCGCGAAACATTGAGAGAGCTCCTCATGAACGGTGCGCAGCTGCTGGTGGCGGCCCTCGAGAGCGAGGGCGTGAAGCGGATCTTCGGCCTTCCGGGGGAAGAGAACCTCGACGTCATCGAGGCCCTGCGCCGCTCGAGCATCGAGTTGGTGTTGACGCGCCACGAGCAGGCGGCGGCGTTCATGGCGGCGACGCATGGGCGGTTGACCGGGGAGGCGGGCGTTTGCCTGTCGACGCTCGGACCCGGAGCGTTGAATCTGACGACCGGCGCCGCCTACGCGCAGCTCGGCGCCATGCCGATGGTCATGATCACGGGGCAGAAGGGCATACTCAGTCGCAAGCAGGCGCGATTTCAGATCGTCGACATCGTCTCGACGATGACCCCGCTCACCAAGATGGCGCACCGGATCGTCGGCACGGCGACCATTCCATCGCTGGTGCGCGAGGCATTTCGGGTCGCGCAGCAGGAACGTCCGGGACCGGTGCACCTCGAGCTGCCGGAGGATGTCGCCGCGGATGAGGCGCCCGCCGCCCCGCTTGTGCCGCCACATCCGATTGCGATGCCGGTTGCTCATCCGGCGGCGCTCGATCGCGCGGCGGAGCTCATCAGCAGGGCGCAGTACCCGCTCGTCATGCTGGGTGCGGCGGCAAGCCGGCCGCGCCTCGCCGGCGCGCTGTCGGATTTCGTGAGGCGCCTGCAGATCCCCTTTTTCAACACGCAGATGGGCAAAGGGTCGGTCGCGGGCGGCTCAGGGCTCTACATGGGCACCGCGGCGCTTTCCGAGCGCGACTACGTTCACGAGTGCGTCGACCGCGCCGACCTCATCATCTCCATCGGCCATGACACGGTCGAGAAGCCGCCCTTCCTCATGGGACCCAAGGGGCCCACGGTCCTGCACGTGGGGTATCTTCCCGCCACGGTCGAGGAGGTGTACTTCCCGCGCGCGGAGCTGATCGGGGACATCGGCCCGAGCCTCACGCTCCTCGCCGACCGGCTCGAAGGCAAGCTCCCGCGGGCGGGGGCGCTGCTGCCACTGCGCGAGCGCATTCTGGCGCACATCGCCGAGCGCGCGCAGGAGCGCCGTTACCCACTGACACCGCAGCGCATCGTGCACGATGTGCGTCAGGTGATGCCGGAGGACGGCATCGTGTGCCTCGACAACGGCATGTACAAGATCTGGTTCGCGCGCAACTACCGCACGCGCGTCGCCAACACGCTGCTCCTCGACAACGCGCTGGCGACGATGGGGGCGGGGTTGCCCTCCGCCATGATGGCTGCGATGCTCTACCCCGACCGGCGCGTGCTCGCCGTATGCGGCGACGGCGGGTTCATGATGAGTTCGCAGGAGCTCGAGACGGCGGTGCGTCTCGGGCTCAACCTCGTCGTCCTCATCCTGGAGGACAACGCCTACGGCATGATCCGCTGGAAGCAGGCGGCGGACGGCTTTGCCGATTTCGGTATGACCTTCGGCAACCCCGAGTTCGTTACCTACGCCAGGGCCTACGGGATGAAGGGGACGCGCGTGGAGAGCGCCGACGGCCTCGCACCGACACTCGAAGACGCTTTCGCCGGCGGCGGGATGCAGCTCGTCGCCGTGCCGGTCGACTACTCGGAGAACATGCGGGTGCTGGTCGAGGAGCTGGGGCGCGTGCGCTCCTGAGAAGTGCTCGGCGAAGACCCAAGAGAACGGCTTCACTTGCTTGGATATTCTAAATAGAATAACCTGAACGGGTCATTCTAAATGGAGGTGCAGCCATGAAGACCCGTGAGCTCCCCGCGCAAGGGGTCGCAGCGTGAGCAAACGCAAGGTCTCGAACCCGCTGGCGCTCGCGGCGCTGGCCTGCCTCTACGAAAGGCCCATGCACCCGTACGAAATGGCGAGCACCCTGCGTGAGCGGCACAAGGACGAGAGCATCAAGCTCAACTATGGCTCGCTCTATGCGGTGGTGGAATCGCTCAAGAAGCACGAGCTGATCGCTGAGCGCGAGACCGAGCGCGCCGGCAATCGGCCCGAGCGTACCGTTTATCGCCTCACGGATGCCGGGCGCCTCGAGCTCATCGATTGGCTGAGCGAGCTCCTGAGCCGTCCGGCCAAGGAATACACCCACTTCGAGGCAGGGCTGTCGCTGCTGCCGGTGCTCCCGCCCGAGGACGCCGTGGCACTCCTCGAGCAGCGCTGTCAGGCGCTGGAGGTGCGCGCGGCGCAGTCGCAATCGGTACGCGAGCTGCTCGCCAAGCGCAGCTTCCCGCGCCTCTTCAGCATCGAGTCCGAGTACCGCTGGGCGCTCGAAGGGTCGGAGCTCGAATGGACGCGCCGGCTCGTCGCCGACATCAAGGCAGGATCGCTCGAGGGGCTCGAGCTCTGGCGGGGATTTCACGCCCGGCGGCCCGACTGACGTCAGGAGATGAGAGTTATGCAACAGTCCATTGAACGCACGAAGGCCTATCGCGGCTTGGGGATGGAGGGCCGGATCGCGGCGTGGTACACGAAGAATACTGCCAAGGACATGCAGGAGTTTCGCAAGCTTGCCGATCGGTTCTCGCAGGAGCTGCCGGCGCAGGCTCGCGTGCTCGAGGTCGCACCAGGGCCGGGCTACTTTTCAGTCGAGCTTGCCAGACGGAGCCGGTTGCAGATCACCGGACTCGATATCAGCAGGAGCTTCGTCCAGATCGCGAGCGAGAACGCGAGAAGGGCGGGGGTCTCCGTCGCCTTCGAGCGCGGGAATGCCTCTGCAATGACCTTTCCCGATAACGCATTCGATTTCATCTTTTGCCGGGCGGCTTTCAAGAACTTCACTCAGCCCATCGAGGCGATGAGCGAGATGCACCGGGTCCTCAAGCCGGGAGGACGCGCGGTCATCATTGATCTGCGTAAGGATGCCTCGCTGAGTGATATCAACGATTACATCAAGCACGCGCACCTGAGCTGGAAGGATCGGGTGGTTTACAAGCTCACCTTTCGCTATCTGCTGATCCCGCGAGCCTACACAAAACGGCAGTTCCAGGAGATGGCCTCGGCGTCGCGCTTTGGCGAAGCCGAGATCAACGAGTCCGGGATGGGATTTGAAATCGTCCTGCGGAGAAATGCGGCGTGACTATTCCTTGGCCTTCAGGCTCGCGTCGTTGGCTTCGATGAATGCCTTGATGTCATCGGCCATGGCGAGAAGCCGCAGCCACTGTTCCTTGTAGAGCGTCACCGGGAAGCGGCCCATCCCGTAGACCGATAGCGCGCCTTTCTCGCTCACCTTCATCGCGAGCTTGCCGCGACCAGCTTTCTTCAGGCTTTCGTTCTCGGCTCGCAGCCGCTCGAGCTCGGATTGCAAATCTTCAGTCACGGAGGCTCCCCGGCAAGGATGGATGGTGGATCGGATTATACCGACGCTCAGGCGGCGGGCCGGGAGCTTCGGGAGTGCCCCGCGAGCAGCGCGTAAGGGGAGAACTGCGGGTACCTGAGCGCTTTGCGGGAGACGATGACGGTGGTCACCAACGCGAACTGGCCCGATAGACTCGCGTGGCTGACACCGTCGGTGAACACCATCCAGGCGGCGGAGGGGGGGAAGCGGATTTCCTCGTAGCCGCGCATGTCCTGTTTGAAGTCGTCGCTGTCCTTCATGTAGTTGTGGAGCTTGCGCATGGTGCGGTCGTACGGACTCGAGTCCAGGGTATGCGCCAGCGGGCTGAGCCGCGCGAGCCCGCCGATCGCCGCGCTGAAGGCCTGATCGGGCAGACTTTTGTCGATCCGCAGCTTGAGATTTCCCGCGGCGTCGAGCAGGCCGGCAGCGACACCGTACCGCTCGAGGACATCCTGCAGGCTCCCCTTGCTCGCCCAGACGCGGTCCTCGCGGTCGTTCACATTCACGAAGAAGCGAAAGATGCGGTCGCCGTTCGTGGCGCCATAAGCGCCCGCATCGACGTGCACGAGCTCGTTACTCGCGTGCGGCTTGAGGTCGCGGCCCCGCTCCTGGATCGGACGAAAGCTGCACGTGCCCACCCGGCAGGCGCCGCGCCACTGGGGCATGCTCCCATATATGAACCCGGCAACATCGTCGAGGTGCCGCTTCAGCACTTCGCAGGTGCGCTCGCGCAGCATATCGTCGCCCTCGAGGCCGGTTACCCGCGTCCCCTCCGGGTGGTAGCTGATGTTCTTCAGCTTGAGGCGCGAGGGCAGCTCGGTGCGCAGATACTCGAGCGTCGTGGTGTCCGGCAGGGGGATGGGACTTTGCGGAAAGTAGACGATGTGGTTCGACTCGAGCGCGAGCGCGATCCGCTCAGAGGCATCGGCCGCGGCCGGGTCAATCTGCGATAGCACGCTCATGAGAGCCACTATAGCTCGGGCGAGCCTGAAGCGTCTGCAGCCGATAAACTAGGCGTATGGGGCAAAGTCATAGCGGCCTTTCGGCCTGCATCATCGCCTACAACGAGGCCGATCGGATCGAGGAGTGTGTGCGCTCGGTCGCCTTCTGCGACGAGGTGATCGTCGTCGATTCGCACTCGACCGATGATACCCGGGAGCGCGCCGCGGCGCTCGGCGCACGGGTGATCGAGCGGGACTGGCCGGGCTATCGCTCCCAGAAGCAATTCGCGGTCGATGCGGCTCTCAATGACTGGGTGCTCTGCCTCGATGCGGATGAGCGGGTGAGCGGCGAGCTGCGCGCGGAGATCGAGCACTGGCGTGGCGGGGGCTTCGGCAACTATGCCGGCTGGTCGCTTCCCCGGATCACCGATTACTTCGGCAAATTCCTCCGCCATGGCAATGCCTACCCGGACCGGCTGGTGCGCCTCTTCGACCGCCGCCACGGCGGGTGGGTGGGTCGTGAGATTCACGAGAACACGCGCGTGAAGGGGCGGGTCGGCCGGCTGAAGGGACATCTCGAGCATTTTTCCTACCGCAGTCTCACCGACCATCACAACCGGATGCAGCGCTACGCCGAGCTCATGGGCCAGGCGCTCTATGCCGGCGGCAAGCGCTGCGGCTTCGGCAAAGTGCTCTTCAATCCGCAGTGGCGGTTCTTTCGCGGCTATGTGCTCAGGCTTGGCTTTCTGGACGGCTGGCGAGGGCTGGTGTTCGCGCTGGTGGAGTCGAACTACGTGCGCCGCAAGTACCTGCACCTTTACATCCGCTGCCGCGGACTGCCGAGCTGAGCCGCGAGGTGTCACGGTGCAAGGCCGGTGTAGAATCGGCCGCTGCCCGTCCCGGCACCACCTAAGGGGAGCCACACATGGCCTTTACGATCATGTTGAACGGCAGGAAGCGCATCGTCGACGTCAGTGGGGATACGCCGCTCCTATGGGTTCTGCGTGACGACCTCGACCTCAAAGGCACGAAGTTCGGCTGTGGGATGTCCTTCTGCGGCGCCTGCACGGTGCACCTCGACGGAGTGCCCACGCGATCGTGCATCACGCCGCTATCGAGGGTCGGCAATGCCTCGGTGACGACGATCGAAGGCATCGGTGACACGGAGGTCGGAAAGCGGGTGAAAGCGGCGTGGCTCGCGCTCGATGTGATGCAGTGCGGCTACTGTCAGTCGGGGCAGGTCATGACGGCGACGGCGCTGCTGACGAGAACCCCCAAGCCGAGCGATCAGGACATCGACGAGGCCATGAGCGGCAATCTCTGCCGATGCGCAACCTACACCCGCATTCGCGCGGCCATCAAACAGGCTGCAGGGCTCCCGACGGACGACACGAGGGAGGTGTGACATGACTGGCGTGAACGCTTTCGATCGGACCCCGGACGGCGATTCCCTTCGGGCGACCTCACTTTCACGGCGCGCCTTCCTGACCGTTGGCCTCGCCGCGGGCGGCGGATTGCTTCTCACCCTCAACTTGCCGCGCACCGCGGATGCGAGCGAGCCGATAGGCGCGGGAGAGGGTGCGGGCGCGCAGCTCAACCCCTTCATCAGCATCGCACCCGACGGCATCGTCACCATCGTTGCCAAGAATCCCGAGATCGGGCAGGGAATGAAGACGACGCTGCCCATGCTGATCGCGGACGAGCTCGATGCCGATTGGTCGCAGGTCCGTGCCGAGCAGGCACTGTTGAATCCGATCTACGGCCCGCAATTCGCGGGCGGCAGTATGTCGACGCCGCTCAACTGGGACCCCCTGCGACGGGTCGGCGCGGCTGGCCGCCAGATGCTCATTCTTGCGGCGGCGCGGACGTGGGAAGTGCCTGTGGGCGAATGTGAGGCGGCGGCGGGGACCGTGCGCCATCGGCCGAGCGGCCGGACGCTGAGCTACGGGGTGCTCGCCGCCAAGGCGGCGGCGCTGCCGGCGCCGGACCTGCGGTCCGTCACGCTGAAGGACCCGAAGGACTACAGAATCATCGGCAAGTTCACAGGCGGGGTGGACAGTGCGCGGGTGCTCGAGGGGCATCCGCTTTTCGGTATTGATACTGTGCTGCCCGGGATGCTCTACGCCACCTACCAGAAGGCGCCGGTGTTCGGCAGCCGGGTGGTGAGCGCCAACGTCGATGCGCTGAAGAAGATGCCGGGAGTGCGCGATGTCTTCATCGTGCATGGAACGGGCCCCGATGCCGTATTCAAGCTGGGACTGGTGGACGGGGTGGCCATCGTCGCCGACAGCTGGTGGCAGGCGCAAAAGGCGCTCGACCGGTTGCGAGTCGAATGGGGCCACAATCCTGCTTCCCGACAGAGCACGGCGGGGTTCGAGCGTGAGGCCGCTCGCCTCAGTCGCGGCAGACCGCAGTCGATCATCCGTAGCGATGGTGATGTCGAGGCGGCGTTGGCGCGCGCGCACAAGGTGTTGGCAGCCGACTATTCCTATCCTTTCCTCGCCCACGCGGATCTCGAGCCGCAGAACTGCACGGCGCACGTCAAGCGCGACGGCAGCGTTGAAGTATGGGCGCCGACGCAAAATCCCTCTCGCGGGCAAAAGCTCGTGGCGAGCGCTCTAGGTGTTGATGAGAGCCGGGTCACCGTGCATATGACGCGGGTGGGCGGTGGATTTGGGCGGCGGCTGCAGGGCGATTACGTCGTCGAGGCGGCGATGATCTCGAAGCTGGCCGGCCGGCCGGTGAAGCTCCTGTGGAACCGGCGCCAGGACACCCAGCACGATGCCTATCGGCCGGCGGGCTTCCATTACTTCAAGGCCGGGCTCACGGCAGAGGGAAGAGTCAGCGCATTCCGCGATCACTTCGTGACCTTTGGCCAGGGAGAGAAAGTCGCCTCCACGGCGGATCTTCCCACCGACCATTTCCCGGCCGGCTTCGTGCCGAGCCTGGAATACGGCCGCTCGCTGATCGAGCTCGGGGTCCCGACCGGTCCGATGCGCAACCCGGGCGGCAATGCGCTCGCCTTCGTGTTCGAATCCTTCATCGACGAACTGGCCCATGCCGGCGGGCGCGATCCGCTCGACTTGCGCTTCGAGCTTTATGGGCCACCGCGCGTGTTGCCTGCACCGCCGGCGCGGATGGGGTTTGCGCCGCCGCCCTTTGATACGGGACGGGCGAGCGGCGTCCTGGAGCTGGTGGCCGAGAAGTCCGGCTGGCGCAAGCGCCAGGAGTTGCCGCGCGGCACCGCCCTCGGGCTCGCCTTCTACTACAGCCATTTCGGGTACTTCGCCGAGGTGGTCAAGGCGAGCGTCGACTCCGACGGTACGCCGAAAGTGCACAAGGTCTGGGCGGCCGGCGACATCGGCCGGCAGATCATCAACCCCGCCGGCGCCTACAACCAGGCGCAGGGCGCGATACTCGATGGTCTCGGCGCCGCGCTCCACCAGGCGGTCACCATCGAGGGCGGTAGGGTGGTGCAGGAGAATTTCAACACCTTCGGGCTTCTGCGGATGCACGAAGCGCCTCCGGTGGAGGTGCATTTCCGCACCACCGACAATGCGCCGACGGGCCTCGGCGAGCCGCCGCTGCCGCCGGTCCTGCCGGCGCTTTGCAACGCGCTCTTCGCCGCGACGGGCAAGCGGATCCGCAACCTGCCGATCGATCCGAAGGAGCTTCGAAGCGCCTAGCGCAGATCGGTCTCGGCGAGCGCCTAGGGCGCGCGTTCCGCCGCAGCGCCTGCGCCGGCGCGCATGCCCACCGCGAGCCACGGCATGCCCCGGTACGAATCCGCGACCACCCACGCGGCAGCGGTCAGTGCCCAGGAGACGGCGAACTCGCTACGGACCGCGAACCCGCCACGCTGCCCGGCGCTGACGAGTCCTTCCGCCAGGAGGGGCACCCACACCAGAAGCGTCAAGAGGCCCATCTGCAACGCCGAGAGCGCGGCTGCCAGGCGCGGACACACCCCGATGAGCACCGCTGCGCCCGCGGCGAGATAGGCGCAGCCGGTGAAATAAGCCCATGCGACATGCAACGGCAGCCACGCGGGCACGAGCGGCGCGGTCAGATTGAGATAGGCGAAATGCGACAGGCCGAAGGCGATGAGAGCCAGACCGTAGAGCGCTCTCGCGAGGCGCACCCCCTTCTCGCCGGTGGCAAATCCCAGCCGCCGTTGGTCCCAGGGAGCGGCGAACCAGGCGTACAGCACCCAGGCGCCCGCCACCAACACCGCGGTCTCACCGCAGCTTTGATAATAAGCCTCAACCGTCGGCGCGTGCACGATGTAGGGCAGCTTGAAAAGCAGCATCCATAGCAGCAGATACGCGAACAGGACGCGCGCAGCCGTCGAGGCCGTACGCTGCCAGAACAGGCTAATGCCGCATACCAGAGAGACGAAGCCGCACAGATAGGCCAGCGCCTCTCCCGAGGCGAAATCCTTGGGTACCCCGTCCCATATCGGGGCGAAATTGCCGTACCAGAGGCCCGCGATTCCGAGGGCGATCATGGTCGCCGCAAACACCGCATGACCCACGCTTGCAATGCGCATCGCCGTCTCCGGGGAGGTTGCCTCGATATCGTAACGCGTAAATCTTACTCCGCGAGGTCCTGATTTTCCCTCCCCACTCGGCGATAATCTGGGCATGAAGAGCCGCTGGTCCGATCAGGATGCGAGCCGATGTGCAGGCGATCTGGCGTTACGGGTGTACACCTCGCGCCTGCTCGGGGCGGAGCCGTCGCTCGTCCTGCATGGCGGCGGCAATACCTCGGTCAAGAGCCGTATTTCCAATCTCTTTGGCGAGGAAGAGCGCGTACTTTACGTGAAGGGCAGTGGCTGGGATCTCGAGACGATCGAGGCCGCTGGATTCTCGCCCTGCCGCATGCAGCCGCTGCTGTCGCTGTCGAAGCTCGAGGCGCTTTCGGATTCGCAAATGGCGGCGGAGCTCAGGAAGAGCATGACGGACGTCAACGCACCTTCGCCTTCCGTCGAGGCGATACTGCACGCCATCCTTCCGGCGCGGTTCGTCGATCACACGCATGCGGACGCCATTTTGACCATGACGAACTCGCCGGATGGCGAGCATCGCGTACGCGAGCTCTTTGGAGACCGCCTGGTCTGCGTCCCCTACGTGATGCCGGGATTCAAACTCGCGCGTTTGTGCACTGAAGTCTATCCGGCTCAAGCCTGCCCGAACACGGTCGGGATGCTGCTGCTCAAGCATGGCCTTTTCACTTTCGGTGAGACCGCGAAGGACTCATACGAGCGGATGATCGAGCTGGTGAGCCTGGCCGAGGCCTATCTCGCGAAACGAGGCGCATGGGCCCCCGTAGCCGTCGAGCTCGGCGAGGCTTGTTCGCCTCAAATCGCCTCCAAGGCGCTACTTACTGACATAGCCGCTCTGCGCAAGGCGATCTCAGACGTTGCCGGCTCGCCAATGATCCTGAGCGTCCATGCCGATGCCGAGGCGCTCGCGTTCGCCACTCGCTCGGACGTCCGGCAAATCTCGCAGCAAGGGCCCGCAACTCCCGACCACGTCATTCGTACGAAACGTGTCCCGCTGGTCGGCCGCGATGTGGCGGGGTACACGTCCGCTTATCGAGAGTACTTCCGGGAACGCGGCCATCCATCGCTCACCATGCTGGATCCGGCACCGCGAGTCATTCTGGACCCGGAGCTCGGTTTGGGCACGGTCGGCCGCAGCGCGAAGGAAGCGGCAATCGTCGAAGATATCTATCGTCACACGATGCAGATGATCTCGCGGGCCACGGTCCTGGGCGGCTGGGAGGCTCTTCCGGCGCAGGACATTTTCGATGTTGAGTATTGGGATCTCGAGCAAGCCAAGCTTCGCAAGGGTGGCTCGCTGCCCGCCCTGACGGGTGAGATCGCAGTCGTCACGGGTGCCGCCTCCGGCATCGGCAAAGCGTGCGTGGCGTCGCTCATGTCTCGTGGCGCTGCCGTCATCGCGCTGGACCGCTCTGCGGCGGTGCGTTCCCTGCACCACCGCAAGGACTACCTGGGACTGACCTGCGACGTAACGAGCGAGCCCCAGATCCAACAGGCGCTGGAGGAGGGCGTGCGCACCTTCGGCGGCCTGGACATTCTGCTGCTGAATGCGGGAATCTTCCCGCCGAGCGCGCCCGTGAGCGCGCTCCCGAGCGAGACCTGGCGGCGAACGATGAGCGTCAATCTGGATGCGAATCTCGTCCTGCTGCGGGACAGTCATCCGCTGCTCAAGCTCTCGGCGCGCGGCGGTCGCGTGGTGATCATCGGCTCGAAGAACGTGCCGGCGCCCGGTCCGGGAGCAGCCGCGTATTCAGCATCCAAAGCCGCTTTGCAGCAGCTCGCGCGGGTCGTTGCGCTCGAGTGGGGCGAGGACCGCATCCGGGTGAATACCATCCATCCCAATGCCGTGTTCGATACCGGCATCTGGGCGCCCGAGGTCATTTCCGCTCGCGCTGCGTCCTACGGGATGAGCGTCGAGGAGTACAAGACCAACAATGTGCTCAAGGTGGAGGTCACGAGCCGGGACGTCGCGGAGCTGGCGGCGGAGCTTTGCGGCCCGATTTTTGCCAAGACCACGGGTGCGCAGATCCCGGTGGATGGGGGCACTGTCAGGGTTATATAGAGCGACTCATCCGCTGCCCAGGATCGAAAGCGTCTGCTCCCGGCGTTGCCACGTCGCATCAATGCCGGTCTCCCGCAAAAGACCGGTCCGGCAGTGGATGCTCTCGAGTCGGGGGAGCCAGAACTTACGACCCGCCGCTACGACCCGCCGCTCAATTGGGATTTGCGACGCCGCGTGGCATTATAGAACGATAGTGTCACCCACGCGGTGGTCGGCGATGAAGAGAATAGTCATTCGATACTGCAGGCCGGCGGTACTCGTAGAGTCCTGTGGGGCGTTGGCTCTGGCCGACTGCGGCGCCGAGTCGATTGCAGTGGGGAATACGTGAAACCCAATCCGTTCGAGCGGGTAGGCCGACCCTCCGGTCCAAGGCCGCCGCGTCCGCGGTCACGCGGACCACGGGTGCTGATGGTCACGATCGTGGTGGTGGCCGTCGTGGCCTACCTGTGCTCCACCACCGTGTCGTACTACGTTGACTCCCTCTGGTTCGGCGCGCTCGGCTATGCCTCGGTGTTCTGGACGCGGCTCGCGCTGCGAGTCGAGGTATTCTGCGCTTTCGCCGTCGTCACGTTCATCGTGCTCTACGGGGCGTACTGGGCACTTCGGCCCGAGCATCTCGGGGAGCTGCCGGGGGCGACAATCCTGGTCAACCGGCAGCGCGTGGTCCTGCCCATCGGGCCATTGATGAATCTGGGGGCCCTCGTCGTATTCCTTGCGATCGCGGCCCAGGCTGGCGCGACTCTGTCCGGGAGCTGGACGACTCTGGTGCTCTGGCGGTACGCCCCGCATACCGCCATGCTCGATCCGATTTTCGGCAGGCCCTTGGGCTTTTACCTGTTTCAGCTTCCTGCGTGGGAGCTGCTCACGGGATGGCTCACGATGCTCGCGGCGATCGTCTGCGCGGTCGCGGCCGTGTTCGTCGGCATCACGGCTGGAGCGCGCGCGCTCACCGGCCAGCGCACCGTCGCCAACCTGACAGGGCCCAGGCGAGGGCTTGCGATCGCGGTCGCGGCACTGCTGCTCACCATCGCGGCGCAGGTGTACTTCGGGCGCTTCGACCGGCTGTTCGGCGATCACTCGATCTTCTCGGGAGTGGACTACACGCAAGCCCACATCACGCTCACGGGCCTGCTCGTGGTGTGTGGGGCGCTGCTCGTGGGCGCGGCCATCGCCCTGACGGCCGCGGCGCGTACGCCGCGCCTCACGTGGATCGTCGGCTCGGTGGTTCCCGCCGTCGTATGCTATATCGCCGTTCAGCTCGTGGGGTGGTATGTCAGTACCCTGATCGTCAAGCCAAACCAGCTCAATCGCGAGCGGCCGTACATCGCGCACAACATCGAATTCACACGCCGGGCCTACGACCTGGACCGGATCCGGGCCCATCCTTTCCCGGCCGATGCCGGAATCGCAGCCGTCGATCCGTCCCAGAATCAAACGACCCTCGACAACATCCGCCTCTGGGACTGGCGGGCGCTGCAGGATACGCTGCGCCAGATCCAGGAGATCCGCACGTACTACGACTTCCCCGAAATCGACATCGATCGGTACCGGGTGGGAGGTCACCTGCGCGAGATGATGCTCGCGGCGCGCGAGCTCAACGTACAGAAGCTGCCGGTGAGCAGCCAGACCTGGATCAACGAGAAGCTCATCTATACCCACGGGTACGGTATCGCGATGACCTCCGTCAACGGCTTCACGCCGGAGGGACTGCCGGAGCTCGTGCTGAAGAACATGCCGGTCGAGAGCTCCCTCCCGGGCCTTAAGGTCACCCGGCCGCAGATCTACTTCGGCGAGCTCACCGACACCGACGTCTACGTGAAGACCCGCCAGAGAGAGTTCAACTACCCGCAGGGCGAGCAGAACAATCTGGCCTCTTTCCAGGGCAGCGGCGGCATTCGGCTCGGCGGGCTGCTACGCCGTACGCTCATTGCGTACGATCGGGGCGATATCGCCAAGCTCCCCTTCAGCGACGACGTGACCGACGACAGCCGCCTGCTCATGCGTCGCAATATCCTCGTGCGAGTGCGGGCGCTCGCGCCGTTCCTCACGTTCGACCCCGATCCCTACATCGTGGTGGCGAGCGACGGCAAGCTCTACTGGATCATCGACGCCTACACGACCTCGGACACCTATCCCTATTCGCGCCGCTATCTGCTCGGCGATCAGCCTTTCAACTACATCCGCAACAGCGTGAAGATCGTCATCGACGCCTACACCGGTGCGACGACGTTCTACGTGTTCGACCCGAAGGACCCCGTTCTGGGTGCGTACCGTAATCTGTTCCCGGCGCTGTTCCGGGACGAGTCGGCCATGCCGGCGGATTTGCGCGCGCACGTGCGCTACCCGGAGTTGCTGCTCACCGCGCAGGCCGAAGTGTACGCCCTGTATCACATGACCGATCCGGAAGTGTTCTACAACCGTGAGGACCTCTGGCAAGTTGCGACGGAGGTCGGTTCTCAGGGTGAGGGCCCGCAGGAGGTGGAGGCGAATTATGTGCTGATGACGCTGCCCGGGGAGCAAACGCCGGAATTCATCGATATCCTGCCTTTCACTCCTGCCAACCGCAACAATCTCATCGGGTGGATCGGCGGCCGCAGCGACGGCGCGCACTACGGCGAGGCGGTGGTCTATGACTTTCCGAAGTCGAAGCTGGTCGACGGTCCCTTGCAGGTCGAGGCGCGCATCGATCAGAACGCTGCGATCTCGGGCCAGCTGACGCTCTGGAACCAGCAAGGCTCGCACGTGCGCCGCGGCAGCCTCATCGTCATTCCGGTCGGCAAGGCGCTGCTTTATGCCGAGCCGATCTATCTGCAGGCGGCTAACAGCCCGATGCCGGAGCTGCGCCTCGTGGTGCTCGCGCTGCAGAACCAGCTGGCGTACGGTCCGACGTACGAGACGGCCATGGCAGCGCTGTTCCAGGGGGCACCCTCGACATTGAGCGTACGAGAGACGGCGGCGGGCTCGGCTGCGGCCCCCGCCCAGGCCACCGCGGGCCGTGCTGAGGCGCAGGGTTCCACGGCCGGGTTGAATGCCCTGATCGACGCGGCCGCGCAGGATTTCGCGAACTACCAGCAGCTCACGGCGGCCGGCAAGCTCGCCGAGGCGGGGACGAAGCTCGAGGCGCTCAAGCGCACACTCGCGAAGCTCAAGAGCGCCTCGTCCGGTTCAAGCTCTCATCACGCGTCTCGCTGAGGCGTGCGTCCAGTCGGTACACCAATTCTGGGCGAGCCGAGTCTCCTGGATCCAGGCGCCTTCGACGCAACGCGAATTCATGGTTCGGGAGATTGCCGACCTATACCTTCTCGGGCTCACCGTCCGGCACGACGGTAGGCTTGTGACATTCGATGCCGGGATACCGCTCGCAGCCGTTCGGAAAGTGACTGCGAAAAATCTCGTGGTGTTGTAAACGCAGGAAATTCTGCGGGAAGAGCAGAAGGATTCTTTCCGCCGGCGCCTCGAAGACCCGTTCCTTGCCGCCTGGCTGCGGGACTAACTGCAAGCGCTGCTCGAGCGCCCCGACCCGATCGAATTGCAAAGAATTCAACTGTTGCGACGTCTGTCGCACATAGCAGACGTATTCAAACTGTCGCACATGGCAGACGTCTTGAATTCAAACTCTCGCGCGTGTATTAGAATGAGCTACGTCCGCAATGCTGCGATGCGGGCGAAGTTTTCGTGCAGCGGATTTCAACTGGGCGATTTCACCCAAGCCATGAAGAA
Organism: Steroidobacteraceae bacterium; assembly: GCA_050739095.1. Lineage (GTDB taxonomy): Bacteria > Pseudomonadota > Gammaproteobacteria > Steroidobacterales > Steroidobacteraceae > 13-2-20CM-66-19. The sequence goes on along the minus strand of JBOIAR010000006.1, from coordinate 44,188 downwards.
ACAGAGTCCAGTGCCATAGCTGAGCGGTTGCGAAACCGAGCAGCGGCGCACTTGACCTGATCAGAGATCTGATAGTTCACAAGGGAGGTTCCTCGAAATAGATTGCCGCACTGCGTTCGCGTGTGGAACCACGGCGTCGGCCATCCGGCGCATGCGCTCCGAAAACCCAGGGCTTTCAAATGCTCGCTGGCGGCGTTCCTGACGGTTGCTCGACCGGAACGCGGGTGTTTGTTTGGGGGCGTGGGCGCGAGATCGCGTTGCGTAGAGTCCACGAATCACTTCGTTCGCACGAAGGGTGAGAGTCTATCAGTGGGGGTTCACTTGTCAGTCAATGGTGCCTTGGCGTTGTCGCTCACGTCACGCGAGCGGATGTCTTTTTCTTCCGCCAGACAGGAACAGGCATTTCTCGGAATACCGGCAAACACTCCGCAGTTACGGGATGAATGCTTCAGAATCCGATATCAAGTCTACTGTGTGGAACGGCAATTCGAACAGCAAGACCACAACCCAGGTGGCATGGAGAACGACATCTATGACGACCGGTCGGTCCATGCGCTGATGCTGCATCGTGCGTCCGGGGTTGCCGTGGGCACGATCCGGCTGGTCTTGCACGAATCCGGCTCACGGCTGGGTTCGCTGCCCTTCCATGCCGTGTGCCGCGAACCGCAGGCGCACGACCGTGAATTCCTGCCGTTGACGGCTACCGCGGAGGTGTCGCGCCTCGCGATTTCAAAGGCGCGAAGCTTGGAGGTCTGCCATGCGTTCGCAGGATCCGAAGACGGCCTCGGTGAGGACGGGCCGGGTTACCTGGCGCTGCACGTGCCTGTTGCTTTGGGCTTGCTGAAGATGGCGGTGGAGATGGCGGCCAGTCGGAGTATTCAATATTTCTGTGCCGTCATGGAGCGCTCCCTGCTGAAGATGCTGAGGGTCTACGGAATTCACCTTACGTCGCTGGGTCCCCTGGTTCCCTATCACGGACTTCGTCAGCCCTGCTACGGACACATCAGGACGATGATGGCAGCACTGAAGGCGACGCGTCCCGATGTATGGCGACTCATGAGGACAATGGACGCTTCCGGTGTGCTTGGTAGCCTGGTAGCGGCTCGCGCAAATCGTAGGGGCGAGCGTACAGTTGAAGGAGCAGGCGCCACCTAGCGCCGCGCATATTGGCGACGCCGTCCCGCGTGGCGGCAGGGACGATCGAGCACAAGGGGTCAGGAAAACGTTCGCTAAAACGAACAGGGGCGCTTGAAAAGCGCCCCTGTCGTGCTGTGAGACAGCGCCTTGTTCAGGCCGATTTACGCGAGCGGGGCCGACGTCCGACGCCCCAAAGGCCGAGCAAACCAGCGGCCAGCAATGCGAGCGAACCCGGTTCTGGAACGGTGGTGGTGGCATTGAAACGTCCAGTTCCCGAACCGCTGACGTAGGTCTGTCCCGTGCAGGGACTGCCCATCACTTTCGAGGAAACGGCGTTGGTTCCGCAAGCGATGCTATCGTCAGAGGTAAAATTCACCGCGGCGTAGCCGCCCGGGCCGTATTTATTCGCGAAGCCGTCAGCAGCTATATAAGACTCCGCATCCCCGCCAGAAACGGCAAAGAATCCCTTGCTGCCTGCGTCACTGAAGTTTTTGGTCGTGCCCCCTCCCAGGTTGGCGATGATGGTGTCGCCAGCGGCGTTCTGCGCCTCGGCTGACAATGCGAGAAACTCGGGTCCACCGGTTTCGATCGCGCTTTCCTCGGTTGAGAAGCTCCCGCTCGTGCTCAATGCCGAGCTATCCGCGTAGAAGCTGATTGTGCCACCCGTGAAATCGACATCCCCTTTACAGCGGGCTGAATTCACGCAGGCAGCCGTAAAGCCGGAGAAGACGAAATTGAGATAGACGCCACCCTGACCATACGTATAGGTATTGCTCGCGGGCCCACCGCCGTTTACCTGGAAGAGGTCGACCGTCCCGATACCGTAGTTTTGCTGGCCCGCGCCAGTGACGAGGTTCTCGTATAGCGTCTGGGTAGAAAAGTCGTAGCCGCCGAAATTGGTTCCTGTCGGGAAGGTTATGCCGTCCACGGTAGCCGTAGGACCTGCCATCGCCGAGGACGCCCCCAAGGCGAACATGGCCAAGGCCGCGGCGGCCATCCCAAGATGTTGGGCTCTGAAACTACGCATCGGAAATCCTCCCGTTAGGTGCGACTGCACTTTACCGTCCGAGATCAAGCAACAGCCATGCCAACTAGCGTAAGTAGCTGAAATTATTGTAATATTGCGTCTCGGCTGATTAGGCAGGATTGCGTATGTAAAAACTTTCGACACTCCGAGACGCCGGATCGCTCGCTGATGGGGTGTTGAGCACGGCCATCGTGCGGCCGCGAAGCGGCAATGCCGTCTGACCGGCCATAGGCCGACCGATCGGCGACGTCGAAGTGCGCTTCGCGAGGGTACCGCGCAGGGCCACGGATGTGATAGAGAGTCCTGACTGTAATATTTTTCGACATCGCATTTTTGGGATGAGTTTAGGATGGCCCCTCATAACTTGGACGCGGCCTTGACCTTATGGCGCGCTCGCCTCGGCAGCGACCGGGTCCTGGGTGCTGCCGAGGCGGAGCAGCGCTACGGACCTTGCACGACCGGCCAAGGTCGAGCCATCGCTGCGGCCCTGCGGATCCAAGACAGTGCCGAAGTCTGCGCCGCTCTTGAGATCGCGCGGCGACACCGCGTGCCGCTCTATCCGATCAGCACGGGAAATAACTGGGGCTACGGCAGCGCCAGCCCCGTGCGCGACGGTTGCGTCATCCTCGATCTCTCGGGGATGAAGCGCATCGTGGAGATGGATAGCGAGCTCGGGTTGGTCACTTTGGAGCCAGGGGTTACCCAGGGCGAGTTGCGCGATTATCTCGATCGCAATGCGCCGCACTTCATGGTTCCGACGACAGGGGCCGGTCCAAATTGCAGCCTTGTTGGAAACGCCCTGGAGCGAGGCTACGGCATTACGCCGTATGCCGACCATTTCGGGGCGGTAACCGCGCTCGAGGCGGTGCTGGCGGACGGGCGCTTGTACCGTTCCGCTCTGACGGAGCTTGATGCTCAGACAGTCGACCGGATGTTCAAGTGGGGCATCGGCCCTTATCTCGACGGATTGTTTGCGCAGGGCAACTTAGGGATCGTGACGCAAATGACGATCGCGCTCGCTCCGCGGCCGGAACGCATCGAGGCGTTTTTCTTTGGAGTCGCCGAAGATGCGAAGCTCGAGGCTGCCGTATCCGCCGTTCAAGGCATTCTCCGCTCAGCCGGCGGTACAGTCGGGTCGATCAACCTGATGAATGCGCGGCGCGTCCTCGCGATGACAGTTCCTTATCCAACGGACAGAGTGGGTTCCGATGGGATCCTGCCTCAGAATGTCGTTCTGGATTTGGCGCGCCGGCACCAGGTGCGGGCGTGGATGGGAGTCGGCGCGCTCTACGGCAGCAGGGAGGTCGTCGCGGCGGCGCGCCGGATAGTCCGCCGGCTGTTGAAACCGGTTGCCGATCGTATCGTTTTCATCACCCCGAAGCGCAGCGCGCTGCTCAGGCGGTTGTTTCGTTCGGTACCTGGGCTCAAGGGGAGCCGAACTGCAAGGCTTGTCGGGGCCGTCGACAAGTCGCTCGGGCTGATCGCCGGCGTGCCCGGAGAGGTGGCGCTGCCGCTTGCCTATTGGCGGACCGGCGATTCCGTGCCGGAGTGCTCCCTGAACCCTGCGCGAGATGGATGCGGGCTGATGTGGTATCCGCCGCTCGTGCCAATGAAACCGGCCATGGTCAGGAGTTACGTCGATATGGTAAACGAGGTCTGCAGCGCCCATGGGATCGAGCCGCTGATTACGCTTACCAGCCTGACCGGTCGGTGCTTCGACAGCTCCGTTCCGCTGCTTTTTGATCGCGGTGACCCGGCTCAGGTGGCGCGTGCCGCTGCGTGTTTCGATGCACTCTTTGCGGCCGGCAAGAGGCGAGGCTTCTTGCCCTATCGGCTTGGGATTCACGCCATGAGCAGAGTAACGAACACGCCTTGCACGTTCTGGGACCTGGTCGGAACCATAAAATCCGCAGTCGATCCCGATGATATCATCGCGCCGGGACGTTATGCCCCGATGGCGGGCTCGCTTGGGGACCGGTCTTCGAGGGAAGATGGCAAGTGAACCAAGGGTGTGCCACCGGCGTTGCGGCCGGCCTTCGTGCGGTTGTCTTCGTGGAGCCGGGGGCACCGGCGAGCATCGCCGCAACGAGATGAGATGATTTGCAACGCTTAGCGCCGAGCCCCGTGCTACAGCCAAGAGCAGGCCTATAGGTGGCGGAGGCTGGCTTGCTCGTACCGACAAACGGACTCCCAGCTGAAGCGGACATTGCCATTCCTCATCAGTGCGATCCTGAACGGGAGTAGACTCGTCGTATGCGAAAGCGCTTCATTACGTCCAGCGCAGAGCGGATTCGGACTCGAGGAGAAAGTTGGCTAGATGTCGACCGTGCAGCCGTGGTCGAGGTCACGTCGGAAGACAAGGACTTTCCGGTCGAATCGGCCTTCGTCTCCGGGGATGCGCGAGGCTGGCGCGCAGCAGCGCCGGGGAGCCAAACGATTCGCCTGATCTTCGATCAACCGCAACGTCTCAGGTGTGTATCCCTTATTTTTGAGGAAAACGAAGCGGCACGTACGCAAGAGTTCGTTTTGCGGTGGTCTTCGGATGGTGGGAGTTCACTCAAAGAAATTGTTCGCCAGCAGTGGAATTTCAGTCCACCTGAATCGGCACGCGAAGTCGAGGAGTATCGAGTGGAGCTTTACAACGTTACTTTACTCGAACTAGTCATCAAGCCGAATATCGGTGGCGGAGTCGCTCGCGCGTCGCTGAAGAGCCTCCGTTTGTCCTGACAGTCGTGCCCGAGTTGCACTGCATCCGCACGCTACTTCGAGGGCGACACTGACCGTCAGCGAGCTGCGGATCAACCTCTCGACTGCCGCTGCTGCGACGTTCTCGAGATGCGCGCGAGTGTGCGGCTCGATGCTCCAGCCTCGGTGCGCGCTCATCTGGGGCCGGACACCGACATGCCGGCTTCAACGCATGAGGCAAGGCCGCAGTTAGGTCGGGTACACGGGTGCGAGCTTCTCACCCGTCGAACAGCCGGTGGAGGGTTCACTCTGGTCCCGGGCGGTCGACTGGCGCGGGCAGAGCGCTTGCTTTTCCGCGTCTCCGAGGTGCGTTAGACGCTTGGCGCACTCAATCTGCCAGACCGCATGGCAGCCGAAGTGAAACAGCAGACTAACAGGAATGGGCGCGTCCTTAAGCTCATATTCGATATGATCACGAGTGATCGGTTGATCGCAGGCGGCACACGTATTTTTCCCGGATCCGTAGCCAGCGAGGATGTCTCTGGACAAGATCAGAGGTAGCCGGCCGTTCTTAATGCGTTCGCGCACTCGTGAGCGCAACTCGCGGTCTCGTATTTGCGATTCGGTGGGCATACATCCTCCACAGACGTTGGCGTCTACAGCGGAATTTCGCTTGAGTATCCCTCTTCTCGTATTGACGGGACCTGAACGGCGCATAGCTGCGGCCGCAGCTCCCGCACAGCGGCGAAAAATTTGAGTTTTGTCCGCGAAGGGTCTCGAGTTTTTGCGTGGTGCGCCATACCGCGCCGCAGCGTCCTGGGTATCGGGTCCCGGCCGCACGTTCCGCCGAGTCGCACATCTCATTTGACGTTGCAATCCGGTGCACGCCGTTCCAAATGGATATCGCTTCGCCTGCGAGAGAGCTCGCCCCGGTCCTCAAACTTGCCAGAATCTCTGTGGCAATATATACTACTAATATATATTGTGCACGGAGGTGATCCTCGTGAAGACAGCCAAATTGTTCAAGAACGGCGATAGCCAGGCCGTACGGCTCCCGAAAGAATTCCGCTTCGCTGGGGATGAGGTGCTGATCAAGCGTGTCGGCAGTGCGGTCGTGCTTTTGCCCAAAGCTAAATCGTGGGACACCCTGGTGCAAAGCCTGGACAAGTTTCCAGCCGATTTCATGAGCACCCGCGATCAGCCGCGCGAAGCAGAAAGGCGGGAGTCACTGTCGTGAGGTGGATGCTGGATACGGACACGTGCATCGCAATCATCAAGAAGCATCCGGTGGCACTCAGGAAGCTGCGCGGAAAGTTGATCGGCCAGGTCGGCATTTCGTCGATCACACTGGGTGAACTGGCCTTCGGTGCGGCAAAGAGCAGTCGCCCTAAAGACGCACACGAGGCTCTGGACGAATTCCTGTTGGCCCTGGAGGTCTCTGCATTCGAGGAGCGTGCCGCTATGCGGTACGGAGACATTCGAGCCTCGCGTGAGCGGCGCGGCAGACCAATCGGCCCGCTCGACACGCTCATCGGGAGCCACGCGCACGTGGCGGACGTCATCCTCGTTACGCATAACACCCGGGAGTTCTCACAGATTGAAGGTCTTCGGCTGGAGGATTGGACCGTATAGGGACCAGATGCATTTGCGCCGCGGCCCTGAAGCACCGTGGCGGACAGCAGCCGGCCAGGTCCGGCCACCTGGAGTGCGGAATCAGCCGCCGGGTCGTAAAACGTCAGGCCGAGGCGCGTGGCTCACTTTCTCTTTGGGCCTGCAGCTTTACCCGATGGGTTGCACTGGCCCCAGCGGAGCGACCACTCGAACTGACCGTATCGCTGCCGAAGGCGTGTCCGGCCGCCGCCGTCGAGGCACGGCGGCGGCCGGCCGGGCTCAATGCACCGTTACGCGCGTCGCGCTCACTTTACCAACGACGACGAATGCCACAGGGGCGCCACTCACGTCGTTGATCGGCGTTTTAGTGCCATCGTTGACGTACTGCGTGAGGCGGAACGTTCCCTGGTAGCCGCTGTTGGCGCCAGTGAGGGTGATGGTCTCCTGAATATTGAGCGGCCCAAACGCATGGAACGCTTCATCGATCCCGCCGGGGAGCTGCGACCAGGAGTTGGTGACGCCGGGTTGGTAGTCCGGAATCCAGGCCAGCGCCCAGTGATTGAGCTTGTAAGTCCGGGAACCTACCTGCTTCCATACGCCCATGCAGAAGCTGCCGCTCGATGGTGCCCGGCCCGAGTTCATGAGCTCGGTGCCGTCATCATGCCAGCTGGCGTAGCCGGCATCGACAAGCGTGCCGTTCGGCAATGGTAGTGCCTTGGCGGGTGCCCCGTTGCCGGTATCGCCCTCGGCCCGGAAGACGAACTTCCACAGGCCTGTGATTGCGGAGCTCCTAAACGGCTCGAAGAAGCCGGTCCTGAGCAGGCCGCCGCTGCCGTCGCTGCGGTAGATCATGGGTTTGGCCCCTGCCGAGCCGATTCCTCCCGTTCCGCATCCTGCCATGGCGGGTCCAGTGGCCAGGATCAGCCCTGTAAATGTAACGATCGCGGTCGCTTTCAGCATCGCTCTATTCATGTTCGCTGCCTTCGGTTGCAAAGGATTGTCGATGGCAATGAGTGCCTCGACGCGAACAGAAGCTGCCGGATGCCGCATTAAGGGGCATTGGAATACTATGAATCGTCATGATTTCGAGCTGCTCTGGAACTCGACCTCGCCGACCCGATGAGTGTGGAACGACGTAATTTCGCTGTAGACTTAATGCCTTATATTCAATGGCACATCTCGCGCACCCGTCCAGCGGGGTTCCGGCGTGGATCAGCTCAGCACTAAGACCGACTACGAGTTCGGCGGATTCCGCGTCGACACCGTCCTGCAGGTGCTCGTTTCTCCCGCCGGCGAGAGCATCACGCTGCCGGGGCGGGCCTTTGATGTGCTTCGCTATCTCATCGAGCGTGCCGGCGAGCTCGTCGATAAGGCCTCCCTCATGCGTGCCGTCTGGCCGAGCACGGTGGTGGAGGACAACAATCTGAACCAGTGCATTCTGGTTCTGCGGCGAGCGCTCGGCGAAAGCGCCGGCGAGCGGCGCTTCATCCTCACCGTGCCGGGGCGCGGCTTCAAGTTCGTGGCTCCGGTGCGAGCCGTCCCCGCAGGCGGCGATGTGTCGCCTCCCGCTCCGCCACTCGGGTCGACACGCCAGGGGCCCTCGTCACTGGCGCCTCCGTTCCCTCCGACAACCCCTTCCGCGTCACCGCCAGCCTCGCCGGATGCCGCACGCAGCCGGCCGGTCCGCCGCAGGCTCGTGGTCATGGGATCGGCGCTGCTCGCGCTCGCCATCCTCGCGGCCCTATTCACCCTTATCACCCGGCCCGAACCCGTCACACGTCCCACGGAGTACGAAGCGCTGACCGACCTCAGCGAGTCCGCCACGGCACCCGCGCTCTCACCTGACGGCAAGATGCTCGCCTTCATCGTAGGGGACCCTGAATTCCTCGGCACGGGACGCATTTACGTGAAGTTATTGCCTGACGGGGAGCCCGAGCCTCTCACCAAGGTGCTGGGTTCCATCTATGGCCCGGCATTCAGTTTCGACGGCTCCCGAGTCGCGTTCACCTACTTCACGAACGGGCAACCTGAGCCGGCATGGAACACATTGACGGTTCCGACGACAGGCGGCCTGCCTGCGCTGCTACTCGGCAATTCCGCGGGACTCACCTGGATCGGACCGCATCAACTGCTTTACTCGGAGATCAAGAGCGGCATGCGCATGGGCATTGTCACCTCTACGGAGGACCGCGCCGGCCGGCGGGAGGTCTACTTTCCCGATCACGAGCGCGGCATGGCGCACTATTCGTATCTCTCGCCGGACCGACACTCGGTGCTCGTGGTCGAGATGGACCGGACCGGCAACTGGCAACGGTGCCGGCTGGTGCCGTTCGACGGCAGCTCCAAAGGCACGCAAGTCGGTCCGGCGGGCCGCTGCACCTCGGCCGCATGGTCGCCGGATAATCAATGGATGTACTTCTCGGCGACGGTCGCCGGCCACTCGCACCTGTGGCGGCAACGCTATCCCGACGGCGAGCCGGAACAAATCACTTTCGGCCCGACCGAGGAAGTCGGGGTTGCAGTCGATCCCGATGGGCGCTCCCTCGTGACATCGCTCGGGCTGCAGCGGCAGTCGATCTGGTTCCACGACGGAAGCGGCGAGCGACCCGTGACGAGCGATGCAATCGCATCTGCGCCGTGGCTATCGGCCGACGCGAAACGCCTGTACTTCCTGGTCGCGAGCGCCTCGGATACGCCAGCGAGTCTGTGGCGGCTGGATCTTCAGCAGGGCCAGAAAGAGCCCGTGCTGCCGGGCCTCGAGGTTCTCAGCTATGACATCTCGCAAGATGAGCGCGAGGTCGTGTTCTCAGTGGACCGCGGTGGCGAGATGCAGATCTGGATCGCGCCACTGGACCATCATTTGCCGCCGCGGCTTCTCGCCCGCGGCGCCGATCAGCCGGCATTCGGCGGCAACGGACAGGTATTCTTCCGGCTGCTCGGCGACAAGATGAACTACCTGTATCGCATGCAGGATGACGGCAGCTCCCAGCGGCGCGTGCTCGATTTCCCCATACTGCAGTTTCAGAGTGTCTCGCCGACCGGAAGATGGGCGGCGGTACTTGCAGTGATCGACGGCAACGTTTCAACGGCCATTCTGGGACTCGGCAAGAACGCGTTCCGCTGGGTGCGCGGTGGGTACTGGGCGACTCGCTGGTCCCTCGATGGCAGAACTTTATATCTCGACGCACAAGCCGCCTTCTCCGAGCCTGGCAGGACCCTGGCGATTGCCCTCAACGGGAGCGCACCGCCGCACATCCCTTCCCTGGCGGCGGCGACCACTGGGGCGGACATCCTGCCGCACGGGACGGAAGGGTTCGCTCCGGGTCCGGACTCTGACACATACGCATTCACCCACGCAGAGTGGCTGCGGAATATCTACCGCATCCCGCTGCACCGGTAAGCGCCCCGCAGATGATCAACGCGGACGCCGTGGTAGCGAGTCGTAACCCGGAGCGCGTGTCCAACGGACAGAATTCCGCTGGAGGCGGTTCGGCGGGCAACCGAGAGGAACCTGGTAGTGCTGCAATCGTGAGGTCCGGCCTGTCGTAGAGCCGTGCCGCCGGGCGCGCCGACAGGCTTGCCACCAGAGATGCCGTATTTCGAGCAATCGCAGACCCGCAGCGACGCAAGATACTGAAGCTTCTGCAGCAAGGCTCAATGACCGCCGGAGAGATCGCCGCGCGCTTTGACATCACAAAGGGTTCCCTTTCCTATCATTTCAATATCCTAAAGGGGGCAGGGCTGATTCGCTGCGAGCGTCGCGCCCAGGAGCAGGTCTATTCCCTCAATACCTCGGTCTTCGAGGAAATCGCGGCGATGATTCTTGAATTGTTCCCGGCCGTTCGGCCGCTCAGGCGAAAAGCATGAGAAAATTGGGTCGTTATTGGCTTGCAATGACGCTCGTGGCCGCAGCGTTCGCAACCTCCGCGGCACTCTATCCGTGGCTTCCGGCAATCATTCCCACACATTGGAACGCTGCTGGTGTGATCGACGGTTGGATGCATAAATCGCTCGGCGCGTTTGTCGCCCCTGCTTTGGCGTTGGTGATTGTCGCCTTCCTGATCATGTTCGAGCCGATCCAGATTCAGGAGGACGCTGACGACCTGAAGATCCGCTATTTCCCGACCATCGTCGCCGGCGTGGCAGGGTTGATCTTCTTCTCCAACATTCAGGTGCTCATGGCGGGCATGGGATGGCACCTCGCCATGTCCTCGGATTTGGCAATCGGGGTCGGCCTTTTGCTCGTCGTGCTTGGCAACAGCCTGGGCAAGGTACGTCAGAACGGGGTGGTGGGTATCCGGACGCCGTGGACCTTGGCGGACGAGGAAGTCTGGGCGCGGACGCACCGGGTCGGTGGCTGGCTCGTCGTTCTGGCAGGCATGATCATGGCCACCGCAGGTTTTATGGGATTTCGAATGGTTCCTGGGCTAATCGCCATCGGCGCCGCGGCAGTGGTATCGGTCGGGTATTCGTACATCATATGGCGCCGCGTCAACAGCGGCAATGATCACTGATTCGCCTGCTTCGCGCCATGCGCTTGGACATTCAAGCTGCAGTGGAAACGCGCGCCCTTTTCAGTCGCGCACCGATACTCGCGTCGCCAATTCTCTAATGAGCGGTCGCTTGAATGGCCCCTTCACCCTGATACCGGACGTTTGGCCTCGTTCGATTCGACCGACAGATAAAGGGTCGAAAGTCGACGCTGAGGCCTGCAGCGATTCCGATCGAATAAAAGGGCTGGACCTAACGCCCGCATAACGGCCCACGCTGCCGATCGCGAGTCACGACTTCATGCCCGTACGCCGGTCGCGCCGAGCGTGACGAGAAGCTCGTCCAGTTGTCCGAACAACTCGCCCATCCCATCCGCCGCTCCGGTGCCGGCAGCGTCGAAAGCATCCTTCGAGGGATAAAGCTCGTGCATGACCAGCAGCGTCTTGCCGCCTCTTTCCTCAAAGGTCACCGTGGTGACGGGCCCACCGTCACCACCTTCGTCATTGGTCCAGACAAGGCGCGAGCACGGTGTCACTTCGATGCGCGCCGGAGCGTCGAAGGTTCGCGTGACGACGAGTTCACGCTCGGATTTCCGCTCCACAGTCGTGCGGTTCTTCATGGGCTTGGGCTCACTCTCTCTTCTTGCGTCCATCGATTTTCTCCCGCTGTTTCAAATCCGCGATAACCCTGTCCAACTCGTCGAAGCGTGCGGCCCAGAGCCGGCGGTACTTCTCGAGCCATGTAGTCGCTTCCTCCAGTCGATGCGGGCCGACCTTGCAGGTCCGCACGCGACCGACCTTCTGCGTGATGACGAGCCCCGCCTTCTCCAGGATGCCGACGTGTTTCTTCATGCCCGTGAGGGTCATGTTGAAATTTTCGGCGAGGTCGGTGATTGAAGCCTCGGCACGTCCGAGCTGCTCCAGTACGCCACGTCGAGTGACGTCCGAGAGGGCGGCGAACGAGGTATCGAGGTTGGCATTCGTATACTGAACCATAGAGTTCAGTATATACGGATGGACAGACGGCACGCAAGGGGAGGCCGAGCGCGCGCTGCGTGACTGATCGTGGAGCGGGCCCATATACGCGCGGGAGCATCGAGTGCTATTACGCCACTACCTCAAGCAGGGGCTGCAGTAAGGCCGGTAGTCCTTGGGCCCAGGCGCGGTATTTCGCACTGATGGTTACCGTGCCAGCCTTCATGGCGTACGGGTGGCTACACAGACGCCGCAAACTTGTAGCCTAGGCAAAAGGATCTAGTCAACATCCGCTTGCGACGACTGATGCCCTTTCTCGCACTTTCATCGTGACTCATATAGACCTCCACGGGCATAGTTTCAACAGAAAGAGCGCGGGCGTTACCCCGCGCGCCTACGAAGATCGCCGGTATAGATATTGCGTTTTCGGAGGCACCACTCCTCGTCGCCAGCAAGAAATAGGTGATGAGTGCAATCCGACGGCATTTGACGGGGAATTGGAAGTGGATCTCCGGTCTTCCATTTGTCAAAGCGCTTCAGGATGTTTGGCATTTCTGAATCGATAGCGGGTAGCGGGTTTCCGTCACCATAATGGGTAGCGCTACGATACCGCAGTGCTAAATGGTAATGTTGTGTCTGCTTGGCCCGTACATAGACGGTGATCCAGTAGGCGTAGGGTGCCCTTGCGGTGGGGGTGGCAACAATGATATCTCCGTGGAGTGGGCCCTGCGCCACGAATCTGGTCTCCTGGTTGTTATTGCTGCCGGTGCTGTTGGAGAAGATTGGCTCAAAATGATTTGTCTGCCGCTCATAGGTAAACAGCTGAGTCTCGATCCCGTAGCTCGTGAGCGCATGACCGCTCGCTGTCTTTACCAACAGTAACGGATCAGTGCGTGCCGTGCCTGCAAAAACAATCTTACTCGATAGGACATGATATGGAACGTCAAACCACGAAAAACTGGAGCCGGTGTGTGGGTACTTGTAAGTACAGCGTGGTATCAGGTCGTTAACAAAGCAGAGGGCTAATGGTCCTCCAGTTTCACTTTCAGATAAAATGGTGGGTGGAGGTCCTGGGAATTTGGCTGCGACAAGGGTCCATTGACTTCGTGTGTCAAATGGCCTTGTCAAGTCAAGGTGATCTACGATATCGCCCTTCTTACCATGCCAACGGGGTAGAGAGGCAGTGACAGCTTGATTGATTGTTGCCGATGGAAGGAGCGGCTTCGGGTGGATGGTGAACGCCACGGCTGAGGTCGCCATGGTGGCGGATAACCCGAGGACGGCAGCCGTGAAGTGTACATATCCACCGAGGTTGAATCCGATAGCGGAGAGGATTCCAGCTCGACGTCCCTGAGCGATGGATCGACCCAGCGTGTACATCATGTCCGGACCCGGTGCCAAAGCGAGAGCAAAGCTGGCGAAGACGAACAGGAGGAAGGTATGGAGTGTCATGATCGCCTTACTTGCAGTCGCGAAGCAGGTCTGCGCCGGTACCAGTCGTGAGCGACAGGGCGCAATAAAATGATGGTCACCCCCACCAGAGCTGCCACCAGAAAGCACGAGAGGATGTTCGGTACACGGTCATGCGCAATGTCGCTGCGCAGGGCGTTGCACACAGCAACGATATTCAAAATGACCGTCAGCCAGCCGACCCAGTTTCGCCTCCACCAAAGGCCGCAGATCCACAGCGACCAAATTCCGGCCAAGAACAATAGGATCAGGGCCGCTGCAACCGGATACCCCCTGGTCTCGCCGAAGAATGCATATGCGGCCACACCGGTAACAAGGGCGCGCAGGAAAAAGATGGCCTGTAGATAGATGGCTATTCTGACCTCGCGAGGAGGGGCCGATGGGACGGATGCCGTACCAAGTTGTGGTTGAGTCACGGGCATATCTGTTATCGAGCCGATGACTACGGCATGGCGCAGGGTGGTGAGGTGCTCGATGACATCGATCCCGCCCTATTGTACAAGGTGGCCATCCCTATCCAGCACCCCGCGCACCGAGCTCATTCGCCCAGGAGAGGACGATGATTGCGGCAGCGAAGAGAATTCCGTGACTCACGGTCCACAGCCATACTTGATGCTCGCCCTCCAGGGCGTCCGTGTGGAGAAGATAAAGGGAAACGCACAGGGCGAGCAGCGAAAGCACGCCCGAAGTCCACGCAACAGGACCGACTCGTCGCCTACCCACATCCCTTGCGGGACCTGTCGTCATTAGCGGATTGACGTTCGAGCGCCTGACCAGGGGTACGCTCGCTACGACTATCACGAGCCCGAATGCGAGGACCGCAAGACTATGCCCGGACATAGCGCTGGCAATCCCACCGACAATGAGTAGGAGGACCGCCAGCGCAATTAGTTCGTACCTTCTTCTCGGCGGAATGGGCGAGCTGACCATTGCTGCACCTCAGTTGCGGCTCATCGTGCCACGAGTGGAGGCACAGGCGGGCAGCCGTGATAGCCGCGAGTCTGTGCTCGAACCGCGAGGGGAGCGGCAATTGCCTGAATGGCGACCAGGATGCTCATTGGACGCATGGCGATCTCCTGGAAGGGCTGCGAGCCGGCGGAGCGAGCGCCCCTGTCACCTCGGCAGTAACGGCATGTTGACAACCGATCCTCAAGATATTCGTAGGGCGGCTTGACCTTCTCTCGCCATGACCGAGCTTCCTGATGGCGTCGGCTGCAATATGGGCCGCACCCGGCGAACTTTAGCGCTGTGGGCCTCCTTTATACAGTCACTGCGCGGCGACCCTGGGCTTGATCCACCGGATGGAGGGCTTCTCCTCGGCCGTGACGCTGCCGCCCCGCTGACCTCCTGACAATTCAGCTACTTGCGGAGCCTGTAGCGCATCAGGAGCGGCGTCAGCCGCCTCCGAGCATGGCGATGACGGGGCGGCACTAGTGCTGGATGCAAGGGACCCTCGCAGCATCTGGTCGCCACAGCGGGCAGGCCGCGATCCTCGGGGGGATCGGAAGCCGAATCCCTAGGCCGATGAGCACGTTGGGTAGGAAAGCCGCCTGTCAGGCATTGAATCTCGCCCTGGGGCTGCTGGGCCCGGCGAGCCACGACCTGCGCCTACTCACTGCCCCGATGGCATTTTCGCTCCGTACTTGATCAGCAGATTGCGCAGCGCGACCATGCGTCGCGGAAAGATGGGTCCTCGTAGCAGCACCTCCGGTACAGTGCTCCCAGGGCCCAATACCGAGTTGATATCCGCACCATGGGTCAACAACAGGTAGACGGTCGAGAGATCTTGCGCATAAACGGCTCTATCGAGCGCCGTGACACTACGGCCGCCGCCCGTGTCCCTCTGGTTTATGTCCGCTCCCTTCTTGAGTAGTAGCCGGATAACATCGTCTTCGCCATACATGGCCGCAACCGGTAGTGGCGCTTCAACTTGGACGTTGGTGCTGCCAGCCGATGGCACCAGATAAACTGGGTTGACGCTGGCCTCATGATCCAGGAGCATTTTTACGATACCCCGTTGCCCTGCTTGAATCCCCACATCCAACAGAGACACGCTTTGATTGTACGGGTAAAGCATAAAGAATGTCGCATTAGGATTGAGGCCAGTGTCCAACTTATCCGCAAGTGCTGAGGCTTTCCCGTAGATCACATCGTTGATCGCTGGCAGCATTGCTCGATCTGGCATGCTGATATTGTCCGTTACGACCTTCGCGTACAGGTTTAGCGCGGAAGCCGGCCCAGAGGCCTGTGCCTGGGCAGGTGGGTAGCGCTTCCGCAGGAGCAGGTATTCCTTTTCGGAAAATCTCCTCCCAGTGGCCGAACTGGTATCCACCAAATTGCGGGCATTCCGTGCCGGGGCAGTGTGCATGCATGCCAGGGCGATGGCTGCAACAGCGGCTATCGCGACAAAGAAGGAGCGACTCGGAGGTCTACGGGGCCGCATCTGCAATCTGAGCCTCAACTCGGCGTTTGGGGTTGAATCCTGACATCTGTCAGTCCGCGCGCCCAAAATCTACCACGAAGTTATCGAGCGGAAGCTCGCGAGCACGCTCTCCGGTAACATCACTGCCGCTCACGATGCGATAGTGATCGATGAGGTAGGGGACGCCCTCGCCGGCCCAGAAGTCCGGGCTGGTCGAGATCTGGAAATGCAGGTGCGGCTCGCGGGCGTCGCCGGAACAACCTATCTGCGCCAGAATCTGACCGCGATGTACGTGGTCTCCCGGCTTGACGCGCAGGCTGCCTGCCTTCAGATGCATGTAGTGCGCGAAGAGCCCGTGCCCCAAGGCCAGCACGATGGTGTTTCCCGTTATCGTGTGAAGGGTTATCGGCACAGCCGGGTGGTAGTTGGCAAGATGGCCCGGCACGTTGTCGGGTAGGCCGTCTCTGGTGTGTACCAGGACGCCGTCTGCTACTGCCAGCACCGGTTTGCCGTATGAGAAATAGGAATGCACATCACGCTTGTTTCCCGCGTATGACACGCCACCGTGGACCTGTTTCCAGTCAATCGCGAACCGAGCCGAAATCTGTGGCCGGCCGTTGACGATCAGTATCAGGTGCCAATGGTGCGATCCGATCCCCGGTGCATCGGAAGCGAGCCAGTCGCTACCCGCCACCGGTGGCCCGACTACCAGTCTGGTCCCATGCACGTTGATCGCCGCGCCTTCCACAGTGCGGTCGCCTGTTATCACCCGATGGAGCAGTCTTTGGGGAATAGCGGAATCGGGCTGAAAGTGCACCGAAATGAAGACTATGGCCGTGCCACCGGTCGGGAGTTCTCTGGCCTTGGCGTCCGGCCCCACGGGCTGCCATCTGACGGCGAGAGATCTGCCTTCAAAGGCAGCTACCGGTTGGTCCGTCTTGGCGTCCAAGACCTCGATGCTGTGCACGTCGAGGGGCGCAGAGCTGAAATTCGTAAGGTACAGCTCGTAATAGACGTGCATGCGGCCGGCGCTGGGGAAGGCTGTGGGCTCATGGAGCACGCGCATTTCGAGCTGTAACGGGAAACCCGGAATCGCCGCTAACTGCCCCGCAGCCGGCACTGTTAGCAGGCATGAGAAAGCGAGCATGGTGACAAGGCGGAAGATTAGGCTACCTGCGATCTCTCGGAGGGCGAGCGAAACCGAATTGCTTGCAGTCACACGCATGGATTTTATACTTTCGCCGCAACTCATTCGCGAGCCGAGGATCCCTGAGAATCTGCTGGCACCCATCCGCCACGCACTCCCGGAGCAGTCTGCTTGCCGGGCAGCCGACCTCGCGTGCGGCATTTTTGAAGCAACTCTTCCAACTCGTCCGAGACACGGAAATTTACGATTTTGCGCTTCAACTTAGCCATCCTACAGCACTCGCCGTTTCGTAATCTCTCGGTAGCAGAAATAGACGAGGTCCCCGAGGATCGCCGACTTGATTTCAATCGGGTCCCGATAATCTGGACCGATCAGCCGATTCCTGAGCTGTTCGATAATTGCGGCGCTCGGAAAGTTCTCCGAACCAGCCGTTGATTCTGGAGTTCCATTCGCAGCTGGCTTCAGGTCATCAAACCTGATCAGTCCTTCCATCCGTACTGCCCTGACATTCTTTTTCTACTGGAGCACACCGAGAAACCCCTCCATTCGCGTTCACCCCTGCTCCGGGCAGTAGGCCTCGCGTACCGCGCCACGCTGGTCTCTGGCCGCTCTTCCGTGAGAACCTCCTCGGGCCACGGGCACGCCCAAAGGTGCGCAGCGGAGCACTGGGCGGCATCATGACCGGGATCCGCGCCGCTGGCGCCCTCGTGTCGGGCCGCTCGGTGTAACCACGCTTGTCCAGACGATCCGGTAGTGTCTCAGTTTGAATTCCGTCCCGCTTGACTCCCCAGGCGCCAGCGCCAATGCTTAGCGTAAAGCATCATTCCTGGGAACAGCATGCCACAGACCAATACCAGCAGAGCGATAGAGGCGTTCAAAATGGCGTTCGGGCGCCCACCGAAGGCGACCGGCGCAGATCAGACGTGGATTGAAGGCTGGCTCGCCGGCTTCTCTGCGGGCAAGGGGGAGCAATTGCTCGCAGAGATCGGCCGCCGCTATTCCGCAGCTAAGCGGAGTATACGTGGTGCCTAAAGGACCACACGGAGAGAAGCGCCCGACGTGATGGCTACTGGAGCGCCCTATGGCGTCCAGGCGTCTACGCAAAGGCGGAGGACGTCAACATCGAGACCGCCAACAATCTCAACATCAGCGCGGCCAAGTCATCTTTCCTGGATGAGCATGGCCGTGCTCCTGACCATGGGGTGACCGACTGCTCCATGTGCCTTTGACGCCAACGCCCATACCTTCCTGCCTTCTGACCAGTGGACGATATCCGAAGAAGGACTCCTGGCGCTTCAGCGACGAGAGGGCTACGGGAAAGCCCTGGCTAACGGCTCCTGTCAGGCTTATCCGGACCCGATCCTGGGATCGGCACTGCTGACCATCGGCTACGGTTGCACTAATGCGGTGCTGTCAGTCGCCGATCATATCGATGAGAACACTGTGTGGACGAAAGAGCAGGCATTGCACAAGCTCCTGGATGTCATCACCAACATCTTCCTGCCGTGCTTGAAGCAGGTGGTGACGGTGGACCTCACGTCCAACATGGTCGATGCGCTGTTATCCTTCATGTACAATATTGGAGTCCACAACTTCTCCGCGTCATCGGTGCTGAAGTACACGAACCAGCAGAACTTCTGTGCTGCGGGCCAGAGCTTCCTCCTCTGGAACAAGTCGGGTGGTCATGTGGTCCAGGGGCTCGTGAATCGTCGTCAATCGGAGAAGGTGCGGTACCTGACCTGATGCGCGGAGTCGGAGAAGCGGTCATGATCGGGGACGAGTGACGGTCACGGCCCTCGGGGTCAAGGGCAATCAGGTGCGCGTGGGCATCAACGCGCCGAAGAGCGTGGCACCTGCGATCCAAACGAGGGATCAACCGGTTGTTCATTGTCGGTGGCCGCTCAGGCTGGGCGTAATCACTCAATGACCACCGACTCTGTCAAGCGTATGCTGAACGGGGCGGACACCGGTCGGGCGAGTCACCGACGGATCGAAACGGGGAGGTCGGCAAGCAAAGCCGAAGATCATGCTTATCCTCACCCCGAGAGTCGGCGAAACGGTGATGATCGGGGACGCAGCGCTGGTGGCCGCAGCTCACGTCCTGCTCATTTACTTGCTGATACTGGGTGGAAGTGCCCATCCAATTCTCGCCGCCGGTGCAGATTTTGGGCGTGCCGGTCATCATCATGCCATCCCAGGCACTTCCCCCGGACGTGAGTGCGGACATCCTGAGGAACCGCCTTGCATTGTTCGCCGAATCTCCACCCACACAGTGGACCAGCTAGCCTGGCATCGCGGATTCGCCCTCGATCGTGACCCCGGCCGGGGCGGCTGTTGACGGGGGCTCAGGCACTTGCGCGCTGTTTGGGCGCGGGAGTGGCTGTAGTGAAGACCTAACATCTGGTCAGCGACGCGTGGGTGCGGATAATGGGCACCCGTCATGTTCCTGCGCGCCACAGTCCGCAAGAAGGACGGGAAAGAGCACACGTAATACAGCGTGGTGGAGAACAAGCGCCTTTCCGACGGGCGCCGAGGGTGCCGATGATAACGGATCGCCGGTTGCGCCAGCTTCTTCATTGTTTCAGCCTGGTTACGGCCCGCCGCCACCTCGGGCTTTGCGGGTAGCCCCTTTACAACGTTCAGAGCCGGTGCTTAACTGCTTCCCGCAAGAAGTCACAACGACACTGATCCCACAGCGGTCTCTCTGGGCAGATTCTCTTGTTACGCCGGCAACGGCGCGCAGCCAGTGCTGCGTCTGGGAGGAGACTATCAATGAAGAACGCCATCAACGGTCTCGTCAAGCGGCTCCGGTGCTTCGCTCTGCAAGCAGCAACATTCGCGGCGCTCCTGCTTCTGATCAGCAGTCACGCAACGCCAGCAAGCGCCGGAACCTGGACGCCATTAGTCAACAGGCCGTCGTTTAGCAGCATTCAAATCATGATCCTCATGACCGACGGGTCGATCATGGTGCAGACGTTTGACGACATTCAGACGTGGGCCAAATTAACTCCCGATGCGCACGGCAGTTACATCAATGGGACTTGGGTGACTCTCGGCAAAATGATTACGCCGAGGCTCTACTTCACTTCGGACGTGTTACAGAATGGCAACCTGTGGGTCATGGGCGGCGAATATACCGGACCGTTTGAGGATGCGAACTGGGGTCCGCAGGCCGAAATCTATAACCCGCTCACCAATACCTGGACCGAAGCAGCCAGCGATCCGCCTCAGGAAGGCTGCGGATACGTGCCGGTCACTTCCGATGTGAGTCTGACCACGGGCTCCCCCGTTATCAATGGGATCTACTCGACGTTTCGGATGCAGACCGGGTGGACTGTCTCGGGCCCGGGAATACCCGCCAAGGCGACGGTTGTTGCGGTGACTTCCCCGACGAGCGTGACCATATCGGCTGCCGCAACGGCTAGCGGACCGGCTGTCGCCGGATTCTTTGGTCCAGCAGCGAGTTGCTTTGGCGATGATCCTTCGGCCCTGCTGCCCAGAGGCGAGATTCTGGCGGGCGATCTGATCAGCCCGCAATCATTTCTATACTCGATTGCCGAGAACGCGTTCACGGAGACAGGGACCAAGGTTTATAACGACTCCAGCGACGAGGAAGGCTGGGCAATGATTCCGAGCGGACAGGTTGTGAATTACGACCTGTTTCAGAGCATAGCTGCGAACACGGGCTACGCGGAAGAATACACACCCTCAACCGGCTTTTGGACCAGCATCAGCCCCGCGGATGGAACCGCCAGGGGCACGCTGCCCGTCCTGAGCGATCGGCAGGTTGGCTATGAGCTCGGTCCCATCCTCCGCCTCCTGGATGGTCGTGTGCTCGTCATCGGCGCCAACCAGCACACTGCTCTCTATACGCCCTCATCGGATCGCTGGGAGCCGGGGCCAGATATGATCGCCCCCCTCACGGGGCCGGGCGGCACGATCCCGGACGCGCTGTTCGGGGCGGATGACGCTCCCGCTGCCATCTTGCCGAATGGTCATGTGTATTTGATAGCTGATTCGGGTCCGAACCCGGTTTCCCTGGACGCAGGCACGACAGCCGGATCGGCCTCCGTGAGCGTCCCCACCACCGCCGGGCTGCAGCCTGGTTGGAGCGTTGCACAGGCGGATGGCAAGAAAACGACAATACCGCCAGGCACGTACATCTACAGTGTCGACAGCTCCACATCATTTACACTTGGAGCATACAATTCGAGCGGCAACCTGGCACCCATAAATGCCCTGCAGACCGGGACCCTTGGGTTGGTACTCGGAGGCATTTTCAGCTCTCCGTCGCAGCTCTTCGACTTCGACCCGCGTGCCGGAACCATGACCCCGATTCCTGCTCCGCCAGGCTCATTCCTTCCGGATGAAGGCGCCTATGTCACGCGAATGTTGGTGTTACCCACGGGACAACTGATGCTCAGCGATAGCTCGAATCAGCTCTACGTCTATACCCCGGATGCCTCGCATGCCTATACCCCGCATGGTTGGGGCCAAGGGTCGCTTCTGCCCGCAATATTCCATGTCCAATACACCGGCGGCGGAGTATTCCGCCTGACCGGCACACAATTGAACGGTCAATCTGACGGCTCCGCCTATGGCGATGACGATCAGATGAACGAGAATTTCCCGGTTGTCCGCCTCGAGGATCCGGCGACCGGTAACGTTTATTACTGCCGCACCACGAATTGGAGTTCGGTCAGTGTGGCCGGCGGCAATCGACCCGAGACGGTTGACTTTACTCTCAATCCCGCAGTCACGGCGGGCCGTTACGAGCTGACCGTGGTTGGAGCGGGACTGGCTTCCCCGCCAGTCCGAATCGAAATCACGCCCAATGAGGTTAGGGAGAGGAGTTGGGCGGTGGCCCAACCCGCCACCGCGTCAAGCATGCTGGCAACAGCTCCGGCAGCGGCTCCGGCCAAGATGAGGCACGTCCCGACGCCCATTCACCGGCACAACTGACGCATTGGGTTGGGATCAGCTGGGAGTCGGTCACGGCGCGGAGCGCCGCACCGGCCGACCCCAGCGGCGCTGACCGAGGGCAGTCCGCCACCCGCTGAAGGAGTCGATGGTGCGTACGGTACTGGGTCGCCTGGAGGCGAAGGGATACCTGGCGCATCGTGTGGAACAGCCGTCGATAATCCGGAGCCCAGACGGATCGCACCATGAACGCCGAACCGGTGGCGGGGCCGTCAGGACGGAGGGTCGCCGGCACTCATGTGCCGGCGCGTTGGGCCAAATTGCGAGATGACCCAGAAACGCATAGTGCAGATCCCCTGCCGAGGCAGCGCGTGCAAAGCGTGGCGAGGACGAAGGGCACGTCCACGGTGCGATTTAAAGGGTAAAATCTCGTACTCATTCAATACTTACGCTTGACGAAAGGACGTTCCAGGTGTACGCTTTGAATATGTATGCAGGGGAAGTGCCATGCCCCGAGTCGCTGTAGACGACAACAAGCGGATGAATCTGCGAGTGCAGCCTGACCAGAAGGCGACGCTGTTGCGGGCGGCCGCGCTCCGGAACACGGACTTGACTGATTTCGTGTTGCAGCAGGCCTTGCGCGAGGCTCGGGCCGTGATCGAGGAAGCCGAGCGTGTCGTGCTCACGGGGCGCGACAGTCTACGGGTGCTGGATATGCTGGAACACCCTCCGGCCCCGAACGCCAAGCTACGCAAAGCAATCGCAGCGCTGCCGAAGCGCAGATGACAGTTCCCGCCTGGCGCGAAGAAGCGATCTCAAAAAAGCACGATCGCAAGTCTTTCGATTGCGGCGAGCCTGCGCTCAACGATTTCCTTCAGAGGTACGCGCGCCAGAGCCACGAGGCCGGTGGTGCTAAAACCTTCGTCGCGGTCAAAGAGGCCGACGGCAAAACGATCTTCGGCTACTATAGCCTCGCGCCAGCGGCGCTCGCTTACGCCGGCACGCCGGAGCTAATGCGACGTGGGCTTGCCCGTCACGACGTGCCGGGCTTCAGGCTCGCGCGCCTCGCAACTGATCTAAAGCTGCAGGGGCAGGGCCTCGGCGGCCAGCTTCTGGCGGCGGCCGCGCGCCGCTGCCTGCGTGTTGCCGCCGAAGTGGGCGGCGTCATTCTCATCATCGATGCCAAAAGCGAGCGGGCGGCAGCGTGGTATGCCGGCTATGGCGCCGTGCCGTTGGCGGACAAGCCGCTGACGCTCGTGATGGCGCTTGCGACCTTCGAGGCCGACCTCAAGGCCCGCGGCCACCTCTAGTACGTATAGCTACTTGTGATCGTGATTACATACCAGCCGGAAGGGCAGGCGACGGCGGGGGACCGATCGCGCTCGACTTCGTTTAGCAAAATGTCGTCCTGTGGCGCTCGGGTTCGCGTACTCGAACCGCGGCGTGTCGCAAGGTCATAGCTCGCGAATGGTACGCCCGCACCGAGTCTACCGGAGGTCGTGGCCTATGTCGGCTCGTTGACAGGGACACCTGACGTTGTTCCGACCATCACCCTCAGCACGAGTGGCGGTGCTGATGCACGACTCCGAGATCTACACGATGACGGAGAAGCGGTCCGGCCAGTTGGTGCTGCGTGGCTGTACCTCGTCCACCCGGTCGCAGTGAAGGTGCACTACATCAGGGCAGGGGCAAAGCTCCACGCCGTTGGCCATCCGCACCCGAGCCGGCCGGGCAAGACGGTCAGGGTGAGGTCGACGGAGTCGATCGAGGCGTCCGTCAGGCCTTTGAACCCGAGGTCCACATATTGGGGCAGATCGCGGCCCTGGACCGTGCTGTTATTTTCTTGCGGGTATATCGGCAGTGAGCTCGCGTGCGGGCACCGTGATCGCAATCCGCGTCCCGGCGGCTCTCGACTCGATCTCGAGTCGCGCTCCGATGTTGCGCGCGCGCCGGTTCATGCTCGCAAGACCCTCGCCGTTGCGCGCCGCGGTGACATCGAAGCCGCAGCCGTTGTCCGTGACGGTGACACCCACCGAGTTTGGCTCCGGACAATGCACCGATAGGGAAATGTCGGTCGCACCGGAGTGTTTGAGCGCGTTGGCGCAGATTTCCTGCACGATCCGCGTGACCTCGGTGACCTCCGTCGGCCCCAGGCGAATCGCATCCGGCGCATCGGAGATGTTCCAATGCAGGCTGATGCCGGCGGCGTTCAGACGCGGCTCGAGCCGATAGCGCAGGTTCCCGAGCATGACCAAAAGATCGTGCACGGTCGGTTTCATGGAGTCGATGGCGATGCGCAATTCATCCATCGCATCATCGAGTGCGGCGGCGACGCCCTCACGGGGATCCTGGGCCCTTTCGATGAGTCGGCGCGCGGTGATCAGCTGCAGGCCTAACCCATCGTGCATGTCGCGCAGGATACGCGCGCGCTCGGCCGCTACCACGCGCTCGCGCTCGAGCTCGGCTGACTTGTCATACTGCGCCCGCAGCGCGGTTTCGCGCTCGCGCACACGGGTATCGAGCGCGACGTTGAGCTGCTCGTACTCGTTGTGCGTCTTGACGAAGCTGTCGATGAGCGCCCAACCGACGGTGACCGCATAGAAAAGGGAGCTGTAGGGCATCAGGTACGAGCCCGGCCACGGTATCCACTCGAGCATCAGGGCGAGGTCGTACGCCCCCGAAAGCGAGGTGACCATCGCCGCGAGCCACAGCAACAGCCGCAAGACCGTGGGCGAGCGCAGAGTCGCCCAGGTGAGATACACCTGAAAGGCGATGGCGATCGGCAGCAAGGCGCCATAGCCGGCCGTGATCACGAGGAATGCGTGCGCGGGACCTGCGGCATACATCGCCACCGTGACGAGCAGCGCATAGGCGAACAGGGCGGTCTCGAAGCGCGGAAAGCGGCGCTCGAGGATGCGAAAGCTCAGCCGGTAGAGCACCGCCACCAGCCAGAAGAGCGCGCCCGCGGTAATGACCGAGAAGTAAAACAGCGAGTGGGTGCGCACCACGAAGAACTGCGCGTCGCGGATCATCCAGATGCCGCAACTTAAGGCAAAGAGGCCAAAGAGCGTCTCACGCCTGCGGCGCGCCCAGAGCAGGGCGGCAAGCGCCCCGATCGCACCCACGAGGAGCGTGACGACCTCGACGCCGGTGACCTGCAGCCACTGCCGCCGCCGGTACAGCGGCAGCAGCGCCGCGTTGCTTCCCACCCACACCGGACCTAGCTCGGTGCCGGCGCGATGCTGCGGCACGAGCTCGATGAGAAGCTGATGCCTGCCCGGACGAACGAGAGCCGCGGAAACGTGGATGTACAGCGGGATGTTCCACGAGTCGGTCTCCGGCTCGCCATACCCTTCCGATTTGCCGATGTAGACCCCATCGAGATAGACCACGGCATTGGGCGAGACGTAGGGGAGGTAGACGATGTGCTCGCGCGCGCGAGTCTCACCCAACTGGAATTCGCAGCGCACCCATCGCAAGGGGGTGCCGCGCGAAGGCGGCGTGTAGCCGAGCCGGAGCGGCAAGCGTATGGGAACGCCCGCTGCGGTGGGGGGTGGGGGAGTGCTGAGCGTGTAGCCGGCGAGATACTCGCCGCTCGTCAAATGCAGGCGCCAGAACGCCTTGCCGGGCGGCGACTCGCCCTGCGCGAACGCCGTGCCGACGCCGATCGCGAGCAGCGCGCTAAAAAACCAGCAGGCCGAGCCGTTTCGCCTCAAACACCGCCTCGCCGCGCGAATGCACCGACAGTTTACGATAAATCCTGTAGATGTGCGTCTTGACGGTGTTGTTGGAGATGCCGAGCAGACGGCCGATCTCCTGGAAATTGAACCCCTTGGCGACGAGCGAGAGGATCTCTTGCTCGCGCTCGGCGAGCTCGCACTCGCTCGGCAATCCCTCCGTCGGGGGCGCGCCCGGGGGGCGGGCGTGGTTCAGGATGATGCGGGCGATGCTCGGGCTGATCGGGGAGCCTCCCGAGCGCAGCTCGCGGATGGTGCCGAGGAAGGAGTCGGCTAGGGCGTCTTTCAGCAGATAGCCGCTCGCGCCCGCGGCGATCGCGGCGACTACGTGCTCCTCGTCGCCGAACATGCTCACCACCATGACCTCGCCGTCCGGGCGGCGCGCCTTGGCGCTGCGGATCACATCGAGACCGTTGCCATCCGGCAGGCCCAGATCGACGAGCAGCACGTCGGGGGCGGCCGCCGCGAGCAGGCGCAGCGCCTGAGTGGCGCCGCTCGCCGTCCATTCGAGGCGCATATCGGCGGCCGAGGCAATGAGCTCGCGATAGCGCTCACTCAGCACCGCATCGTCCTCGACGATCGCCACTGCTATCGGCATGCTTGGAGATCCGCAGTCGTGCGTACGTAGCGCATAGCCGCATCATTATGTCACCGCGAAGACGGGCCAGGCCTCCCTCTGTCACCCGAATGCATGACTGACACGCTACCGGGAGGGGCATGTAATACCCGCAGGCGCGCAGTCGCAGGTGTTCGCGTGAGTCGCGATGCGCCACCGAAGATGGTACACCCCCAAGGGGCGAAAGCGGCTCGGACTGCGCAGGTAATGAGCTAAGGCGGGCTAAGGTGGGTCGTCCGAATTCGGTGCGTTCGGATTGATCGTGATGCCCTGCTGGCGCAGACGCTCGACGATGAGTTTCGCCCCCGCATCGCCACCGTCCGCCAGGCGCTGTGTGTCCGCCGCCATCGTGCTCAACGAAGCGCGGAGCTTTTGCGACTGATCGACCGCACGCCGCTGTGCCGCGTGCACGCTGCTGAGTCCCTGGTGTTCCCTCACCAGCTCCACGGTCTGAAACGCCGTCCACCCGAGTACGGCAAGACCGAGCAGCAGGAGCGGCAGGAACAAGCTCCCCGTCCGGAGTTCTCCCGCAGCCTCGGCCTCATTCTTCATGGCTAATGTTCCCGTCTGCGCTCATGAATCCCGGACTTCTGCTGCCCGAGGTTGGAACTGACCGTGGCATCCCCGCTCTCGCCTCCATTCCCGGCCGTGGGCACCGCGTTCGCAGTCACCTTGATGCCTTGCCTGGTGAGCACTGCGGTCAGCTGCTCATCCTTGTTCCGCACGGACAGGTCCGCGAGCGCTCGTGCCATCTGCGCGTACAACCTCTGTAACTGCGCGCTCTGCTGGATGTACTGCGTCCGCTCATTCACTTGCCCCTGCAATCCCTGGTTGGCGGTAGACAGCACGATGTTCGCGATCACCGATAGCACGCAGAGCGCGCCGATCGCGCTCAAGACCCTGGAGTGGAAACGTGTCAACATTGTTTTACAGTACGCCGAGGCCGCTGCCTGTGCAACTGCTGCCTGCCAGTTCCAAATGCTGGCACTGCCCGGTCTTGGGCGCAAACAGGTGAAATCGCCTCCCCGACTCGGATCGGGGTTGGATCACGCTCCTGCTGGGCTGCCTCGGGGCCTGGGTGCGCTATCCCGTTGATTCCGCGAGCTTCCCCATCCTGCCTACAGCTTATGTTTCCATGTCTGCGAGCGCGGTCGCGGGATCCCCACGCGCTGCCGGGCGGGACTGCTTCATGAGCGAAGGGCGTTTGTCACCCGAATAGGTGATTGATTCCGCAAGGCAGTACAGCCAATTTCAGGCATGCGCCGACGTCTAAATCGCATCACGCCCTGATTACAGGCGCTCGGGACCACAGAAGATCCTTGCGGGGAGAGAATAATGCACCCGATCTGGCCGCGGACCGCACGACGCCCGGCACAGTTGCGCACAGCGACCCGAGTTGCTCAGCGCGGTCCTTCCGTCCCGCCGAGATTCGCGGGGCCCGATCGGCTGCGGGTCCGCTGCAGCCGGCCGTGGTTCGCGAGTGTGACTCTCCTCGCCGCCGCAGGGCTGCTTCCGTCGACACGCGCCTCGGCGCAGACCGTCATCAACTGGAACGGCGGCCCGGGTAGCTGGAATACGGCCTCCGACTGGACGCCCGCCGGTGTCCCGAACGGTGACGGCGACGCCGTCACGATCGGCAGCACCTCACCGGGTGCGGTCCTTTTCAACGTCAACTCCACGATCGGCACGCTCACCCTCAACTCCGGCGGCGTCCTGCAATTCGACCCGTACACGCTCACCCTGCAGGCAGGCACGGGCACGAACGGCACAGTTACCGTCAACTCCGGCGGTAGCCTCGAGCTGCTGGTGAACGGGGCCGCACTGAACGTCTCGGGGGCGCTCACCAATGGCGGCAGCTTGCAAATGAGTAGCGGCGCTACCGCCAGCCTCGGATCGGTTGTCAACACCGGCACGGTCACGATGGGCCCGTCGTCGAGCTCTGCGGCGACGACGCTCAACGACTCAGGCGCGTTCAGCAACGGCGGCACGCTCACGCTGACGGGCTCCGCGGCCGCGCCGACCGCGTTGAATGTCACCGGCGTGTTCACCAACACCGGGACGGCCAATTTTGGCACCACTTCGCCGAGCAGCGGCGCCACCGGGGGCGCCGCGGGGAGCGTCGGGACACTGGTTAACAGCGGCACGCTCTCCGTGATCGGCACGTCCGGCTCGCCTGCAACGTTCAGCGTCACGAGCGCGGGCTTCCCCGGAAGCAATCCGACGCAGGCGTTCCCCGCCGTCAACACCGGCACCGTCAACGTCGACTCGAACGGCGAGCTCTCCGTTTCCGGCAACTATGGCAATCTGAATATCACCAACGTCGATACCGCTCAGAATAGCGGCGGCAGCACGCTCACCATCACCGGCGTGCTGAGCAACCCGGGGACGGCCATCGGCATCGGTCCTGACCTCATTACGCCCGTGACCGCGACGGCTGCAACCCTCAATCTCGGCAGCAGCAGCCTCACGAGCCCGACGCTGATCACCGCCGCCGGACTGAATAACTTCGGAACCGTGAACATCACGGGGACGGCGACCAACCAGGCCCTCCTGAATCTGACGGGCCCGGCCTCCGCCAATCCGTTCGTGCAACCGCCCGGGATTCTGAACGGCGGCACCTACAACCTCACCAACGATGCCGTGCTCCAATACAACGGCCCCGGCATCACTGCGGTCGGGATCGGTGGCGCCGTCAACCTGAACGGCGTGGGCGCGTCCATCGTCTCGACCTCCTCTTCTTATAGCGGACCCAACAGCGCCCTCAACACCCTCGCAGGCAACGCGGGAACGCTTGCCCTGTCTAACGGCGCCTCGGTCGCGACCGCCAGCGGTCTCGACTTGCTCAACACCGGTACGCTGAACGTCGACCAGGCGGGCGCGGGTGGCAGCTTGCTCACCGTGGGCGGCACGCTCGAGAACGCTGCAGGAGCCACGGTTACGATCGGCAACGGGTCGGTCAGCAAGGCGATCGGCGTGGCCGCGGCGGGACTTACGAACTACGGCACGCTCACGCTCACCGGTACGGCCGCGAACCCGGCCGTTCTGACGCTCACGGGTTCGAGCTCGACGGGTCCGTTCGTCTCCTCATCGGGGGTGCTCGGCTCCGGCACATACAATCTCACCAACGCACAGGTCGTCTACGCCGGTCCCGGCGTCGCCGCGGTCGGCCCGGGGACGACGCTTAATCTAAGTGGCGCAGGCACATCGACCGCCGCGACCAACCTGATCCCGAACGCCGCCTCCGGAACCAACAGCGGCCTCAACACCCTCGCTCAGAACGCCGGCACGCTCGAGGTCGCGAACGGCGTCTCGGTCGCGACCAACGCCGGCACGAATTTCACCAACAGCAACGTCATGCAGATCGATGCGAGCGGCCAGGGCGGCAGCACGGTCAGCATCGGCGGGTCACTCACCAACGCCTCCGCCACGAGCACCGCGGAGCTCCTGATCGGCAACGCGAGCCTCACCAAGTCGACGACCGTGACCGCTAACGGATCGCTGCTCAATAGCGGACTGATCGAGATCACCGGGGCGTCAGCCGTGCAATCGACGCTCGCTGTGAGCGGCGCCGCGCCCACCACCCTGACCGGGAGTTACGAGCTGAGCGGTGATGCACTGCTCGAATTCGGCAGCGGCGGGATCACGACGATCGCGGGACTGCCCGGCGGGAGCGGCGCGAGCCTGACGCTTAACGGCCCCAATGCCCGCATCGGTTTCACCGCGAGCAGCGCAAGCAGCAGCGCGCTGGCGGGCCTTGCGCTCAATGGCGGCGCGCTCACGCTCGAGAATGGCGCGACCGTCACCACCAACCCCGGTGTCAATTTGGTGAATTCGGGGTCAGTGGGTGTCGACGGAACAAACGAAGGCGGGGGCGGCAGTACGCTCAACATCGGCGGGAACCTCCAGAACCTCTCGTCCCTCTCGGTCGGCAACGGCTCCATCAGCTCATCGAGCACCCTCACGGCCGCAGGGCTCGCGCTCAATGCCGTGAGCGGCAACGTCACCGTCACGGGCGAGGCCCCCACCCTCGGTTCGAAAACTGCGGCGATCGTGCTCGATAGCGGGATCACGAGCATCGTCGGCTCGTTAACCCTCGCGAACGCCAATTCCTATGTGGCCCGCAGCGGAACTTCCCCACTCAGTAACTCGGGGCTCAGCACGCTCACCTCCAATGCCGGCACGCTGACGATCGAGGACGGCGCCGGCGTCACCACCACCTCAGCGGGCACCTTCAACAATGCCGGCAATGAGGGCTCGATCACGGTGGATGCGTCCAGCCAGACCTCGGGCAGCACCACCCTCAACCTCGGCGCCTTGCTCGACAACGCCGCCACGCTGACCGTCGGCAATAACGGCGCTACCGGCTCCTCGACGGCGCAAGTCACCACCGAGGATTTGAACAACACCGGCACGATCTCGCTCTATGGTGCGACCGCAAACCACACCGCGACGCTGACCGTGGCCGGTATGACGACATCCGGCAACGTGGCCATCGGCACCGGCTACAACTTCGCGACGCTCACGGTGGCAGCGGGCAGCTTCTACATCCAGGAGGCCGGATTGAACGGGGGCCAGACGACCGTCGTCGGCACGCTGAACGCGCCCAACGTCATCATCAACGGCGGTGTGATCCAGGGCACTGGGACGATCATCGGCAACATCACGAACGACGGTGCGGTCGAGGGCGGGGGTGTCCTCGGTGGCACGGTGCCGGGCGGGCTCGCCGTCACCGGAAACTACACCCAGCAAGCCCCCGGGGCTCTGTTCCAGGTGGTGAATGGCACCTCCAACGGCCAGTTCAGCTCGCTCAACGTGAGCGGGCACGTCGGCCTCGGCGGCTCTCTCGACCTCTACGCCGGCGACGGATTCACCTTCAGCCCGGGCCAGACGTTCGACATCGTCAACATCACCTCGATCAACGGAACGATCTCCGGCGCCTTCAGCGGCATCGAATACGATGGCCTCGTAAGCAGCGGCTCGACGCTCAACATCGGCAACGGATTGGCGCTGGATCTCGCCTACAACGGCAACGACGTCGTGTTGAGCGTGGGCAGTTCCACCCCTTCCGCCACGGCGAATACCTGGAACGCGGGGACCGGAACCTGGAACAGCGCCAACACCTCATCGTGGTCGAGCGGTGCGATTCCCAAATCCAGCTCGGACGTCATCCTGGGGGATGTCAACAGTCCGACCAGCGGCACCGTTACGCTCGATGCGAGCGTGAGCCCCGTGACGGTGGACAGCCTCACGGTCACTCCCGGCTATGACCTTTCCTACGGCGCGGCGAATGAGAGCCTCACGACGAGCACCGCCGTCAATATCGACTCGGGCGGCGAGATCGACTTGGAGAGCAGCGGCGATACCCTCACGACCGGCGGTGGCGGCAGCAACGGCAGCCTGACCAATTTCGGCACGCTCAACGTCGAGAATGGGGCCGCGCTTAAGGTCGGCGGCGGCGGGGTGCTCACGAATGAGGGTGTGCTCACGGTTCAAAACGGCGCGACGGTCAGCACGGTAGGACCCTTTAACAACGGCTCGCCCAGCCCCATTTTCGGCACCTCGAGC
Organism: Steroidobacteraceae bacterium; assembly: GCA_050739095.1. Classification (GTDB taxonomy): domain Bacteria; phylum Pseudomonadota; class Gammaproteobacteria; order Steroidobacterales; family Steroidobacteraceae; genus 13-2-20CM-66-19. The sequence goes on along the minus strand of JBOIAR010000006.1, from coordinate 12,386 downwards.
GCGACCACGGACATCGAGTCGGCCGGCGCCTCGACCATCGGCGGCAACCTCACGAACAATGAGAACGCCACGCTCGATATCGACGAGGGCTACACGTATGGCTCTTCGGGGGGAACTGCGGGTGGCGGCACCACCCTCAGCATCGGCGGCACACTCACGAACTCCGGTCAGATGAACATCGGTAGCGACGGAATGAGCGCACCCACGACCGTCACCGCCGCCGCGCTCAACAACACGGGCAGCCTACAGATCATCGGATCATCGACTCAGATCGGAGATCTGACCAATGAGCCGACCGTGCTGGGCATCACCGGTGACGTGGCTGCCGACGGGACGTTCAATGCCGGGATCGTGCAGCTCACGGGTGACGCTACGCTGCAGTACAACGGCGCAGGCATCGCGGCCATCGGCGCCGACACCTCCATCACGCTCAAGGGCGCGAATGCCTCGATCAGTGACTCGAGCCTCACACCCCTCACGGCGACGGGCACCAACAGCGCGCTCAACAACCTGACCACGAATTACGGGTCGCTCGTGCTGGCCGATGGCGCCGAGGTGCAGACCAATCCCGGGCTCAATCTCACCAACCTGGGGACGCTCGCTGTCGATACGGCGGGTCAGGGCGGCAGCACGCTGACAGTCGGCGGCACGCTGATCAACTACGGCAGCGTGCAGATAAGCTCGTCCAATCTGCCTGCGACGCTCAATGCGGCCGGTCTATTGAATGAGAGCAGCGCGGCCTCGATTATCATGAACGGCTGTGCCACGGCCGGCTGTACGGCACAGGCGCTGCTGAACGTGACGGGACCGGCAGGCTCCTTCGTGCCCGCCTCGGGCGCTCTGAACGCGGGCATCTATGAGTTGACCGGAAACGCCGTCATTGCCTATTCCGGCGCGGGCATCAGCTCGCTCGGGCCGGACGCCAACGTTTCGCTCGTCTTCGGCGGCGCATCGATCGAGGCGACGAACCTCATGCCCAACAACGGCTCGAGCGACAGCGCCTTCAATACGCTCACCGCCAACGCCGGCCAGCTGTCTCTCAGCAACGGCGCCTCGATCGTGACGAATCCCGGCCTCAACCTCACGAACACGGGTACCCTCTCGGTCAACGCCGCCCTGGGCTACTACCCGGCCGTGGGCGGTAATCTCTCCGTGGGTGGTACCCTCGTGAACAGCGGTCTCGTACAAGTGGAGACCGGAACGCTCACCGCAGCGGGCTTCAGCAACGCCGGCGGCAGCGTGTACATCGATGGAAACGGCACGGACGGCCCGGCATCCGTGATGAACATCACCGGTACCGCGGCGAGCAACCCATTCGTCTCGGCCTCCGGCGTGCTGAGCCCCGGATCGTACCAGATCGAGAACGGCGGGCAGCTTGAGTACGCAGGTCCTGGAATCGCCAGCATCGGCAACGGCGCGTTGCTCACCATTGAGGGCGCCAGTACGACGCTGACCGACACGAGCGCCGCCGCCGGCGCGAACAACGCGCTCGACACCCTCACGAGCAACGCGGGCCAACTGTCCCTCGCCGCCACGCAGGTCAGCACCGCCGGCAACCTCATCAACAGCGGTCAAATTCTGCTGAACGAGCCGTACGCCTCGTCCACCACCCTCAACGTGGTCGGCACGCTGACGAACGCGGGGACATATAATGGCGCGGCCTGCATCCCCACCAATACCGGCAACTGCTCGTACGGAATCGAGGTCGGACCCGGCGCCTCGCTCAACGCCGCGGCGCTCGTCAACAGCGGCACCCTCCTCGCCAGCGCTGGCGCCCTGGCTCCGACCTACGGTGCGGCGACCGTCACAATGAGCGGCGCGGTGAACAATTCGGGGCAGATCGGCATCTTCGGGGGCGCGCAGCTCACCGCCGGTGGCGCGTTCACCAACGGCGGCGCCGCGGTGTTGAATATCGATTCCAATTATGAGGGCAACGCGTCGGTGAGTGCCGCCGGCTTCAACAATCTCGGCACCGTCGAGATCACGAGCTACGAGCCCGGCACCTCGTACGCAGCGAGCGCGAACCTGACGGTAACGGGCAGCGGCAACGCCTACAGCCAGTCCGGGCCGCTCGCGCAGACCACGGTCGACGGCGCGCTCACCGCGCCCACGGTGAACCTCAACGGCGGGCTGCTCCAGGGCAACGGCACGATCAACGGCAACGTCGTGAACGGCGCGCAGATCCTCGCCGCCGGCGAGAGTTACTCGTCCGGCTGCAACTGCTTCCATATCCCCGCGCTGCTCACGATCAACGGCAATTACACGCAGACTTCCGGTGGCGTGCTGAACGAGCTGATCCAGGGAGCAGTGACGGCCGGCACCGACTATGGGGCGATCCACGTCTCGGGCTCGCTCACGCTCGCCGGCGCGCTCGATGTGACGACGCTGGACTTCCCGCTGTCCGCGAACCAGAGCTTCGACATCCTCAATTTCAAGCCGAACTCGCTCACCGGCAGCTTCGGCACGCTCGAGTTCAACAACGACGCCCTCAGCGGCAGCGCGGCGAGCCCGCTCAACATCGGCGGAGGACTCGCGCTCTCGCTGGTGTACGAGAATTCGACCGGCGAGGTGCTGCTCGATGTCGTGAGCACGCAGGGACCGCCGCCGACTGACAACTGGATCGGAGCTTCCGGGACGTGGAGCACCGCAGCGGACTGGTCGGACGGTGCAGCGCCGATCGTCTCCCAGAACGTCGTGGTGGGGACCGGGACGTCCGAAGGCGGCACCCAAACGGTGACGTTCGGTGAGGCAAGCGCAACGATTGGCAGCTTGACCGTGCAGTCGAGCTCGAGCCCAATCGGGGGCGCGAACTACGTGCTCAACATCGCGAGCGGCAATACGCTCAACGTGACCAACACCGTCACTAATTCGGCCGTGCTGCAGGTGGCGGCGAGCGGCGCGACGCTCAACTCGGGCGGTACCCTGAGCAATGCGTTCGCGCTCTCCGTTGCCAATGGCGGTACGGTCACCGTCGGATCGAGCTCCGCACCGGCGAGTCTAGTCAACACGGGGCAGATCGCAGTGGATGCGGGTATCTACGACAGTCCCGACACTTTGACCACCGGCGGGGGCTCTGTTCTAATCAGCGGCACTCTTATAAATAACGGTGCGATCCTCATCGGCAACAGCGGGCAGTTCGCCGGCGACCCGGGGATCACCACCGAGACTCTCGTCAGGGCGGGCTCGCTCGGCACCCTATCCGGCACGACGGTGCTCGCGAACACGCTCGGCGGGGAGATTACGATTGCCGGCGAGAACGCCACTTCCGGCTCGACCCCCGCGGTGCTGCAGCTCGACACCGGCATCAGCAGCATCGCGCAGGGGGGCGGTCTCACACTCGCGAACGCCAACTCATTCATCACGACGGACTCGGGCAATTTCACCAATGATGCCCTCGGCGGTCTGACGGGCAACGCCGGCTCCCTGACGCTCGACGCCGGCGCCTCGGCCACGATCACGGGCACGCTGACGAGCAGCGGTACGATCGCGCTCGACACTTCCTTCTACTCGATCGCCGGCCCGCTCACCGATCTGGCGACGACGCTCAATGTCGCGGGCCTCAACAACAGCGGCTCGATAATTCTCACCGGCTGCGCCGCGGCGGGCTGTACGCAAGGGGCGCTGTTGAACGTGACCGGGCCGGCCGGATCGTTCATTCCCGCGGGCGGGAGCCTGACGGCCGGCACCTACGGCCTCTCGGGCAATGCGCAGATCGTGTACAGCGGCGCGGGCATCACGAGCACCGCGCCGGGCGTCACCATCTCCCTGAGCGGGGCAGCCGCCTCGATCACGGACACGAGCCTCGCGCCCAATGGTACCAGCAACAGCGCCTTCAATACCCTCACCAACAACGGCGGCTCACTCACGGTCGCCAACGGGGCCGCTATCGCGACGAACGCAGGCCTTGACCTCTATAACACCGGCTCGATCACGGTGGGGAGCAGCAACGGCGGGCCTGCGGGGAGCCTCACGGTCGGCGGCACTCTGGTGAATAGCAGCGGCTCGTCGGTCAGCAACGCCGGAGTGGGGGTGGCGGCCGGCACCCTCGCGGCTGCGGGCCTCACGAACACGGGCTACATTTTGAGCTACGGCGGCACTACGCCAGCGGCGATCACCATCACCGGTGCGGTGAACAACTCCGGCGGCATCGAGACTGGAGGCCCGATGCAGGTTTCCGGACTCTTCACCAACAGCGCCGGCGCGCAGCTGACGCTCGACAGCGGCACCGTGAGCGCCGCGGGCCTGAGCAGTGCCGGAACCGTCAGCATCGCCCCTGCCGCGGCGCTGACGGTGACCGGCAGCGGCAATGCCTACGGCCAGAGCGGCGCATCGGCCTCGACACTCATCGAGGGCACGCTCACCGCGGCGGCCGTCAATGTGAATGGCGGCCTCTTCGAGGGCAACGGTGCCGTGGTCGGCAATGTGACGAACGCTGCCACGGTGGCGGGGGCGACCAGCTCGACGACTCCGGGGCTGCTCACCATCACCGGCAACTACACGCAGACCTCCGGCGGGGCGCTGAGCGAGCTGGTGACCGGGGCGACTACGCGCGGCACCGATTACGGTGCGATCAACATCTCGGGGTCTGCGGCCCTGGCGGGTGCGCTCGATGTGAGCGTGGCGAATGGCTTCACCTTCTCGGGCAAGCAATCCTACGATGTGCTGAATTTCGCGCCCGGGACCCTCTCCGGCGGCTTCGACACGTTGAGTTATGACGGCAACAGCACGAGCGGCGAGGGATTGCTCGAGATCGGCAACAACCTCGCACTTGGGCTCGCGTACGAGGGCTCGACCGGCCAGGTGCTGCTCGATGTGGTCACGCCCGACAACTGGACCGGGGGCGCGGGCAGTTGGAGTACCGCGTCGAACTGGTCGTCGGGATCCCCGGGCGCCACGCAGATCGTGGTCATCGGCACCGGCGCGGGCGGAACGGTGAGCCTCGATCAGAACGCGAGCATCTATGACCTCACGATGCAGGCGGGCAGCAGCTCGCCCTACACGCTCATCCTGAATCCGGACACGAGTTTGACGACGGCGGGAACCGTCGATCTCGGGCCGGGAACGGAGCTCGCCGCCGATGAGCCCGGAACCAGCGTCACGGTGGGCGGGGACTTCACCAACGCCGGCACTCTGAGCGTGAGCAACGGCGGCGCGGTGACGATTGGGTCGGCGGCCGAGGTGAGAAGCCTCGACAACACCGGCACGGTGACTGTGGGCGGAGGGGTCTCCGGGTCGGTCGCGGCCTCGATCGCGGTGAGCGGAACACTGAGCAACGCGGGCGGCACCATCGATCTCAACGGCACGGCGGCACCGGCGACGCTGAGCGCGGCCGGGTTCGCCTCCAATACGCTCACCGGCACGATCGATATCACCGGCGGCGGAAGCGGCAAGGCGGCGACGCTCGAGCTGCAGAGCGGCGTCACGAGTATCGGCGCGAATGCGGCGCTGCTGCTTGCGAACGGCTCCTCCCAGCTCAACTTGAGCGGCGGATTTGGCAGCAACAGCGCCCTTACGGGACTCACGAACATCGCCGGCAGCCTGCAGCTCGAGGGCGGGTCCTCACTCTCCACCACGGGAGGACTCAGCATCGCGAGCGGCGGCAGTCTCGGCGTCGATGATGCCGCCACCACGGTCGGCGGCAGCAGCCTGCTCGTCAACGGGGCGCTCACCAACGCCGGCTCGTTCAACGTCGGCAGCGGCGGTGCCGCCGTCAGCCCGTCCCCTGCCCTCGTGAGCTCGGTGCTGACCGGCGCCTTCACCAATAGCGGTGCGACGCAGATCGGTGGGCCGTACGCGAATGGCGCAACGCTGCAGGTCAACGGCACCGCCACCAACTCGGGAACGGTGACGATTGCGAGCGGCGGTGAGATCAACGTGCTCGGCTCCAATGCCTACGCGCAGAGCGCCGGCACGACGACTGTGAACGGCACGCTGATCGCATCGAGCGTCGCGGTGAACGGCGGCACGCTGCGCGGCGCGGGCTACATCGGCGCCAACGTTTCGAACATCTCCGCAACCGTGCAGGCGAGCGCCGATGGGGTCAACCCGGGCACGCTGTCACTCGGCGGCAGCTACAGTCAGGGCGCCGGCGGCACGTTGAGCGAGATCATCGGGGGCACGGGGAGCGGTCAATTCGGCGTCCTCAATGCGGCCGAGTCCGTGGGCAGCGTGAGCCTCGGCGGCACGCTCGATCTTTCCACGGTCAGCAATTTCAGCTTCGCGGCCGGCGAGAGCTTCGACATCATCAGCGCTTTGAGTTCCTCGCTCAGCGGCGAGTTCGGCACGCTCGAGTTCGACTGCACAGACGGCGGCGGCAGTGGCTGTCTCATGGACACGGAGTTGGCGAACGGTACGCCGCTCGTGATCCCCGAGGGGACGGGTTGTCCGTCCGGTCCCGGGTGCACCGACGTCGGACTGGTACTCAATTACACCGACGGGACGGTGGTGCTCGATGTCGAGACGCCCCCGCCGACGGCGGTGAGCTGGACGGGAGCGAGCGGCGCGTGGAGCAATAAGGCGGCGTGGTCCGACAGCCTGGTGCCCCTCGGTTACCAGGACATCAGCATCGGCGGCGCGGGCGGTGGCGCCGGCGGAACGGTGACTTACGATCAGGCGAGCTCCGCGATCAACAGTCTCACGGTGAGTGCCGGCTCGAGCGCCAATTACCTCGTCAGCTTCAATCCCGGCACCAGCCTCAGCGTCGCGAACGATGTAACCATCAACTCGGGCGGAGAGATCGACGTGGCGGCTGCAGGCGCGGCGCTCGCCACGGGTGGCGGGGTGGTCAACGGTGGGACCCTCAACGTCGCGAACGGCGGCTCGCTCACCGTGGGCTCGGCCGCCTCCCCGGCGGACCTGACGAACTCGGGGACCTTCAACGTCGATGCCGGCACGGTCGCGGGCGGCAGCAGCGTCGCCGTCTCGGGCACGCTCGCCAACACCGCCACCGTCACCATCGGCAACGCGGGACTCACCGCGCCGACCCGCGTGACGGCGGGCGGGCTCGCGAATAGCGGCACTCTGAGCCTGGCGGGCGGCTCGGCGGTGAATGCAGCCACTCTCACGGTGAACGGCAATGCGACCAACACGCTCGGAGTGATGATCGGCAGCTTTGCCAACCTGACCGTCGCCGGCGCCGGCAATTCCTACAGCCAGAGCTGCCCGGGCACGCTGTGCTTCGCCACCACGACGGTGAACGGGACCCTCAGCGCCGCTGCCGTGAACATCAACAACGGCCTGCTTCAGGGCACCGGCACGGTGAATGGTACCGTGACCAACGGCGGCTTGGTGGCGGGCGGCGTGGCCGCCACGCCGGGCGTGCTGACTATCAACGGCAACTATGCGCAAACCGCCGGCGGGACCTTGCAGGAGAGCATCGCCGGCGCGGGCGGCGCCGGTGTCGGCTACAGCGCGCTCGCGGTCACTGGCGCCGTGAGCCTCGACGGGACCCTCGTGATCAACACCGCCTCCGGCTACACGTTCGCGGCCGGACAGAGCTTCGATGTGCTGAATTTCGCGCCGAACGAGCTTTCGGGCGCCTTCGCGACGCTCCAGTACGGCGCCGATAGCGCCGCGGGAACGGGCTTGCTCAGCCTGGGCAACAACCTCGACCTGACGGTCGCGTACAACGACGCGGGTGGGGACCTGGTGCTCAACGTCGGGCAGCTCGACACCTGGAACGGCACGACCGATGTGTGGACGGGCCCGAACGATGCCACCAACTGGTCGACGACCCTGCAGCCGACGGCGAGCGACGATGTGCTCATCGGCGGCGGCAACGGCGGCACCGTCACCTACAACGAGGCGAGCGATACGGTGGCGAGCCTCACCATCCAGCCGGGGAAGAGCTCGGCCTACACGCTCGCCTTCGGCGTCGATGATGGCCTCACGGTCACGAATGCGGTGAGCATCTCCGCCGGCAGCGCCCTCTCGATGCAGGCGAATGGCGCCCAGCTTCTGGTCGGAGGAAGTCTCACCAACGCGGGGACCCTCACTCTGGGGCAGAACGCCGCGGCCGGACAGGGTGGCGCGGCCTCCGAGGGCGCCTTCCTGGTGGTCGGTAGTGAGGCGACGCCGGCGAACCTCACCAACACCGGAGTGATCAACGTCGATCCGGCGAGCACGCCGGTGGCCGGTGTGGCACCGCCGACCGGCGGCAGCCTCTTCGAGGTGAACGGGGCGCTGATCAATACGGGCGGCACCCTGAACATCGGCACCAGCGGTATGACGGCCCTCTCCGTCATGACCGTCGGCTCGCTCGCGGCCACCTCCGGAACGATGACGCTCGCCGACACGCTGGACGGCACCATCACCATCACGGGACAGAGCCCCGCGAGCGGAACGAACGCCGCCATTCTGGTGCTGGGCACCGGCATCACGAGCATCGCCTCGACGGGCTCACTGACGCTCGCTAACTCCAACTCCTTCCTCACCGTGGACCTGGTGGCGCCGTTCACCAACGACGGGCTGAGCACCCTCACGAGTAACGCGGGCGCGCTCACGCTCGAGGGGTCCAGCGTGAGCATCGCGGGCAACCTCGCCAACTCCGGCGCCCTCATCGCGGATCAGGGCACGAAGCTCGCGATCGGATCGAACTCGGCGGTCGCGAATCTCACCAATTCGGGCAACATCTCGGTCGGACAGGGGGTGGGTGGCGCTACGCTCACAGTGAGCGGCACGCTCGACAACGCCGGTGGGGGCATCAGCGTAGGGAACGTGGCCATGACCGCCTCCGACACGATGAGCGCGCAAGGGTTTGCTTACAACGTTCCAGGCTATGGCACGATCACGAACACGCTCAATGGCAACGTCGCTGTCAGCGGTAGCTCGAGCACCACGCCCGGCAGTCCGACCGCCACCCTGCTGCTCGCAAATGGCATCCAGTCGATCGCCGCGAACTCATCGCTGCTCGTTGGCAATACCAACGGGTTCGTGAACCTCGTGAGCGGCGGGGGCGACAACAGCGCTCTGAGCGGCCTTGCGAGCGTCGAAGGCACCCTCGATCTCGAGAACGGGTCTTCGGTCACGACCCGCGGCGACCTCGCGGTTGCGAGCACGGGCAAGGTCGCGTTGGATGATGTCTTCAGCACGGCAGGGAGCAAGCTTGCGGTGGGCGGGACGATCGTCAATGCCGGTGAGCTCAACTTCGGCTATGAGCAGGGGCCGACGTCGCCAACGACCGTCACGGCAGCGGGGCTCACGAACAGCGGCACCGTGGAGCTCGGAGGCTCGGCGGCAGGCGCTACGTTCACGGTCAACGGCGCGGCGAGCAATTCCGGCACCATGACGATTGTGAACACGGGTCTCCTCAAGGTCACCGGCGGCAACGCGTACACGCAGAGCGGCACCTCCGGCCTCACCCTCATTCAGAGCGGCGGCAACCTGAGCGCAGCCTCTTATGTGCAGAACGGTGGACTCACGACCGTGGGCAACAGCGCCACCACGCCGGGCGGCACGCTCACCGCTGCGAACGGGGTGACGCTCAACGGCGGCACGCTGCAAGGCACCGGCACCATCGCCGCGAACGTGGTCAATTCCGGCGCCACGTTGCAGGCGAGCCCCGACGGAGTCAACCCCGGCACGCTGACGATCAGTGGCAGCTACACCCATGAATCCGGCGCCACGCTCAACGAGATGATCGCGGGAACGGGCAGCGGCCAGTACGGCACGCTCGACGTATCGGACTCTCTCACGCTCTCCGGGACATTGGACGTCACGACGCTCTCGAGCTTTTCCTTCGCCAACGGTCAGAGCTTCGATGTGATCAACTTCCAGCCCGGCGATCTCGCGGGAACCTTCGGTACCCTCGCCTACGACGGCCAGACCGCGAGCGGAACGGGGCCGCTGCAGGTCACGATCGGAAGCAGCGCGTACGATCTCGCGCTCTCGTATGGCCCGCTGCAGGACCCGGGCGAGGTGCTGCTCGACATCAGCAAGGTCTCCTCCGCTGACACGTGGGTCGGCGGGAGCGACGTGTGGACCGGCAGCAATGATCAGAACAATTGGTCGCAGGGCTCGGCGCCGACGGTCACCTACAATCCCACCAGCGGCTCGAACGTTGGCGAGGACGTCACCATCGGGGCCGGAGATGACGGCGGCACCGTGACGTTGAACACCAACACCGAGGTCAAGAGCCTCACGGTCGAGGCGAGCGACAACACCAATCCCACCGCCACCGCCTATACCCTCGTCATTCCCCAGTCCTACACGCTGCAAGACGACGGCGCGCTGACCATCAACATCGGCGGAACGATTAGTGCGGCTGGCAAGGGCGCCACATTGACCAGCGGCAACGCTGCTAATGCGGGCACGCTGACGCTCGCGAGCGGCGCAGCGGTCACGATCGGCAAGGCAGGCGGCAGCCCGGGCTCCGGCGGTTCGAATCCCACCGCGGCCTTCACCAACTACATCACGCCGAATCAGAACGAGGGCAACATCGGTCCGACCGTCGGCGGCACGATCAACGTGGATACCACCGGCCCCGGCGGCAGCACGCTGACCATCAACGGGACGATCGCGAATCAGTATGCGGGGACCGGCGGCAGCGGCAGCGGGGTAAGCGGCGCGATCAACATCGGCAACGCCGCGCTTACCGCCAACGCGACCCTGGTCGCGCAGGACTTTGCCAAATCGGGCACGCTCGACGGCAAGGTCAGCATCACCGGTCCGACGGGAGCGAAGACACCGACCACCGGTCAGGCGGCGCTCTCGCTCGGCACGGCCGTCACGACCATCGCGAGCTCGGGCTCACTGACCCTCTCGGGCGATAACGCCTTCGCCGAGCTCACCAGCAATCCCGGGAGCAACAGCGCGCTCACCACCCTGGCGACGAACAACGGCACGCTCGAGGTGGACAACATCACGCAGAAGAGCGCGGGCGTTACGATCAACGGAAACCCGAATGGGCTGTTTACCAATGCCAGTGGCGCCACGATCAAAGCCACCACCGGGGGGACGAGTTTCAACTCTAGCGCGTACAACATCACGGTGGCGGCCTCCTCCGGGATGAGCAACGCGGGGACCATCACGCTCACGGGCTATGGCAGTCTTCAGGTCACTCAAGGGCCCTTCGTGCAGACGAACGGCGGGAACACTACGGTTGGCGGCACCGCGGGCCAGCTCACGCGACTGCAGGCTGACGCCAGCGGTTCTGCGAACAGTAACGTGGGCATGGACATTCAAGCGAATAGCAACCTGAATATACAGACGGGCGGTGCGGTGTGCGTGGGTTCGTATACCTGCCAGGCGGGCTCGGGTGGCACCGATCGTGATCTGAGCAACGAGGGAACGATTACTGTGGCGGCCAACGGTGCCCTCAATGTCTCTGGAAACCTGGACAACACCGGCACGATCAACGCCAACGGCACGACCTACACGGGTGGCAGCGACACGAACGCTGGCGGGACGATCAACGTCAATGGAACCTGGGATCCTACGGCCTACATCCAGTCCAGCGGCTTGACCAGCGTGAATGGCGCGCTGCAGGCGGACAGCGTGAACATCAATGCCGGCACGCTCGCCGGCGGCACTCAGGGCGGCACCGGCACCATCGAGGGCGACGTGTCGCTGAGCAAGGCGATCCTCAGCCTCGGCGGCGCGAGCGGCGGATCGCTGCATGTCGAGGGCACCTTCGCCGCGACCGATAGCACACTCGAATTCCTCATCGGCGAGAATGGCGCGGGAGGGCTTGCGACTTCGAGCCTCATCTTCGACCCGGGCGAGAGTGTTACGGCAGATGATTCGCAGATCCTGCTCGACTTCGCCGACGGCGAGGACGAACAGGCCTTCTTCGCCTCCGGCACCGGGAATATCGACGAGTTCTTCACGGAGAGCGATGGCTCGATGTTCGCCTCGAACGTCGGGGCGGGGTTCTTTGCGAGCGATACATTCGATTACGAAACCGATGGCAGCGGGTTGACTCAGCTCAGTTTCGATACGTCGGACGGAGGGCTCAGCCCCGGAAACGTCCCCGAGCCTGCGTCGTGGTGGCTCTTCATCGCCGGCCTCGGCTTGCTCGCGTGCGCCGGGCGTCGTATGCGCCGGGCGTCGCACCGCCAGCCCGCCGAGTGAGGCAATGAGAGCGTGCCGATCGTCGCCTGCGCGCGCGGCGGATCCCTTCTTTGTACGGGAGGCAGCGCCGCCGCGATGGGAAGTGGCTCGCGAGCACGATTCACGGTGATGCCACCTGCGGCACGGGGTGCCTCACGATCCGCCACAGAAGCGAGTTCGGCCGCTGCGGACAAGCTTAGCCTGAAGTTCCGTGTCCTTCCGGTGAGGGTGCGTGAGTCCGGCGCCGGCTGAGCGGTAGCGTGTCTGTCACTCGCATTGGGCGAGGTGGAGGGCAGTCATGCAAGCAATGGCGATATCTGCGGAGCAGCTGGGGATCG
>JBOIAR010000005.1:0-206956 GCA_050739095.1 Steroidobacteraceae bacterium | reverse complement strand
ATCGGGTAGCTTCCTCTGGTGCGTCTTCGCCGACGGGGTCGGAACCTTGTTCCTTGACATCAACGCGCCGGACTACGCGGCCATGTTCGCGCCGATACCACAGGTAGATAATAATGGTAGCGGGGGCGTGATATGGGCCGTTCCTAGCATCCCGCAGTCGAGGCGTGTGAAGTAGCGAGGACCGCAGGCGCCGCCGATCATGGGGTCCCCTCATCGTTTGCGCCCGCATCATCCGCTCCGCCAATGGGGAGCGGGCGTATCCGTATTCGCCCCGATTCGATCACCACAACGGCGCCTTGCTCCAACGCGCCTGCGATATTCGGGAGGTTCGCCAGCAAAAGAGAGGTCTGCTGCTCTGGCCGTCGCTGCGATGGGCGGCGAAGCAAGATTACTGACGGCTTGGTCTCTCGCCGCAGGGACAATAGCGTGCCGAAATCCGTGTCCGCCGAAATCAGCACTCGTCCCTCGCGTTCCGCAAGGGCGAGCACGGCGGGATCTGGCGCCGCTTGCATGTTCCAGTCCCGGACGTGCTTCGCATCATGGCCAGCCTGCGTCAGCCCGTCGGCAACCGCGGGCGACAACGCATTGTCTACGAGGAATTTCACGCAGCGCTGACTAGGGGCAGTTGGCGCTCGCGAACGGCATCGGCGGCAAAATGCAACGCCTCATCAATGTCCCCGGCTTCCAAATCTGGAAACGCGCCAAGGATCTCCTTCGGCGTCATACCGTCGGCCATCATCTCGATGACGGTCGCGACAGGAATGCGGAGCCCACGTATGCAAGGGACGCCCCCCATCTGCATCGGGTTGACTGTGATTCGCGTGAAGGTCATGGGATCGATCTCCTGAACGACCGGCCGCGCAGATGACGGGTGGTGCCGGATGCGGTCATTGTACCGGTGGGGATTCGGGGATTTGAACATGCAATTTGAGCTGTGATTGCCGTATTTGTCGCAGAAACCTTCCATTCGCCCGCGGAAATGCATAGAGCTAAGCCGAGCGAGAACGGTGACCTTCAGGTCCAGCGGACGCTTGTTCAGGAGGAAGCGAGGGCCCAGGACCCGCCCGAGCACAACGGAAAACATCGCGTTAAGACTATAGCCCGCTCTTGCACACAGGCTTGAATCGTGTCCGCAGATAGTAAGCTATTGATATTCAAGATGAACCTTCACTTTATCTCAATGTGATTGTCAAGGCTATCAAGTCGCTGTAAGCTCTTAAAGCGATCACAGTGATTACGATACTCTACTAGGCCTACACATGAACACTTCTCAGCCCCCCCATGACGAGTTCGATGCGGCGCGGATAGTCGTTGACGTGTTGAGGGCCCTTCAGCCAGACGAACAGGCACGGGCCATTCGATGGGCACAGGAGAAGCTCGGAGTGATTGCCGCGGCTGACGACAGAGGCGAAATTCGATCTGTCTCCACGATGGATAACGCCGCGAAGACGAGGCATGAGTTATCGCCCGTGCTGAGCGATCCCGCGTTCCTGCAACTCCACTCAGCAGTGGACAAGATGCTGCATGTGTTCGGTGCAGCCTACACACTTAAACCCGATGCCTTCGAGAAGATTCTTGTGATTCAGGGGCGCGGTCGACGATATTTCGCCAAGAGTTCTATGGACATCATGAAGTCAGGTAAGAGTACCCAGCCGCGAAATATCCCTGGGACCGAATACTGGGTCATGACAAACTCTCCCACTCCGCAGAAGCAAGATCTAGCGGAAAGGGTGCTGCGGCTCTTGGGCTTTTCCCAGAACGCAGTGAAGGATGCCATCGCTGCCATCGCGTAGGGTACGCCCCTCGGGGCCGCGGCACTTTTGTTCCGTCAGCGCTGTTGGCCAATCCTTGACAGCTATTATGATTGTGTAAGAATACAATAAGCAAATCATAATAGCGTAGCGTTATGGCAAAAGCGACCATCAAATCGAAAACCGGCGCTGTAATTACCGTCGAAGGCTCAGAAAGTGAGGTTTCCGCGATCCTGGCAACAATCGAGGGTGGCGCTTCGGTCGCGCATGCCAAGCGGACGGCTGACAGGGCACATAAGAGTGGAAAGGTACCTAAGAAGAGACAGGGAGCATCTGAACTTGTCTCTCATCTGAAGAACGAGGGTTTCTTTGATAAGCCGAGGGGAATAGGTGAGGTCGCTCACGCTCTTCAGGAGAACGGTTACCTCTACCCGGTGACGTCACTCTCCGGTGTGCTGCTTGCCCTTGTACAAAAGCGGCTGCTGCGCCGCAAGAAGCATGAAGGGAAGTGGGTCTATGGGAAGTAGCAAGTTACACAGAGCAGACAATACGGCCGAGTTGCTCAAGGATATTCAAAGACGCGTCGAGAAGCTGGAGCGCGCGGTATTTTCCGAGAGCCGCCAGGCGTCCGTTAAAAAAGATGCGGGCAGTTTCAGCGGCGCGACGGGTGGAATCCGGTTTCTAATCAGCAAGGGATTCTTTGATCGCAAACGAGCTTTTGGGGAAATAAAGAAATCCTTGGCAGACAATGGCTATCACTACAGCAAGCAGGCGGTGCAGACTCCGCTCAACGCACTATCGAGACCGGGGTCGCTGCTGGTGAGCTTCCGAGAGGGGGGGAGAAAGGTCTATGCAAAACGCAAATGAAAAGGACAATGCCGCTTTGGTCGAGCGACTTGAGCACATGCAGGGATTGCTTGCTGAAGCGATTGCGCTTGCGGCAGGCGGGAAGGCTCGTGGGCAGCGACCGACCAAACTGAAGGCTCGCACGGCGCCGAAGAAGGCGGTCATCGGCGATATGGATTACTCAACAAATCTCCGCGCCTTTGTGCGGAAATACGGTTCACAGATGAACGGGCAGAAGAAGTTCGTTCTTCTCGTGGCGCATCTCACCAAAGGTGACGCGAGCAAGCGGATATCTCTGGAGGAGGTTGAAAGGCACTGGAATCGCATGACTGCAAAGGGGTTGCTGGGCATGAAGTTCAACCGCTTCTACACGACAAAGGCGAAGGAGCATGATTGGGTGAACACTGAAAAGCACGGCCTGTATCATCTGAGGCCATCGTGGAAAGATATCTTCCATGAATAACCCGAGCCTAGTAAGGGCCATTCTCATCAAGAAGTTCGATGCGAAGCATGTCAACTCGCTGCTAACGCACCATGCAGCGGCAATAGACAAGTATGTGGTTCGGGATTGGGAGGGTGTCGCGCAGAAGGCCGGAAAATTCGTCGAAGCGACAACCAAGACGTTGATGGTTTTCTGCGGCAAGACGGTCACGACTCGCGGCAGGGACTTCAAGGCCGGACCCGAATTGCGCCAACTTGAGTCGACCACACCGAACACGCTCCCGGATGTAGTGCGTCTCGTCATCCCAAAAGCATGCGTCTTCGTTTACGAAATCGCGAACAATCGGGGGGGCAGACACGACGCCCATGACATCGACGCTAACGAGATGGACGCCGAGGTCATCATTCCACTGATTTCATGGGTCCTGGCGGAAATGGTGAGGTTCGCCAGTGACGTGACCGATACCGAAACGGCCGCAGCTCTCATTGCCACGCTCACCCGGAAAAAGTATCCGTATTTCGAGGACATTGACGGTCGGACATATATCAATGCCCGTGGGCTGAAACCGGGTGAAATTGGGCTGTTGCTCCTTGATGACTCGTATCCACGGAGAATTGCACGGCAGGAGCTTGTTGAGCAGGTGGTGAGACACGGTGCATCGCGTTCTGCCGTCACCACGGCGGTGCATCGACTGAAACAATTTGTTGATGAAGTTGATGAGGGCTGGAAGCTACGCGGAATTGGTAGGGAGGAAGCAGACAAGATTCGCGGGCGACTGAAGAGCAACATCAGAAACTAGCGAAATTCGCCGTAGCCAGGCGAAACGAGGCGCGATGTGTGTGCACGGGTGGGATATCATCCGAGGTTGCTTTAAAAGGGTTTGAAAAAACGAGCGCGTTGCGCGTCAGGTACGACTACCCCTCAGTTGCATGCTGCGCCGCCGCCGCTATTTCGGCGTCGTCGTCCGTGTCGTTCCCGGTGGCGCATGACACTAGGCGCCCGACCGGGACGCTTGCCTCACCGTCGGTCATGATACAAAAGCGAGTGAATCGCGGTTTTCCATACGTGTCGATATATCTAATGAGGCCGTAAACAGATACGGCGGCTGTCTTATTCATTATTTGGGATCTCCAGGCCTTACTGAGGACCCAATCCGCTTCGACGACTACTTCGAATTCGCCGCCTGGGGCGAGATGCCCGGCCGCGTGGGCCGGCTCTCTTGGCTCACGCAGCTCGGTGCCGGGCGGGATAAACGTGATGTCGGCGGAGACTGCGAAACGATACGCTGGAGTCTTGCCGAAATTCTTGATCGTGACGTTCGCACGTGGGCGTCCGGTTTCGTCCAAGTGGTCAACGGAACTCTTCGAGACTGCTACATACGCCCGCAGGTCGCGGCGCGCAGTCAAATTCATGGTAATTACAGTATGTTCCGCTGCGCGAGCGGCGGTTAGCGTGGCCTCGGTCGCCCGCTGTGCTTCTTTGATGGACTGATTGAGCCTGTGAGCCTGGATTCCGAACACCCAGAGCTGAAAGCCCAGGATAACTGCCGTCATTAGGGTCAGCCGAATGGTCCAGCTGTCGGTGGAGACCCTCTCGTGCCATTCGGTATTGCCTTGCTTGATTTCGTCGGCCGTCTTCACCGGCATCTGAGTGACCCGAATCGTCAAAGGCGATTTCTCCGTGCCCCGCGTCTCAAGTGCGGACGGCAAAGCAGCCACGCAGTTGCACTGAGAACTCGGGGGCGCCGGGGGCACGACGGCCGACGCCGATCCGGCACTCAGGCAGAGGGCAACCAGAATGGTGGCAACAGAGATGCGCATCGCTCTTCTCCGGGATTCGATTTCTGTTCCAGCAAGTGTACGCGGGCTTGCTGTGCGGGCAGACTCGGCGGGCGCCCATTTGGGGAGACTCGATATGTCCTGTCCCTGGCATTCCGCAATCGGCCCGCGTGACGTACCCTTTATCAGTCCATAAGCGGCGCCGGCCAGTGTTACTAGCACCGGCCGACGCCTGACCACCACACAACCCCTACGAGGTTGCGCAATGGCTAGCGCCAATTCTAGCCGCGGGACGCGGCGCAGCGGCCACCTATCCGGCGGCAATCGTCCCCGAACCCGTCCGTCCGCCCACGCGGCGCCGGCACGAGCTGCAAAACGTCCCGCAAAACGGTGGCCCAAGCCGCGCCGCCCATCGCGTTCCGACTTGTACGAGATCCTCGGCCACTTTGCCGGCGCGCTGGCGATCGTTGAGACCGCTGCGCGCGCCTTCGAGGCGGCCGAAAACGAGAGGGAAGCCGCGATGGTCGGTGCGGAGATATGCACCCTCCGGCACGGGGTCAACGCGCTGCGAACCGTCTACACCGAGATCGACCTCGCGATCCTCGCGGTACCAGTGTGAGCGCCAGGAAGGCCAGACCTCGGCCGAAGACATCGCAGCCGGCCGCCCCGTCACCGGCAGAACAGTCGAATGACTCGCGCGACCACCTGTTCAAGGCCCTGTCCATCATCGCGTGCTGCCGCCTGGCGTGTGCGTCGTTGCTCGACCAAGGCGGCAATCTGGAAGTCATGACGGACGCGCTGCAGGCCGCGTACGATCTCATCGATGCGACGGCTGAGGAACTTGAGGCTGTTGGCAGAAAAGGTGGCGCATCGTGAGTGCTTGGCGGGTGGGCTCGGGCGGGGGGCTGTCGGGGCGGTGATCGGCATCGGTTTCACGACGCCGATTATGTACGCCCTGAAGAGTGCATCCCGTAGCCGATTCCGAGTCTGTAAACGCCTGAGAAGAAGCCCGGCCAAAAAGCCGGGCTTCTTCGTATGCGGAAAGCATCAGTCCAGACTGCGCCAGCGAGGAGTGCAACAGCCTGCACGCGGCTGCTGCAGTGATTCCCGGAACACGGAGGCCGTCACTGCAAGCCGCAGTGACGGCCGGTGATGACTGCAGCAACAATGCGGGTTGGCGCAGTTCCCTAAAGACTGGAACTTGCGTGATGATGACCTGTCATACTGGCGTTGCAGTAGGAATGCCGGTGCATCAACATCGGAATCCCTGGCGCAGGGCATCAGCGCCAGTCGTGTGAAGTCTTTGCTTCGCCGACGCCGTACCCAATCGGCTGCCCAGAGCGCAGGTCCCTGAAAGCGCTCGTCCCCGCTTGGGGAGGGACCGACCCTGACGCGCTCAGGTTCCCGCGCGCGCGTCGCCCCGGCCTCGGGGTGGAACCCGACTGATTCTTCGGCAGAGTCCTTTCTGCCTCGGTATATCCCCACGCCGGCCAGTGCAGGCCGCAGCGTTCCGCTGCGGCCTGCCTGTCGTTTCCTGTTTGCACCCTCTCCACCCACTCTGAAAGGAGGTTTCGTCCCAGCTATTGGCTCTTGTCGTCCCGCGATTCGGTCCGCCGCGCGAGCTCCCCACAGGGAGCACGGCGGACGCCTCATTGAGGCAACAGGTGATCTGAGCACCTGGCCCTTGTCCCTTCGGGGAATCTCGCTTCGGCGAGTTGGCAATAACACTGACCGATTCCGACTCAGAGCAGAACAGAGTAGACGACAGGAGCTTTCGATGGACGATCTGACGTATACGTTACGTGCGCTTTGCCAGCGCAACCGCGACGGTAGCCACGCCACCCAGGCGGACCGGCTGCGGACGCTGACGCTGGCCAGTCGCCAGCTGCGCGGCGCGGGTTTCAGGCGGATGCGCGCAAGCTCGCTCAAGGGTAAGCACGTTGCCGTGCTCCTCGAGCGCTGGCAGTCCGAAGGACTGTCCGCCGGCACGCTCAAGAATCGCATGGCGCATCTGCGCTGGTGGGCCGAGAAGGTGGGCAAGGCAGGTGTGATCCCGGCGGACAACGCCCGACTGGCGATTCCCGAGCGGCGGTTCGTGACCAACGAGGACAAGGCTCGACATCTCGGCGATAGCCTCGAGCGCGTGACCGATCCATACGTGCGGGTGAGCTTGGTATTGCAACAGGCATTCGGTCTCCGTCGCGAAGAGTCCATCAAGTTCCAGCCGAGCTATGCGGACCGCTGGGATTGGATCGTCCTCAAAGGATCGTGGACGAAGGGTGGCCGTCCTCGGACGGTGCCGATCACGGTGCCGGCGCAACGCGCCGCCCTCGATCAGGCACACCGAATTGCCGGAGCGGGTTCTCTGATTCCGGCGCACAAGACTTACATTCAGCAACGGCACACTTACGACGGCCAGTGCAAGGCGGCAGGTTTGAGCCATATGCACGGGCTACGACATCACTACGCCCAGGTTAGGTACGAGGCGCTGACCGGCTGGAAAGCCCCCGCCGCTGGCGGACCGCCTGCGCCGGGGTTCACGCCCGCACAACGCCTGCTGGATGCGATGGCTCGCCAAACGATCAGCCGCGAGCTCGGCCATGAGCGTCCTCAGATAACGGCGGTGTACCTGGGGCGATAGGCGCCGACGGATGGGCTCGCCGTCTGATCTGCTGGAGGAGTTGGCCCGCGTGTACGCGCGGGCCGCCGTCGATGCGTTCCTCGCTCGAACCGAAGAGGGTGTCGTGGGGGAGTCGCCCGACAAGGAGGCCGTTTCGGATCAGCCGGCGGGGCGCCCAGCCACACAGGACGCACCCGAATAGGCGTCCAGAGTATGAACCACATTCGTCCCCGGTTGCATTTCTCGGCCATTCGGCGCATGGTGATATCCATTACTATTAACAGAAGTTACGCGCTGATGGTCACAATGAAGGGAAGGCGGGTCCTCGCGTCGCTGTACCTGGACCCTCCGGTACACAAGGCGCTGAGGCAATTGAGTGAAACCACCCGGGTCCCCACTGCAGTCTATCTCCGGGAAGCGGTAGCGGACCTGCTCAAGAAGTACGGGGTGAAGGCCCCGGGTGGAAGGAAGCCATGAGGGCCGCTGTCTATTCCCGCTTCAGCACGGATCGACAGAATGAGTCCTCCATTGCCGACCAGGTGCGTGTCTGTGCCGAATATGCCGATCGCCAGGGGTGGCAGATGGTCGAGCGCTTCGAGGATCAGGGCATCAGCGGTGCCGCGCTCGGGAACCGACCGGGCGTTCTCAAGCTTCAACAGGCCGCGTTCGCGGGCCGGGTCGATGCGGTGCTCGTCACCGATCTATCGCGACTCTCGCGCTCGCAAGGTGATCTGTCGAAGATGATCGACCGGTTCGTGGCCAGGGGAATCCGTGTCATTGGAGTGCAGGACGGCTACGACAGTGCGCGTCGCGGGCACAAGCTGCAGGCGGGTCTGTCGGGAATCATTGGCGAGGCCTTTCGCGAGATGGTCAAGGACCGCACGTACGCCGCGCTCGAATCGCGGGCCAAGGAGAAGCGGGCGACGGGAGGCCGTGCCTACGGGTACCGGGACGGCAAGGTGGACAAGGGCGAGGCGTACATGGTGCGGGAGATATTCGGGCGGTTTGCCGATGGGGCGAGCTGCCGAACGATCGCCGCTGATCTGAACGCCCGGCGCATTCCCTCGCCGGGCTCGTCGTGGAACCGTACCGAGCGCCGGGCGGCCGGCTGGATGGGCTCAGGGATTCGCGGGATGCTCCGCAACGAGCGCTACCGCGGCGTCGTGCGTTGGAACACTTCCGAGTGGCGGAAGGACCCCGACACCGGCAAACGCAAACGTTTCGCGCGGCCACGTTCGGAATGGATCAGTTACGTTGACGAATCCCTCAGAATCGTTTCGGACGATCTATGGGAGAGAGCGCAGCGGCGCGCACGCCCGGCCAAGGAAGACGTGCGCCTGAAAGCGGGCGGCAAGCCGAAGTATCTGCTCTCGGGCCTGCTCCGCTGTAATGTGTGCGACGCGCACTACACGATCACGGACGCCGTGAGTTATGGCTGTTCGAGCTATCACGACGGACACGCCTGCTCGAACTCGATTCGCGTGAGACGGGATCGCGTGGAGTCCATCCTGCTCAGCCCGATTCGCGACGATCTGCTTTCCCCGGAGCGTATCGAACGGATGGCGGCGGAAATGCAGGAGTTTTACCGTGAGCGCGTGCGGATCATGCAGACGCAAACGGCCGAGGCGCCCCGCGAGCTGCAAGAACTGGCGTCCCGTATCGAAAGGTTGCGCGAGCGCATGAAGCGGGGCGACCCGGACATGACGGCAGACGAGCTCCAGGCCGCCATCGAAAAGGCGGAGGAGAAACGCCGCGAGCTGCAAGAGCAACAGGCCGGCGCCGCCTCATCAGGCAGGGCGCCGTCGATCTTGCCTCGCGCAGCGGAACTCTACCGTCGGCAAGTGGCGCTCGGGCTGGAAGGTGATCCGCAAGCGACGCTGAAGGCCCGCGTATTCTTGCGCGAGTGGTTCGGCGGGAAGATTCGCCTAGAGCCGCTACCCGACGGCGGGCTGATGGCCCATTGGAATCAGAACGTTGGCGCGCTCTGCAAGGGCCTAGGGTCATGTGGTAGCGGGGGCAGGATTTGAACCTGCGACCTTCGGGTTATGAGCCCGACGAGCTGCCAGACTGCTCCACCCCGCACCAGGAGGGCGCGCATTCTACAAGTGAGCTACGCCGGGAGCAACGGCAGTATCAGAGGGTTGCGGGGACGGGGTGGGGGTGGGGGGCTCCCCTGCTGCGCTCGGCCTAGGCTCTAGGCGCGGGTCGGACGGCTCTCCCCGGCAGATGCGCCATGCTCACCCCAGGGCCGCGCGCAGCCTCGCGGCAAGCTCGGCGCCCGATTTCTGATCCAGCGCCCGTGCCGGCCATCCGATGCCGAGGCCTTGGTCGTGGCTGGGCTTCGGAATGATATGGAAATGCACGTGCCGAACGACCTGGTGCGCCGGGGTCCCATTGTTCTCGAGCACGTTGTAGTCCGTGACCCCTGTGACCGCGATCACGGCGCGGCAGATGCGCGGCAGCACCCGCCCCAGCGCTGCGGCGGACTCGTCCGATAGCGCATCGAGAGTCGCCGCCGGCTCTTTCGGGATGACCAGGGTGTGGCCGGTGCTGAGCGGACTGATATCGAGGAAGGCGAACACCTGCTCGTCCTCGTAGACCTTGTGGCAGGGAATCGCGCCGCTCAGGATCTTGCCGAAGATGGTCTCTGGCATGGAAGAAGCCCCCGGATCCACCGCTGCAGGTAAGGGTCGACATTGTCGCTCAATGCCGGGGCCCACTGGAACATGGGCGCGGCTCGACCGTCTACCCTGCAAGGCGATATTGAGGAGCGCGCCAGGGCGCGGGGGCGGAGCTTGGCGCAGGATCCTGGCGCCGCGAGGTCGCTGGCGGGAATGCGCATGCTCGAGTTACTGCTGCGTTGGTTCTCGCCGTTCCGGCTGATGAAGGACGTGAGCTGCGGAACGCGCGAGGAGCAGATCGCTGTCTACCGGTACAACCGCCGGAGGCGGGGTGAGCTTGCGGCCTGCATGCGCCGGTGGGTCTGCATGCTCGCGGTCGCGGCGCTGCTCACAGCGTGGTTTGATGCGCTGGGCGGCGCGGGTGGCCGCGTCGAGGGGCCGCCGAGAGTGTTTGCTTATCTCGCGGCGGCCTGCGCCACCTTCCTCGTTTGCGGTCTGTGCGTGCTTTTCATCACCGCCTACGTGTATGTTTACCTGATCAGTCACGAAGGATGAAGCCGCGAGGTGATGCCATGGCAGAAGTGACGACGAATCACGACACGATCCGCAAATGGGCCGAGAAGAAGGGCGGCAAGCCCGTCGCGGTGGCGCGCACGCACCAGGGCGGTGATGTTGGAATCGTGCGGATCATGTTCCCCGACGCGCCGCAATCGGAGCATCACGCGTTGACGGAGATCTCCTGGGACGAGTTCTTCAAGGAATTCGAGCGGCGCAAGCTCGCCCTTCTTTACGAAGAAGACAGTCTCTTCTCCAAGATCATTGGTCGCGACGCGGTGGAACGGCGTAGCCACGGGGCGTCGCGCGCCTCACGCCACGAAGGCAGCGCCACAAGGCACTAATGACGCGGCGGTAGCGTTATGCCGAGCCGCCGCATCTTGCGGTAGAGCGTGTTGCGGCCAATCCCGAGCTTGTGCGCCACGCGGCTGATGGTGCCGTGGTGCAGCTCGATCTCCTTGAGGAGCGCGCCGCGCTCCGCCCTCTCGAGGGGATTGAGGCCCTGCGCTTCGGGAGGCAGCTCGCCCTCTTCGGGCGGCAGCGGCTCCGGCTCGCCGACTCCATAATCGGCGGGCAGACAGCTGCCATCGAGCCTGTCGCCGGAAGCTCAGATCGCCGTAGTAGTCGAGCAGCACGCCATCACGATCGGTGAGGATGATAGAGTAGCCGGAGCCGGCGAGCTGATGATAGAGATGCGCCATCTCCGCGTCGGCGAAAGAGACCAGCTCGAGGTTGCGCTCCTTGCGCGCCAGACGCTCGTCCCGGGGTAACACGTAGGGTTCCCGCTGCGACTGCGGGTCGAGGTGGTATTGGGTGAGACAACGCAGCCACGACCGCTTCACGTACTCAGGTGTGCCGGGGCCCTCGTCGCGCGCGGTACCCCGTACAGCGGAGCAGGGGACTGTTCCGTATTGGAACAACAGCCTTACGCAGGCAAGCCGGCGGCGGCCCGGCGCGAATTCGCGCGGGTGCCGAAGCTAAACTCTTCTCAGATGCGCGCGCAGGACCTGCGCGGCGCCGGACTAAAGAGAGGATCGACATGAAAAGCAAAGCAGCCATTGCCTACGCGGCCGGCAAACCGCTCGAGATCGTGACGGTCGACCTGGAGGGCCCCAAGGCCGGGGAGGTGTTGGTCGAGATCAAGGCGAGCGGCGTCTGTCACACCGATGAATTCACCCGCTCGGGCGCCGACCCGGAAGGGCTCTTTCCGGCGATCTTCGGGCACGAGGGCGCGGGGATCGTGGTCGAAACCGGGCCGGGGGTCACCTCGGTGAAGAAGGGCGATCACGTCATCCCGCTCTACACGCCCGAATGCCGGCAATGCAAGTCCTGCCTTTCGCGCAAGACCAACCTGTGCACGGCGATCCGCGCCACCCAGGGCAAGGGTGTGATGCCCGACGGCACCAGCCGCTTCTCCCTGAGCGGCAGGATGGTGCATCACTACATGGGCTGCTCGACCTTTTCCAACTACACGGTGCTGCCGGAGATCGCCGTCGCGAAGATCCGCGAGGATGCGCCCTTCGACAAGGTCTGTTACATCGGCTGCGGCGTGACGACCGGTGTCGGCGCGGTCATCAACACCGCGAAGGTCGAGCCGGGCGCCAACGTCGTCGTGTTCGGCCTCGGCGGCATTGGCCTCAACGTGATCCAGGGAGCGCGCATGGTCGGAGCCAACAGGATCATCGGCGTCGACGTGAATCCGCGGCGCAAGTCGCTCGCCGAGCGCTTCGGCATGACGCACTTCGTCAATCCCAAGGAGGTGGGCGGGGATCTGGTGCAGCATCTGATCGGCCTCACCGACGGCGGCGCGGACTACAGTTTTGAATGCGTGGGCAACATCGATCTCATGCGCCAGGCGCTCGAGTGCTGCCATCGCGGCTGGGGCGTGTCGGTCATCATCGGGGTCGCCGGGGCCGGGCAGGAGATCAAGACCCGGCCCTTCCAGCTGGTCACCGGGCGAGTATGGAAGGGCACCGCGTTCGGCGGCGCACGCGGCCGCACGGACGTCCCGAAGATCGTCGACTGGTACATGGAGAAGAAGATCAACATCGATGACCTGATCACGCACAAGATGCCGCTCGAGAAGATCAACGACGCGTTCGATCTGATGCACAGGGGCGAGTCGATCCGCTCCGTCGTGACGTTTTGAAGCCAACAACTCCTGCGAGGACAAACATATGGCCATATCGATCCATCCGGCAGTCGATCGCGGCGTCAAGCCCGGCAAATCGGGGTTCGCGGGCGGCACGCTCTCCTGCAAATGCGCCAACTCGGCGGTGACGGTGAGCCTCGGGGGCGATGTCGCGTACGATCACGTCTGCGGCTGCTCCAAGTGCTGGAAGCCGCAGGAGGCGCTCTTCTCGATGGTGGCGGTGGTACCCCGCGAGAAGCTCTCGGTGACCGCCAATGGGCAGAAGCTGAAGATCGTCGATCAGAACGCGCCCATCCAGCGCTACGCCTGCACGGGCTGCGGCGTGCACATGTACGGCCGGATCGAGCACAAGAATCACCCGTTCTACGGCTTCGACTTCGTCCATCCGGAGCTCTTCCGCGAGCAGGGCTGGGCGGCGCCGGAATTCGCGGCCTTCGTATCCTCCATCATCGAATCGGGGTTCGCGCCCGCGAAAATGGGCGAGGTGCGCGCTCGGCTGAAGGAGATCGGGCTCGAGCCCTACGACTGTCTCTCCCCGGGCCTGATGGACGCGATTGCGACCCACGCCGCCAAGGCGAAAGGCGTTCTCGCGGCCTAGCGAAGCAGAAGAGCCGGGGTCAGCTCGGCTACCGAGCGGCAGCCGAGCTGACCGAGCACGCGATCGAGCTCGACGGCGAGCATGTCGAGTGCGCGCCGCACCCCTTCCTCGCCGCCGGCGGCGAGCCCGTAAAGGGCTGCGCGGCCAATCATCACGATGTGGGCGCCCAGGGCGAGCGCCTTGGCGACATCGCTGCCGCGGCGGAAGCCACTGTCGATGACGATGGTCAGGCGATTGCCGACCGCTGCGGCGATTTCCCCCAGCACCTCGATGGGCGCCACGCAGTAGTCGAGTTGCCGCCCGCCATGGTTGGTGAGCACGATGCCGTCGCAGCCGGTATCGGCTGCACGGCGCGCGTCCTCGAGGCTCAGAACGCCCTTGACGAGAAGCTTGCCGGGCCAGTGCCGCCGGATCCAGGCGATGTCCGTCCAGGCGATCGTGGGCTCGAACAGCTGCGGGATGATGGTGCTGCCGCCGACCGCGCTCGCCATCCCCGCGGGCAGAAACGCCTCGAGGTTGCGGAATCGTGGCATCCCCTTGCGCAGCAGGACCTCGAGCAGCCAGCGCGGGTGGCGCAGCGTATCGAGAACGGCGGCCAATCGCGGTTTGCCGGGCCTGCTGTAGTTGCGCTTGTCCCATTCCCGGCTGCCGAAGACATTCGCGTCGGACGTCAATACCAATGCCTCATAACCGGCGGCCGCAGCTCGGGCCATGATGTCCTCCGCGATCGGCCGGTTCTTCATGACATAGAGCTGCATCCATAGCCGCCCGCCCGCCTTGGCCGCGACATCCTCCAGTCGAGTGGTCGAAAGCGTGCTCAGCGTGTAGGGAATTCCGAAGCCGGCCGCCGCGCGCGCGAGAGCCATATCACCGTCGGGATGCAGCATGCCGTTGAGCCCCGTCGGCGCGATGGCGAACGGCGCGGCACAAGGCCGGCCGAACACCGAGGTCACCAGGCTTCTCCCCGAGGTGTCGATGAGCGTCTGCGGCACGAAGCGCAGCGCCGTGAACGCCTCCCTGTTGTGCCGCAGCGTTGCTTCGTCCTCGGCGCCGCCTTCGACGTACTCGAAGACGAACCCCGGCACGCGCCGGCGCGCGATCTCGCGCAGGTCGGCGACGTTCAGGGCGCGGGCGGCATCACTGCCGCTGAACGGGCGCCGCTTCCAGGGCATGCCGGGCTACTCGAGTGAAACGTCGAGTCGCGATGCGGTGAACGTGTTGGTTGCCGAGTCGTACAAGCCGACGGCCACGACACGGAATACCAAGGTCGAGCCGTTCAAGGTGCTCGAGATACCGCTGGGATCGCTCAGGAAAGCGTTCGCGGTGCTGAACATCGAGATGCCGTTGGTGGAGTTGCCGATGGCGAACTGATCGGCGCCCGAGATCGTGATGGTGGGCGTTCCCGTGA
This sequence comes from Steroidobacteraceae bacterium, assembly GCA_050739095.1. GTDB lineage: Bacteria > Pseudomonadota > Gammaproteobacteria > Steroidobacterales > Steroidobacteraceae > 13-2-20CM-66-19. The sequence continues at coordinate 192,185 of JBOIAR010000005.1, read as the reverse complement.
GCGAGGTGGTCTGTCCTCCGGTCACGACCTCGGCCGTCGTCGCGCTGGCGAGATTGAGCGTCAGGCTCGCCGTGTCATAGGAGGTGAACGGAGCCGTGGTGCCGCCGCCTTTCCTCCACTCCACGACGAGATCGGAGCTATAAGAGCTAACCGGGATCACGTCGGTCGCGTCGAAGTCCGGCGGCGCGGAGCCGTAGGGTGCGGGGAAGCCGTCGGCCCGCAGCAGAGTTCCGCTGGGGGTGGCGCTCTCGTCGGCCGTCCCGGTGTTGACGACATAACTCGATGGTATTGCATCGTTGGCGCTGGCGGTACCGGTCCCCGCGAAATTGAAGTCGCTGTTGCCGAAGCCCACGGTTCCCATCGTGAGCAGATCGAGCGTGGCGGAGCCCGCGACGGCGGAGCTGAGCGTTCCCCAGATCGGGGTGGACTGCAACCGCACCAAGCCGCTGGTGGAATCGAGTGTCAGCGCGCCGGAGCTGCTCGTCGTGCCGATACCGATCGCGGTGATCTGCGAGCCGACCGAGATCGAGCCAATGGAGAAGCTGCGGCCGCTCGGGGGTAACGTTCCGTCCTCCGTGACCTCGGTGGCGGGACCCACAGTGACGGTGGCGCTCGGGTAATAGGTATAACATAGGTTACTGATGCAGTAACCCTGGTAATAAAGGTATGTTGCACCGAGCACCGTGAGAGTGTCGCCGCTGATGGCCGAGACGATGCCGCGCACTTCCTCGTATTCGCCGTTGGCAACGACGTCGCCGACGTAGACCTGGGTCGCGGTGAAGCCGGGCGTGATGGTCGACATGCTGCCAAGGGTGCCGTAAGCTTCAATCGGTATATTCGATTCGACTCCTTCTAGTGCACTCAGGCCGGCGGCTCCCGTGTAGATGATCCCGTTGATGTTGTAGTAGGTATTTGGTGTCGTATTGACCGTCAATGCGCCGACGGTAGCGTACACGTTGTCTTCGAACGGTCTGATATCCTCGATGAAATTACTGGCGCTCGGGTTGGCAACCACGTAGAGACCGCGGGCGTGGACCTGCTCGGTGTCGGAGGGCGTCGCCGACGCGGCGACGAACGGATGGACGGTTACGGTAGAGCCGTTGATCGAGTTGGCAGCGGCCAGGTCGAAGTCGAGGGCGAAGGGCGTCGACTTGTTCAGGCTGACGACGAGCGGGTGCGACGGATCGAGCTTGATGGTGACGTAGTAGATGCCGGGATCGACGGTCCCGTCCGTGCTCTGTACCGTCGCCTCGGTCGTCTGCCCTTTGAGGTAGACGAGCGGCTCCGAATAGTCGATGCCGATCACGACCGATTTATAGGTACCCGTCGGGATGCCAACGGCATTGAGCAGCTCCGTGAGGTCAACCCTCTGGGTGAGGTCGGCGAATTCCTCGGCCGTATAGCCGGCCGGGTAGGCGATATAGCCGTCGCTGCGGGTCAGGCTGTAGAGGGTTATTCCGACCTCGTAGGTGCTGAAATCGCCCGCCGCGTCGGTATGGACGGTTACCACGGGCGTCCCGTTGACGACAGTCGTATTGGTGCTGCAGCCGGTTAGCGCCGCCGCGAGCGCCACACCGAGACCACAGACCCAGAGGCGCAGAGCGCCGAGAGCGCCCGTTCTTGCGCGAGCGCAGTCGAGAATCATCAAAAAACTCCCCCTGTCACACGGGATGAAAGGGCATGTCCTCAGCGCCGGGACCGCTTGGGACCCGTATGGCTGGGTTAGAGGTGCCGGCCGTCGTTCCGTTCACACTGCCCGGTGGACGCCTAGTTTAGCCATTCTGAGCGGTGGACGCGCAACCGGAAAGCCGGTAGAGTCCGCGCCCCATACTGCGGGGCCCGAAACCGGCCCCCGCTTCACTGGCGATGCCACCGGGTCGAGCGGCCGCGGGTCAGGCAAGCCAACATAGAGGTTCCCCGATACATGTCCTTCACGGATCTCGGGCTCGCGCCCGAGCTGTCGCGCGCCGTGGCCGAGCGAGGCTACGAGACGCCGACCCCTATTCAGATGCAGGCGATTCCCGCCGTCATCGCCGGCCGCGATGTGCTGGCCGGCGCGCAGACGGGCACCGGCAAGACCGCGGCGTTCGTGCTGCCGCTGCTGCAGGCCCTGGCCCAGGGTCCAGCGGGCCGCGCGCCCCGGGCGCTCGTCCTCACCCCCACGCGGGAGCTGGCTGCCCAGGTAGCGGAAAGCGCCCGGCAGTACGGCCGGCACCTCAAGACCCGCATCTGCGTCGTCTTCGGCGGCGTCAGTAGCAACCCGCAGATCGATGCTTTGCGTACGGGATGCGATCTTCTGGTCGCCACGCCCGGAAGGCTTCTCGATCTGGCCGGCCAGCGCGCCGTGGATCTTCGTGACGTGCACCATTTCGTCCTCGACGAGGCGGATCGGATGCTCGACATGGGCTTCATCCACGCCATCCGCAGGGTACTTAAGCTCCTGCCGGAGCGGCGGCAGAACCTGATGTTCTCGGCGACTTACTCCGATGACATCCGCGATCTTGCGACGCGCCTGCTGCGTAATCCGGTGACTGTCGAGGTGGCGGCGCGCAATGCCACGGCCGATCGCGTGGAGCAGCGGGTGTACCGCGTGCCCAGGGAGCACAAGCGGTACCTGCTGGCGCACCTCATCCGCGCGGGGGGCTGGCATCAGGTGCTGGTCTTCACCCGCACCAAGCACGGCGCCAACCGGCTGGCCGAGCAGCTTGCGGGGGCAGGCATTGCGACGGCGGCCATTCACGGCAACAAGAGCCAGAACGCGCGCGCGCGTGCGCTCGCGGAATTCAAGGCGGCCAAGACCACAGCGCTCGTCGCCACCGAGGTCGCAGCGCGCGGCCTCGACATAAAGGAGCTCCCTTTCGTCGTGAACTACGAGCTGCCGAACGTGCCGGAGGACTACGTGCATCGCATCGGACGCACGGCCCGCGCGGGTGCCGCTGGCGCTGCCATCTCTCTGGTTTCACCCGATGAGGCAGGCCTGCTGAAGGACATCGAACGGCTGCTGGGGCGCTCGCTGACGATGGTCGTGAATCCTGAGTTCACCGTGGCGCCGGAGCAGCGCCCGGAGCATCGGCCGTCTGTGCCCCCGCTGCGGACCCCGCAGCCCAGGCACCAGGCCAGCCGCCACAAAATCGCCGGGAGCGATTTTGGACGGCGCGAAGCGCCGGGCCCGAAGGGCCGAGGTCCAGGAGGGGCCGAGCACTCGCGCCGCTCGGGCCGCAGCTTCGGCGCACAGGGCGGACGCCGCTTCGGGACCTCGCGAGGCTGACCGAATCGGCGCCCGGGGGCCGGAACCGCCCGGTCTCTCTCGGATTGTTAGTAGCGCGCCCGGGGCGGCGCGCCGCTCGCATCTGGAGAGAGCTCATGGCTACCGACGTCACACAGCAGGGCTTGGGGCGAAGTCGGCCACACTCCCCCGAGGCCGGATCCGGCGCGCAGTTTACACGCCGTGGGCAGCAACGCGGATTCGACGGCCTCGCCGCGGACTCGCTGGAGCGCGGCCTGGGTTGGCTCAGCATCGCTGTCGGGATCGCGGCCGTTGCCGCGCCGCGCGTCGCCTGCTGGCTTTCGGGTTGGCGCAGTCCGACACTCATGCGCCTGGTTGGAACGAGGGAGCTCACGGCGGGGCTCGGCATTCTGACGCAGCGCAATCGCGAGCCATGGCTGTGGTCGCGCGTCGTCGGTGACACCTTCGACCTTGCAGCGTTGTCCGTCGCGCTCGCGCGGCGCGGCAGGCGTGGCAGAGCCGCCTTCGCTCTGGCCGCGGTGGCGGGTGTGACCGCGCTCGATGTGCTCGCGGCCGTCCGCATCGCGGGCGGCAGGGCTGGGCACACGATGCCGGGCGTCGCCGGCAGAACCGACATCTACCTCGAGCGCAGCATCGCCGTCGGCAAGGCTCCCGCGGAGTGCTATCGGTTCTGGCGCAGCCTGGAGAATCTGCCGCGTTTCATGCAAAGCGTCGAGTCCGTGCAGCCGCTCGACGAAAAGCGCTCGCGCTGGGTGGCCAAGGGTCCGCTCGGCACGCGCCTGGAGTGGACGGCGGAGATCACCGCGGACCGTCCGGGTGAGGAGGTCGCGTGGCGGACGTTGGAAGACTCCGGAGCCGCCAACGCCGGCTCCGTCAGGTTCGAGCCCGCCCCCGCGGGGCGCGGCACGATCGTACGGGTAAGCCTGCATTACAGCCCTCTCGGCGGGACTCTCGGCGCGGGGCTCGTGAAGCTCCTCGGTCATGATCCGCAGTCGCGGATCCGCGAGGATCTGCGGCGGTTCAAACAGGTGATGGAGACCGGGGAGATCCCGACCACACGCGGTCAGCCGGCGGGACGCCGCAGTCTCCTCGGCCGCGCCGCATGGCAGTGCGGGCTCGTGCCATGAGAGCAAATGTCTGGTATGGCCGAGAGGAGCTGCGGGTGGAGGATGTTCCGGACCCGAAGATCCTGAATCCCCGCGATGCCATCGTGCGCATTACCTCGACGGCGATCTGCGGTTCCGACCTCCACATCTACGACGGCCACATCCCCGGCATGCTCCCGGGGGACATCCTCGGCCACGAGTTCATGGGCGAGGTGGTCGAGGTCGGCGCCGAAGTCAGGAATCTCAAGGTCGGCGACCGGGTGGTCAATCCGTTCCCGATCGCGTGCGGCGCGTGTTTCTTCTGTCAGCAGACGTTGTACTCGCTTTGCGAGAACTCCAACCCCAACGCCTGGCTTGCCGAGAAGCTCTGGGGCCACTCGCCGGCCGGTCTCTTCGGGTACTCGCATCTTCTCGGCGGCTACGCCGGCGGGCAGGCGGAATACGCGCGCATTCCCTTCGCGGACGTCGGTCCCATCAAGGTTCCGCAGGAGTTGAGCGACGAGCAGGTGCTCTTCCTCTCGGACGTCTTTCCGACGGGCTACATGGCGGCCGAGCAGTGCGGGATCCGCGCCGGCGACACCGTGGCCGTGTGGGGCTGCGGACCGGTGGGTCTCTTTGCCATCAAGAGCGCCCGGCTTCTCGGCGCGCAGCGTCTGATCGCCATCGACCGCTTTCCGGCGCGGCTGCGCAAGGCCAGCCAGTGGGCCGAGGCCGAGACGCTGAATTACGAGCAGGTGGATGTGCCGCAGGCGTTGGAAGTCATGACCGGAGGCCGCGGACCCGACGCATGCATCGACGCCGTGGGGATGGAGGGCCATGCGCACGGCGCATTCGGCGCGTACGACCGGCTGAAGCAGACACTCATGCTGGAATCGGAGCGGCCACCGGCGCTGCGCCAGGCGCTTACCGCCTGCCGCAATGGCGGCACGGTATCGATTCCGGGCGTCTACGGCGGGTTACTCGACAAGGTCCCGTTCGGCGCCGTGGTCAACAAGGCGCTTACGATAAGGTCCGGACAGACGCATGTTCAAAGATACATGAAGCCGTTGCTCGAGCTCATCGAGAAAGGCTCGATCGATCCAGGCTTCGTGGTCACGCATCGGCTGCCCCTGGAGGATGCGCCGCGCGGCTACCGCATGTTCCGTGACAAGCAGGACAGCTGCATCAAGGTGGTGTTGAAGCCGTGGGCGCACGTGCCGACCGTCGAGACCGAAGAGGAGCGGGAATCCGGGCGGATTTTCCACTAAGTCATCGATCCTCGTTCAGCACGCCGGTAGGCGCTGCGGCGCTGCCGAACATGAACAACGTGTATACCCCTGGGAGAAGAGCGTGACGGGGCTCTGCGAGTAAATGGGCTGGGATGTCGTCGCATCCGTGACGCTCAGCGCGCCCGCCGTGGTCGCGGCGACGCTATCGTAGCCCGAGCTCTGGCCCGCCGATACGCCGGCGGCGGCGGCGACGGAATCCACCGCAAGGGATAGGTGCCGATCGTGTTGGCCGGCGCGTTGCTGAGGAGAGTGGTCCCGCCGAAGGCAGCGGAAACTATGGAGCCGCTGGGCAGCCCGACCACCACCGCCCCGGATTCTGGCATCGGGATTGAGCTCGGTTGCGAGCGTGCCCTGCTGCGGCAGGATGTAGGCGTTGACCAGTCTGCCCCGGCGGCAAGATTGATGATCTGGCGCCTGATCGAGTGTCGCAAGGAGGCGCGGGCGCGCGAGCTGGGGCGCTTGGGAGCCGTTCTTGCTTGACTGTTGGATGGCCATGCCCCGGGGCCGCTTCCGGGGAGTCACTCATCCATCAGGAGGTGTCATGCCATCCCGAAGCACAACGGAGCGGGCCAGGCGCGATCTGCGGGAAGGAAAGCGCCCGAGCACCGCCGCCGGCGAGTTCGTGCACGAGGAGATCGAGCACGTGCGCCGCGGCAAACACGGCGCGCGCTCGGCCCGGCAGGCGATTGCGATCGGACTCTCGAAGGCGCGCCGCGCCGGCGTGCCGCTGCGGTCGCCGAAGAAGGGGCGGGCCAAATCGAGCACGCGCCGGTCCGCGGCGCGCGACTACGCGACGGGGCAGGGCAGACGTAAGCCGCGGGCGCCATCATCGAGGCGAAGCCGCGCCACGCAACACGCACTGAAGCGCGAAGGCCGCGCCGCGGCTTCATCGCGTGCGCTTTCCGCTCATGCCAGGCGGACCGCCTCCGCCCGGCGGCACAGGGGCGGCAGCTCGCACGCGTCCGCGCGATGAGCGCTGACCGTTCTCGGGTCAGCTCGGCTTCTTGGATCTGTCTGCGCCGCTGACGTCGCGGTGAGATGACGCCTGAGAGCGTGTCTCACCGTCTCGCTTCGCGCTGCTGCCCACTTCGTCCGCGAAGTAAAGCGGCCTTGCGCCCTTGCCGGTGGAAGGCTCGACGGCGAAGAGAAGGTCGGTCAGCTCGTCGGCGTGCTCTTCTTCCTTGGCGAGGATTTCCTCCATCATGACCCGTGATGTCGGGTCGCGCTCGCCGAAGTAGCGGATCATCTCCCGGTAGCTCTCGACCGCGATGCGCTCGGCAATGAGGTCCTCGCGGATCATCTCCGCGAGCGTGTTGCCTTCGCGGTACTCGCTGTGGCTCAGGTCCGTGAGCATCGCCGGGTTCATCTCCGGCTTGCCGCCGAGCTGTTTGATCCGCTCGGCGATGCGCTCGGCATGCCCCTGCTCCTCACGCGCATGCTCCTTGAACTCCTCCTTGACGGCCTGCGAGTGGATGCCGGTCGCCATGAAGTAGTGGAACTGGTAGCGCAGCGTGCACACGAGCTCGGTGGCGAGCGCTTCGTTGAGAATCCGGATCGACTGCTCGCGATCGAGCTGGTAGTCGGGGGTGATCGCCCCTTGGGAGATGTGCTGGCGTGCGCGCTCGCGCAGCGCCTGGATCTGCTCGAGATGGTTCATCGGTTGGTCTCCTCCTGCCCGCGGCAAAGTCCGCGCCTGGGGCCGGGCGCGGGTCTCTTGTCGAGCGAGAGCAAGCTGCGCGCCCGGGTCAAGGGACGATCACGCCGTGGTCCCGCAATGCCGCAATCAGCGGCTCGAGCTGTGTGCGATAGTGGCGCCAATGGCCTGTGGAGGACCGATAGACGGGCCTGCGAACCTGCGCTGCGCTCTGCGTGAGGCAAACGTCGGCGTTCCTCTCGACTTCGACGGCGAAGTCGTGCCATTCGAGGCCACAAGCGCGCGCGAGCGCTGCACCCGTGCGGATCGGATCACTCACCAGCTCCTCGTAGAGGACCTCGTGGATCGATTCGCCGCAGGCGTCGCGCCAGTGGTCCATCAGCCGCGAGTACGCCGCGTAGTAACACGCCAGCTCGCGGAAGTCATAGGTGAACTGATAGGCGTCGCCGAACAGGGTGCGGTACATCGCGAAGCAGCTGTCGAGCGGCGAGCGGCTGACGAGCACGAGCCGTGCCTGTGGCAAGGCGCGATGAATTGCGCCGGCGTACAGGTAGTTCATCGGCTGCTTCTCGATGATGAGCTGGCGGTCGCCGGCGTCGGCGAGCCGCGCGTAGCCCGCAGCGACCGCATCCCAATCGACCGCGGCCGCGCGCGCGAAGACGTCCTGGACGCCTCGATCCGTGGCGCCTTGGTGCGGGGGCGAAGCCGTGAGCAGAGTGCGCGCGAAATGATCGGTCTCGCCATTGGAGCGCACCCCGGGCAGGCCTGTCAGGATGCGCTCGAGCAGAGTCGTGCCCGAGCGCGGCAGGCCGAAGATGAAAACGAAGCGGCTCGAGTCGAGCCGACCGCCCGCAGCTCGGCCGGGCCCGCGCGGAAATTCCTCGATGATGCGCCGGAGCTTGTGCTCATCGACCGCTGCATCGTATGCCAGTTGGCGCCGACGGGTGCTCGCGGCCAGCGCAAACCATCTGAAAGCCTCTTCGTACTGCCCGAGGTCATCGAGCTCCTTGCCGAGCGCATAACCGAGAAGCACCCGGGCCTGGTCCTCGAGATCGGACCGCGCAAGCTCGCGCCGCAATTGCTCGACGTGGTTGGCGGTGGCGGTCTGGACGCGCAGCTCCGAGCGCAGAAGGTAGCTGCGGTGCTCGCGCGGGTCGAGGGTAATCGCCCGATCGCAGGCGGTCTCGGCCTGCTCGAGCCTGCCAAATGAGCGCTCGCTGGCGGCGAGCTTGAACCAGTGCCGCGCCACTTTCGGTCCGATCTCCGCGGCGCGCCGGTAAAGGGCGTTGGCGCGCTCGTGGCTACCTAAGGCGAGCGCCACTTCGGCCAGGGCGTCATAGGCCTCGGCGATGCCGGCGGCGCACCGGGCCGCGCTCTCGATCACGGCGTCGGCCTCCGCTGGACGGCCTCCGCTGGACGGCCGAGCTTCAGCAGGATCGCTGCCAACACGCCGTGGGCGGGGGAGCAGACCGTCTTGCCGGCAACGGCCTGCTCGGCGAGCCGCAACGCCTGCGCCAGGTGTCCGGCACGCATCAAGCGGACCGCCTCGGCTTCGGGCGTGATGGGTGAGGCGCTCAGCGGACTACCAGAAGCAAAGCTGCAGCGTGAGGGGCGGCCTGGGCGGCTGGGCATGATCGAGCGCCTGCCGGTGATGGAAGTAGTTTGCGGCGCAACGAGTCAGCAGATCATCGACCTCGGACAGGTTGTACCGCGCCTCCTGCGCGCTCGGTGGCCGCAGTGTCTTCGCATCCGGGAAGAGCCCCATGCCGGACAGGATCGCGAGCCACGACATCACCGGATAACCGCGCCCGATTTCCTGCGCCCGCACCCCCGCCACGATGCTCTTGCGCGCCGTCCAGAGCGAGAAGATCTTCATGAGGTTATCCGACAGTTTGACGTTGGCGGCGTTGGTCCGCCAGAATTCGGTGTCGGTGCGGGAGTTGGTCTTGTAGTGAGTCTGGATATAATCCCTGATGCCGTCGAAGTTCTGATTCACGAGCGCATTGAAGCGTGTCCGGGCATCGTCGTTCAGCTCCCCGCGCTCGAGCAGCGGCACGAAATTCATGGCCATGTACTGCACGACCATGAGTGATGTGGCCTCCAGCGGCTCGACGAAGCCGTGGGCCAGGCCGATGGCCAGGCAATTCGCCTGCCACGCCTTGGCGACGCGCCCGACTCTCATCCGCAGGTGTCGCGCCTCGACATCCGCATCGAGCAGTCCGAGATGCCGCCGCAGCTGCGTTTCCGCCGCGTCCGGCGTGCAGAATTTCGAGCAATAGACGTATCCGTTGCCGTAGCGGTTGGTCAGCGGAATCTTCCATACCCAGCCGTGCTGCAAAGCGGTGGAAACGGTCTCGCTCGGTATGGAGTCTTCCATCGGCGAGGGCATCGCCACCGCGGCGTCGTTGAATAGATGGTCCGCGAAGCTGACGAAGGGGACCTTCAAGGCCTTCTCGAGCAGCACGCCGGCGAATCCGGTGCAATCCACGTACAGATCCGCCGTGATGGTTTCGCCCTCACGGGTGTGGACGGAAGCGATGGCGCCGTCGGCGTTCACCGAAGCATGCGTCACGTGGCAGCTCTTGTAGCGAACTCCCCGCTCGAGCGCTTTCTTGTGGAGGAACTGTCCGAGGAGCGTCGCATCGAAGTGGTACGCGTGCAGGACGTCGAATGGAAAATGCTCCCGCGGCTTGGGAGCGCGTCGCTCGGCAACGAGCCGGGCCGAGAGGAAGAAGCGGTCCGGGCGCACGCAGAGGTTCGCTCCCCGGACGCGCGCCTCCACGTTGTGGACGAACTGCGTCATGGTCATCATGTCGACCATGGAGGGGAACGGGTGAAAGTAGCGCTCGAAGCCGGGCTTGGTGGACCAGCCATCGAAGCTTATCCCGCACTTGTATGTCGCCTGACATGCCGGCATCCACTCCGCTTCCCCGATCCCGAGCATGTCGAAGAATCCCCGCAGCAAGGGTGTGGATCCTTCGCCGACCCCGATGATCGGCACCACGGGGGATTCCAGCAGTGTGATCTCCACTCCCTTGGGGATCAGCGAGTGCGCGAAGATCAGCGCCGTCATCCATCCGGCGGTTCCTCCGCCGACGATGACGATGCGGCGCACCGGGGGAGGCGCCGTGGACTCGCTTTTCGCGCCGCCCAGCGCGAAGGAATGATCGAAGGCGTTGTCGATCGTCATGGGAACGGAAGCGAAGTCATGACAAGCTAGTGTATCGCATCGACCCGCGGTCGGCCCCGAGCCATGAAGCGCCACGACACAGTGACTCAGGCACAAGGACGTGCCCGGCCGCGGGCCGGCTCGCCATCGATCCAGGTCTCGAGCGCGTTGAGGTCGCCGTCGGCGAGCACGAGGTTGGCGCGGTAGCCCGGCTCGATGCGGCCGAGCTCGTGCGCGAGACCCAGGAACTCCGCTGGATACAGGCTCGCCATGCGCACGGCCTCGGCGAGCGGCAGGCCCAGAAGGGACATGGCGTTACGCACGCAGCTCGCCATGTCGATGTTGGAGCCGGCGAGCCGGCCATCCTCGTCGAGGCACACCTGGCCGGAGACCGTGATGTTGCGGCCCTGGAGCGTGAAGGAGAGAGCATCCGTGCCGAGACTCGGCATGGCGTCGGTCACCAGCATGAAGCGGCTCAGCGGCTTGCAGCGCATCGCGAGACGAAGCACCGCCGGGGCAATGTGCTCGCCGTCGACGATGACGCCGCACCAGCTGGAGCGATCCTCCAGGGCCGCTCCCACCACTCCGGGCTCGCGACTGGTGAGCGGTGACATGGCATTGAATAAATGGGTGAAGCCCCGCAGGCCGTGCCGTAGCGCTTCGACGATCTGGGCGTAAGTCGCGTTCGTGTGCCCGGCGGAGACGATCACACCGGCATCGGCGAGCGTGCGGATGATGTTGGGTGCGGTCATCTCCGGCGCGAGCGTAACCACGGTGCGGCCGGTGCCCATCGAAGCCAGCAGGCCCACGGCTCCGGTGTCGAGCCCGCGCAGCTTCGCCGGGTCGTGTACGCCTTTGCGCTCGACGTTGAGGCACGGGCCCTCGATGTGAATGCCGAGCACACCCGGCACGCGCGCCGCGATCGCTGCACGCGCCGCCGCGATGGCCTGCGCCACGACATCGAGATCCGTACTGATCAGAGTTGGCAGGAAGCCGGTCGTGCCGAAGCGGCGGTGGACGCGGCCGATCTCACGGATCGTCTCGATTGTCGGCGCATCGTTGAAGAGGACGCCGCCGCCACCGTTGACCTGGGTGTCGATGAATCCCGGCAGCAGCAGGTGCCCGCCGAGGTCGTGGGGCGTGGCGTCCCGGCACCGCGGGTCGTCCTCGGGCACCAGGGCGAGAATGCGTCCGTTCTCGATCAGTACGCAGAGTCCTGCAACGAGTGCCTCGCCGCGCAGCACCCGCCCGTTGAGAAGCGCAATAGGCATCAGACAGTCTCGGTCACTTTACGCAGGTGGGGCGGATGGTCCGGGTCGAGCCCGCGCGCGAGCGACAGGGCGTTCGCCAGCCGATAGAAGGTCTGGATCAACAGCATCGGTTCGATCACCGGGTGAGCGGGCTCCGTCGGCAGTCGTAGGGCCTGCGGGCAGCGGGCGCCTGCAATCATGACCGCAGCCTGGCGCGCGATGAGCTCCACCGCCAGCATCTCGATGCTGGCGCGCGCCTCGTCGTTCTGGGAGAAAATCAACACCGGAAAGGCCGCCTTCACCAGCGCCATGGGACCGTGGCGCAGTTCCGCGGCGCTTACCGCTTCGGCGTGCAGGCCGCAGGTCTCCTTGAGCTTCAAGGCCGCCTCCTGGGCCACCCCGAGACCGAGGCCGCGTCCGATCACGTAGAGATCGGTGGCCGAGCGCAGCGGCTCGAGCGCCGCGCTCCAATCGAGTTGCCAGGCATGCTCGAGTTGCTTCGGCGCCTTGCGCAGCGAATCGTACAGCTCCTTGTCCTGAGTCCAACTCGCCACCAGGTGAATGATGGCAGCCAGCGAGGCGATGAAGGATTTCGTGGCCGCCACGCTGGTTTCAGGGCCTGCGCACAGGGGCACGGTGTGATCGGCGAGCGCGGCGAGCGGGGCGCCTTGTGCATTGACCAGCGCCACCACCAGCGCGCCTGCCTCGCGTGCGTGCCTGACCGCGGCCAGCAGGTCCGGGCTGGCGCCGGATTGCGAAATCGCGAGGCATAGCGAGCCGGCGAGGGCCGGCCGGGCATCGTAGATCGAGCTCACCGACGGCGCGGCCGAGGAGGTGAGCACGCCGAGGCGGGTCTCGATCAGGTACTTCGCGAATGTTGCGGCATGATCCGAGCTGCCTCGAGCGCAGGTGACGACGGCGCGCGGAGCGAGCCGGCGCAGCCGCTCGCCGATGCGCTCCATCTCCTCGGCATTGCCGAAGAGTTGGTCGCGAACGGCCTGGGGGGCCTGGGCGGCCTCTGCGTGCATGCGGGTTGCGGATTCGGGGAGGGTCATGATCAAAGGTCACTGAGCTCGGCTACGAAGTCGTAGATGTCGCCGCGGAAGTACGATTGGGTGAACTCGACCGCGCGGCCGTCCTTGAGGAAGCCGACGCGCTCGACCAGCAGGCCCGCGTCCTTCTCGCGGATCTGGAGCAGTTTCGCCTGCTCTGCGGTGAACAGCACCGCCCGCAGCCGCTGCAGGGCGCGCACCGGGCGGTTGCCCGAGCGCTCCAGCGCCTCGTACAAGGACGATTCCACCGCATCGAGCGAGGGCAGGCAGACCGCGAGCACGGTGGCGTACTCAACTGACATGGGTGCATCGTCGGCGAAGCGGATGCGGTGGAAGCGGAATACCGGCGTGCCAGGGCTGGAGCGCAACGTCAGCGCCTCCTCGGGCGTGACGCTGCCCTCGGATTTCTTCAGCCACACGCTGCGGGGGGTGCGGCCGCGGGCGCGCATGTCCTCCGAGAAGGAGGTGAGTTTGGAGAAGTTCTTCTCCACGCGCGCGCTGACGTATGTGCCGGAGCCCTGGCGTCGGACCAACAGCCCCTCGTTCACCAGGCCGTCGATCGCCTTGCGCACGGTGATGCGCGAGATATGCAAATCGTCCGCAATGTCGCGCTCGGGGGGGAGCGCATCCTCGGGCGCGATGCGGCGGGTCTCGATGGCCTGGCGCAGCGCGCGCTGAAGCTGCTGATAAAGCGGTTGGGCGCTCGTTTCATCGAGCTCGCCGATGGTCTGCGACAGTATCAAGGCTTTCCCTCCGCCCCCGAAACACCTAGTGATAGTACCATTACAGTACCACTTAGCGCTATACGCGTCGATACGATTGTAAAGGTATAGCTTTTTTTTCGAATTGGCATTAGACTGGCATTCAAGTGGTACCAGTGTGGTGCTGATGCAACAGCGGCGCTCCGGTACGGATGGGGCGGGCAGCGGGCATGTCGCGGCCGCGGTCCAGACGGGCGGCGGGGGCGCGGCTCACGCGGGCGGTCTCGTAATACCAATACATCACGGGGTGAGAGAGAAATCTATATGAGAAGCGCGAAATCCACGTTGATCGGCACCGCTGTCGCAGTGGCGCTGTTTGGTGCCAATGCGTTCGCCCAGCAGGGAGCGACGACGGGCAACAGTCAGACCGACGCCAACGACAGTCAAAGTACCGGGAACGGTGATGCCGCTCCGACCCTGCAGGAAGTTGTCGTGACGGGCATCCGCTATTCCGTCAAGAAGTCGCTGGCCATGAAGCGCATCGCGACCGACAACGTAGAAGTGCTGACCGCTACGGACGTCGGCAGACTGCCCGCACAAAACGTCGCCGACGTACTACAGACTATGCCCGGAGTCGAGACGCAATCCTCGGTGGCGGGTGAGGGTGGCTTCGCCATCAACGACCGTGTCAGCCTCCTCGGCGTCCCCCCGCTCCTGACACAGGTCACGGTCGACGGCCATTACGTCTCCTCGGGCGATTGGTTCGTCGAGGATCAGTACGAGACCGTCGGTCGCAGCGTGAGCTTCGACTTGTTTCCAACCACGATGGTCTCGAACGTGACGGCCTACGAGAGTCAGGATCCCAGCCTGCTCGCGGGCGGCGTGGCGGGCTCGGTCGATATCCAGACCCCGAAACCGTTCGACTTCGAGCAGGGCTTGCACGGCTTCGCGAACGCCGGCGCCAATTATTGGGATCTTCCCAGCAAGGCGAACCCGCAGGGAAGCCTCGAGGTGAGCTGGCGCAACGACACGGTCGGCCTTCTGGCACAGGTCTTCTACCAGAAGCAGTCCATCCGCCGCGACGGCCAGGAGGAGCTCGGCTACGAGGCGGTGCCACATTGCACGGCCGTGGGGGGCACGGGGTGCCCGGGCGATACTCCAGGATGGACGATGCGCAATCCCTCTTTGCCCAATGCCACGGGAGCGCAGATTCCCACGCTGCTCGGCGAGGCGCTGTTCGAGCAGACCGAGGAGAACAGCGGCGGGCTGCTCGACTTCCAGGTCAAGCCGAGCGATACGCTGTCGGTCAATCTGACGGCGTTCTACTCCAATCTGCTGGCATCCAACTTCAACGACAATTTCATGATGTGGGGGAGCAATTTCGTCTCCCCGTCGTACGTGCCGACAGCCCTCGCGATGCAGAATGGCACCGTGACCGGCGGCACCTGGCCGACCGAGGCCGGCGCACCCGCTTCCATCGTGTATGACCAGATCATGCGGCCGGACGCCTCCGCCAAGAGCTCCTTCGTCAACCTCGATGGCGCGTGGGACGCCAGCGACAATCTGACCGTGGACGGACAGCTTGGTTTCACGTACGGCGGGGGCTATTCACCGTCACAGCCGGCGTACGAGTATGACGGCGGTAACGGCGTCTCCTATCAAATGAACGGCCTCAGCAGCTTGGCGTCGGTGGAGTTCCCCGGCACCGCGACCAACAATCCGGCCGGGTACGGGGTCAGCTGGGCATGGAACGACATCGTCCACTCGATCGACAAGGAGACCTACGCCAAGTTGGATGCCACGTTGAAGCTCAACGATGGGGCGCTCGAGGACCTCAGGGTAGGCGCGCGCTTTGGCCACCATCAGCATGAAACCATGTTCGCTCAGGACCAGGGATTGAACTGCTCCGGCGGCGCTCCCGCGTGTGCACCGGTCTACTCCGGCGGCGAGTATCCGGGCAACTACCAGTCGACGCTGCCCGGCGGCGGTCCCTGGGCGAACAACATCTTCATGGACTCCGAAGCGGCCATCGAAGCGTTCGACGCCACGAATCTCAGCACCGGGCCGGAGCGCTACTACTGGCTGGACTCCTTCAGCTTGGAGGAGAACGATACCCAGGCCTATGTCATGGCCGATGTCGGCGGCGATCGCTGGAGTGGCAACTTCGGGGTGCGCGTCGAGAACACGCTGGAGGAGGTGCTGACCAACGTGGCGGGCGGAGTGAATCCGCTGACCTTCTCGGCGTTCGGGCCGTTCACGCCGACGGAGGTCGACAACCGCTACTTCAACGTTCTGCCGAGCGCAAACCTCAAGTTCGAGCTCACGCACCGGCTCATCTGGCGGTTCGATGCGAGCGAGGGGGTTGCCCTGCCGGACTACAGCACGCTCGGCGGCGGGATCACGCTGACCGACACCAACTTCACCGGACAGGGCGGCAATCCCGACCTGCAGCCGATCAAGGGCGCCGCCTATAGCACCGATCTCGAGTACTACTACGGGCCGGAGTCCATGGTGGAGGCGAAGATCTTCGACATGGATATGTCATCGTACGTCGATTTCGGCACGTCGACAGGCACGTACTACGACTCGACGACCAAGCAGTTCGCGCCGTTCGCTATCACATCGCCCTACAATATTCCCGCGGAGATCAAGGGAGCGGTGCTGGCCTGGGACCAGGCGCTGCCGTACGGCTTCGGCTTGAACGCTAACGTTACGCTCTCTAACGGCGCGACCTCGGCCGGCGGGCCGGTTCTCGACAACTCGAAATATACTTATAACGTCATGGGGTATTACCAGCAGGGCCCGCTGAGCGCGAACCTCGACTATGACTATCGGTCGCACTACTACGCGGCGGTGGCCGAGTCGTCGCCCCAGAACGTGGCCGACGCGGGATTCCTCAATCTTCAGGTCACTTACGATGTCCTGAAGAATCTGAGCGTGACGCTCGATGCGCGGAATCTGACGGATGAGCTCATCAAGGAATACGGCCTGAACCTGTCGCAGCCGGTGGCGATCTACAACAACGGCCGGCAGTACTACCTGTACGCGGAGTACAAGTTCTAAGGACGGGCGCTCCCGTGCCAGGCTCGCCGCGGGCATTTTCCCCCGCCTGCGACGAGCCCGGCATCGGGGGCCGTTGTTGGACCAGGGGACGTTTCGGGTGCAAGATTCGGCATGCCCCTATGAGATCTCCGCTTCTCAGTGTTCTTTGGATGAGTCTGCTGGGCGCCGCAGCCGCGCAGGCCGGAACCGTGCCGCAGATCGCCGCGTACTATGACGGCGGGATGCCGGTCGCTGCGATTCCGGCGTCGAAGATCAACGACATCATCTACGCATTCGGAGAGCCGGACGATGCCGACGTCTGCGTTGCCCCGACTGCCGCTCAGAGCCGCGCCTTCGAGCAGCTGCGCAAGCTGAGAAGACGGCATCCGGGCCTGAAGCTCCTGATCTCGATCGGCGGCTGGGATGCGGCGCCGCAATATTCCGACATCGCGCTCACGACCGCTTCACGGGCGCGCTTCGCGACGAGCTGCGTGCGTCTTTTCGTCGCGCAGGCGCGCTTTGATGGCATCGATCTCGACTGGGAGTTCCCGGTCCACGGCGGGATGAACCGGTCCCGTCCCCAGGATCGGGCCGATGCCACCGCGCTGGTGCGGGAGTTCCGCCGGCAGCTCGATGCTCTCGGGCGCAGACATCATCGCCATTACCTGCTCACGGTCGCCACACCCGCCGGCACGTGGCAGAACGGCGGTGCGTACTCGGTCAGCGACAGTTACGATCTCGCGGCGCTCGCGCCCTCCGTGGACTGGCTGAACGTCATGACCTATGACATGAACACCATCTTCAGCCCCTTGAGCGGCTTCAATGCGCCGCTCGGGGCCGACCCGCACGACCCGACGCCGGAGCCGCAGCGCTCCCGTGACAACCTGACGAGCGCGGTGAGCTACTACGAGTCGCAAGGCGTCCCGCCCGGGAAGATCATGCTGGGGGTTGCCTTTTACGGGCGGGGCTTCACGGGAGTGGCGCCGCAGAATGCCGGCCTCTATTCGAAGTTCGCCGGCGTCTTTCCGGAGACGCCGTGGAAGACCATCGAGTCGCAGTTTCTCACGAGCCCCGATTGGGTGCGTCACTGGAGCCCGACGGCGCAGGCCCCCTGGCTGTACAGCGTCAGCCAGCACATTTTCTTCAGCTACGACGATCCCCTCTCGCTCGGCAGCAAAGCCGACTTCGCGCGCCGGGAACACCTTCGCGGAGTGATGATATGGGTGCTCGGCGAAGACGATCCGGCAAACTCGCTGTTGAATGCGCTGGTCACTCACCTCGCGCCGGAAGGCTCACCGCGACATGCGCGTAACTGAGCCGCCGCGCCGTCTCGTCCTGCTGTCGCCGCTTGCTGGCTGGAGCACGCCGCTCGATGAGATTCCGGACCCGGTGTTCGCCGGTCGGATGCTGGGCGATGGGCTCGCGGTGGACCCGACGGGCGCTACGCTGCATGCGCCCTGTGACGGGGAGATCATCACCCTGGCGGAATCCAAGCATGCGGTCACGCTGCGCAGCGACGGCGGCGCCGAGATCCTCATTCACATCGGCATCGATACGGTGGGGCTCGGGGGCGAGGGCTTCGAAGCGCACGTGAAGCCCGGTCGCAGAGTCGTGGCGGGCGAGCGGCTCATCAGCTTCGATCTGGAGCTGATCGCCCGGCGCGCGAAGAGTCTGCTGACCCCGATTCTTTTGATGGCGGGGTCCGACTTCGCCGTGGTGCGCAGCGTCGAGAATCGCGAGCTGGCGGTAGGCGATGTCCTCCTGGAGATTGCCCCGAGCGACGAGGCGAGCGCGGGGAGCGGCACGGCCCAGCACGCCGAGGAGGTCGGAGAATCCCGGCGCGTGCGAGTCGCGCTCGAGCATGGCATCCACGCCCGGCCGGCGGCGCAGATCGTCGGCGCACTGAAGGCACTCGCGGGAGAAGTCAGCCTTGCTGCGCAAGGCCACACCGCCAATGCGCGCAGCACCGTGGCGCTCATGAAGCTCGGTGTTCGCAAGGGGGATGAAGTGGAGGTTCGCGCGGTCGGCAGGGATGCGGGAAGCGCCATCGATGCCGTCGCGGCCCTCCTGGCCGGCGCACACGTAGGGGCCGGCGGCTCGACGCGGGCGCCGCGGCGTATCCCTTCAAAACCAACGCCAGTGCAACCACCTGCGATGAGTGCCGCCGTGGACGCCGGCGCGGGGGCCGCGCTGCCGGGCGTCATTGCCAGCCGGGGGCTGGCGGTGGGACAGGCCGTGCGCCTTGCGGTTCGCGAGATCGAAGTGACGCCGGTCGGCGCGGGCGTCTCGCACGAGACCTTGCAGCTGGACCGGGCCCGAGCCGAGGTCCGGTCCCGCTTGGAAGCGGCGCACGCCCCGGCTTCGGGCACGGCGCGAGAGATCGTCGAAGCGCATCTCGAGCTGCTCGATGACCCCGAGCTCACGGAGACGGCGCTGGCGCTCATCGCGGACGGCGCAAGTGCCGCCTATTCCTGGCGGCAGGCGAGCCGCGCGAGCACCGAGGCACTACGCGCACTCGGTGATCCGCGCATGGCGGAGCGCGTCGATGACCTGCTCGATCTGGAGAGGCAGGTGTTGCTTTGCTTGAGCGGTAATGCTGGCGCTGCGATTCAGGAGCTGCCGCCGGATGCGATCGTGCTCGCCGAGGAGTTGCTGCCGTCACAGCTCGTCGCCCTCGATGCGACGCGGCTCGCGGGGATCTGTCTCGGGGCGGGCGGCGCGACCTCGCACGTCTCGATTCTGGCGGCGGCGATGGGCATACCGGCGCTGGTCGCACTCGGGCCCGCGGTGCGGCGGATAACCGCAGGGACGCCGCTCCTCCTCGATGCCGATGCCGGCCTGCTGCACGTGGATCCGGGCGCGGAGCGCCTCGCCGCAACCCGTCGCCAGCTCGAGCTGCGGGCCGCACGGCACGCCGCAGAGCGCGCAGCCGCGCAACAGGACTGCTATACGGCCGACGGCGGGCGCATCGAGGTGTTCGCCAACATCGGATCGCTCGCGGAGGCGCAGGCGGCTGCGCGCAACGGCGCGGAAGGTTGCGGCCTGCTGCGCACGGAATTCCTGTTCCTCGAGCGGGAGACGCCCCCGAGCGAGGCCGAGCAGCATGCCGAATACCAACAGCTCGCCGCGGCGCTGGCCGGCAGGCCGCTGACCGTTCGTACCCTCGACATCGGCGGCGACAAGCCGATTCCCTACCTGCCCATGCCCGCCGAGGAGAATCCGGCATTGGGCCTGCGCGGCGTGCGGACGAGCCTCTGGCGGCCCGACCTGCTGCGGCAGCAACTCCGCGCCATACTCGGTGTGCGGCCGTACGGCCAGTGCCGCATTCTTCTGCCCATGATCACCGATGTGGCGGAGATCCGCGCCGTGCGCGCCATGGTCGAGGAGGCACGGGCCGAGATCGGCCGGCAAGAGCCGATCGAGCTTGGCGTCATGATCGAGACGCCGGCCTCGGCGTTACTGGCGGATTCCATCGCCACGGAGGCTGATTTCTTCTCGATCGGGACCAACGATCTCACCCAGTACACGCTCGCCATGGACCGCGGACACCCGGAGCTTGCCGCGCGTCTCGATGCGCTGCATCCGGCGGTGCTGCGGCTGATCGCGCGCACGGCGGCAGCCGCGCAGGCGCGCAAGCGTATGGTGGCGGTGTGTGGTGGCCTGGCCTCCGACCCGCAGGCGGCTCCCATCCTCATCGGGCTCGGGGTGCAGGAGCTTTCGGCCGTGCCGTCGGTCATTCCGCGGTTGAAGGCGCTCATTCGCAAGCTGACGCTGGCAGACTGCACCGACCTCGCCCGTCAGGCGCTCGAGCAGAGTTCCGCCGAAGCGGTGCGGGCGCTCGCGTTGCGACTGGCCGCACGGGAAGGCGAGCCCGAGCCGGTGTAAGAGAGACCGCCCGTGACGGCGCACGTCTTCGGAGACAGTCCGTGAAACAATTCTTCGCCCAACTGCAGAGAATCGGCGGCGCGCTGATGCTGCCGATCGCGGTGCTGCCGGTTGCAGCCCTGCTGCTTCGCTTCGGCCAGCCGGACCTGTTGAACCTGCCCGTCCTCGAGGCCGCGGGGCAGGCGATCTTCGACAATCTCGGCTTGCTCTTCGCGGTCGGTGTGGCCATCGGGCTTGCCCGCGAGAATCACGGCGCCGCGGGGCTTGCGGCCGTGGTCGCGTATCTCGTCACCACGCAGGGCGCACAGGTGTTCATCACCCCGCCCGCCGCGCTCGCGGCGCTGACCGGGCAGGCGCAGAGTCTCGCCATCGAGGCATTCAAACAGAACGAGCTCAAGACGCTCACGGTCCCGGCCGGCATTCTCTGCGGCCTGCTGGGGGGCGCGCTCTATAACCGCTTCCACCGGATCAATCTGCCCGCGTATCTCGCCTTCTTCGGCGGGAGGCGGTTCGTGCCCATCCTGAGCGGCGTTGCGGCGCTCGCGCTTGCGGCCGCCTTCGGCCTCGAGTGGCAGCGGCTCGAGCTCGGCATGGATGCACTCAGCCGCGCGGTGCTCGCTGCGGGGCCGTGGGGGCTCTTCGGCTACGGGGTGCTCAATCGCATCCTGATCGTCACCGGCCTGCATCACGTCATCAACAGCATCGCCTGGTTCGTGGTGGGCAACTATCACGGCCACACGGGCGATCTCAACCGCTTCTTCGCCGGCGACCCGACCGCCGGGAAGTTCATGGCGGGCTTTTTCCCGGTGATGATGTTCGGATTGCCGGCGGCCTGTCTCGCGATGTATCACACGGCGCTGCCCGACAGGCGTCGTGCGGTTGCCGGGCTCCTCGCCTCCATCGCGCTGACCTCGTTCCTCACCGGGGTTACCGAGCCGGTCGAGTTCTCATTCATGTTCCTCGCGCCGGCGCTCTACGCCGTGCACGCACTGCTCACGGGCTTTTCGTTCATCATCATGAATGCGCTGCACGTACGGCTCGGGTTCGGCTTCTCGGCGGGGCTGTTCGATTACGTGCTCAACTACAAATTCGACGCGCGCCCGCTGTTGCTGTTGCCGGTAGGGGCGCTGTATTTCGGGCTCTACTACGGCATCTTCCGCTTCGCCATCGTCAAGTTCGATTTGAAGACGCCCGGGCGAGAAGATCTGGATAGCACCGCTCCGGCGGCGGCTGTCGCAGCGTCGGCCGGTCAGGCCGATCGCGCACGGTCATACGTCACGGCTCTTGGAGGCGCCGGTAATCTCGAGTCCGTGACCGCCTGTACCACACGCCTGCGGCTGATAGTCAAGACGCAAGAGACGATCGACATCGCGGCGCTGAAGCGGTTGGGTGCGCGGGGCGTGGTGAGACCCTCGGCCACTGCCCTGCAGGTGGTGGTCGGTCCGACGGCGGATCAGCTTGCAAGCGAGATACGTGAAGCCATGGCATCGATGCCGAGGGAGAGCCCGATGGCTCCGGCCTCACGCGTGCTGCCTTCACACCAGGGACCATCCGAAGTCGCGCAGCCGACGCCGAGCGCGCCAGCGCCGGCAAAGGAGGTTCTGCAGAGTTTGTTGGCGGCGCTCGGCGGCCGCTCGAACGTGCGCAGCATCGAGCCGGCTTCCTCGCGCTTGCGCATCGCCGTGGCGAGCACCAACTCGATCGACCAGGGAGCGATCCGCAGGCTCGGCATGCGCGGCGTGGCGATCGCGGCGGCGGACAGCGTGCACGTCATCGTGGGACCGGCTGCGGAAGCGGCGGGAGCTTCGCTGCGGGAGCTGCTGGCCTCGTGAGACGAGGGGTCGTGTGCTCAACGTAGTAGGATGGCGTTTTGGAAGAGGAGGTCGCAAATGATCCGCAACGCCAAAGCCATCTGGCGCGGCACCGGCCGCGCAGGTAAAGGCGAGCTGTCCAGCGATTCCGGAGTCCTGTCCGGCACGCCTTACTCCTTCAAGACCCGCTTCGAGAGTGAGAAGGGCACGAATCCCGAGGAGCTCATCGCAGCGGCTCATGCCGGGTGCTTCACGATGGCGCTCGCCTTCCAGCTCGAGCGCGCCGGCTACTCGCCGACCGAGCTTGCCACTGAAGCTGCGGTCACGCTGGAGCCCGAAGGACAGGGGTTCAGGATCAGCAGGTCCGCGCTCACGCTGCGCGCCAAGGTGCCTGATCTCGATGCGCAGTCCTTCGCGCGCATGGCGGGCGATGCGGAGAAAAACTGCCCGGTGTCGAAGCTGTTCAAGGCGGAAATCACCCTGGACGCGCAGCTCGTCTGACGTCCCTGACGGCGATATGATGATGCACTAACGGTCGGTAACCCGCGGAGGATCGACATATGGTCATTTCGAGACAAGCTGCTGCGCTGGACACTCCCTCTGGCTTGAGCGCTGAGGCGGTGAAGGATATTCCCCCTGCTCTCACCACGCTGCTCGCGGACACCTTCGCGCTGTACATCAAGACGAAGAATTATCATTGGCACATGTCAGGGCCGCACTTTCGTGACTGGCACCTGCTGTTGGACGAGCAGGGCGAACAGGTCTTCGACATGACCGATGACATCGCCGAGAGAGCGAGAAAGATCGGCGGGCCTACTCTGAAGTCGATAGGGCAGATATCACGGCTGCAGCGCATCAAGGATAATGACGCGAGCTTTGTCACCCCTCGCGACATGCTGGCCGAGCTGAGGGAGGACAACAAGCAGCTCGCCGGCTACATGCGGTCGTTGCACAACACGTGCGACGAGCTTGGGGACGTGGCGACCGCGAGCTTGCTGGAGAACTGGCTCGACGAGACGGAAAGGCGCGTGTGGTTCCTCTTCGAGGCCACCCGTCACGCCGAAGGCTAGCCGCCAAGACAACTTCAGTGGGGATTGCTGGTGAAGCCCCGCGGCCGCGGCAGGCCGACGGGGGTCACCGTGGCGGCGCCCCGGGCGCCGCACTTCGAGCAGCGCAGCCGCGGCGCCAGGCTCTCGAGGCTCATGGACCAGCCGACGAGGCGCGCCAGCGCCTCCGCCGCGATATCGCGCGAGGCGCCGCAGGCCGGACATTTCACGCGCACCAGGAACTGACCGAAGCGATCGTCCAGCTTCTTCACGTCGCGCAGCTCTCGCATGTCCGCAGGGTAAGAAGCGAGCGCGGCTCCTGTCCATGCAGTTGCCGGAACGCGCGGGTACTGGATGACCAGCGGTCGCCGGCGGCTGCGGCTCAGCCTGCCGGCGGGGCGCCAGGCGTTCGTGAGGACAATGTTCTCGCATATCTCCTGTAACATGGAGAATCGAGAGCACCTCGAGGGGGTACGTCGGCCATGAGCAACAACGCAGAGGCCTTCGAGCGCTGGATTCGAACGTCCTTCGTGCAGATGAACACCGAGCTGGAGGAGCTCTATTTCGCGCAGCACGACCGCTCGCGCGTGATCGGGGTGGGCGATCGGATCAAGCAGGCGTTGCGCGACGAGGGCCACACGCATGTCGTCGCCTTGCGCGCCGAAGGCAACACGGGCGAGGGCTTCGACAGCGCGTTCGCTGTCCTCGGCAACGTAGGCATGTACCTCGGAGCCTTGCGGCGGCACGAGCTCACGAATCCCGCGCGCGAGGAGCGCTCGCCTTTTCCGGAAGCCTCGTCTCTCGCCGTCCACTGCGGCGCATCCCTCGGGATGGCGCCGAGATTCGCGACCGCGCATCTGACGATCCATAACCGGGCTCGCGCCGGGCTGCGCAAGAGCTTCACGTCCCTCGCGGACGAGTCTCTCTTCATCGATGAGAACACCCGCGGCATTCTCTCGCTGCAGCTCGCGGCGGATGCGCTCACGGGCATCGTGCACATCGGCATATCGAGTCCCGTGGCCGATGTGATGTTCGAGGCGGCGAAGCAGTCGCTGCGGGAGGTCATCCACGCCAACACCCGGCTGATGCAGTACCTCGACGTCGAGCGGTTTTTCCATTGCGTGCGCCCGTACTACAAGCCCTACCGGGTGGGCCGGCAGGAGTACCGCGGCGCCAACGCCGGGGACTTCTCGGGGATCAACGAGATCGACCTGCTGCTCGGGCTCTGTCGCGCGAACGACCCCTATTACGGGCAGCTTCTGGTCGACAAGATGCTCTTCATGCTGCCGGCCGACCAGACGCGCCTCAAGGACTGCATGGCGCGCAGGAGCCTGTTGGATGAGCTGCTGGAGCTCAGCGATGATTACGCCGCCGCCGACTGGTTTCAACGGAACGCGCGGGCCTTTCTCGAGGTCTGCGAGCTCTTCGGGCGGACGGCGGCGCAGCATCACGAGGAGCTGGTCAAGCGATTCATCGAGCAGCCGGCGGCGGGGCTCGCTGAGGAGCCGCAGGGCCTCACCGCGAGCGGGCCGCCGCTGCCGGTCCTGCTGCGCGCACTCGAGGTGCTGAGGGACCTGCGAATTGCGGCCAACCGGCGCGATATCACAACGCGCCACGACGACATCGCGCGGCTTCGCGCCGTGCTTGCAAAATGAATGCAATGCCTGCAAAATGCAAGCGTGAGCGTCCAGATTACCGTTCGAGACGTACCGGAGCGGGTGCGCGATGAGCTTGCCGCTCGCGCTGCCTCGCAGGGCAGGTCGATGCAGGAGTTTCTCCGCGGGGAGCTCGTGCGCCTCGCCTCACGCCCGACAGTGAAGGCCTGGATGGAGCAGGTGCGCACGAGAAAGCGAGCGATGCCGACCCGCATTGCTTCCGAGCAGATCCTGAAGTACCGAGATACCGATAGGCGGTGAGCGTCGTCGTCGATTCATCCGTGCTCGTCGCGGCTCTCGTCGATACGGGCCCGGACGGCACTTGGGCCGAGAATCTCGTGGAGGGTGGGGCCCTTTACGCACCAGAGCTGGCGCAGGTGGAGGTGACGAACATCCTCCGTCGCTTGGAACAGGGCAAGAAGATTACGACGCCGGAAGCCAACGTGGCATACGACGATCTGATGCAGCTCGAGATCGAGCTTTTCCCCTTTGCGCCGTTTGCTGACCGGATCTGGGAGCTGCGCCCGACGGTCACCAGCTATGATGCCTGGTATGTTTCCGTGGCCGAGGCGATAGGATTCCCTCTGGCTACGTTGGATGGACGCTTGGCCAAGGCGCCCGGACCCAAGTGTGCGTTCTTGACGCCCGACCGGCGCTAGCGGGGTCAGAACGCATTCAATCCCGTCAGCTCGCGGCCAATCGTCAGTTGATGGATCGTCTCGGTCCCCTCGTAAGTGATGACGCTCTCGAGGTTCAGCATGTGGCGGATGGGGACGTACTCGGCGCTGATGCCGGCGCCGCCCAGCATGTCGCGGCAATCGCGCGCGACGTCGAGCGCCATCCGGCAGTTGTTCCACTTGGCGAGCGAGACGTGGGGCGGCTGCATCCTGCCCTGATCCTTGAGGCGGCCGAGTTGTAGCGCGAGCAGCTGGGCGGTCGTGATCCGCCGGGCCATGTCCGCCAGGCGGATCTGGATGGCCTGATTCTGCGCGAGCGGCCGTCCGAAGAGGACGCGGGTCTTCGAGTAGTCCAACAGCTGCGCCAGACATGCCTGCGCCGCGCCGATGACGCCCCAGGCGATCCCGTAGCGCGCCTGCGTCAGGCAGGAGAGGGGGCCCTTGAGGCCGACGACACCGGGCAGCACGTCGTTCTCCGGTACGACCACGTTATCGAAGAACAGCGCGGAGGTGACCGAGGCGCGCAGGGAGAACTTCCGCTCGATCTCCGGCGCGGCGAAACCCGGGGTGCCCTTCTCCACGATGAAGCCACGGATTCCTTCGTCCGTCATCGCCCAAACGACCGCGAGGTCGGCGATGGCGCCGTTGGTGATCCACATCTTCGAGCCATTCAGCACCCAGTCTTTTCCCCGCCGCTTGGCGTGGGTCTTCATGTTGGCGGGATCGGAGCCGCCATGCGGCTCGGTGAGGCCGAAGCAGCCGATGATCGCCCCGCGAGCCATGCCCGGAAGGTATTTCTTCCTCTGCTCCTCCGAGCCAAAGGCGTGGATCGGGTACATGCAGAGCGATGACTGCACGGAGACGAAGCTGCGGATGCCGGAATCTCCGCGCTCGAGCTCCTGACAGATGAGACCGTAGCTGATGGCGTTGAGCCCGGCGCAGCCGTAGCCCTCGAGGGAGGACCCGAGGAGGCCAAGGCTGGCGAGCTCCGGAATGAGCTCCCTCGGGAAGCGATGCTCCTCGAAGCACTTCTGGATGATGGGCAGCACTTTCTCGTCGATGAGCCGCGCGACGGACTCCTGCACCATGCGCTCCTCTTCGGTGAGGGCGCCTGCGACATCGTAGAGATCGAGTGGATTCAGGGGCATGGCCTCGACTGCGCTGCTACTGGGAGCTTGCCTGCGAGCACTTGCGCCGGAAGTATAAGGCTTTCCGGGCATGCTTCTCTCGCATCCACGCGCGGATCCCGGTCGTCACAACCGGCCACTCGATAGAGCGCAGGCGGGATGCGGATAGCCTGGCTTAGACCGCTCTCGTGCTATTGTGCGGGCTGACCGGCACCCGTTCCGACCGCCGTGTATGGCGGGTCACGTGCGCTGCCGCGCCCTTCGGCCCGTTCTGCGTCTGCGCGCCATGACGGCCATGCCGAGCAGCCCGCCGGTGAGGAGAAGGAGCGTGGAAGGTTCGGGAACCGAGGGCAGTGTAGCGAGCAGCCCGATCGTGTTGTCCGCGCTATTCACGTAAAAGCCGACGAGCTGGTTATGGTCGTTGATCCCATTGATCGTCGTCGTGCCGATCCCGAACGGGTCGTCGATATTCTGGGAATCATTATCGTTGAGATCGTAGAGAAGGCCGTGCATCGCGCCGGCGGCGTCGACGTAGGTGCCGACCGCGAACCCGTTGTCGTTGATCCCGAACAGCATCGTTCCCGTAGAGCCGACTGGATCGATCGTGGTGAAGAAGCCGTTAGTATCGACGAAGCCGTGATCGACCCCGGCGCTGTCTTCGTAAAACCCGGCGATCTCGCCCGAATTGTTGATCGCCGTCGCGGTCGTGGCGCCGATACCGAACGGATCGTCGATGTTCCCGGAGAAAGTATCCGTGCCTATAGTGTAAGTGTAACCGTGGGTCGCGCCCGCCGCGTCGACGTAAAAGCCGACCGCGACGTTGCTGTTGTTGACCCCAAGGAGCTGGTCGAAGTACAGGCCGGCTGTCGGCCCGCCCGGGTGGTTGACCTCCGTGAAGGTGCCGCCCTGGTTGACAAAGCCGAAATTGTCGTCCAGACCCCCGCCGTTGTTGCTGTTGGACAAGAACCCGACCGTCGTGCCGGCGCCGTTGATGCCGGTGACCTGGGTCTGTATCGAGCCCGGAAAATTCTCGTTGGTGAAGCTGGTGCTGGTGTAGGGCGCGGTCGTCGTGTAGCCCTTGTTCGGGAAGCCGGCGTTGCCGCTGCCGAAATAGCCGGCGATCTCGCCCGAATTGTTTATGCCTAGCTCCTGGTTGAACGTCACGTCGGCGGGATTGATGATGTCCTGGAACATGTAAGCGTCGGCCTCTGCCGGCTGCGCGCTTACGATCAGCGCGACTGCGGTCGCCGCGCCGAAAACGAACCCGGCGCGGAGCACACGGGCGAGATGCGCCCTCGATAAGATGATTTGAAGCATGGTATTGCTCCTCGCGTACGGCTTGCCGGAGTTCTCCCGACAGAACGAATACCGTTTGTCATAACGGACAGGCAAGAACTAAGCCAAATTCTATCTCAAGGATTAACAACCACTTAGCGCCCACCATCCCGGTGACTGTAAAAGTTTCCGACGCTTGGCGCCCGGCTTCGTCGCGGGGCAAGCCCCCGGCGGATCGGGGACGGGGCGCGGGTCGATCTGGGCGCGAGCTCCGGAAAGCCTCGGAATCCTCCGACTCCCGTTCTGGCATTGCGCCGATGCTGCAACTGATGGTCGGGGTTTTGCCCGGGTTACTCCCGGTCCCGCAGACTGTAAAATATATTGACGCTTGGGAGGAGAGAGCGTTGCTGCTGCCAGAGTCCCTATGGGAAGCCGCGGTCCTGCAGCCGCTCCAACCGAGGCGGTAACTCCGTGTCACGGTCCGTGAGGCCGCCGCTCGGCGATGCGCAGCCTACGGGATGACCGCGGTAGCCTCAATTTCCACTTTGGCCTGCGCCTCGATGAGCGCGGTCACCTCGACGGCCGTCATCGCCGGAAAGTGATTGCCCATGACGTCGCGATAGGCCGCGCCGATCTCCTTGAGATGGGCGAGGTACTCGGCGCGGCTCGTGAGGTACCAGGTGATCCGGGCGATGTGCTCGGGGCGGCCGTTCGCCTGGGCAAGCACTGCGAGCACGTTCTTCAGGGCCTGGGCCGCCTGGTCGACGAGGCTCGCGCTCTCGAACTTGCCGCTACGCGGGTTCCAGCCCACCTGGCCGGCGATGAAGACCTGATGGCCCTGCGCGAGCACGCCGTTGCTGTAGCCCGAGGGGCGCGGCCAGCCCTCGGGCTGCAGGCTTCCTGACAGGCTCAATTTCGTGTCCCCACGGCGCGCTGAATGAGGTCGCGCCCGATGATCAGCTTCTGCACTTCAGTGGCTCCTTCGTAGATGCGCAGCGCGCGAATGTCACGGTACAGGCGCTCGACCACCTCGCCGCGCGCGACTCCGCGGCCGCCGAACAATTGCACGGCACGATCGATGACCTGCTGCGCCGTCTCGGTGGCCGTCATTTTCGCCATGGCGACTTCTCTCGTCGCCCGCTCGCCACTATCGCGCAGCCAAGCGGCGCGATAGGTCAGAAGCCGCGCGGCATCGATGCCGGTCGCCATGTCGGCGAGCGCTGACTGGGTGAGCTGGAAATCTGCGAGGGACCGGCCGAAGAGCGTCCTCGACGCCGTGTGGGCAAGAGCTTCATTCAGCGCGCGTTGCGCGAAACCGACGGCCGCGCCGGCGACCGACGTCCGGAACACATCGAGCGTCCGCATCGCGATCTTGAATCCCTCGCCCTCGGCCCCGAGCCGCTGAAGCACGGGCACATGGCAATCATGGAAGGCGAGGGTCGCCAGGGGATGCGGCGAGATCATATCGATGCGGCGCGAGACCGACAGCCCCGGTGTTGCCGCATCGACGACGAAGGCGGTGATTCCGTCGGCGGAGGTGGTGCCATCGGGGCGCACGTCCGGGCCGCTCGTGCGTGCGAAGACGCAGTAGAAATCTGCAATACCGCCATTCGAGATCCACGTCTTCTCGCCTTCCAGCCTGTAACCGTCACGAGTGCGGGTGGCGCGACATCGCAGGGCGGCAACATCGGAGCCGGCGTCGGACTCTGAAAGTGCGAAGGCTGCAATGGCGTCTCCGGCGGCTACTCGCGGTAGGTATCGTGCCTTGAGCTCCGGTGACCCCGCGAGTGAGATCGCGCCGCTCCCGAGGCCCTGCATGGCGAATGCGAAGTCTGCAAGCGCGTCATGTCGCGCCAGCGTTTCACGGATCAGCGCCAGGGCCCGCACATCAAGATCGACACGCCCGCCACCCGACGCGCTCTGCATCGCATCTTCGGGTACGCAGTATCGCGTCCAGCCCGCCTGGCCGAGGTCGCGCACGAGCTGCCGGCACGCGGCATCGGCGGCTCCGCGATCCTCCACGGCTGCGGCGCCTGCAAAGCGTGCGGCCGCCCACTCGCGCAAGCGCCTCGCGAGCTCGCGATGGCTGTCGGCGAAGAATGGCCAGTCGAGGAAGCTGTGCGCCGACGCCAAAGGTCAATCCCCCTCGAACCGTGGCTCTTGCTTCGCCACGAAGGCCCGGTAGGCGCGGCGGAAATCCTCGGTCTGCATGCACACGGCCTGCGCTTCGGCTTCGGCATCGATCGCCGCATCGATGGGCAGATGCCACTCGGCGTGCAACATCTTCTTGGTCGTGGCATGCGCGAACGTCGGACCCTGAGCGATCCGCGCGGCCAGTGACATCGCCTCGGCGAGGACGGCTTCCGGGGCGGCGAGCCGGTTGAAGAATCCCCAGGCGAGTCCTTCCTCCGCGGACATCGGGCGGCCGGTGTAGAGGAGCTCCGAGGCGCGCCCCTGGCCGATGATCCGGGGAAGGATCGAGCACGCCCCCATGTCGCATCCCGCAAGGCCGACACGGGTGAAAAGGAACGCTGTTTTGGCCCGCGGCGTGCCCAGCCGAAAATCCGACGCCATGGCGAGAATGGCGCCGGCGCCGGCGCATACTCCGTCGACGGCCGCGACGATGGGCTGCGGGCAGGCGCGCATGGCTTTCACCACATCGCCCGTCATCCGCGTGAACTCGAGGAGGCCCTCCGGAGTCCGCTGCGTCAGGGGCCCAATGATCTCGTGCACATCGCCGCCCGAGCAGAAGTTGCCTCCCGCGCCCGTGATGACCAGCGCCCGCACCTCGCGCACCTCCAGCAACGCGCGCAGCAGGTCTCGCAGCTCCGCATACGAGTCGAATGTCAGCGGGTTCTTGCGCTCCGGACGGTCGAGCGTCACCACACCGACCCGCTCCTGCAGGCGCCAGCTGAAGTGGCGCGGCGCATGGCTTGCGGGATCGAATTGCGGTTTTGCGATCATGGGTGTCTCTCGCTCACGCCGTTGAGACCGGACAGGTGCTCTTTGAGCTCACCGAGGAGATCCATCAGCTGCTGCTTCTGCCGCGGCGGGAGGGCGCCGAAGAGGTCGATGACCCACCTCTCGTGCTCGCCCGCCATGCGACGGAACTGGCGCTCACCCTCGGCAGTGAGCTTGACGCGATAGACGCGGCGATCGGCGGAATCGACCTCGCGCACGACCAGACCTTCCTTCTCCAGGCCGTCCGTGATGCCGGTGACATTGCCGCCGGTCACCATCATGCGCTGGGAGAGCTCGCTCATCTTCAGGCCCTGCGGGGCGCGCTCGAGCTGCGCCATCAGATCGAAGCGCGGCAGCGTCGTGTTGAAGCTCGATTGCAGATTCTGCCGGACCCGGCTCTCGACCTGGTTGGTGCAGGAGAGCAGCCGCAGCCAAAGGCGCAGTGACACGTGATGATCATCGTGCACGCGCGTCTCGGCATCGAGCGCTGCTACCGGAAGAGCCTTCATCAGCTCCCCTCTGCGCCGCCGATCACGATGCTCTGGCCGGTCACGCCCTCCGTCCCCGGGCGGCAGAGCCAGAGGACGGCATTGCTCACCTCCGCGGGTGCGATGAGGCGCCGCTGCGGGTTGGTGGCGCTGATGGCGGCCAGCGCCTCGCTCTCGCTGCGGCCGGTCTTCTTCATGATGTTACCGACCGCCTGCTTCACCATGTCGGTGTCAGTGTAGCCGGGGCATACCGCGTTCACCGTGATGTTCCGCGTCGCATATTCCAACGCAAGCGAGCGCGTAAGGCCGATGACGGCGTGCTTCGATGCGGCATATGCCGAGATATAGGGCGCGCCTCTCAGGCCTGCGACGCTCGCAATGTTGACGATCCTGCCGAAGCCGCCCTGCAGCATGTCGGGAACGGCTTCCCGAGTGCAGAGGTAGGTGCCGGTCAGATTCACGCCGATGATTCTGTTCCACAGGGCTGCATCGACGTCGGTGAATTTTGCGCTCACCGCCTGACCGGCATTGTTCACCAGGATGTGCACGGGGCCGAGCTGCCGCCGCGCAGCAGCGAAGGCTGCCCGAACGGAATCCCCTTGGGCAACGTCCGCCACGATCGGCACGGCGCGATCCGCTCCCCCGAGCTGCGCGCACACATCCGCCAGCCGTGCCGCGTCACGTCCGATCAGGGACACCCTCGCACCGTCGGCGGCCAGTGCCGCCGCGATGTTGGCGCCGATTCCGCGGCTTGCGCCCGTAACGAGCGCGTGCCGGCCCGAGAGTGCCCCGGTGCTGTCAGTCATTTATTTCGCTCATTGACTTGGCGGCAGCCGCAGCGCTCGCCTGCATTTGCGCGGCGCGTTGCAGGTTGCGCTCGAGCTGCTGCCGGCCGGAGAAGTACTGCTTGGGCCACCATTGCGCGCTGTAGCCGAGGCGCGCAGCGGCCTCGAGCGTCCAGGCCGGGTTGGCGAGATGCGGACGCGCGAGCGCGCAGAGGTCCGCGCGACCCGAGGCGATGATAGAGTTGACATGGTCCGCCTCGTAGATGTTGCCGACCGCCATGGTCGCGATGCCGATCTCGTTGCGGACCTTGTCGGCGAAGGGTGTCTGCCACATGCGGCCATACACGGGCTTCTGCCAGGGCACGGTCTGACCGGTCGAGACATCGATGAGATCGGCCCCCGCCGCATGGAAGGCGCGCACGATGACGAGCAGATCGGCCTCGCAGAGGCCTCCTTCGGCCCAGTCGGTCGCGGAAATACGCACCGAGAGCGGTTTGTCCTCGGGCCATTCGGCGCGTACGGCCGTCAGGACCTCGAGCGGGAAGCGCAGCCGGGCGCGAACATCGCCGCCGAACTCATCGGCCCGGCGGTTGGTGAGCGGCGAGAGGAAGGACGCGAGGAGATAACCATGGGCCATGTGGAGTTCCAGCATGTCGAAGCCGGCCTCCAACCCGAGCCGCGTGGCGCGCACGAACTGCGCTTTGACCTCACTCATCTGCTCGCGCGTCATCTCGATCGGGGTCTGACTGATACCGGGCAGATAAGGCAGGGGCGAGGGGGCGAGGATTGGCCAGTTGTCCGCGGCAAGCGGGTGATCCATCTCCTCCCAGCCGAGCTGGGTCGAGCCCTTGCGGCCGGAGTGTCCGAGCTGCAGACAGAACTTCGCCGGAGTGCGGCAGTGGACGAACTCCACGATCCTGCGCCAGGTGTCGCGTTGCGCGCCACTCCAGAGGCCGGTGCATCCGGGCGAGATGCGGCCTTCGGGGGAGACGCAGGTCATCTCCGTGTAAATGAGGCCCGCGCCGCCGAGCGCCCGGTGGCCGTAATGCACGAGGTGCCAGTCATCCGGCATCCCGCCGGTCGCGCAGTACTGAGCCATGGGAGAGACCACGACACGATTGGGGAGCGTGAGCCCACGCAGCGTGAACGGCAGGAACATCGGCGGGCGCCCATCACTCACGCCATTGAGGCGCGCGAGCCAGCCCTCGTAGCCATCGACGAAATTCGCGTCCCGGAGCTTCAGGTTCTCATGCCCGATGCGCTGGCTGCCGGTCAGGAGACTGTAAGCGAACTGCTCCGCCGGCAGATGCGTGTAGCGCTCGACGTTCTCGAACCACTCCATGCGGTTGCGGGCCGCGCTCTGCAGCTTCAACACCTCGAGGCTGCGCTCCGCATGGTACGCCTCGAGCGCCTCATCGAGCGGTGAGCTGCCCGTTACGTGGCGGGTCAGCGAGATCGCATCCTCCATGGCGAGCTTGGTGCCGGAGCCGATCGAGAAGTGCGCCGTATGAGCGGCATCGCCGATCAGCACCACCTTGCCATCGTGCCAGCGCCGGCAATGCACGCGATTGAAATTGAGCCAGGCGGAGCCGCGCAGGTGATTGGCGTTGCTTTGCAGCGCGTGCCCATCCAGATAGCGGCCGAAGAGCCGCTCGCAGAAGGCGATCGAGCCTGCCGTATCGAGCCGGTCGAGCCCTTGGCTCCTCCAGGTTTCCTCGCGCGTCTCGACGATCACGGTGGAAAGATCGCGGCTGAACTGATAGGCATGGATCTGAAACCAGCCGTGCGCGGTGCGCTCGAACGCAAAGGTGAATGCCTTGAAAGGCTGAGTGGTCCCCAGCCAGATGTAGCGGCACTTGCGGCGGTCGAGCTCCGGCGCGACGATGGCCTGGTGCCGCTCGCGGGTCTTGCTGTTGGCGCCGTCCGCCGCGACGATGAGGTCCGCGTCCTCGAGCCCGGCTTCCGAGTCCACCTCGCGCTCGAAGTGCTGCCGGATGGCGAGCTCCGCGGCGCGCTCCTGCAGGATGCCGAGCAGGCGCTTGCGGCTGATGCCGCAGAACCCGTGGCCGCCGCTCACGAAGCGCCGGCCGGCAAAGTGGATGTCGATGTCGTCCCAATGGTGGAAGCTGCCGACGATGGCGGTGTGCGAGCGCGCATCCGCGTCGCGGAAATTCTCCATCGTCTGGTCGGAGAAGACGACGCCCCAGCCGAAGGTGTCGTCCGGGCGGTTGCGCTCGTAGACCTCGATGCAGGCAGCGGGGAGGGCCTTGCGCAGCAGGATGGCGGTGTAAAGTCCCGCCGGACCGCCGCCCAGGCAGACGATTCGCTTCATGGTGGCGTGCGCTTGTGCCAGTATCGCTCGCATGGGGCCTGTGTTATATTGCGAGATACTTGAGATGTCAAGTATCATACGGGCTCGTCATTGGGAAAATTGAGATCATGACCACATCGGCCAGCGTCTCGCAGGCGGAGATCCTCGCCCGGCTGATCAAAGGCATCGTCGGGGGCGGCATCCGCGTCGTGGATCTCACGGTGCCGCTGGAGCCGGCGACGGCCACGATCCAGCTGCCGCCGCAATTCGCCCCTTCGAAGGCGTTCTCGCTCGAGGAGATCTCGCATTATGACGAGCGTGGGCCCGCCTGGTATTGGAACAATATCGCCTGCGGGGAGCATACCGGCACGCACTTCGATGCCCCCGTGCACTGGGTGACCGGCAAGGACTATCCGAACAACGCCACTCACAACATCCCGGTCGACCGGTTCATCGGCCCGGCCTGTGTGATCGACGTGTCGCGGCAGGTGGCCGAGAACGCGGATTTCCTGCTCACGCAGGCGGTGGTCGAGGACTGGGAGCGCCGGCACGGTCGCATTCCCGCGCACGCCTGGGTGCTGGTCCGCACCGACTGGTCGAAGCGCCGTACGGCAAAGGAGCTTCTCAACATCGGCAAGGACGGCCCGCATACCCCCGGCTTCCATCCGCAGTGCGTTCCTTTCCTCGCGCGCGAGCGCGATATTCTCGGCGTCGGGGTGGAGACGGTCGGCACCGATGCCGGGCAGGCGGCGACCTTCGAGCCGATGTTCCCCTGCCATACGCTGATGCACGGTTCGAACCGCTTCGGCCTCGCGAGTCTCATGAACCTCGATCAGCTGCCGCCGACGGGCGCTGTCGTGATCGCCCCGCCGCTCAAGATCGTCAACGGCTCGGGGAGTCCGCTACGCGTGCTGGCGCTCGTTCCGGTGTGAACGTCGTTAATATATAGAGTGTCATGGCCGAGCGCTCTTTCACCAAAGAAGTCCAGTCGCTGCGGCTCGGCGCAGGCGCGGAGTTCCGCGGCGAAGGCATCCTCGCCGTCACCAAGGCGCTGCTACAGTCGGGGGTGGGCTATGTCGGCGGGTACCAGGGGGCGCCGATCTCACACCTGATGGACGTTCTCTCGGACGCCGAGCAGATCCTGACCGAGCTCGGTGTGCACTTCGAGGCCAGCGCCTCCGAAGCCACGGCCGCCGCCATGCTCGCGGCCTCCATCAACTATCCGCTGCGCGGCGCGGTCACCTGGAAGTCCACGGTCGGCACCAACGTCGCCTCGGATGCGCTCGCCAACCTGGCCTCCGCAGGCGTCAAGGGTGGCGCACTCATCATCGTGGGTGAGGACTACGGCGAAGGCGCGAGCATCATGCAGGAGCGCACGCACGCCTTTGCCATGAAGTCGCAGATGTGGCTGCTCGACCCGAGGCCTCACCTGCCCGAGATCGTAAGGGCGGTGGAGGAGGGGTTCGAGCTCTCCGAGGCGAGCCATACGCCCGTCATGTTGATGCTTCGCATCCGCGCCTGCCACGTGTACGGTCGCTTCACGACGAAGGACAACCGGCCGCCGCCGTTCTCAGCTGCCGACGCGTTGCGATCTCCCTCGAGGGACTACGGCAGGATCATCCTCCCGCCCTCGACGTACGCGCAGGAGCGGGAGAAGATCGAGCAGCGCTTTCCCGCCGCCGTCCGCTTCGTCGCCGAGCAGGAACTGAATGATTTTTGCTACGGCGATGCGAGCGATATCGGGCTCGCCCTGCAGGGCGGCCTTTACAACAACGTGCTGCGTGCCCTGGAGCTGCTCGACTGCGCTGATACCTTCGGGACGAGCCGCATTCCTCTTTATGTGCTCAACGCCACCTACCCGCTCGTGCCGGACGAATGGGTCCGCTTCTGCGCGGGCAAGCGGGCCGTGCTGGTGGTGGAGGAAGGCCAGCCGGAGTTCATCGAGCAGGCGGCGAGTCAGATCCTGCGCAAGCACGATGTCCAGACGCCGCTTCTCGGTAAAGGCGTGCTGCCCATGCACGGGGAGTACACGGTCGATGTTCTGCGCAAGGGCGTCGGGGAGTTCATCAAGCAGTGGGCGCCGGGGCTTCGCCGCCACGGAGTCGGCAGCCCCGTCAGAGAAGCACCGCTCGTGCCCGCGGCGCAGCTCGCGGCACTCGTGCCGCCTCGCCCCTCGGGTCTATGCACCGGCTGTCCGGAGCGCCCGTTCTTCGCCGCCATGAAGCTGCTGCAGCGCGAGATCGGGCCGCTGCACATCAGCGCCGACATCGGCTGCCACTCGTTCGCGACGCTGCCGCCTTTCGACATGGGCAACAGCATCATGGGCTACGGGCTGGGAGCGGCGGGCGCGTCCGCCTTCCACACGGGCGATGGCCGCCGTCCCGTCGCGGTCATGGGGGATGGCGGGTTCTGGCACAACGGACTCACGAGCGGCATCGGCAATGCGGTATTCAACCGGCACGACGGCCTCACGGTAATCATCGACAACAACTACTCCGCGGCCACGGGCGGGCAGGACATTCCCTCTTCGCGTTGGCCGAACGAGCACCGGCAGGGGAACAACTCGATCGTCAAAGCCGTACGCGGCGTCGGCGTTAAGTGGGTGCGGCATACCCGCACGTACGACATGGAGGGAACTCTGAAGGTCCTGCGTGAAGCGCTGACGACGCCGTTCCGCGGTCCCAAAGTCATCGTCGCCGAGGGGGAATGTCAGCTCAACCGCCAGCGGCGGGTCCGTCCGCTGATGAAGCGGGCGATCGAGGAGGGCAAGCGGGTGGTTCGCGAGCGCTTTGGCGTCGATCCGGACACCTGCACCGGCGATCACTCCTGCATCCGCCTCTCGGGCTGCCCGTCCCTCACGGTGAAGAAGAATCCCGACCCGCTGCGCACCGATCCCGTCGCTCACGTGGACAACAGCTGCGTCGGCTGCGGTGTGTGCGGCGAGGTTGCCCATGCGGCCGTGCTCTGTCCCTCGTTCTATCGGGCCGAGCTGCTCTACAACCCTTCATGGTGGGACCGGGTGTTGGCACGCGTGCGCGCCAGCATGATCGGAGCGTTGCAGCGGCGCAGGGATCGCAAGCAGCTCCGTTACGCCTTATGACCCAACGACCGATCAAACTCTGTGTCGCGGCCCTGGGAGGTGAGGGCGGCGGTGTGCTCGCCGAATGGCTCATCGGCATCGCGGAGGCCGAGGGGTATCTCGTGCAGTCCACGTCCGTTCCCGGCGTCGCGCAGCGAACCGGAGCGACGATTTATTACCTGGAATTCTTCCCGCGCGCCGAGGCGCAGCGGGTTGGCCGCGAGCCGATCATGGCGCTGATGCCGGTGCCGGGCGATGTCGACTGCGTCGTGGCCTCGGAGCTGGCGGAGGCGGGCCGGGCGATCCAGCGTGGGCTCGTGGATCCGCAGCAGACCACGCTCATCGCGTCGTCCCATCGGACTTACTCCATCTACGAGAAGATTGCGATGGGTCAGGGCGCCGCGAATGCCGCGAGCCTCATCGAGCTTGCGCGAAACCACGCGAAGCGGCTCATCCTCTTCGACATGGAGGCCGTCGCGGCGCAGCATCACAGCGTCATCAGCTCCGTGCTGCTCGGCGCGATCTGCGGCAGCGGCGTGTTGCCGTTCGAGCGGCAGGCCTTCGAGGCGGCGATCAGCCGCAGCGGCATCTCGGTCGCCACGAATCTCGCGGCCTTCGCCGATGCCTGCGAGCGGGCGGCAAGGGGTGAGGCCGCGGCCACTGCGGATTTCACGGCGGCCGACTCACGCGAGCATTCCGCAGCTATTCCCATAAGGGCTCGCTCACCCCGACAACAGCCGCTGCTCGAGCGCGTGTGGCGGCTTCCGAAGGGGCCGCGGCCGTTGGCGCTCGAGGGCGTGCGCCGCGCGATCGACTATCAGGACCCGGCTTATGCCGCTTTGTATCTCTCGCGCCTCGAGCGCATCAGTGCGCTCGATGCTGCCGCTGACGCCGGGCGGAGCAATGAGCGGGCACTCACCGCTGCGGTGGCCAGAAGTCTCGCACTCTGGATGACGTTCGAGGACACGATTCGCGTCGCGGACCTCAAGACCCGCGCAGCCCGATTCGCGCGGGTGCGTGCGGAGATCCGCGCGCAGCCCGACCAGCTCTTCGGCATCACCGAGTTCATAAAGCCCCGCGTCGCGGAGATCGCAGGGACTTTGCCGGCGGCCCTCGGCGCCCGGGTGCTGCGCTCGCCCGAGGCCACCCGCATGCTCGGCCGTTGGACGGGCGGCAAACGAGTCCGAACCGGGACCGTCGGCGGTTTTCTGCTGCTCTACATCCTCGCCGGCTTCAAGCGCTGGCGGCGGGGCACTCTGCGCTACCGCGAGGAGAACGCCCGCATCGAGGACTGGCTCGGCCGCATCGAGCGGCTGGCGCCGGCGCACTATGAGCTCGCGGTGGAACTGGCGCGGGCTCAACGCCTCATCAAGGGGTACGGAGAGACGCACGAGCGGGGGTGGAAGAATTTCACGGCGTTGACTTCCCGGCTCGATGCGCTTGCCGCCCGCGCCGATGGGGCGGCCGTGATGGCCAGGCTGCACGAGGCTGCGCTCGCCGACGAGGAGGGCAAGGCACTGGCGCAGGAGCTGGCCGTCCTCGCCGCCAGCGCCGATGGGGCGGCTCTTGCGGCACGATCGGCTTAAGGCACTGTTGTGTGCGGCGGGGGCCGGGGCGTTGGCGCTCGCGGCGACCACGACCCTCATCGCGGGCGATGCATCCGTGTCCGGGCTGCCCACTCGCTCGATCGATCCGGCGCTCTACCAGGCGCTGAAGTGGCGCAACATCGGTCCCTTCCGCGCGGGGCGGACCACCGCCGTAGCCGGAGTGCCGGATCAGCCGGCGACCTTCTATCTCGGCAGCTCCGGCGGTGGCGTCTGGAAAACCGTCGATGCGGGTACCTCCTGGCATAACGTTTCCGACGGCTTCTTCGATGTCGGTGGCATCGGGGCGATCGCGGTGGCGCCCTCCGATCCCAAGGTGATCTACGTGGGAACCGGCGAAGCCTCCATTCGGAATCAGACGACTTCCCCGGGCGATGGTGTCTACAAGTCCACCGACGCCGGCAAGACATGGGTGCATCTTGGTCTCGCCGATACCCGGCAGATCGCCGCCATCGTGGTCGATCCCGCCAATCCCGACATCGTCTATGTCGCCGCGCAGGGCAACCCCTGGATTCCAAGCCGTGATCGCGGCGTATACCGCTCCCAGGACGGGGGCCGGACGTGGAGCCGGGTGCTGTTCGTCAACCCTACGACCGGCGCTCACGACCTCAGCATCGATCCCAAGAACCCGCAGATCCTGTACGCCGCGCTTTGGGACCATCAGCGCCTGCCCTGGAACATCCGCAGCGGCGGGCCCGGCAGCGGCCTGTGGAAGTCGACCGACGGCGGCAACACCTGGCAGCGCCTGCGCCAGGGCCTGCCCGCGCTCATGGGCAACACCGGAGTTTCGGTGTCGCCGGTCGACCCCGATCGGGTTTACGCGATGATCGAGGCCGTGCATGGCGGCGTGTTCCGCTCCGATGATGCGGGACGTACCTGGCGGCGATGCAATCGCGACGCCGGCATCCGCGACCGGGGCTGGTACTACACTCGCATCTACGCCGACCCGCAGCGCAAGGACACGGTCTACGTGCTCGCGAGCTCGATGGTGAAGTCCACCGACGGCGGGACGAGCTTCCATGAGATCCGAAATCGGCACGGTGACAATCACGATCTCTGGATCGATCCGCGCAACAACAGAATCATGGTGGAGGGCAACGACGGCGGCGCGAGCGTCACGCTCGACGGCGGGCAGAGCTGGTCGAGCGATCTCAACCAGCCGACGGGGCAGTTTTACCGGGTGTTCGCGGATGACCGCTTTCCCTACTGGGTCTATGGCGGACAGCAGGACTGGGGCACGGTGGCCATTGCGAGCAGCACTTCGCACAACGGCATCGGACGGCAGGATTGGCACGAAGTGGGAGGCGGCGAGAGCGCCTGGATCGGCGCCGATGCGCACGATCCCTCGCTCGTGTATGCCACAGGCATTCTCGGGGTCGTCACCGAGTATGATTCCGCGGACGGCGAGGTCCGCCAGATCTCGCCCTATGACTACTTCGCCGCGTTCCGTCCGCCGCGTGAGCTGAAGTACCGCTCGAACTGGACCGCGCCGCTCATCGTCTCCTCCCACCATCCAAAGGCGATCTACTATGGGGCCCAGGTCGTGTTCAAATCCACCGACCGCGGCACCCGCTGGACCGCGATCAGCCCCGACCTGACCCGTCATGAGCTGGCCAAGGAAGGCGTCGACGGCGGCCCCATCAGCATCGAGGGGGCAGGGGGCGAGACCTACGGCACCATCACCTACATCGCCGAATCGCCGCAGGCCGCGGGCACTCTCTGGGTGGGATCCGATGACGGCCTGGTGCATCTGACGCGGGACGACGGTGCGCACTGGGTGGATGTCACTCCGCGTGGGATGAACGATGCGCAGGTCGAGTCCATCGAGCCTTCGCCGCACGATCCTGCCAGGGCGTATCTTGCCGTGACGCGCTACAAGTTCGGCGATTTCGCCCCGATGCTCTATCGCACGGACGACTATGGGCGGACCTGGCGCAGCATCACCGCCGGCCTGCCTCCCCAGGTGTTCGCCCGGGTCGTGCGTGAAGATCCGTCACGGTCGGGGCTCCTCTACGCGGGCACCGAGAACGGCATGTTCATCTCGTTCGACGACGGCAAGCACTGGCAGCCGTTCCAACTCAACTTCCCCAGGGTGCCGGTCACCGACCTCAAGGTTCACGACGGCGATCTCATCGCCTCCACGCAGGGCCGCGCTTTCTGGATCCTGGACGATCTGAGCTCGCTCGAGCAGCTCGATGCCCACGCGGCTCAGATCGCAGACGCGGGCATCTATCTCTTCAAGCCCCGCCCCGCGTATGTGCTGGACCGCGGCTACGGCATGCCGAGTCTCGGGGCCAATCCGCCCAGTGGCGCCGTCATCCGTTACGAGCTCGCCGCGCCTGCCGCCGATTCCAACCCGATCGTACTGGAGATTCTGGACAGCGGGGGTCATCTCATCCGCAGGTTCACGAGCCGACCCGTCAAGCATGAGGCGCGCAGTCTCGTCAAAGGGGTCGAGAAGCTACCGCAGGCGCCACCCCTTCCCGCCAGGGCCGGAATGAACGCCTATGTCTGGGACCTGCGCGTTGCCCCTTACAC
Source organism: Steroidobacteraceae bacterium (assembly GCA_050739095.1). GTDB lineage: Bacteria > Pseudomonadota > Gammaproteobacteria > Steroidobacterales > Steroidobacteraceae > 13-2-20CM-66-19. The sequence continues at coordinate 150,454 of JBOIAR010000005.1, read as the reverse complement.
CGCGGTCGCTGATACCATCCGCTTCGTGAGCCAGGCGCCGTACCGGGTCGCACCCGGCGTTTATACCGTGCGTTTGACGTATCGAGGCCAGTCACTGACTCAGAATCTCGAAGTGCTCGACGATCCGCGCCACCCGCAGGTCACGGCAGCACAGTGGGCGGAACAGCAGCAGCTGCTTGCGCGCTTGCGCGCGATGGTCGACGACATTCACCGCTCGGCAAACGGCATGCGCGCCGTCGCGCAGCAGGCGCAGGCATTGATGCGTCAGGCCGCCGGGACCCGGCACGCCGACAGCATCGAGCGCTCGGGGCGTGCGCTGATCGCGCAGATTGCCCGCTGGGAAGTGCAAGTCCCGCAGCCGAAGCTGCCGCACGACATACAAGACTACGTGTCCTTCCCGAGCAGACTGCTGAGCACGCCTGTGCTCAATCTGATCTCCCTGGTGGATCAGGATCCTCCGGTGACCGCTGCGGCCGAAGCCGCGGCACGCGACCTGGAGGCGCGCTGGTCCGCAGTCCGCTCGGACATGGCGCGCATCAAGAGCACCGGGTTGGCGCAATTCAATGCCCGATTGCAGCACGCGGGCCTGCCGCAGGATACGGCGTCGTGGTCGGCCGGTAGCCCGCCGCCCCCTCGGGTCAGTATGCCCTCGTCCTGAGTTGCAGACGCCGTGGCGAGACCAACAGAGATGCCAGCGCCGGTCGTTGCCCAGCCCAAACCCTACCTGGTCAGGCTCGAGAGCGGCCGCACTTACTTCTGGTGCGCCTGCGGGCGCTCGGCCCACCAGCCTTTCTGCGACGGCTCGCATCAGGGCACCGGATTCACACCCCGCAAGATCGTGGCCACCTGCACTGAAGAGGTGCTGCTCTGCGGCTGCAAGCGCAGCTGCGGTGCGCCTTTTTGCGATGGCGCTCATACCAATCTGCCTGGCGGCTCGCCGCTCGATGACCCCGAGAGTCCGGCAAACCGTCTCATCCCGATCGTCACCGAGCAGGACGGCCCACGCCGCTGGCTGAACGGCGGCTGTTATGTCGTCTCGCCGGCTCTTGCGCCGAAGACAGCCCGCGACCGCCTGCGGTACTACTATCTGGCGACTCCCGAGCTCGGTACGCGCTTCCAGACCCAGGTTCTTCTCGAGGTGCAGGCAGGCGCATCGCCAGTGTTGTCGTTGGGCGGCCGCGACGTAATCCTCTTCGTCGCGGGCGGCAGCGGGCGCGCGATCATCTCCGGCCGAGATTTCGAGCTGAAGCCGCTTGACGGCGTGTACGTGCGTCCCGATGAGGCGCTGCAGCTCGTTCCTGCCGGCGGGGAGAGCCTCAGTGTGTTCGCGCTCGCCTCGCCGCCGGGGACGCTCGAGTGGCCGGCCGCGATGACACACAACTTCGATGCGGACTTCCCGGAGCGAATCGTCTCGGTCGATCCCCGGCAGCGAACGGAGATGGGGCCGCGCTACTTTCAGCTCCTCGTGGACAAGCGCATCGGCTCGCGCGTCATCACACAATTCATCGGCCACATTCCGCGGTCGAAGGCGGCACCGCACCGCCACCTCTACGAGGAGGCCATCATCGTACTCTCGGGAGAGGGCTACATCTGGACCGAGGAGCGCAAGGCGAAGGTGCAGGCGGGCGAGGCGATCTTTCTGCCGCGCAAGCAGCTGCATTCCGTCGAGGCGACCTCTCCCGAGGGGATCTTCGTGGTCGGGGTCATCTGTCCCGGCGACAATCCCAGCATCGCCTACTACGATCAGGCGGCGCGCGGCGGCGACTGATGCAAAGCGCGGGCAGCGATAATCCGAGCGAGCGGGAAGGTGGCTTGCGCCGCGGCCTCGGCAAGGCACAGGTCGTGATGATCGGCCTCGGCGGCGCCATCGGCACGGGGCTCTTCCTCGGCAGCGGGCTTGCGGTGGGCTATGCGGGTCCCGCGGTCATCGTGAGCTATGCGCTCGCGGGTTTCGTGGCGCTCATCATGATTCTCAGCCTCTCGGAAATGGCGGTGATGCATCCGACCGCCGGTTCGTTCGGGACTTACGCCGAGATGTACCTCAACGCCTGGGCCGGGTTCGTCGTGCGTTACACCTATTGGATCGCTCAGGTCATCGCCGTCGGCGGCGAGTCGGTCGCCGCGGGGCTCTACATGCAGTACTGGTTCCCCAACGTGCCGGTATGGGCCTGGGCGCTCGGCTTCTGCGTGGTGATGCTGTATTTGAACTCGCGCTCGGTCACCAACTTCGGCACCGTGGAGTCGTGGCTCGCCGCGATCAAGGTGGCGGCGATCGTCATCTTCATCATCCTCGGAATCGCCAGCGTCGCCGGCATAGGCCGCCCGGCCGTCGGTCTGCACAATCTGACGGGGTTGCCGGGTGGATTCCTGCCCAAGGGAGTGGCGGGACTGTGGCTGGCGGTCACGGTCGGCATCTTTTCCTTTGTCGGGATCGAGGTGATCGCCGTCACCGCCGGTGAGACCAGGAATCCCGAGGAGGCGATCCCGGCGGCAATGCGCTCGATGCTGTTGCGGCTGTTTCTATTCTACGTGCTCGCCATCGCCGTGATCGTCACGATCGCTCCTTGGACGGACACCGGCGTCAAGGTTGTTGCGCAGAGCCCGTTCGTCACCGTGCTGCGCTACTCGGGTGTCAGAGATGCGGCCGGCATCATGAACTTCGTCGTGGTGAGCGCGGCCCTCTCGAGCATGAACACCGACGTTTATCTCTGCTCGCGCATGCTTTTCTCGCTCTCCCGCGGCGGTCATGCGCCGCGATTCCTCGGCTCGCTGAGCGAGAGCGGAAGCCCGGTGGCGGCAATCCTGATCTCCGGGATCTTCGTGGTCATTGCCGCCGGCGCCTCGTTTTTCACCCCTGACGCCTACGCCGATCTGCTGGGGGTGGCGCTCTTCGCCATGATGATCGTGTGGATATTCATCCTCGCGAGTCACCTGAGCTTTCGCCGTCGCCATCCGGCCGCGACATTGCCGGTGCGCATGCCGTTCTTCCCCTGGATGCAGTACACCGGGCTGGTGCTCGTGGCCGCAGTGCTCGTCACCATGGGGCTTGACAGCAATCTCGACGTCTCCTGGCTCTATGGCGTACCGTGGGTAGTGCTGATATCGCTCGTCTACTTCGTGCGGCGGGGGCGGCTGCAGACCGCCTCCGTCAGGTCGCGGGCAACCCGGAAAGGCTGAAGATGCCGATCGATTTCGCTGCGCTGCGACGCAGATTTCCCATTCTCGAGCGCAAGATCTATCTCAACAGCGGCTCCTACTGCGCGCTGGCCGACAGTGTCCGTGACGCTTTCAACGCTTACATGGACGAGCGCCTCGCCGTGGGCGCGAACTGGGACGTCTGGGTCACGAAGAACGAGGCGGTCAGGGCTGCCATGGCGCAGGTGCTGTGCGTTACGCCGGATGAGATAGCTGTTACCGCGTCGGCTTCGGCTGGCATCAACGCACTCGCGAGCGCATTCGAGTTCAGCGGGCCGCGCCGCAAGATCGTCGTCAGCGACTTCGAATTCCCCACCAACGCGCAGATCTGGCACGCCCAGGAACGGCTCGGCGCCGAGGTGGCGCACGTGCCTCCCGCGGCCGACGGCTACATTCCCCTGGAGAGCTTCGCCCGAATCATCGACGAGCGGACGCAGCTCGTCGCCGTGACGCAGGTCTGCTTTCGCAACGGCGCGCGGCTCGACATCGCCGGCATCGCGCGGCTTGCGCACGAGCGGGGCGCTCGCATGATGGTGGACGGTTACCAGGCGATCGGTGCCGTGAACTTCGATGCGAGAGCGCTCGGGGTCGACTTCGCCGTCGGTGGCATGCTCAAGTATCTGCTGGGCACCGCCGGCATCGGCTTTCTCTACGTGCGCTCGGAGCTGATTCGCGAGCTCGTGCCGGGCAACTCGGGCTGGTTCGCGCAGGAGAGCATCGCGGCCATGGACATCAGAGCCAACCGCCCGTCCAAGAGCGCCCGGCGGTTCGAGGCCGGTACGCCGCCCGTCGTCAACTGCTTTGCCGCGGAAGCGGGGCTGAAGATCATTCTGGAGGTAGGAACAGCGGCGATCGAGGAGCGCGTCCGCACACTCACGCGGCGCTGCATGGATGGGCTGGCGCAGATCGGCTGGCCATCCATCACTCCGGCAGAGGATGCGCGCAGAGGGCCCATGGTGGCGGTGCCGTCGCGTGATGCGGCGGGATTGTTCGCCCGGCTTCTGGAGCAGGACATCGTGGCCTCTTTCCGGGGCAACAACATCCGCGCCACGGTCCACTTCTACAACTCCGAAGAGGACATCGACCGCTTCGTCGCCGCCATGGCTGCCCACCGCGGGCGCTTCGCTCCGGAGGCGCGGGGTTGATTCGAGCCGAATTCGCCATCCTCGGGGCCGGCGCCATCGGCTCGATTCTCGGAGCACACCTGGAGCGCGCCGGGCACTCCGTGGCCGTGCTGGCGCGCGGCGATCGCGCGCGAGCGGTGGAGCGGGATGGCCTGCGGATCAGGGGGCTGGCGGACTTCTCGGTTCATGTGCAGGTGCTCACCGATCCATCCCAACTTCAGGCGGCCGAGACGCTCATTGTAGCGATGAAGACGCCCGGTACCGCGGCGGCGCTCGCACGCCTCGAGCAGGTCGAGGTGGGCGCGGCGTTGTCCATCCAGAACGGGGTGCTCAAGGACGAGCTGCTGGTGCAGGCCTTCGGCCCCGGCCGCGTGCTGGGCGCCCTCGCCGATACGAGCGGCGAGTTGCTGCCCTCCGGCGAGGTGCGGTTCACGCGCAACGTAAATCTGCCCCTTGGGGAGCTCTCAGGCGGCATCAGCGAGCGGGCGCGTCGCGTCGCCGGTATGATCGACCGCGCCGGCGTTCGGTCCACCGCCGTCGGCGACATCCTGTCGAGGGAGTGGAGCAAGTTCACCATCTGGCTCGCCCTCATGAGCATGGCGGTCACTACGAGATCGGCGACGTGGCGCTATCTGGCGGATGCGGACTGCGCCTGGCTGCTCGTGCGGCTCGTTCGCGAAGCGGCCTCGCTGGCCAGAGCGCTGGGGATCGCCCTCACCGAGGGCGCCACCTTGCCGCTCGGGGCGCTGGTCGATGTGCCCGAGCAGGACGCGATCGCGACGGTCCGCCGGATCGGGGAGGAGATGCGGCAGTGGGCGCCCGATCATCGGCTGTCTTCCTTGCAGGACCTCGAGGCCGGCCGCCCGCTGGAGGTTGAAGAGACCTTCGGCTATGCGACCCGCAAGGCTGCGGAGCTCGGAGTTTCAGTTCCTCTGCTCGATGCGTTCCATCACACGGTTGCCGCCATCGATCACATTCGCCGCGGGTCCGCATAGACTGGACGGCCGGAACCTGCTCGAAATCGCTACGGCGCGGCGTCCGGCGGTGCTTCCGGCGTGGCGTCTTGTGGTGCGTTCTGCGCTGAGTCCTGAGGTGTATTCGGTGCGGCGTCCGGCGGTGCTTCCGGCGCTGCGTCCGTTGCTGCGGCGGGGGCGGTGTCCGGCATCTGGGGGGTGTTGGCTGACGGCCGCACGCTGCCGGCCGGTAAGGTAGAGAGCTCCTCGTGCCGACTCTGCAATATGACGGTGTTCTCGAGTAGCAACGCGACACCATCGGGTAAGACCTGAATGCTCTTCGACGATTGGCGCGGCATCGGAACCCGCGAGGTCACGCAATAGTTGACGATGGCTGCGGCGATCATTTGGAGCGAGTACTTGCGCTCGATGACTTCGCCGCTGTCCGGTTGGTGAATCGAGAGGATGACGCGGTCGACGTCGGCCGTATTCGACTGGTCGACGCTCGCCCCGACCACGGTGGCTTTCGACGGCCAATGCCCCTGCTTCTCTTCGAGCTCGATCAGGGCGTCGACGAGCGTATCGAGTGGAAACTGCAGGCGCCTGGTTTCGTGAATCAGCGTGTTTGCCATGGGGTGGCTCTCGGCTGCCGATGCACGCTACCATATCTTTCGGCCTGCTGCGCAGGTCAAGGACAAGCAAAGGGGAGACGCGATGTTTTGCGCGAGAGCCATTCTTTTCGCCCTGACTCTCCTGGCGGCCTCGCTGCCCGCATGCAGCGCGGAGGCGGCCGATGCAGCTGCCTCGGGTCGTCCCTGGCTCGATTCGAGCCTGTCACCTGACGCGCGGGCGGACCTCGCTCTGAAGGCGATGACGCGCAAGGAGAAACTATCGCTGGTCTTCGGGTACTTCGGGTCTGAGGGCGGCCCGGACTCCGGGCCCGGATCGTCACATTACACGCCGCCGCCGGCGGCGCGGATGGGCTCTGCCGGCTACCTCCCGGGCATTGCGCGGCTGGGCCTCCCCCCGCAGTGGCTCACCGACGCCGGCCTCGGAGTCGCTACGCAGCACGATTCTCCCGACGCCTATCGCGAGCGCACGGCATTGCCCTCCGGGTTGGCAACCGCCGCGACCTGGAACCCGAGCCTCGCGCAACGGGGCGGCGCGATGATCGGTGCCGAGGCTCACGCCTCGGGCTTCAACGTTCTACTCGGCCCCGGATTGGATCTCGTGCGGGAAGTTCGCGGAGGACGCAGCTTCGAGTATGCCGGCGAGGACCCCTTGCTGGCGGGTACCATCGCCGGCGCCGAGATCCGCGGGATCCAGTCGCAGCACGTCATCGCGGTGGTGAAGCACTATGCGCTCAACGATCAGGAGACCGGGCGGAATGTGCTGAGTGCCGACATTGCCGAAGCCCAGGCCCGCGAGTCCGACCTGCTGGCTTTCGAGCTGGCGATCGAGCAGGGTCACCCGGGGGCGTTGATGTGCGCCTACAGCCGGCTGAATGGGGTATATGCCTGCGAGAACCAGTGGCTGCTCGGGCAAGTCCTCAAGCGGGATTGGGGCTTTCCCGGGTATGTCATGTCCGATTGGGGCGCCGTTCACAGCACGGTGAGCTCGGCTCTCGCGGGGCTCGACCAGGAGTCGGCCTATACTTTCGATGAAAAGCCCTATTTCGGCACGGCACTGGCCCAGGCGCTTGCCTCAGGGCGCGTGCCTGCGGAGCGTCTGGATGACATGGCGCGCCGCATTCTGCGCTCGATGTTCGCCGCAGGGGTTGTGGATCATCCCGCCGCAGATGCCGATGCCTCCATCGACTTCGCCGCGGATGAGCGCGTGGCCGAGGCGGATGAGGAGCAGGGCATCGTGCTGCTGAAGAACGCAGATGGCACCCTGCCGCTCACGCGTAGCGTGAAGCAGCTGGTGGTGATCGGCGGACATGCCGATCGCGGAGTGCTGTCCGGCGGCGGCTCCTCGACGGTGTTTCCCGTGGGAGGCAACGCAGTTCCTGGGGTGCAGCCCACGGGTTGGCCCGGCCCCGTGGTCTATCTGCCCTCGGCGCCGCTCGGCGCGATCATGGGCGTAGCGCCGCAGGCAAACATCCGATACCTGGACGGACGGGACATCGCCGCGGCGGCGAGGCAGGCCGCGGCTGCCGATCGGGTGATCGTGTTCGCGACGCAGTGGTCGGCGGAGAGTCAGGATGTGTCGTTGAGTCTGCACGGAAATCAGAACCAATTGATTGCGGCGGTCGCGGCGGCCAATCCGCGCACGATCGTCGTGCTCGAGACCAACGGGCCGGTGCTGATGCCATGGCTCGGAAAAGTCGCCGCAGTGCTCGAGGCATGGTACCCGGGCAGTGGCGGTGGCCCGGCGATCGCCCAGGTGTTGTTCGGCCTGGTAGACCCGTCAGGCCGGTTGCCGGTGACCTTCCCGGCATCCCTGCTGCAGTTGCCGCATCCCGTCCTGCCCGGGACGGGCGTTCCCGACGGCAAGCCCTTCGACGTCCGTTACTCTGCGGGAGCCGCCGTAGGCTACAAGTGGTTCGAGCAGCGGCATCTCAAGCCGCTCTTCCCTTTCGGGTATGGGCTTTCGTACACGCGTTTTCGCTACAGCCACTTGCGTACACAGGTGCTGGACGGACGGCTGACCGTCTCGTTCACGGTGACCAATGTTGGCACGCGGCGCGGGACCGCTGTGCCAGAGGTATACGTCGGGCGTCGCTCCGGAGGCTGGGAGGCGCCACGCCGACTGGCCGGTTGGTCGAAGGCTACATTGCCCCCGGGAGGCTCCGCACCGGCAACGATCCGGGTTGACCCGCGGCTGCTCGCCGTGTTTGATCCAACCAGCAACCGCTGGGAGCGTGCCGCCGGTATGTACAAAGTATGGGTCGGCGAATCGTCCGCGGAGTTGAATCTCGCGACCGAGGTGCCGCTACCGGCCTGGTCGCATGCGGCGCGCTGGCGGGCAAATTGGGCTGCGCACCGATGTCAGGATCGATCGCCTGCGCCGGGGCGAGGTGGGGATTGCATGAAGCGCGCCGGCGAGACCGCGACCGGATCGACTCCCGCGAGTTCCGGCGGCCTCGCTTCGTCGCGCACCAGGGCGGCGGCGAAAGCCGCCGCGGCTGGCGCCGTCTGGATGCCGTAGCCGCCCTGGCCCGCGAGCCAGAAGAATCCCGGCGCGGCCCCATCGAAGCCGATGACTGGCGAGCGGTCGGGCGCGAACGAGCGCAGTCCGGCCCACTTGCGGCGCACTCGCCCGACGCTCACCCGTGTAGCCTTCTCCAGGCGGTCGATGGCAATGGCGACGTCGAGCTCCTCGGGCTGCACGTCACAAGGCTCGATCGGAGTCTCATCCGCGGGCGAGATGAGGAGGAGGCCGGCGTCGGGCTTGAAGTAATAGGCCTCTTCGATGTCGATGGTCAGCGGCCATGCGTCCGAAATCTCACTGCCCAGGATCTCGACCAGCACGGCGGTACGCCGGCAGGCTTGAATCCGCATCGGCGCAATGCCGGCGAGCGCCGCCACGCGATCGGCCCAGGCCCCGGCGGCGTTGATCACGACGCCAGCCTGGAATGCTCCAGCCGTACTCTCGAGGAGCCATTTCCCTCCGCTGCGCACAAGCGCTGTGACCTGCGCGCCGGTGAGTATCGTGCCTCCGCGTTGGCGTAGGAGCCGCAGATACCCCTGGTGCAGCGCGTCCACGTCGATATCGGCGGCCTCCTGCTCGTAAGCGCCGCCCGCTGCCGCAGTTTCCGGCCGCAGGAGCGGTGAGAGGGCCAGCGCCTCCGCCGGACCGACGCGGCGCACACGCCGCGCCACATCTTCCGTCGCGAGAAAGCCTTCCAGGGCGGACGCCTGGCTTGCGGCAGCCACGTGCAGCCAACTGCGGCGCTTGAGCAGGGGGTAGGCGCTGAACTGCGCCGGCGGATGGTGGAAGAAATCACGGCTCGCCCGGGTGAGCGCGCGTATCGCTCGATTGCCGTAGGACTCGGAGAAGACCGCCGCGGAACGGCCGGTCGAGTGATAGCCCGGCGCATCCTCTCCCTCGAGCACCAACACCCGGTGGGTGCGCGCGAGCTCGGCCGCCGCCGAGGCGCCGGCGATTCCGCCGCCGATGACCAGGATGTCAGGTTGCGGGCTCATCGTGGAAGACTCTGGGAGGGGGCGCCCTGCTGGCTCGCACGCAGCATCGCGACGGCGTAGAGCAGGATGGCGATGAGGACCGAGGGCGCAATGACGCAGCTCATGGAGTAGCCGACCGCCTGGGCTTCGTGAAACACCCTGTCGGTCATCAGCGCAACGAGCGTCGGGCCGAGCCCCATTCCCACGATGATGTCGTTGAAGGCGACGGTGGACGTGCCGAACCCGCGGCTCTCCTGCGGCAGGATGTCGAGTATGGTCGCAAGGGCGATCGTGCCGAGGGCGGAGGAGACGAATATCCAACAGCAGGCGCTCGCCAGGGCCTCGTCCGCGCTGCCGAGGATGCCGACCGGAATGCCGAGAATGCCGGCGACGGCCACGATCACGAGCAGCGGAAATCGGGCGCGCAGTCCCCAGCGCGCGGTCACCCGGTCGGAGATGAATCCGCCGGCGGGCGTGCCGATGAGACCCGCCACGATGACGATCGTGCCGAGGCGGGCGCCGACCTCCCCCGGCGACCACGCGAAGCGGCGCATCAGCAGGGCGGGGGTCCACGAGAGTACGGCCATGTCGACGATGGACCAGAAGGCCAATGCTCCATAAAGCGGCGCAAGGACGCTCGCATGAGTGCGAAAGACGCGCGCTATCTCACCGAGCCCGAAGAGGCGTGCACGCAAGATGCGCGGTGAGAAGTTGCGGCCTCCGGGCTCGTGGAGGGTGAGCATGGCGGCGGACATCGCGAGGCCGGCGATTCCCGCGACGAGGAGCACGATCCGCCACGGCGCAAGGGCGCCGATCAGCGGAAGTGCGCCCAGGGAGTGCGCCTCGGCGAGCTGCAACAAGCCACCGCCGATGCCGATGGCCGCCCCCGCGCCGACGACGATTCCGGTGAGGAACACACCCATGGCCGTCCCTCGGCGATCGGGCGGAAAATACTCACCGATCAGGGAGATCGCGGCGGGCGCGAGGGCGGTCTCGCCGACTGCGACCAGCAGCCGCGCGCCGAGGAGGGCGTTGAAGGAATGCGCGAGGCCGCAAGCCGCCGTGCCGACGCTCCAGAGTGCGATGGCGAGAGCGAGCAGCGCCCGGCGCGGCACGAGATCGGCGATGCGTCCGAGAGGGAGTCCGAGGACCGAATAGAGCACGGCGAACGCCGCGCCCTGGAGCAGGCTGAGCTGGGTATCGGTGAGGTGGAGGCTCGCCCGGATGGGATCGACCAGGATGGCGAGGATCTGCCGGTCGGTGTAGGAGAGGATGGCTCCAAGCGTGAAGAGGGCGACGCCCCACCAGGCCGTGGCCGGGCGGGGGTAGGCGCTCTCGCCACCGCCGTTGACATCCATGGACTCGCGACTCCCGCGGAGATTGCAGTAGGAGCATTTTTAGCGTATAGAAAGTTTTTTCTCAACCAGAAAATTCGGAGAAAGCCATGCGCCTCTTCACGGCGGGACTCATCACCGAGACCAATACTTTCGCGCCGTGGCCCACGGGCAAGCGCGGATTCTCGGAAACAGGGCCCTTCCGTGGCGATGCCACCACGCGCGGGCGGGACGATGAGACGGGCGTGCTCGCCGGAGTCTGGAAGGAGCTCGCGCAGCGCGACGGACATGAGTTCATGGAAGGCTTCTTCGCTCACGCCCAGCCCTCCGGGCCGACCCTGCAATCGGTCTACGAGGAGTATCGCGACGAGCTCCTGGCGGAGCTGCAGGCCAGGATGCCGGTCGATGTGGCGCTCTTTTTCCTCCATGGCGCCATGGTGTCCACCGGCTGTGACGATTGTGAGGGCGACATCCTCGGCAGGGCGCGCGCCATTCTCGGGCCCGGCGCGGCGATCGGCGCCTTGCTCGACCCCCACTGTCATCTGACACCGCAGATGATCGAGGAGGCCGATGCCATCATGCTCATCAAGGAATACCCGCACATCGACTACCCCGAGCGCGGCCGCGAGCTCTATGACATCTGCACCCGCGCGGCCATGAAGCGCTGCCGCCCGGTCATGCGCCTGTTCGACTGCCGCATGGTGGGTTTTTATCCGACGACCCGGGAGCCGATGGCCGGGCTCGTGCGGCGCATGAAGGAGGCCGAGAGGCGGCCCGGAATCCTCTCGGTCGGCTTCGGACACGGCTTTCCCTGGGGAGATACGCCGGAGACCGGATCCAAGGTGTTGGTCATCGCCGATGGCGATCCACGCCTCGCCGAATCGGTGGCGGCGGAGATCGGCCACGCCATCTACGACCTGCGCGAGACGCTCCTGCCGCGCTATCCGGATATCGCCGGGGCGCTCGAGCGCGTCAGCAAAGCCGAGGGTGTCGTCGTGCTCGCGGACACGGCGGACAATTCCGGCGGCGGCGCGCCGAGCGACAATGTCGCGCTGCTGCGGGCGATGCTGCAGGCGGGCCTGAAGCACGCGGCCTACGGCAGTATTTGGGACCCGGTGACAGTGCGGGCCTGCGCCGAAGCCGGTGTCGGGGCGACGTTGCCTCTTCGCCTGGGAGGCAAGTGCGGACCGGCCTCGGGTGATCCGCTGGATGTCGTTGCGACCGTGAAGGCGTTCGTGCCCGGCCACAGCCAGCAGGATCTGGGTCCCGCACGCTGCCCCATGGGGGATGCCGTATGGTTGGAGATCGGCGGCATCGATGTTGTGGTCATGAGCGTGCGCACGCAGACCCTCTCGCCGGACGCCTTCACCGGGCTCGGCATCGACCTCGCCTCGAAGCGGATCATCGCGGTCAAATCGAGCTGGCACTTCCAGGCGAATTTCGGCCCGCTCGCCGACGAGCTGATCCCGGTGGCAACCCCGGGCGCCATACGGATGGATTTTGCGGCGATCGACTACCGCAAGAAGAAGGATCAGCACTTCTTCCCGCGCGTGGCCGATCCGCTCGGGCGCGGCTAGCCGGTACGGCGGGGGCGCGGTGCGGGCTTGGCGCGATTTACGCGCTGCAGCGCCTCCTTGAGCTGTGACTCCGGCCCCGAACAGATCGACAGCACCCGACAGGGGCCGGACTCGGCCGCAAGATAGGCGTGCCCCATGCCGCTGTCGAAGTAGATCGAGTCGCCCTTGCGCAGGGTGAGCGGGGCGTAGAGCTCCGTGTGGAAGGCTACGGTGCCTTCCAGCACATAGGCATACTCCTCACCGGGGTGACGAATGAGCTCGCCGAACTCCTCGAGCGAGCGTGTGCGCAGCTCGGCGATGATGGGAACGAAGCGCTTGTTGAGGAAGTCGGCCGCCGGATAGATGTGGCCGTAGTTGCGGGTCTCGATCACCTGGCCCTGCCCGCCAGGGGTGTAGCTTCGCCGGCCGATGACCGCGCCGTGTACGCCGCTCAGGGCCGGCGAGAACAACTCCGAGATGTCGACACCCAGGCTCGCGCTCAATAGCGCGAGCTTGTCGTAGTTGAGGGAGATGCGCTCATTCTCTATCTTCGAGAGCGTCGAGACCGGCAGGCCCGTGCGCTTGCCGACCTCCGCCAGGGTCCACCCGTGCTGATGCCGCAGAGTCTTGAGCGCCGCGCCTGGATGGGCCGTGATCCGCCCGCCGATGCTCGGGCCGGCCGCCTTCAATGCTTTTGCGCTCATGGCGCTCATTTAAATCCAGCAGTCCGGATTTGTCGAGGATATCCCTCAGGGAAAAAAATTGCTTATTTAGAAATATGGAGCTAGATTTGGCGAAAGTCTAAGGGGGAACGTCGACGTCTCGTTCTGACAGCCGGCACGCCTGATACGGCGCTGGCCAGGCGTTTACCGAGTCGCGCCGAGCATGGCGAGGCAGCTCGAGGCGATCAGGCCCAACTGACTCATGAGGTGGTGAGTGAAGCAGAATTTCATCAGCGGCGGCTGGCTGTCGAAGATGTTGGCGGGAGGCGCGGCGCTCCTGGGCGCGCTCTTGCTGCTTACCGCCGTCGCGGCGAGCGCGCGCACGGCCGCGACGCCCCCCAATCCACTGGCGCCGCGAACGCCTGCGGCTGCTCCCAGCACTCAGGCGCCTGCGGCGCCCGAGGCACCACCGGCCGGCAGCGGCACCCATGACCTCACGCCGGCCGACGTTGCGGCATTCCTCGATGGCGTCGTCCCCTACGCCATCCACCGCGGCAACATTGCCGGTGCAACCGTGGCGGTGGTTGCCGGCGGCCAGATCATCTTCGCCAAAGGGTATGGCTATGCGGACGTGAAGAGCCGCCAGCCGGTGCTCCCGGAGCAGACGCTCTTTCGCCCGGGCTCGATCTCCAAGCTCTTCACCTGGACGGCCGTGATGCAGCTGGTGCAGGCCGGCAAGCTCGATCTCGATCGCAACATCAACGACTATCTCGACTTCAAAATCCCGGAGAAATACGGACCCATCACGCTGCGCAACCTCATGACCCATACCCCGGGCTTCGAAGACACCTTCTCGGGGAGCTTCGTCAAGTCTGCGAAGCAGCTCGTGCCGTTCCGGGAGTACCTCGTCAAGCACATCCCCGCGGAGATCTTTCCGCCCGGCAAGATCGTGGCGTATTCCAACTACGGCGCCATGATCGCCGGCTACATCGTGCAGCGAGTCTCCGGCGAGCCGTACGACGAGTACATCGAGCGCCACATCTTCCAGCCGCTCGGCATGGATCATTCGACCTTCGAGCAGCCGCTGCCGGCGGCTCTCGTCAAGGACATGTCGAAGGGATATACGACGGCCTCCGACAACAAGCCCGGGCCCTTCGAATACATCGAGGTGGCGCCCGCGGGCGCGCTGACCTCCACCGCGACCGACATGGCGCATTTCATGATCGCCCAGCTCGAGGGCGGGAGCTACAACGGCGCCTCGATCCTCAGCCCCGCCACGGAGGAGCTGATGCATTCGCCGCAGTCGCGCATGGCGCCGGGGATGAACGGCTTCGACCTCGGCTTCTATCAGGAGAACCGCAACGGGCTGCGGATCATCGGCCATGCCGGTGACACGAATTATTTCCACAGCGATCTGCACCTGCTCCTCGACAAGGACGTTGGATTGTTCATCTCTGTCAACAGTCTCGGGACGGACGGTGCGGCCGAGCAGGTGCGCACGGGGATCTTCCGTGCCTTTCTCAACCGCTACTATCCGTACACACCACCGGTGGAGCCGACCATCGCGCATCCGCAGACCGACGCGGGGCGGGTGGCCGGCTGGTATCTCACTTCCCGCCGCATCGAGAGCGCCCTCGGGATACTGAACGTGTTGACGCAGTCGCCCGTGACGGCGCTTCCCAACGGCGAGATCGAGGTGGCGATGCTCAAGAACCTCGCCGGCGTGCCGAAGCGCTGGCGGGAGGTCGGCCCGCTCACCTACCGCGAGGTCGGCGGACAGACACACCTCAAGTTCGTGACCGATTCCAAGGGGCGCATCAGCTACTGGATCTCCGACGACTTCCTGCCCGTCATGGTCTTTCAGAAGGTCCATGGTCTCAGGCAGAAGGGCGATGTCACCTGGATGGGGTCGGTGTTCATCGCGGTCCTCATCCTGACGATCGCGATCTGGATCGGCGGCGGGATCGTGCGGCGGCGCTTCCAGAGGCCACTCCTCGTCACGCCGCTCGAGAAGAAGCTGCGCCTGGCCTCGCGGATCGGAGTGCTGGTGATGATGGGCGCCATCCTGGCGTGGGTCGCAGCCTTCGGTGTGCTGCTCAAGAGCTTTGGCGGCGTCACGGGCGTGCTCGTTATTGCCTACATCCTCGGAGCTCTGAGCGTGCTCGGCGCGTTGGCGATCCTCGCGGAGACCGGCAGGCGAGCGCTGCACGGACCGGGCGGGTGGCTGGTGCGCTGCGGGGAGGGGCTGCTCGGGCTTTGTGCGCTGTGGGGATTGTGGGCGATCTTCGCCTTCGAGCTCGCCAGCTTCAGCTTTCATTTCTGAGGTTGCCGCGATGCGGATCGGCACGAGAGTCAGGGGCGCAGCGCTGATGCTTCTCGTCCTGATCGCGCCCACTCTCGCTGTCGCCGGCGCGCCGCCGGCTACTGTTGGGCAGCCGCAGCCAGCCGCCGGACCGCCGCAGCTGACCACGGAGGACTTGAGCGCCTTCCTCGGCGGCATGGTTCCCTACGCCATCGCGCGGGCCAACATCGCGGGCGCCGCCGTCGCCGTGGTCGCGAATGGTCAGCTCCTTTTCGCCAAGGGATACGGCTTTGCGGACGTGAGGTCCCGCCGGCCGGTGAGCGCGGATCAGACGCTCTTTCGGGCGGGCTCGGTATCGAAGCTCTTCACCTGGACGGCGGTGATGCAGCTCGTCGAGGCGGGCAAGCTCGATCTCGATCGCAATATCAACGATTACCTCGATTTCAAGGTGCCGGAGCCCTATGGCCGGCCCATCACGCTGCGCGATCTGATGACGCATTCGGCGGGGTTCGAGGAGACGGTCACCGACCTTTTCGTCAACAAGCCGAGCCAGTTGTTTCCCGTGCGGCAATATCTCATCCGGCACATGCCGCCGCTCATCTATCCGCCGGGCCAGGTGGTCGCCTACTCCAACTACGGCGCGACGCTCGCCGGCTACATCGTCCAGCGCGTCTCGGGCGAGCCGTTCGATGAGTACATCATGCGCCACATCCTGCAGCCGCTCGGCATGGATCATTCGACCTTCGAACAGCCGCTGCCGGCGAATCTGCAGCCCCTGATGGCCACCGGGTACCAACAGGCCTCAAACCACAACACGGTGCCTTTCGAGCTGGTCGAGGCTGCGCCCGCCGGAGCGCTCACCACCGATGTCACCGACCTCGCGAAATTCATGCTGGCGCAGCTCGACGGCGGCAGCTACAACGGCGCGCAGATCCTGAGTCCCGCCACCCTCGGCGAAATGCATACGCCGCAGGGCCGCCCGCTCCCCGGCATGAACGGCATGGACCTCGGCTTCTACGACGAGAACCGCAATGGCCTGCGCATCATCGGCCATGGCGGCGATACCAGCGTCTTCCACTCCGACCTGCACCTCCTGCTCGATAAGGGCGTCGGCTTTGTCATCATGCTGAACAGCACCGGCAACGCCGGCGCAGCGGAGGCAGTGCGGGTTGCCATCTTCCGCAGCTTCCTCGATCGGTACTTTCCGTACACGCCGCCGACGCAGGCGACGGTATCCGATCCCGGCAAGGATGCGGCGCGCGTGGCCGGCTTCTACGGCTCGAGCCGGCACACGGTGCTGCGCATCCTGACGGCGATCAGCCAGTCCTCGGTGACCGCCGAGCCGAATGGACAACTCGAGGTGAGCGAGCTCACCCACCTGAGTGGTGTTCCGAAACGCTGGCGCGAGGTGGGTCCGCTCACCTGGCGGGAGGTCGGCGGACAGGCGCACCTCAAATTCGTCGCCGGCAAGACGGGTAAGATCAAGTACTGGGTGTCGGATGACACCATTCCGGTCGACATCAATCTGCGGGTCCACGGGTTGGGGCAGAGCTCGCTTCTCAAGAGCCTCGGCGGCCTGTTCCTCATCGTCATGCTGCTCACCGTGGGCATATGGGTCGGCGGCGCCATCATCCGCGGCCGCTTCCAACGTCCGCTCGCGCTACCGCCGCGCGAAGCAGCGCTGCGGCTCGTCTCGCGCTTCGGGGCCGTGATTTATCTGCTGCTCATCGTCGGATGGCTGGCGTTCTTCGCGGGTCTATCCACCGCTGCCCTGGTCGGAGGAGAGCTGCTGGGTCGGTTCATCCCGCTCTACGTGCTCGGCGTGCTCGCGATTCTGGGGAGTCTCGCGATGATCGCCAATGCCGGCTTGCGGCTGCGGATGGGGCCGGGTGGAATTCTGGCGCGCGGCGGTGAGCTCGTGCTGGGTCTTGCGGGCATTTACGGTATCTGGGGGGTTATCCATCTTGGCCTGGCGAGCTTCACCGTCTCCTTCTGACAGGGTCCGCAGGGGACTCGTAGCCGTCGCGACAGCGCTGGCGCTGATCTCGGCCGTGCCGGTGGCCGGTGCGGCGCCGACGCGGTCCGAGACTCCCCCGCCGCCGCATCTCGACCAGTACGTCGCCCACGCCATGCAGGCCTTCGGTGAGCCCGGCCTCTCGCTCGCCATCGTGCAGAACGGCAGCACCGTGGTCGCCAAAGGCTACGGCGTGCGAAGCATCGCCACCCGAGCGCCGGTCACGGCCGACACCGCTTTCCCGATCGGCTCGGAAACCAAGGCTTTCACCTCGGCTGCACTGGCCATACTCGTCGATGAGGGGAAGCTGAAATGGACCGACCGGGTGGTGGACAAGCTGCCCGGTTTCAAGATGTACGACCCGTACGTCACCGAGCACATGACGGTCCGCGATCTGCTGACGCATCGCACCGGCCTGGGACTCGGCGAAGGCGATCTGCTCATCATCCCGACCACGACCCGCAGCCGCGCGGACGTCGTGCATGCGCTGCGCTATCTCAAGCCGAAAACCGGCTTTCGCGAGGTGTTTGCCTACGACAACATCACGTACATCGTCGCCGGTGAGCTGGTGCAGGCTGTCTCAGGCGAGACGTGGGAGCACTTCGTCGAGCAGCACATCTTCGCTCCGCTTGGCATGACCGATTCGCGCACGCTTTACGATCCGACGGCGTGGAATGCTGTCGCGCTGCACGGCCGCACGGATGGACCGATCCGCGGGATGGGCAGGGAGAGAATCCTGACGCAAGTCCTGGATGCGAAGGCCGCCGCGCCCTGCGGCGAGATCAACGCCAGTGCGGTCGACATGGCCAAATGGATGGCCATGTGGGAAGAGGGCGGCAAGCTCCCCGACGGCCAGCGGCTCCTCAGCGCCGCGGCGGTGCATGAGCTCTGGAACCCCGTTGTCGTGGTTCCGTCCGATGCCTTCGGCGCCGTCTCAGCGCTTCTGGCCGGGCCGAGCTTCCAGGATTACGCCCTCGGCTGGTTCGTGGAAGATGACTATGGCCACACGGTGGTCGAGCACACCGGTGCGGTCTTCGGCGCCCTCGCCGCGCTCTACTTCATTCCCGACCGACACGTCGCCTTCTCCGTGATCATCAACTCCGAGGACGCCGGTACGAGGCGCGCCGTGGTCGATTACCTGCTCGCCTATTATCTCGGGGAGCCGCAGCAGGATTGGGTGGGCGGGCTCGTGAAGCTGCGCCAGCAGCTCATCGGCGAGACGCTGGCGAAGCTCCGGAATCTGCCGCAGCAATATCAGCCGAACGACAGGTCATCGCTGCCGATGGCGCGCTACGCGGGCACGTATGCTGATCCCTGGTACGGCACCATGACGGTCACGGCGCGCCCGGGCGATAAGCTCTGGATCAACTTCGATCTCACGCCGAACATGGACGGCCCGCTCGAGCACGTCGCCGATGACACCTTCCGCGCGCACTGGACCGAGCGCGGGATCGAGGACGCCTATGTCACCTTCAAGGTCGTTGACGGCCAAATCACTTCCATAGCGATGAAGCCGGTATCACCGCTTGCCGATTTCAGCTTCGACTATCAGGACCTTCATTTCCATCCCGCCGCGCACCGGCCGCCGGGCGACGTAGCGGCACGCTCAAATTAGAAACGGGGACAACGTTATGTTCAGGTCAGCACGTGTCTCAATGCCCATGCTGCTCGCTCTGACGTCCACCTTCGTGGTGGGCCAGGCGGCGCGAGCCGACGAGCCATCCCCTCAGCCGCAGTCGGCGGCGACGCTTCAGGAGGTCGTCGTCACGGCGCAGAAGCGCCAGGAGAAGCTGATCAACGTGCCCATGGCGGTCACCGCGATTACGGGCGCGGACATCCAATCGATGCACCTCGTCGACTTCGCGGACCTCGAGAGCCAGGTGCCGGGCCTCTCGGTCGAGCTGAGCGCCCCCGGTCTCGACCGCCTGACGCTGCGCGGCGAGAACGTGGGCGGCGTCGGCTCGACCGTGACCACCTACATCGACGATGTCCCGTTCGGCTCGAGCAACGCGCTCGCCAACGGCTTTGCCCTCGCCGGCGACTTCGATACCTGGGACCTCGAGCGCATCGAGGTGTTGAGCGGGCCGCAGGGCACCTTGTACGGCGCGGGCAGCGAAGGCGGCCTCCTCAAGTACGTGACCAACCCGCCCGACCCGACGAAGTTCGCGAGCGAGTTCGAGCTGGGCGATGAGGACGTCGCGCACGGCGGCAACGGACCTTCCTACAAGGCCATGGTCAATCTCCCAATCGAAGGCACCGCCGCATTGCGCCTCGACGGCTTCTATACAAAACTGCCCGGCTTCATCGACGATCCGCAGCGTGGCGAGACCGATGTCAATCAAGGCTACCAGGAGGGCGGGCGCGCATCGTTCCTGGTCAACCCGACCGACAATCTCTCGATCCGGTTGACGGCTTTCGGACAGACGCTGCACACCGACGGCTCGCCCGATATCGATGTGCTAGGCGCCGCTGGCTTTCCGCTCACCTCGCCCGTGAACCAGCTGACACCGGACGATGGTAATTACGATCAGCACCGCTACATCAACGAGCCGTCTACATTCAAGTACGACATCTACAGCGGCACGCTCGACTGGCACATGGGCTGGGCGACCCTGACCTCGATCACGAGCTACGGGACGACCGACGAGGACCTGTTCGAAGATGCGACCTCGACCGAGTTGCAGCCCGGAACCCCTTTCAGTTACGGCATGCTTGCGGAGCTTTTCCTGCCTCCCGGCACCAACGCGGGGGTCGCCGAGACCAAC
This sequence comes from Steroidobacteraceae bacterium, assembly GCA_050739095.1. Lineage (GTDB taxonomy): Bacteria > Pseudomonadota > Gammaproteobacteria > Steroidobacterales > Steroidobacteraceae > 13-2-20CM-66-19. The sequence continues at coordinate 130,422 of JBOIAR010000005.1, read as the reverse complement.
GACGACAGCGTCAAGAAGTTCACGCAGGAATTCCGCCTGGCTTCCGCGGCGAGCCAGACGCTCGAGTGGCAGGTAGGGGCTTTCTACACGCGTGAATCCTCGCTGCTGGCGCAGACCCTGCCCTCGTTCATCATCCCGACCCTCGCGCCCAGCGGTCTGTCGTCAATCGAGAACGCGAACCTCAATGCGCTCTATCGCGAGTGGTCAGGGTTCGGGCAGATCACCTACCACTTCAACCCGGCCTTCGACCTGTCGCTCGGCGGCCGCTGGTCGGAGAACAAGCAGTCGGAGGGCGAGTTGATCAGTGGACTGGCGGCGGTGGTGGGTCCCCCGACGACGAGTGGTGGGGCCTCGACCGGTACCGACTTCCTCTACTCGGTCGCACCACGCTGGCACGTGAGCCAGAACACCATGGCCTACGTGCGCGTGGCGAGCGGCTACCGTCCGGGTGGCCCGAACGCGCTGCCGCCGATCACTCCCACGGGCGTCGATCGCACCTATCAGGCCGACTCGACCGTCAACTATGAGGTGGGGCTCAAGACCATGCAGCTCGACAACCGATTGTCGGTCGATGTGGACGCGTACCTGATCAACTGGAAGAAGATTCAGCTGTTCGAGTTTGTCGATGGCTTCGGCATCAACGCCAACGGCGGCACGGCGACCAGCAAGGGCCTCGAGTGGAACTTCGGGCTCACCCCGCTCAAGGGCCTCAACCTCAGGCTCGCCGGCTCCTATCTCGATGCCCACCTCACGTCGAATGCGCCGGCGGCGGGCGGCCTCAACGGAGACCCACTGTCGTATGCGCCAAGGTTCAGCAACTCGCTCGATGCGAGCTACACCTGGAGGGCGTTCGCCGACTACAGCGCGCTCGTCGGGGCGACCTGGAGCTACATCGGATCGCGCGTCAACGACTTCTCTGCGAGCGCGCTTGTCGTGGACAACGCCGTCGTCTTCCAGCCCAATCCGCGCCTCGACATGGGTGGCTACAGCACCCTGAATCTGCGTGTCGGCCTCGAAAACGACCGCTGGACGTTCGAGCTGTACTGCAAGAACCTCGCCGACTCGCGCGGCCTCACCACTTACTCGAGCGCCGGTACGCCGAACTTCGGCGGGGCAATCACGATCCAGGAGCCGCGCACCATCGGCGCGACGATCGATCTGCGCCTCTGACGGCGCCGGTCCAGGGCGAAATGAGGCCTTCCGTGAGACCGGGTCCAGGATGACCCGGCCCCCGCCCGCCGCCGGGAATTCGTCAACGGCCCAGGCGCAGGATACACTGCGCCCCTATCTGGCTGCGTCTGCTTGCCGAGGGGAGGGCCGTGATGATCAAGAGCTTCATTCTCGGTGTTGTGCTGACGATCATAGCGATCATCGTCGCGCTCTACTTCATCATCACTACAGGCACCATTCAGGCCGGCGCGGATTCCGGGCGGCTGCCGCTCGAGCGCTGGGCAGCGCGCGCGTCGCTCCACGCCACGCTCGCGAAGGAGGCGCCGAAGCAGACGAATCCCGTGCCGCTCACCGATCAGAACCTGATCGCGGGTATTCAGCTCTTCGGCCAGCATTGTGCCATCTGTCACGGGACCGCCCAGGGAGATGCGTCGGCGACCGGCGTGGCCAAAGGCGAAAATCCGCGGCCGCCGCAGCTGGCGACCGATGGGGTGGAGGACGATCCGGAGGGAGTCACGTACTGGAAGATTGACCACGGTATCCGCTGGACGAGCATGCCGTCATGGAAGGACACCCTGACCGACCAGCAGATGTGGACCCTGGCGCTCTTCCTCAAGCATATGGATAAGCTCTCCCCGGCAGCCGAGCAGGCCTGGCAGCAGGTGACCAACAAGCCACCCCAGCCCGCCCAGCCCACCCCGCCGCCCCAGCCCCAGCCCCAGCCCCAGCCCCAGCCCCAGCCCCAGCCGTAAGAGTGCCGTCGGCCGCCGGTTCCCTGATCAGACCGGCGTGCCTGCCAACACGTGCGCGCCCTACGGCTCGGCGAATGCGAGTGTATCCTGACGGCCGAGCTGCGGAGCTTTGGCTCAGCAGTCGCTACGGTATTGCCGGGTTCCCGGTCTCATTTCGAGGCGCGCGGCAGGGTGTTGAGTCGTTGAGTAGGGTGTTGGAAGGCGTGAAATCGACATCGCCCGTCTCGACACACGAATTCACCGGTCGGCCTCATCCGGCTTTCCCACTTCTTCATGGCACGTAGGATCTTCGTCGCTCGAGCCCCTGACAGGCTGCGCACGTAGCGGCCGTTCAGGGGATCCCAAGGGCTGTGAAAGCGGTCCATCTCCGCGATGGCTTCTCCCCGGCTCTTGCCTTGGACGAGGACCCGATAGGCCGCCGCAATGATGCCGGTCCGATCCACGCCGGCGCGGCAGCTCACGAACACGGGCTTCGGCGCCTTCTCGATGATCGCCAGAACGTATGCGACGTGCTCATCGAGGTGATAGTGAGTCAGCACGTCCACTGCGATGAAATCCTGCACCCGATAATAGATTACAGAGTGGGCGAGCGAGGAGTCGAGTCTGGCGCCGCGGAAGGCGGGTCGCATATTGAGCTGCAGACTGACGACGGTCCTGACGCCGTGCTCGACCAGCCAGGCCGCATCCGCTCGGCCTGGGGACGCGCCCCGCCAGAGCACGCCTGGAGTGACCACGCAGAAATTGTGCATCGGCGATCCGAGATCGTTCGCGCAGGCGCCCGGGAGCGTACGCCTCACGAAGTAGACGCAGCCCGAGAGGACGCAGAGAAGCAGGCACAAGAGGGCGCGCGCCGCCGCACGCGGACGGTCGTTCATCGCTTATCGCTCATGACCCCCGGACACATATAGTAAGGTTCAGGGTCTTGTCCATCCGGCGATGTCCGAAAATCATCGCCGATGATGCCGCAACCGAGATTCGCCTGATGAGCTACGTTCGCTGCTTGCGGGGCCTGCTCTGCGGCCAGGAGCATCCCGCCGACCGGCTGCTGAACCTGGACCCGGTCGACCAGCGGCCGGTGGCGATGGTGCTCGATCTGGAACGGCTCGGGCGCGAGCAGCCGCAGCTTGGCTGGTATCACGCGACATGATTCCATCGATCATCCGCCTGGACGGCCCCGCCTCGTGGGAAGCCTGCGGACCGGCACCGGAGCGCATTCTGGAGGGCCAGCCCGCCCATCGTGCATGGAACGCATTCACCGATGCCAGCGGCCAGTTCTTCTGCGGCCGCTGGTCCTCCAGCCCCGGTAAATGGCGCGTGCGGTACACCGAGAACGAGCTCTGCGTCCTGACAGCCGGGCGCGTGACGATCGAAAGTGCGGCGGGTGTGCGCGAGTCATTTGCCGCGGGCGATGCGTTCGTCGTGCCGGCAGGATTCGAGGGGACCTGGACCGTGCGCGAGGAATGCGTAAAGTTCTACGCGATCTTCGAGCCGCGCGGGAAATAGAGAATATATGCGGATTCGCACACGGCTCAACTTCTCGGTGCAGCGCGTGCTCGCGGCGATGGTGGCGGTCTCGGCGCTCACCGTGGCCTTGGTTTGCGCACCGCCGGCGTTCGCGCATTCGCTTACTGTTGCAAGCTCGGTCGTTCAGGCTGGCTTTGACGACACGGGCGCCTACCGGGTGCGCTGCATCAACACCCGGTGGTCACTGCAGGGGAAGCTCGGCGAGAGACCCAGCCTCATTACGCGAAGGTCGGGCGCGGACGAGCTCGGCCGCTGGCGGGAAGTCGATGCGCGTACGGGCGTCGAGGTTGCCGCGATCCGCGTGTACGAGAATCAAGCTGTCGTACTCTTTCGCGATGAGCGGATCGAGGCGGGCAGGAATGCCCATGTCTTTCCGAGCTTCGAGGCGCTGCCCTCGGGGCTGATGAAGCTCAGCTATGACGTGACCACGTTTGCTCCGTACGAGTTCGGCAGCCTCGGCGCGGAGGGCCCGTGGGTGCTCTTCGACCAGGAGCGAAGGACGATGGTGCTGGCGCCCGCGGACCACTTTCTGGCAACCGGCATGAGCGATGGGCCGGGCGGTGTGGATGCCGGGGGAATCGATCCGGCGATCAGCACCCTCCCCGCGGGTTTCCGCCACCGGACGATGCTCGTGCTGGGGCAGGGCATCACGGCCACGATGGATGCGTGGGGGCATGCTTTGCAGGTGCTGAACGGCAAGAAGCCTGTGCTCAATGATGCCGGTGTGCTGCTCGGCAAATTAGGCTACTGGACCGACAACGGCGCGGCGTACTACTACAGGTTCGTGCCGCGCCTCGGGTACGAGGGCACGCTGCTCGCGGTGCGTGATGCGTATCGAAAGCTGGGCGTGCCCGTTGGCTACGCGGAGCTCGACAGCTGGTGGTACCCGAAGGAGAAAGGCAACAGCCTGGCGGCGATGGCGGTGAACGGCGAGACGGTGTACCGGGCGGATCCGAAGATCTTTCCCCAGGGCCTGGGCGAGTTCAACGAAGAGCTGGGCCTGCCATTCGTGGTGCACGCGCGCTGGGTGGCCGCGGACAGCCCATACCGCCGTGAGTACAGGATGTCTCGCAACGTGGTGCTGTCGCAGGCGTTCTGGAGGAGCACCGCAAGCTACCTGCACGCGAGCGGCGTCGCGGGGTACCAGCAGGACTGGCTGAATGAGAATGCGCGACCGGCCATCAACCTGACCGATCCGCAGCAGTTCCTGGGCAACATGGCGCGGGCGATGGGGCGCGAGGGAGTGGCCGTTCAGTACTGCATGGCGCTGCCCGGGTATTTCCTGGCGAGCACGCGCTACCAGGATGTCGAAGCCGCACGCGTGAGCGGTGACCGGTTCGAGCGCTCGAAGTGGGATGAGTTCCTGTACGGCTCGGCGCTCGCGCACGCGGTGGGCTTGTGGCCGTGGAGCGATGTCTTCATGAGCCGCGAGCTGCCGGAGCTGATTCTGTCAACCCTGTCGGCCGGACCGGTCGGCGTGGGCGATGCATTGGGGCAGATCGATGCATCCAACCTGAAGCGGGCGATGCGGGCCGATTCGGTGCTGTTGAAGCCGGATGCGCCGGCGGAGCCTGTGGACGCATCGTTCATGACCGACGCCCGGAACCTGAAGGCGCCGATGATAGCCGCCACGCACAGCGGCGATGAGGTCGAGGTGTTCGCCTATCCGCGCACGGCAAACCACAAGGGCGTGACCGTTTCCCTGCGGGAGGTGGCTATCTCGGGGCCGGCGTACGAATGGGATTGGGTGCAGCGGAAGGGCAGGCGAGTCGCCGCCGGAGGATCGTTCCCGATGAACTTTCGGCACGGTTGGGCGTATGCCGTGGTGACGCCGATCGGCAGGGACCACATCGGTCTGCTGGGAGACACCGGCAAGATCGTGCCGCTGGCGCGCGCGCGCTTTCCCACGGTCACGAATCTCGGGCATGCGCGCGTGGTGGTGGAGTATGCCGCCGGTGAGAATGAGGTGACGCTTGCAGGATATGCGGCTAAGCGCCCAACGGTGCGCGCGACATGGGGGAGCGTCGATTCGCTCCGCTACACCGAAGCGACGCATCTCTTCCGCATGAACGTGCATCCGCCAGCAGGTCAGAGCGACGTGCGCCGCGCCGATCTCGTGATCCGTGAATAGTCGAAGCAAAAGAAGACCGCCAATATGAGACCGACAGTTCTTGCCGTGCTTCTCCTCGCCGCAGCCGGTGTCTACGCGCTGCCTTGTACCGCCCGAACGAGCAGCGCCAGCGACATCGCCCGATGGGAGCGCGAGGCGCAGAGCGTCACCATCTACCGCGACAACTGGGGTATCGCCCACGTCTACGGCAAGACCGACGCGGACGCGGTATTTGGCATGGAGTACGCGCAGGCCGAGGACGACTTCAACCGGGTCGAGTCGAACTACATCGACGCGCTGGGTTGGCGGTCGCAGGCAGACGGAGAGTCCGCGATCTACCGTGACCTTCGCAGTCAGCTCTTCGCCGATCCGAAGACGCTCCAGGCGAAGTACGCGCAAAGTCCGCCCTGGCTCAAGAAGCTCATGAACGCTTTCGCCGATGGCCTCAACTATTACCTCTACACGCATCCCGAGGTGAGGCCGCGGGTCATCACGCATTTCGAGCCCTGGATGGCGGTCGCCTTCTCGGAGGGCAGCATCGGCGGCGACATCGAGCAGGGGGTGAACGTTCCGCGGCTCGCTGCTTTTTACGGTGGGCAGTCGCTCCCATCCGCGCCAACCGCCGACACCGCGCTGCCGCCGCCCGAGCCCCAGGGCTCGAACGGTATCGCCATCTCCCCGTCGATCACGTTGGATCACCACGCCCTGCTCTGGATCAATCCGCACACCTCCTTCTACTTCCGTTCCGAGCTCCAGATGGTGAGCGGGCAGGGGCTCGACGCGTACGGCGCCGTCACCTGGGGCCAGTTCTCCATCTATCAGGGGTTCAACGCGACGGCTGGCTGGATGCATACCTCGAGCGGGGTGCGGAATATTTCCTGGTTCCTGGAGACGGTCACCGGCAAGGATGGCCGCTACTACTACCGTTACGGCGGTCGGGAGCTGCCCGTCAGGACGCGCCGCATAGTCGTGCGCTACAAGACGGCGAGCGGCATGGCTGAAAGAGCGTTCACCGCCTATTACACGCAGCACGGACCGGTCATCGCCCGGATCGGCAACAAGTGGGAGAGCGTCAACCTGATGCAGCGCCCGATACGGGCGCTCATCCAGGATTTCACCCGCACCAAGGCCAAGGACTATGCGCAGTTTCGCAAGGCCATGCAGCTGCACACCAACTCGTCAAACAATACGATCTTCGCTGACGCCGAGGGCAACATCGCCTACTGGCACTCGGACTGGATCCCGCGGCGCAGCGACGCCTTCGACTGGGGCAAGCCGGTCGACGGCAGCAATCCGGCCACCGCATTCCACGGACTGCTGACCCTCGCCGAGACCCCGCACCTGCTCAACCCGCCGAACGGCTGGCTCTACAACTCCAACAACTGGCCCTGGTCCGCCGCCGGGCCCTACAGCCCGAAGCGGCAGGACTTTCCGAGGTACGTCGACCGGGGCACGGAGGAGAGCCCGCGCGGCTATCACGCGCTCAGAGTGCTCACCGGCGGGAAGAACTGGACCATGGCGTCATTGACCGCGGCGGCGTTCGACAGCTACCTGCCCGCGTTCGCGACCATGATTCCGGTCCTGGTGAAGGCCTATGACGCCACGCCCGACTCCGATCCGCTCAAGGCGCGGCTCTCCGGGCAGATGACCGTGCTGCGGGCTTGGAATTACCGCTGGGGCGTCAACTCCGTCGCTACCTCGCTCGCCGTGTTCTGGGGCACGGACATCTTCGCGCACGTGCGGGCTCAGGCCCGCGCTCTGGGCATCTCGCCCGAGGACTACGTGGTACGGCGTGCGACCCGCGAGCAGCTCCTGGCGTCCCTGGGGGCGGCATCGGACCGGTTGACCGAGAATTTCGGCAGCTGGGAAACCCCGTGGGGCCACATCAACCGCTTCCAGCGGATCAACGACGACATCAGTCCGAGCTTCGATGACTCCAAGCCGAGCATTCCGGTGCCCTTTACCTCCTCGCTCTGGGGCTCTCTGGCCGCGTTCGGCGCACGGCCGTACCCCAATACCCGCAAGTGGTACGGCGATGAGGGCAACAGCTTCGTCGCGGTCGTGGAATTCGGCCCGAAGGTGCGCGCCTGGGCCATCACCGCCGGGGGCGAGAGCGGCAATCCGGCTTCGCCGCACTTCGACGACGAGGCAGCCCAGTACGCCATGGGCGAGCTGCGGACGGTGTATTACTACAAGTCGCAGCTCAAGGGCCACATCGAGCGGCAATATCATCCGGGCCAGACCCGGTGACGAGCGGCTCGAGTCGCTTTTCCTTGCGGTAGTTGGTGCTGCTTCCCTCTACGGGGCTGCCGGACTTACTCTACCTGCTTTCGCCCGACCGGGGCCATTCGGAGTCGCAAGCAAATGAAATCCCAGATCAAAGGCAGCACGATGCCCGTGCTCGAGATCGGCCTCGACCCGAACGATCGTATCGTCGCCGAGCCGGGCGAGTTCTCCTGGATGACCCAGGGTGTGCAGATGCGCACGACCACTTACACGGCCGGCGCGCGCGGCGTCTGGGGCGCGATCGGACGCGCTATCTCCGGCGGCGGCCTGTTCATGACCGAGTACTCGGCGCCCGGGGGCCAAGGGGTCGTCGCCTTCGCGGCGAAGGTCCCGGGCGCGATCCTGCAGGTCGATGTGCCGCCCGGGCACTCGTATCTGATTCATCGTCACGGCTTTCTCTGCGGCACCGAGGGACTGCAGCTCACGACCGGATTTCAGCGCTCTCTTGGCGCCGGGATCTTCGGCGGCGATGGCTTTCTGCTGCAGCGCCTGGCGGGTCCTTGCACCGCCTGGGTCGAGCTCGGCGGAGAAGTGGTGACCTACGACCTCGCTCCCGGCGAGACGCTGCAGGTGCATCCCGGCCACATCGGCATGTTTCAGGACAGCGTGAATTTCGATATCACGTTCATGCGCGGCATCGCCAATGCGCTCTTCGGGGCCGATGGCCTGTTCGTGGCGCGGCTGACCGGACCGGGCAAGGTCTGGCTGCAGACCCTGACGGTGCCCAACCTCGCGCACGCGCTCGCGCCCTATCTGGGCGGTCGTGTGGGACAGAACGTCGAGAGCGGTGTCGCGGGCGGGATCGCCGGCGCTGCATTGCGTGACATGTTCGGCGGCAACCGCTGAGGGTCGCGATGCCTACGGTGATGTCGTTTCGAGGTAACGTTCGCGGTGCCTGGCCGTTCGTACCTGACGGCCGTCGTGCGTCCGCGCGCTGGCGCGCACTGATTCCGGCCGCGTTTTTCTTCTCCGCCGCCGCCGCCGCCTCGCCGCCGCCAACGCCGCGCGATGTTGTCGTTACGGTTATGCACGGCGTCACCGTTCGTGATCCCTACCGCTGGCTCGAAAATGCCACCAGCCCCAAGGTCCAGGCGTGGATCGACGCGCAGAACGCGTACTCGGACCGGGTGATGGGCCGGTTCAAGGACGCCGCCGCGATCACCAGGCGGGTGCGCCAGCTTGCAATCACGAGCACGGAGCAATACGCGCCGCAGCTCGTCCATGGGACGCTGTTCTTCATGCGTGAAACGCCGCCGCAGGCCCAGGCGGTGCTCGTCGCGCAAGCCTGGCCTGGCGGACCGCAGCGGGTCCTGGTGGACACCAATCCTGCGGGTGGCCATGTGGCCATCCAAGAGGTCTGGCCGTCACCTTCGGGACGGTATGTCGCATATGGCACCTCAGCCAACGGCAGCGAAGCGACCACTATCCAGGTGGTGAACACGATCACCGGGAAGATTCTGTCGGATGCGCTCGCCGATGCCGGCGGCGGAACCACCGGTCCGAACGTCGCCTGGGATGCGAATGAGCGCGGACTTACGTACGGCCGGCTGCCGCACGGCTCGCCGTTCGGGATCTCGCTCTATCATCACGTCCTCGGTACCCCGCAGTCGAGCGATCGGCCTGAGTTCGGGCAAGGGCTCTCGCCCATCGCGGAGTACCAACTGCGCACCTCTCCCGACGCCGAGGAGACCGCGGCGCTGGTCCAGTTCGGGGATGCCACTCCGTATCGGGTTTATCTGCGCAGTCACCAAACGTGGCGGCCGGTCTTTGGAACCAACGAAGGGGTCACCGCCGGTGCATTCGACGGCCATCGATTGCTGCTCGTGGCATTCGGCAAGAGCGACCACGGGTGTATCGTTGCAGTGAGCCCGGACGGTAACGTTTCGACCCTGGTCGCCGAGCAGAAGCACTGGGTCATGCAGGATATCTCGCCGATCCAAGGCGGATTCCTGGTGACCAAGCTGTGGGGGCCGGATTGGCGCGTCGATCAGTATGCGAGCGATGGACGCTTCTTGCGCCGCGTTCCGCTTCCGAAGGCAGGCATCGGTATCGACGCGATAGCGTCCGAAGCCCGCTCACCCCAGGCGATCGTCGCCTACTCCGGTTGGACCGTCCCAAGCCGCTGGGCTCTCTATGACGCGAACTCAGGGTCCTTCCGGACCGTCTTTTCCGTACGGCCGCCCGATCCCGACTACGCAAACATTCGAACGTACCGGCTCACCGCAGTCTCGAAGGACGGCACGCGCATTCCGGTGACGGTCCTCGCGCTGAGCTCGACACCCAAGCGCCGCGGCGATCCGGCGATATTGACCGCATACGGCGGCTACGACATACCCGTCCGGCCGGAATTCATCGGCACCGAGCTCGCGTGGCTCGAGCGGGGCGGCGTTTACGCTGTCGCGAACATACGCGGCGGTGACGAGTTCGGGGAAGCCTGGCATCAGGAAGTGAGGCTCACGCGCAAGCAGAACGACTTCGATGATTTCACGGCAGCGGCGCACGCGTTGATCTCTGCCGGCTGGACCTCTTCGCGACATCTCGGCATCGTCGGCGGCAGCAATGGTGGGCTGCTGATGGGCGCGGCGCTGATACAGGACCCCGAGCTGTATCGAGCGGTGGTGAGCTACGTCGGAATCTACGACATGCTCCGCCACCAGCTCTACCCGAACGGCAGGTACAACGAGAAGGAATACGGATCCGTCGCCGACGCCGCGCAGTTCCGGGCGCTGTACGCGTATGCGCCTTACTACAACGTGCGCCCGCGGACAGGCTATCCCGCCGTGCTGCTCGAGACCGGCGAGAACGACCCGCGGGTTGCGCCCTGGCAGTCCCGCAAGTTCGCCGCCGCGCTGCAAGCTGCGACTACGTCCCGCCTGCCGGTGCTGCTGCTCACGCGGCGCGCGGCCGGGCACGGGAACATCGGGGCGTCCTTCAGCCAGCGCGTGGGTAATGCCGCAGCCGCGCTGATCTTTTTCGAGAACGAGCTTCGCTGACGGGTCGCGTGCGGCAGCACGTTATGTGCCCGGCGCCTCGCCGCGCTGAAGGTCAGGATAGGCTTCTTCCCCGACCCGTGAACAGGTCGTGGCGAGCGGAATTGCCTCTGATCCCGTGACGGTGTGGGTGACGGGCGGCTCGCATCACTGAGCACAGCGGATGGGCCGCGCGACGAGGCAAGCGTCGCGCGGCCTTGCAACTGGATCAGCCGCTCGACTCGGGAAAGTCACTCACCGAAGGCGCGTCGGTGAGAAGCCGCTCCCACACGAGGCGGCCGTGGTGGCGGTGACCCTCGTGCACGTAGAACCGGAACAAAAGTCCGTGCATGGGCACTCCTCACTGCGGTCTTTGACGATAAAAATAATACCGATCACTTGCGGGAGAACGCTTATGTAACAAAGCGACTGTGCCAGGAGCTGAGGAATACGCGACGGCGCTCACGGTTTTCGTGGGACCGATGCGCAGCGTGTCGGTGATGCGCCGCACGCTCGAGGGTATCGTGATTTATAAGCATGCCGATTTCAGCCGCGCGTTGCGACGGGGCATTTTCGGCCATCGCCACGGATACGGTGCGCTACAGCGAGGCGGGTTTCCGACATCGGTGTGAATTTCTCGGTCCTACCAGATTTTGTCGCCATCGGCGGCCTGATCGCAGTCTTCTGGACGCTCTTGCGGCGTACCCGGCAAAGCCGCCTCAATTTCTGGCTGGTCGGGTGGGTGCTGCTGCTGATTCACATCGTCGCGCTGTTCGTGGCCCAGAACACCGGCGGCAGCGCGAACGGCGCATATTCCGTCGCGGTCTCGATGTTGGTCATCATCGCCAGCGCCTTCATCTGGGCGAGCAACGAGCAGCTCGACATCCGGTGGCGCAACCTGTCGATAGTGGTGTTCAGCGCTCTGCCCGACGCGGCGCTGCTGACCTGTATCATTTACGGCATCGGAGCGCCTTGGCTCTACGCGGCGCTCACCGTCATTGGAACGTGCTCGACCCTGTGGATGATGCGCACGTGGCGCGGCGCGACCGATCAACCGAGCGTACGCTGGCGCACGTCTCTGGTCCTGGCTGCCTACTCGGTGCAGGGCGCCCTGCTGGCTTTCCACCAGGCGAACGAGACACTTACCTGGATACTCACCTGGCACTATCTGGCCGTCGCGGGGTTCTACCGGATGACCGCGTCCCGTCCGTCGGCCAGTGTGCGCTTCACCACGATCAGCTTCATCGCCTGGGCATTCGTCTTTCCCGCCAGCGACCTGATGGCCGTGCTGTGGCCGAACGCCCATGTGGACGCCGAGGTGTGGAACTTGCCCAAGTTCCTGGTCGCCACCGGCATGACGTTCACGCTGCTCGAAGAACAGCTGTCGAAGGCGGAGTACGCCTCGCTGCACGATGAGCTGACCGGCTTGCCCAATCGGCGCATGCTCGCGCGCTGGCTGCGCGAGGCCATGGATCGGGCGAAGGCCATGGCCACCCGGGTGGCGCTGGTCGTGATCGACCTCGACGGCTTCAAGGAAATCAACGATACGCTGGGTCATGCGGCCGGCGATGAGGTGCTGCGCTGGGCGGCGCGGCAATTTCGCACGCAACTGAGTGAGCAGGATGTGCTGGCTCGCCTGGGCGGCGACGAATTCGCCGTCGTTCTCACGGATATTCCCGATCGCGACGCCGCCCACCGCACCGCGCAGAGCCTACGGCATGCGCTCGACGCCGGCATTGTGATTCTGGGTCGAAAGCTGGCGATTCGCGCCAGTGTCGGCTTCTCGTTGCATCCGGAGGAGAGTGACGACGCGGATCGCCTCTATGCGATCGCCGACCGCGCGATGTACGACCGCAAGCAGCGCCAACAGGAGCAGGATCTCCCGCTCGACGCCAACGAATCACTGCGCGCGCGCGCGAACCCTGCGCCCTATAGCGCCAGGAAGACGCGGTCCCGCTCGAGACCGGCCGAACCTCGAATGCAGGCGAGCTCGGAGCAGAGCCTGGCGCTCTCCGACCTCATGGCAGCGCTCGAACGGGATCAGTTCGAGCTGGTGTTCCAGCCAAAGCTCGACCTGAAAAGCGGCCGCTGCATCTCTGCCGAGGCGCTGCTGCGCTGGCGACACCCCGAGCGCGGACTGCTTGCTCCCGGTGAATTCATTCCCCTTGCCGAGCAGACGGGGTTCGTCGTGCAGCTCACGCGCTGGGTGATCGAGCATGCGTGTGTCCAGCATGTCGAATGGCGCGGGGCCGGTCTCATCCTGCCGTTGAGTGTCAATGTCTCGGTGCGCGATCTCGAGGTTAGCGGATTCCCCGGGTTCGTCGCCGCACAGCTGCAGCGGCACGCAGTTGCGCCGGGGAGCCTGTGCCTCGAAATCACGGAGAGCGCCGTGATACAGAACATCTCGCAAGCCCGCAAGGCGCTCGAGACGCTGAGACGGATGGGCGTTCATCTGTCGATCGACGACTACGGCACGGGATATGCCTCTTTGGTCTACCTGCGAGCGCTTCCGGTACGCGAAATCAAAATCGATCAGTCCTTCGTACGCGGGCTCGCATCAAACACCGGCGACGAGATCATCGTCCGCTCTACGATCGAGCTGGCGCACAACCTGGGATTGAAGGTGGTCGCCGAGGGTGTGGAAACGGAGGCGGCGCTGGCGCAACTGGTGCTGCTCGGCTGCGACGAGGCACAAGGATACTATCTCTCGAGGCCGCTATCCGCGCACGACTTTGCGGCTTGGTGCAAGGAGCGGGTATCGCTCGAGCAGGCGGCTTTCCCCACATCCGACGCCACGGACGATCCGCAGGCGCAGGGTGAAGGCCTGGCCGGATAGCTCAGATCGATTCCAGGCGAGCGCCCCAAAAGCATGTAGGGGATCGCGAGAAGCAACACCGCCGCGAGAACCCAAAGCGAAGCGGCATTGGACATCGCGGCCGCCGGCCCATGATCTCTCGCCGCGCTGCCGCGCACACTCCTGGCTGATCACCCGAGCCGTTGCTTTCCTGTCGCCCCCGGGATATACCCCATCGACCTTGGGAGCACTCGGAGCCACAAGAGGTCGTCATGCGCACTCGTTCGCTTTCCCTGATCCTGGCGCTCGCCAGCGCCGCCTTCCTCGGCGCGGCGGGCTTTCCCCCTGCCCGGGCCGCGCCGCAGAACCAGGGCATGTCCATGACCGGTATGTCACACGGTGCCATCTCCATGGGCGGCCGGAAGGTCGGCAGTCAGTCGGCAGTCGATGAGTCCGCGCTCGGGATCAGCGGGGCGCAGCACATCACCGTCTACGTGCTGCCCGGCAGCAATGGCCTCGGCTTCATCGGGCCGGACAAGGCGCACCATGATACGGTGGTGCCGTCGAGTTTCGTGCTGCGCAAGGGGGTTCCGGTCACCTTTACCGTGATCAACCTTGACGACATGCGTCACTCGATCACCGCGCCGGGGCTGGGAGTCAACATCGTCATCAAGGCGGGGGTCGATCGGCGAAACGGTGCCGTTGCGCCCAGCACCACCACCTACACCTTCGTCCCGCGCAGGGTGGGTCAGTTCCGCTGGCACTGCGTCTTTCCGTGCGACATGCCGCAACACTGGGCCATGTCCGCAAGCTACGACGGACCGGACCGCGACGGCTTCATGGCCGGCATCATCCGGGTAATCTGAGCTCCTCCATCAAGACGCCGGCCCGGCTCCATTCTGTTTCGATGCCAGGCCAAAGGAGCCGAATCGTGCCAGCGGTCCCAGCGGTCGGCTTCGCAATCGAAGGCGGGGAATCGGATCGTGATCGTTGATCTTGTAGATGGCACCTACGAGCTGTTCCGGCACTTCTACGGACTTCGAAAATTCACCCAGGGCTCGGATAAGCCCCTGGGCGCCGTAACAGGCGCGCTGACGACCATGCTCCAGATGCTCGAGCAGGGGGCCACGCATGCCGGCGTTGCCACCGATCACGTGATCGAATCCTTCCGCAACGACCTCTGGGGCGGGTACAAGACCGGCGATGGCATCGAACCGACACTGCGCGCCCAATTTGAGCCTCTGGAGCAGGCGCTGCTTGCGCTCGGGATCGCCGTATGGCCAATGGCCGAGCTGGAGGCGGACGATGCGCTCGCATCCGCTGCGCGGATCGCAGGCGATGATCCGCGAGTGAGGCAGGTCCGTATCTGGACGCCGGACAAGGATCTCGCACAATGCGTGCGAGGTGATCGGATCGTCCAGGTGGACCGAAGGACCAGGGCGGTTCGGGGAGAGGATGGCGTGCGCGCGAAGTTCGGGGTGGATCCGCAGCGGATTCCAGACTATCTGGCACTGGTGGGCGACAGCGCCGATGGCTACCCCGGAATCGAGGGCATAGGCCCGAAGAGCGCGGCGGCGTTGATTGCGAGGCATGGCGCGATCGAGGACTTCCCGCAGGAAGTGCTCGGGGAGCGGCGCAACCTGGCGCTCCTCTTCAAGGACCTTGCGACGCTGCGCACACAGGCTCCGACCTTCGCGCAGGTCGAGGAGATCCGGTGGCGGGGGCCCACGGACCGATTTGCGGATTGGACGGAACGGCTGGGAGCGCCGAAACTGCTCGCGCGTGCGCGGGCTGCCGCCGAGAATTCGGCGAAGCGAACCTTCAGGCCTACCGTATGATGATTGCATTTCTGCTGTGTCAGCTGTATGGCGTGCTGCTTGTCGCCCGGCACGACTGCCGATGGCAAGGAAGGTGGGCTTGCACTAACGTATTACTTACGTTATAACCGCGCTTTGCACGGGAGCCTTCTCAATGAGCACAACGGTACGCGTACGCAAAGTCGGCAATTCCCTCGGTATCCTTCTCACTAAGGATGTCATTGAGGTACTCGGCGTCGCTGAGGGCGACCAGCTATTCGCGATCCGCACGCCCGACGGCATTAGCCTTACACCGTTCGATCCCGACTTCGCAACTGCCATAGAGTCGACACGTGACTACATGAGACGTCACCGTGACGCCATGCATGAGCTCGCGAAAAAGTGACTGAACCGAAGTGGATCAGCGCTCGGATTGCGACAGCTATCCATGACGAGGCGATCTACGAGTTCGGAGGATTGGCGGGCATTCGCGATCACGGCCTCCTGGAGAGCGCACTCGACCGTCCACGCAACCTGCTTGCCTATAAGCCCCGCAGCTCAATATTCGAACTGACTGCAGCGTTATGCTTCGGGGTTGCCAAGAACCATCCTTTCAATGACGGCAACAAGCGCACGGCATTGCTTTCGACACGCGCGTTCCTGTATCTGAACGGTCAGGTGCTCGAGCCGGTTCAGCAAGACGAAGTGGCAACGATGCTGGCCGTGGCGGCCGGCTCGCTCGACGAGCAGCAGCTCGCTGTGTGGCTGCGCCTGAATTCGCATCGAGCATAGTGGCGCCGCGACTTTCCAATCACGCAGGATCTGTCACACAGCTGTCGCTCATTGAGAGCGCTTGTGCTCCGCACAGGCGCCGGCATGCGCAGCGAGTGGCGGAGTGGCGTGTTGCTATCGGCGGCACGCGATAGGCGGCGACAGTCCCCCTTCACGACGAGCCGTTGACTTCGGGATGATCACATGGATAACACCATTGTTGTGCGCTCGGCTTCGTGTATCGTCGCATCGTCGGCAGTGCCAGTCGGTCCAATTTCAGAGGCTGTGAGTCACGCGATAAAAACATTGTAAATTCATGCGGTTAGAGAGAAAAATTAGCGTTGGTCCGATGATGGACTGGACCGACGATCCGGGAACTTCCTTGTC
The DNA here is from genome assembly GCA_050739095.1 of Steroidobacteraceae bacterium. Lineage (GTDB taxonomy): Bacteria > Pseudomonadota > Gammaproteobacteria > Steroidobacterales > Steroidobacteraceae > 13-2-20CM-66-19. Next base: position 113,863 of record JBOIAR010000005.1, on the reverse strand, counting down.
GCTCAAGGGCTTGGAAGCGTGAGCGGACGCTTGTCTCCTTTACGTCTCCTCGTGAGGCTCCAGAGGTTCGCGTGAACCTACGTATGGCCGTGTCTCGAGAATTCATGATAGGATTTCATTTCTAGTAATCTTGTCAGCAGGAACGGCCATGGCGGCGAGGCGGAAGACGGCCCAGGAAAGCGTTCGGGCCTACCGGCAGCGTATGCGCCGGAACGGATTCCGGCAGGTGAATCTTTGGGTGCCTGACACCCGGTCGCCGGATTTCATCAAGGAATGCCGGCGCCAGTCTAGGTTGGCATCCGCCACGACTGACGCCGAACTGAACAGGTTTTTGCTCGGCGCAGCCGGAGCAGTCGACGGATGGACTTGAGGCGTGGCGATGTGGTCACTGTCGCGCTGCCGGGTGACTACGGCAAGCCGCGGCCGGCCGTGGTCGTGCAGGCTGACTTGTTTAATGCCACCCACAATAGCGTGACTCTGCTGCCGATGACGAGCACGATCGTGGATGCGCCGCTCTTTCGTATGACGATCGATCCGAATCGACGTAACGGCCTTACGCATGTGTCACAGATCATGATCGACAAGGTCATTACGATCCCGCGCGAGAAGGTTGGCTCCGCGGTCGGTCATCTGGCAGACGAGTCACTCATTCGCGTAGGACGCGCACTTGCTGTCTGGCTCGGGATCGCCTGATTTCCTCGGCGCCTGGGTGTCCTTGCCACTCTCGTACGAGACCGAGCGTTATCCGATCGACCTGCCGGATGCCATCGAGGCGATCCAGTTTCGGATGGAGCAGCAAGGTCTGACACGCAAGCACCTGGATGAGATCCTTGGTACTCGGACTTGTGTATCGGCGCGAGCTCACCGTGAACAAGCTCCCGGTGAGCGGCCGAACCTGGGTCAACGAGAAGCTCATGTACACGCACGGGTACGGTGTCGCGATGACCGCCGTCAACGGCTTCACGCCGGAGGGCCTGCCGAAGCTCGTTCTGAAGAATATGTCGGTAGAGAGTCAGGACGCAGGCAGGCGCCGGGACCGAAAGCCGAGTGCCCTGATCCAGGCAGCCGGGCGCGATTTCGCGGACTACCAGCGTCTCGCGGCGGCTGCTCGGCGACGCGGACAAGAAGCTCGAGGCGCTGAAGCACACGCTCGAGATGCTTCAGAGCAGCAAGCCGTGACGGCTGGAGGAACCCGACGATTCGGCTATAGACTGTGCTTCTGCACTTGAGCGACGACCCCTCGAGCTTTGGCGGAGCAATCATGCACACGGTTCCCGAATACGACTCGGATGGCGCTCTGAGCGCGCAGGCGCCTTGGGATGGGCTCCTAGCGGCCGCAGGGCCCCGCGATCACATCGTGCAGCTTTACCAGGACCAGCAGTTTCTCAATCGCGCCGTTTGCCGCTTCGCGGCTGGCGCGATTGCTAACGGCGAGGGAGTCATCCTCGTGCCTACGGCGGCACATTGGGAGGCATTCCGACCTCGCCTGGAAGCCGAGGGCGTCGATGTGAAGGACGCTCAAGGCAGCGGACAGCTCACCGTTGTCGACGCGGACGAGCTTCTGCCCCGGTTCATGAAAGATGCCATGCCTGAGGCGCCGGTGTTCCTCGGTCTGGCGGGGGACGTCATCGGCAAGGCGCGCGGGGAAGCCCAGTATCCGAGAATCCGCTGGTGGGGTGAGATGGTCAACGTGCTCTGGGAGCAGGGAAACGTGACGGGCAGCATGAATCTCGAGGATCAGTTCGACCGCCTCGCAAAGCATCAGGAGATCGCAATCTTCTGCTCGTTCGTCATGGACAATTTCGATAGCGAGGTGCACTCCCGTCTTCTGCCGCGGCTCGGACAAAATCATTCTCACCTGATTCCGGTGGAGGACTACGCGCGCCTCGAGCGTGCCGTGGGGGAGGCCCTGCGACAGACAGTGGGCGCGGACGATGCTCGGGTTCTCGAGCAGCAGCTTCTCTCGAGCTATTCGCCGGCGTTTCAAATGCCACGCTCTCAGGCTCTGCTCCTGGCATTGCGTGAGAGCCTTCCGGACGTCGCCGAGTCCGTGCTGAAGCGCAGCCGCGCGCTTTACAACGGGTCGTACGCGTCTGCCTAGTGACCGAACTTCTCAAAGCGGAGGCCGAGGTCCGTCAGCCCGCCGGGATGCAGGCCGACAGTACGGCCGCGGCTCCTGTGAGCGCCGACGCGATTGGGATCCTGGACTCGATTGATGTCCCTGTTGTCGTGGTCGGGCGCGACTGCAGCGTGTCTCGCTTCAATCGCGCTGCCGCGGAAGCGCTAGGTGTCACCCCTTCGGACCTAGGACGGCCCGCCTGTGGCATTCGAGCGCTGACGGGTGTCCCGGAAATTGAGCAAATATGCATGCACGTGATGGCCGATGGAGTGCCGTCACGGCGGGAAATGCGTGATGGTGACAGGTGGTTTCTTGTTCGATTCGCGCCTTACACCACGGTCGATGCAGCGGTGCGCGGCGCGGTACTCGCGTTCACGAATGTCACCGCTTTCCGCGCAAGTCTCGGGCAGGCGATCTACGAGCGGGAATACACGAAAACCATACTGAATGCGATGATCGACCCGCTGGTCGTGCTCGATGACAGCCTGCGAATACAGTCGGCAAATCGCGCATTCTACGAATGGTTCGGAGCCTCGCGCGATCAAACCCTGGGTGTTCCCCTTGGCAATCTGGGAGACGACGAATGGAGAGCGTCGAGGTTATGGCCTTCGCTGCAAGCAACTCTCTCTCACAACCATGAGTTCCCGACCATTGAGCTCGAGCGAGCCTTTCCAAACGCCGGTCGCCGTGCGGTCCTGCTCGACGCTCGTTCCCTGGTTCGCGACGGGCATGCTCTGGTCCTGATGTCGTTTCGAGACATAAGCGAACGGAAGCGAGCGGAGCAAACAGTGCTCGAAAGCGAAGCGCGATCCCGCAAGCTCTATGAGTCAGTGGGGGAGTTGTACGAGTCTGCTCAAAGGGAGATCAAGAGCCGCGAACGAGCCGAAGAATCGCTTCGAGAGCTCAATCGCCGCAAAGACGAGTTTCTAGCAACGCTCGCGCACGAGCTGCGCAATCCACTCGCGCCCATCCGCCAGGCATCGGCCATCTCCAAGGCTGTGGCTGCGACCGAAGAGCAGAAGCGTTGGAGTCACGATGTGATCGAGCGGCAGGTGCATCACATGGCTTTGCTGCTGGATGACCTGCTCGACATTTCTCGCGTCACGCGAGGCACGCTCGAGTTGCGGCCGCAGATGACTGATCTCACGTCGATCATTGCAGCGGCCGCCGAAACGGTGCAACCATTGATCGAAGCAAAGCGACACGCATTAAAGATTGAGGTCCCCGACGGGGCTGCACGTTTCGCCGCCGATCCTCTGCGGCTCGCCCAAGTACTGTCGAACCTTTTGACCAACGCCGCAAAGTACACCGACCCAGAAGGTGAAATCCGCCTGCGAGCGATGTGCAGCGCTGACACTGTTATGTTCAGCGTCGCCGATGACGGCATCGGCATCCCGCAGGATGCACTGGAGGAAGTCTTTGCGATGTTTTCGCAGGTGAAGTCGGAACAAGATCGATCTGAAGGCGGACTCGGGATCGGACTGGCGTTAGCGAAGGGGCTCATTCATCTGCATGGCGGCACGCTGGAAGTTCATAGCGAGGGCCCGGGCAAGGGCAGCGAGTTCATCGTGAAGCTGCCACGCAGAACGTTGAGCGGCGCGTCGGAAGAACGCGCCGGAATTACAGCTGGACCGACGGTCCGCAGACGCGTACTCATCGCTGACGATAATGGGGACGCCGCCGATAGTCTCGCGATGCTGTTACGAATGGAAGGGCACGACGTCGCCGTTGTTCATGGTGGAAGGCAAGCGGTCGCGACGATCGAGTCTTTCCGACCAGAGATCGCATTACTCGACATCGGTATGCCGGAATTGAATGGATATGAGGTTGCTCGGCGAGTACGCCAGGGGTCGCTGGGTAGCTTCATCACCCTTATCGCGGTGACCGGTTGGGGCCAGGCTTCGGACAAAGCGCGAGCCAGCGCCGCGGGGTTTGATCATCACCTTACGAAGCCTATCGAACCTGACGCCTTGGCTAAGTTGCTTCGCTCGGGATTTTAGTGCGTTGAGCCGCCCGGCAATTGGCGGTGGTCGCGGACGGAGGTTCGGTTTCGACATTTCGTCTGAAAGTCGAACGATGGGAGTTCGAGGCATGCGCGATCCGAACGCGTGCTGCAAAAGTACCTGTTGGGCTGACTCGTATCATGCAGCCTGGAAGTAGTGCTGAGCAGCCAGCAACATGGCTCAAGGCTCAAGGGGCGCGGCGCGGTAGCCGGGCTTATTCCCAAATTGGGAACAAGCTACGCTATCCGCGATGAGGATTATCGCGTGGAGCACGCTCAAGCGATTCGTGAGTGCGCGTCCCCCGATACGACTCGGTACCAACACAACATCTCAAGAAGCGCCGCCTCTGAGGCTCGCAGTCGCAGCTTGTATCCGGGGGACAAGCCACGAGGGTTTGACGAATTCGCAGGAATAGCGCAGAAATGCGCTGATGCGTCACTGTCGGAATACGGTGTAAGTTATTGGAAATAAACAGGAAAATAAGCGTGGCGCCCATGATGGACTGGACCGACCACCACTGCAGGTACTTCCTGCGCGGCTTCTCTCCAGGGGCACTCCTCTATACGGAGATGATCACCTCCGCCGCCATCCTCCGCGGTGATGCGCGCCGCCTCCTTGCCTACGATGCCGAGGAGCATCCGGTCGCACTGCAGCTCGGGGGCAGCGAGCCGCGGGAGCTTGCGGCCGCGGCGAGGGCAGGGGAACAGGCGGGGTATGACGAGATCAACCTGAACTGCGGCTGTCCGAGCGATCGCGTCGCGAGCGGCGCGTTCGGGGCCTGCCTGATGCAGGAGCCGGCGCGGGTTGCGCAATGCGTGGCGGCAATGCGCGCGGCAGTCAGGATTCCGGTGACGGTGAAGATGCGCATCGGCGTCGTGAGCGGCACGCGGCGGCACGCTCTCGCGGCGCTGTCGAAGTTCGACGAGGCGGATTTCGAGGCGCTGCATGAGTTCGTGAGCCAGGTGCGGGAAGCCGGCTGCGAAGTCGCGATCGTGCATGCGCGCAAAGCGGTGTTGGGAGGGTTGTCGCCGAAGGACAATCGGGAGGTTCCGCCGCTTCGCTACGATGTCGTGCGGAGGTTGAAACAGCACTTCGTCGACCTGCCGGTGATCGTCAACGGCGGGTTGCGCACCGCGGCAAGCGCTCTCGAGGCGCTCACCTGGTGCGATGGTGTCATGCTGGGCCGCGAGGCCTATCACCGGCCGCACCTGCTGAGTGAGCTGCAGCGGGCGCTCGATGGCGCGGCGGGCTTCGAGCCGCCGACCCGTGACGCGCTGCTCGAGCGCATGGCGAGATACGCGCAGCGGCAACTCGCGCACGGGGATCACCTCCTCGCGATCACGCGCCACATGCTCGGCCTCTATGCCGGCGAGCCGGGTGCGCGCGATTACCGCCGCATGCTGAGTGAAGGCGCGAGAGCTCCGGGGGCCGGCGCGGATCTGCTGCGCCAGGCGGCCGTCATGGCAAGAGAAGCCGGCGCCTCCATCCGGCCGAAAGCAAGTGAATAAGCGGGCCGCAAAATCGCCGGTCGCGATTCGTCTTCGAGCCAATGAAAAAACGCATCTGGTATGATCCGCCGCAACGTCGTCGCCTTGCCCTCCGGGGGCTTGTAAGGGTGGGCGGCCGGCTGCGCACTCTACAATGGGCAAGGATATCGAACTCGCCATAGTGTTTGCCGACGTCGTCGGCTCGACCCGGCTTTATGAGCTGATGGGAGACCTGCGCGCGCGCAATATGGTCTCCATCTGCATCGATGCCATGCGCAGCGCCACGGAGCAGCGCCATGGCACGGTCATCAAGACCATGGGCGATGAGGTCATGGCGAGCTTCCCGAGCGCCGATGAGGCTCTCAATGCCGCAGCGCTCATGCAGCGGCTGATCTCGACTCACGCCCAGCTCAAGGTTGACGGCCAGCCGGTGGCGATCCGCATCGGCTGCCATTTTGGACCCGTGGTGCTCGAGAGCCGCGACGTTTTCGGCTCGACGGTGCATACCGCCAATCGCATGACCAGCCAGGCCAAGGCGGGCCAGATCATCACCACCGCGGCAACGATCGTGCATCTCTCGCCGGAGTGGCGGGCCGCCTGCCGCCTCATCGACACCGCCCCCATCAAGGGGCAGGGCAATGAGGTGCCGCTCTACGAGGTGCTCTGGCAGACCGAGGATGTGACCAGCATGGTACCGGCGATCGCTCTCAAGGGGCGGCAGGCAAGCTCGGTGCGGCTGCGGTTGCGGTGGCTCGACCAGGAGGTGGTCGTTGACGATCACCACCCCAGCGTGACCATCGGACGAGCGGAGGACAACGACCTCATCGTGAAGGGGAATCTCATCTCCCGGCTGCACGCGCGCATCGAGCTCAGCCGCAACAAGCTGGTGCTGATCGATCAGAGCACCAACGGCACCTTCGTGCAGAGCCTCGGTGGGGAGGAATCCTTCGTCCGTCGCGACAGCCTGCAGTTGAAGGGCGAGGGGATGATCGGCCTCGGGCGTCTGCCCGAGCCGGATTCCGCGCAGACCATCCGCTTCGCCTGTGAGAACCTCTAGCGCGCCGGGACACTCCCGAGCCGACTCTCCGTCGTCGCCATCTCCGCAAGCAGCTCCGGCGGCAATCTCGAGCCGTACTTCTCCAGATACGCTCTCATGCCCGCCATCTCCTTGCGCCAGAGCTCGGGATCGACCGACAGCAGCGCGCGCAGCGACGTCGCATCGAGAGACAAGCCGTGCGTGTTCAGGTCCTCGGGCCGCGGCAGCAGCCCGACGCCCGACTCCACCGCGCCGGCCCTGCCGCCGCAGCGATCGAGCATCCAGGCGAGGACGCGCAGGTTCTCGCCGAAGCCCGGCCACAGGAACTTCCCCTGCGCATCGCGCCGGAACCAGTTGACGTGGAAGATCTTCGGCGCCCGCGACAGCTTCGCGCCGACCGCGAGCCAATGTCGCCAGTAGTCGGCGAAGTTGTAGCCGCAGAAAGGCTGCATGGCCATGGGGTCGCGGCGCACCACGCCCACCTGGCCCACCGCCGCCGCGGTGGTTTCCGAAGCGACGGAAGCCCCGACCAGCACACCGTGCTGCCAGCTGCGCGCCTCGTAGACGAGCGGCGCCACTTCGCGGCGCCTGCCGCCGAAGACGAGCGCCGAGATCGGCACTCCGCCCGAGTCCTCCGCGTGCGGCGAGTAGCTGGGATTGCGTTTGGCGGAGACCGTGAACCGCGAGTTGGGATGCGCGGCGGGTCCCTTCGAGGGGTCGTAGGGGCGGCCTTGCCAGTCCGTGACCGGCACACCGGTGGACAGGCCCTCCCACCAGGGCTGGTTGTCCGCCGTCAGCGCGACGTTGGTGAAGAGCGTGTCGCGCCGGATCATCTCGTAGGCGTTGCGGTTGGTCTGTGGGTTGGTTCCGGGCACGACGCCGAAGTAGCCGGCCTCGGGGTTGATGGCCCAGAGCCGCCCGTCGGGACCCGGATGGAGCCAGGCGATGTCATCGCCCACCGTGAAGACCTTCCAGCCCGGGAGCGAGGCCGGCGGGATCAGCATCGCGAGGTTGGTTTTGCCGCAGGCGGAGGGGAAAGCGCAGGCGATGTAGTGCGTCTCCCCCTTCGGGCTCTCGAGACCCACGATGAGCATGTGCTCGGCCAGCCAGCCCTCGGAGCGGGCCTGCCAGCTCGCGATGCGCAGCGCATGGCACTTCTTGCCGAGGAGCGCGTTGCCGCCGTAGCCGGAACCGAAGCTCTCGATCGCGTGCTCCTCGGGGAAGTGCATGATGAAGCGCCGGTTGGGATCGAGCTCGCCGATCGAGTGCAGGCCGCGGACGAACCGGCCATCCTTGGCGATGCGCTCCAGGGCCGCTCGACCGACCCGGGTCATCACCAGCATGTTGAGAGCGACGTAGGCGCTGTCAGTGATCTCGACGCCGCAGCGGGCGAGCGGCGAGTCGATGGGGCCCATGCAGTACGGAATGACGTACAGTGTCCGCCCGCGCATGCAACCGGAGAAGAGCTCGCGCGTCTTGGCGTGCGCCTGGTCCGGGTCCATCCAGTTGTTGTTGGGTCCCGCATCGTCGCGCGAGCGGGTGCAGATGTAGGTCAGATGCTCGACGCGCGCGACGTCGCTCGGGCTCGAGCGGTAGAGGTGGCATCCCGGGAAGTGCGCCGGGTTGAGCTTGATCAGCTCGCCTTCGCGGAGCAGCTTGGAGGCGAGCTCGCCATGCTCCGCGTCGGTCCCCTCGCACCAGCGCACCCCGGCCGGCTGGGTGAGGGCTTTTACCGATTCCACCCAGTCGGATACCGCGCGGCAGAGTTGGGACAGGGGAATCAGCAGGGTTGCAGCGGTGGCCATCCTCGGTTCCTCGTGTCGTACGCGGCCCGGCCTTCACCGAGGCCGTTCAGCGCGGGTGCTGGTGATACTGGTCGCAGTATAGTCGCGCGTCCGGGGCGCCCTCATAAAGTACGATAAAACCCTCTCTTTTGTTCCATAATCGCACACAGCCGAACTTGCAGCAATTGAGACGGAGTGCAGCGGGGGAGCCTGCGGCGCGCCGCGGCGGGACCTTATCATCGCAATATGTTGGATCTCGAGGACATCTTCGGGGAGGGAGGGCCTCTACAGCGCGCGCTGCCGGGTTTCAACGTCCGCCGTCAACAGATCCACATGGCCGGGCGCATCGGCGCGGCGCTGGCCCGGCGAGAGATCCTGACGGTGGAGGCGGGCACCGGCACGGGCAAGACGTTCGCATATCTCGTACCCGCACTGCTCTCGGGCAAGCGGGTGCTGCTCTCGACGGGCACGCGGGCGCTGCAGGATCAACTCTTTGCCAAGGACCTGCCGCTCGTCGGCGCGGCTCTCGGCCGGCCGGCGAAGGTCGCCCTGCTCAAGGGCCGGAGCAACTACCTCTGCCGTCATCGCCTGGAGCAGGCGGCCGGGCACGAGGGGGAAGGCACGCTCGAGCGCATCCGCGGTTGGTCGCGCACGACGCGCAGCGGCGACCTCGCGGAGGTCTCCGGGCTCGCAGACGCACACCCCGTCTGGGCGCAGGTCACCTCGACCCGCGACAACTGTCTCGGCACGCGCTGTCCCCAGCTTGCGCGATGTCACGTCGTGCTCGCGAGACGCCAGGCGCTGGATGCCGACATCGTCATCGTCAATCACCATCTGTTGCTTGCGGATCTCGCGCTCAAGGAAGACGGCTTCGGCGACCTTCTCGGCGCTGCCGACGCCATCATCCTCGACGAGGCGCACCAGATTCCGGATCTCGCGGCACAGTTTTTCGGTGCGCACGTGAGCAGCCGGCGCATCGAGAGTCTGTTGAACGACGTGCAGACGGAGCTCGTGAGACAACACGCCCTGACGCGCGAGGCTCGCGAACGTGTGCTGACGGCAATACGCGGCGTGCAGTCGTCCGTTGCCCAGCTCTACGAGCTGCTCGCCGGCAGCGGGGGACGTCCGGCCTTCACCGAGGCCGCTTCTCCCGTCATGGGGTCGGTCGCGGGCCTGACTCGGGCGGTTGCGGCTCTCGCCGAGGCGCTGCGCGTTGGCGACGAGGCAACGGCAGTCGACGCGCTCGGTGATCGGGCGAGAGAGCTGGCGGCGAATCTCGAGCGTATCGCCGCGGTCGGGGACCTCGAGGGAGCGCGCTCTTTCGAGCTGACATCGCCGCCGAGACCCGGATTCACACTGAGCCTCCTGCCGTTCGACATCGCGGCCCGATTCCAGGCGCTGCTCGAGGCGCATCCGTGCTCGTGGGTGTTCACCTCGGCCACACTGTCACTCGGCGAGGACTTCGGCCCCTTCACCAGCCGGCTGGGGCTCGAGGGTTGCGCGACGCTCAAGATCGACAGCCCCTTCGATTATCCGCGCCAGAGTCTTCTTTATCTTCCGGCGCACATGCCGCTGCCCGCGTCCCCGGACTTTCTGCCGGCGGTGATGGAGTTGGCGCTCGAGCTGATCGAGGCGTCCCGGGGCGGCGCCTTCGTCCTCTTCACCAGCCATCGAGCGCTCGCGGGGGCGGCCGCGCTCTGGCGGCAACGCCAGCCGGGGATCCTGCGCCATCGCCTGCTCGTGCAGGGGGAAGGGCCGCGCGAGCAGCTGCTGCGCGAGTTCCGCGAGGACGGTGGCGCCGTGCTCCTGGGAACGACGAGCTTCTGGGAAGGTGTTGACGTCAAGGGCAGTGCGCTGCGACTCGTCGTGATCGAGAAGTTGCCTTTTGCGTCCCCGGACGACCCGTTGGTCCGCGCGCGAGTCGAGCACCTCGAAGCCTCGGGCAAGAGCGCTTTTCGCGAGTATCAGCTGCCCGAGGCCGCCTTGGCGCTGAAACAGGGGGTGGGCCGGCTCATCCGCAGCGAGGATGACTTCGGCGCCGTCGCGATCTGCGATCCTCGACTGACGGGACGCAGCTACGGCAAGGTGTTTCTCGGAGCGCTGCCGCCGATGAGCGTGACACGCGATCGCGAGGAGGTGCTGGACTTTCTCGCCCGGCACGCTCCGCCGGGGGCGGCGCCGCGGCGCTCGGGCCTGACCCTGTGAGACTGCTGGCGCTCGATACCGCCACGGAATGTTGCTCGGCGGCGCTGCTCATCGAAGATCGGCTGCTCGCGCGCGAGGCGCAGCTCGCGCGCGAGCATGCGGAGCGGATACTGCCGATGATCGATGAGCTCCTGGCCGAGGCGGGCGTGACTCTGCGCGCGCTCGATGCCGTCGCCTTCGGGCGCGGGCCGGGCTCCTTCACCGGCGTGCGGCTCGCCGCGAGCCTCGCCCAGGGGCTCGCGTTCGGCGCCGGCCTCGGGGTGGTGCCTGTGTCGGACTTGCGCGCCGTCGCACAGCGCGCGTTCGATGAGGACGCCGGTGTTACACACGCGATCGTATGCAATGATGCGCGCATGCAGGAGGTCTACTGGGCGTGCTTCGAGCGGGACAGAGATGGCCTGGCGGCCGCCCGCGGGCCGGAAGGGGTTGCGCCCCCGGCGCGCGTGCAGCTCCCTTCGGGGTGGTCGGGAGCCTGCGGCCTCGGGCGCGGCTTTGCCGCCTACCCGGTGCTCAAGCGCCTCGCCGGCGTCTCGGTACGTGCGCCCTGGGACGAGCTCCTGCCCCGGGCTGCCGAGGTGGCGCGGCTCGCCGCCCCGGAGCTCGCCGCCGGGCGACTCCTCGGCCCCGAGGCCGCGGTGCCGGTCTATCTTCGGGATGATGTCGCCAGGCCGCCGCCGTAACATATCGCGGGGACTGTCATTACTCTGCAACATTCTCCGACTGTAATATCCGCGTTGCGCAGAGCGGCGACCATGCACGGGAAACTCATACTGGTGGTGGAGGACGAGCGGGCGATCCGCGACATGATCGCCTTCGGCTTGAAGCGCGCCGGCTACGGCGTGCGCGCGGCGGAGGACTGCCGCACCGCGCGCGAGGCGCTGGCCGATCGTCTTCCGGATCTGGCGCTGGTCGACTGGATGCTGCCGGACATGAGTGGCCTCGAGCTCACCCGCTCGGTGAAGCGCGACCGGCACACGCGCGACCTGCCCATCATCATGCTCACGGCGCGCGCCGAGGAGGGCGACAAGGTCATGGGTCTGGAGAACGGCGCCGACGACTACATCACCAAGCCCTTCTCGCCTCGGGAGCTGCTGGCGCGGATCGGCGCCGTCCTGCGCCGGGCCGGTACCGTCGGCCTCAATCAGATCATCGAGTTCGAGGGGCTCAAGCTCGATCAGCAGGGGCAGCGGATCACCGTCAACGAAGAGGTCCTGCCGCTCGCGCGGACCGAATTTCGCATGCTGGAATTCTTCATGACCCGCCCGGAGCGCGTCTTCAGCCGCGAGCAGCTCATCGCACGGCTCTGGGGGAGCGACACCAGTGTCGAGGACCGGACGATCGATGTCTGCATCCGCAGGCTGCGGATGGCGCTCGAGCCCTACGGTCTGGATCGCTACATTCAAACGGTGCGCAGCGCGGGCTACCGATTCTCCAACAAGACGGAGTGAGGGCGCTGCAACCGGCAACTCAGGCGTGGTGGTTCGCGGCCGGCCGGCTGCTCGGGACGATTGCCGCCGGGCTGATCGTCGGTGCGTTGCTTGGCAGCATCTGGGGTGGGCTCGCCTGCGCGCTCGCCGCTCACCTGACGTGGCAACTGGTCGTGCTCTTTCGCGTGGAATGGTGGGTGCGGCACCGCAGCTTCGCCGATCCTCCTGACATCCGCGGCGTCTGGGGGCAGATCATCTCCCAGATCGTGCGTCTGCACCGGCGCAAGCGCTTCCACAAGCAGCGCTTCGTGCAGCTCCTGCGCCAGCTGCAGAGCTCGACCGCGGCACTGCCGAACGGCGTGGTCATCCTCAATCCACAGCGCGAGATCGTCTGGTTCAACCGCATGGCCGGGAGACTCCTCGACCTGCGCCGCACGGCGGACCTGGGCCTGAGAATCGAGAACCTGGTGCGCGAGCCGGAGTTCGCGCGCTACCTGCAGCTCAAGGATTACGCGAATCCCGTGATCATTCGCCGCGCGACGCGCGAGGACTGCTATCTCTCATTGCAGCTCGTCCCCTATGGCGACGGCCAGCAGTTGCTGCTCGCGGCGGACGTTTCCCGGCAGATGCGCCTCGAGGCCGTGCGGCGCGACTTCGTCGCCAACGCCTCACACGAGCTGCGCTCGCCCCTCACCGTGATCTCCGGCTATCTCGAGACCTTGAGTCAGGACCCCGTCCTCGACCGGGACCTCGCGGGGCCGGTGGCCGAGATGCGCCGCCAGGCGGCGCGCATGACCGCCATCATCCACGATCTGCTCGAGCTCTCCCGCCTGGAGCAGACCGGAGAGCCCGTTGGCGGGGAGCCGCTCGATGTCGCCGCGCTCCTCGCCCTGCTGCGCAAGGATGTGCTCGCCCGTCCGGTGCACCCGCGGGAAGTGCGGCTGCGCCTCGAGTCCGACGCGGCGCTCATCGGCGAGGAGGCGGAAATCCACTCCGCCTTCTCCAACCTGGTCGACAACGCCGCCAAATACACGCCTGCGGACGGTTCCATCGAGATGCGCTGGTGGGTGGATGAGGACGGCGGGCATTTCTCCGTGACCGATACCGGGATCGGCATCCCGCCCGAGCACATTCCGCGGCTCACCGAGCGCTTCTATCGCGTCGATCCGGGCCGCTCGCGCGCCACCGGGGGGTCGGGTCTCGGCCTCGCCATCGTCAAGCATGTGTTGCAGCGGCATGGCGCGGAGCTCGAGGTACGGAGCGCGCTCGGCAAGGGCAGCACCTTCTCATGCCATTTCCCGCCGCAGCGCGTGCACGCCGCCCGCGCTGCAACCGCCGTCTAGCGCGTGCAGACGCCACGAATCCTCCAGCCGTCACGAGACTCTCACACCGCCGTCACGGCGATGAACATTTCCGCCGGAAGAGGATTATGGTCGAGGCGCTGGCCGATGGGCTGGCGGTCGGCGTTTCAGCTATCATCGGTAACCGAGCCGGAGAACCATCCTGATGGAAACCGCCGACCTCAGCCATCACATCTCGCGACGCTTCAACGAAGATCTCGAGCGCGTGCGCAGCAAAGTGCTCGGCATGGGAGGTTTCGTCGAGGAGCAGCTGCACAAGGCCGTCACCGCGCTCACCGAGGGTGACAGCTCCCTCGGCGAATCGGTGGCGCTCGGGGATTATCAGGTGAACAATATGGAGGTGTCGATCGACGAGGAGTGCAGCCGGATCCTCGCGACGCGCGCGCCGGCGGCGGGCGACCTGCGCGTCATCGTCGCCATCATCAAGACCATCACCGACCTCGAGCGCATCGGCGATGAGGCCGAGAAGGTGGGCTACATCGCCTCGCGCCTCGCGACCATGGAGCGCCCGGCCGACAAGTACGGCGAGATCAAGCACCTCGGCCGCATCGTCTCTGAGATGGTCCACGACGCCCTCAACGCCTTCGCCCGCATGGATGCCGAATCGGCCGTGCGCGTCGCGCGCCAGGATCGCCTGGTCGATGAGGAGTACGAAGCCATCCAGCGCCAGAGCATCACCTTCATGATGGAGGACCCGCGCACCATCCGCCGTGCCCTGGATGTGATGTGGGTCGTGCGCGCGCTCGAGCGCATCGGCGATCACGCGAAGAACATCAGCGAGTACGTGATCTACATGGTTTACGGCAAGGACGTCCGCCATACCTCGCTCGATGACGTCGAGCGGGAGCTGCGAGAGCGCGCCACGCCCGCCGGCGAGCCGCATCCCACGGCGACCCCGTGAGCGGCGCGCCGCCGGCCGCCGCGACCGCGCCCGCGCGCATGTCCTATCGGCGCCCGATCAATTTCGCGGGCTTCCTGATCTGCGCGGGCCTCATCGCCTACGCGCTCTACGCGCAGTTCGACCTCGGCCTCGATCCCTGCCCCCTCTGCATCTTCCAGCGCCTCGGTCTCGGCGCGCTCGGCGTTGTGTTCCTCATCGCCGCGCTGCACAACCCCCGCCGCTGGGGCGCCCGCGTCTACGCCGTGCTGATCGCGATCGCCGCCCTGGCAACGATCGCCGTGGCCGCCCGCCAGCTGTACCTGCAGCACCTGCCGCCCGGCGCCGTCCCCTCCTGCGGCGCGCCGCTGTCGATGATGCTGAAGTTCATGCCGCTGACCACGGTCATCCGCAAGGTGCTGACCGGCAGCGGCGAGTGCGGCATCGTCAACTGGACCTTCCTCGACCTTGCCATGCCTGCCTGGGTGCTCATTTGGGCCGCCTTCCTCGGCTTCGTGGGCGGCCTCGCCAACTCCAGGCGCGCCTAGGCCAGCAGATTCCTGAGCACGTTGAAATACATGCGATGGAGCGCATCGATGTCCGTCAGCCTGACGCACTCGTTCACCTTGTGAATTGACGCGTTCACCACGCCGAGCTCCACCACTTGCGCGCCCGTTGGCGCAATGAATCGCCCGTCGGATGTTCCCCCTCCGGTGGACATCTTCGGCCTCTCCCCCGTCACATCCTCGACCGCCGCTGCCACCGCCTCCGACAGCTTCCCCGGCGAGGTATAGAAAGGCTCTCCCGAGAGATACCACTCGAGCGTGTAGCGCACGCCGTGCTTGCGCAGGATGCCCTCGACCGTCTCCTTCAGCCCCGCCAGCGTCTGCACGGGCGAATACCGCAGATTGAAGCGGGCCTTGAGCTCCCCGGGGATGACATTCGGAGCGCCCGTGCCCGCGTTCAGGTTCGAGACCTGGAAGCTCGTCGGCTCGAAGTGCTCCGTTCCCTGGTCCCACACGCGGCCCGTCAGCTCCGCGAGGGCCGGCGCGAGTGTGTGGACCGGATTTTCCGCAAGATGTGGATAGGCGACGTGCCCTTGCACGCCGTGCACCGTCAGCCTGCCGCTGAATGATCCTCGCCGGCCGATCTTGATGGTGTCCCCGATCGACACCTCGCTCGAGGGCTCGCCCACCAGGCACCAGTCGATGCGCTCGCGGCGCGCCGCCAGCGCCTCGACCACGCGCTTGGTGCCGTCGACGGAGGGACCTTCCTCGTCGCTGGTGATGAGAAAGGCGATCCGGCCGCGGTGCGCGGCATGGGTGGCGACGAATTCCTCCGTCGCGGTGATCATGGCGGCGAGGCCGCTCTTCATGTCCGCCGCGCCCCTGCCATAGAGCAGGCCCTCGCGGATGGCCGGCACGAAGGGATCGCTGCCCCATTCCTCGAGCGGGCCGGTCGGCACCACATCGGTGTGGCCGGCGAAGCAGAACAGGAGCCCGTCGTCGCGGCCGTGGCGTGCCCAGAAATTCTCCACGCTGCCGAAGCGCAGCGGCTCGACTTCGAAGCCGAGAGCCTGCAGGCGCCGCATCATCACCTCCTGACAGCCCTCATCCGCGGGCGTCACCGAGCGGCGGCTCATGAGGTCACGGGTGAGCTCGAGGGTGGCGGACATGTCTGCGTTAAGCGGTCGCAAATCGGCTGGCGCGTTTATAAGGTGCGCACGCCGGAGGGGCAAGCGCTTTCTTCGCCACGGCTCGCCCGGAAGGCGGCCCTGTCACACGGGCGCAACATTCAGGGGCGAAAATGCGCGCCGCTGCGCCGGCTTCCTGCTGGGTCGCTGGGTGGGAGCGCGGGCGGTCCGCTGTCATGAAGCTGTCACAGTTCTGTCATTAAATGCGCGTGCCCCGAATGCGCGACGTTCGTCAGACGTCTGGCGAACAACAAGCCACCTACGGAGCCACTCATGTTCAAAAAATCTCTCGCCGTCCCCTATGCTGTCGCCGCCGTCCTCGGTGCCTCAGGTTGGGGGACCGCGCTGGCCGACGTGCCGCTGCCCAGTGTGGATGGCAAGATCTACGCCGACCTGACCAATCTCACGCAGCAGAACAATGGCACCGACACTTCCAATAGCGGCACCGGTGTCGACGTGAAGCGCTTTTACCTGATGGTCAACGAGAAGTTCGACTCCATGTGGTCGGCGAAGCTCGAAAGCGACGCCACGTACAATAGCGTGACGGCCAGCACCTGCACCGGCTCCGGCCTGACGACGAAGTGCACCACCGGCACGACCAGTCAGCAGGTCGATGTCTACATGAAGAACGCCTGGCTGCAGATGACCTTGGACCCGGCGTTCTGGGTGCGGCTCGGCGAGTCCGACATGCCCTGGATCCTCTTCGACGAGCGTGTCTATGGCCACCGGTACGTGGAGCATACGCTCATCGACCGCCTGCACTTCGGCAATTCGACCGATTGGGGACTGCACGTCGGCGGCGATGTCGACGGCAAGCTGTTGAGCTATCAGCTATCGGCCGTGAACGGCGCCGGCTACAAGAACCCCACCCGCTCCAAGGACATGGATGTGGCGGGCCGCGTGAGCCTCCAGCCTCTCCCCGGTGTGATCATCGGGCTCGGCGGCTACAGCGGCAAGCTGGGGCAGGATAAGGACGATAACCTGGTGACAGTCGACACTGTCGCGGTCCCGCAGGCCTACCGCACCGCCAACCGCGTCGACGCCCTGGCCGCCTATGTCGCCCACGGGCTGCGGGTGGGCGTCGAGTACTTCTCGGCGAGCAATTGGACCAATGGAATCAGCGGCGCGGACGACGTGCCGGAGTTTACGAGCTCGGGCAAGGCCAACCCGAGCGACAAGGCGGATGGCACGTCCGTGTTCGCCTCCTACGACTTCACACCCATGTGGGGTGTATTCGGCCGGTGGGATCAGGCGAAATTGAGCCAGGATCTCGCCCCGGGCCTCAAGGACCAGTATGTCAACGTGGGTCTCGAGGCGCATCCCATCAGGAACGTGGACGTGGCGCTCGTGTACAAGCACGAGAAGATGGATGGCGGACCGGCCACGAGCACTTTCAGCACGACCAACGGCGGCGGGTTCAACGAGGCCAACGGCAAGTACGACGAGGTCGGTATCTGGACCCAGGCCTCTTTCTGAGGAACTCCCGGGCGCACGGCAAACGCAATACCGGGTCAACATATCAAACTGCCAACAAGCGGAGGCATTCATGAGAGCGTTCAATCTGAAGTCGCTGCGGGCGCGGGTCATGGTGCTCGCGATCGCCTCGGCGGCGAGCATGCAGGTGTTCGCAGCGGGACAGATCACCGGCGCCGGCAGCACCTGGGTCTATCCCCTGGTCGCCAAATGGGCCGCCACCTACGATCAGAAGACCGGTATTGAGATCAACTATCAGCCCATCGGCTCGGGCGGCGGCATCCAGCAGGTCAAGGCGGGAACCGTCGCCTTCGGGGCGAGCGACATGCCGCTCACGCCGCAGGTTCTCAGCGCGAACCACCTGATCCAGTTTCCGACCGCGATCGCCGGCGAGGATATCGTCTACAACGTTCCGGGCGTCCGCTCGGGGCAGCTCCTCCTGACGGGGCCCGTGATTGCCGATATCTATCTTGCCAAGATCACCAACTGGAACGATCCGGCGATCCAGAAGCTGAATCCGCTTGTCCACCTGCCCGACATGGCCATCAGCGTGGTCCATCGGTCCGACGGGTCCGGCACCACCTTCACGTTCGCCAACTATCTGTCCAAGGTTAGCCCGGAGTGGAAGGAGAAGGTCGGCGCCAACACGTCGATCGACTGGCCGACGGGCGTCGGCGGCAAGGGCAATCAAGGCGTCGCCTCGTATGTACAGCGGATCCGGGGCTCCATCGGATACGTCGAGTACGCGTACATCATCCAGAACCACATGAAGTACGCGCGCATGATCAACAGCGCGGGCAAGGTGGTGAGTCCCAGCCTGAAAGGCTTCCAGGCCGCCGCGGCCAATGTGGATTTCACGAAAGTGCAGGATTTCTACGTCATCCTGACGGATCAGCCCGGCGCGCAGAGCTGGCCCATCTCGGGCTGCACCTGGCAGATTCTGCGCACGGCGGCGCCGAAGTCCGTGAACGAGCCGGTGACGAAGTTCTTCCTGTGGGGCTTCGACCACGGTCAGGCGATGGCGAAGTCCATCGGCTTCAGTCCGCTGCCGTTGAGCACCGTGCGCGCGATCGAGACATACTGGAAGCAAAATCCGGGGATCTGAGGGACCGCACCTGCCAGACCTGCGCTCGTGGGTGATCCGATTCAGGTAGCCTTGCAATCGGGCGGCTGTCCCTCCGGGGCAGTCGCCTTCGGAATGCTCGCTTTTGCACGCCGTGGGCGTGCCTACTGCCTACACCCGGCCGGGCCGGCGAACGGGGCCCGCGACGAAAGTGATGACACATAGCGTGAGCGCCAAGACTGGGAAGCGGCCATGAGTCGCGTGACGGCGATCGATCCGAAGCGCATCGCGGGGCAGCGCCTGCGGGAGCACCTCTTCCAGGGAACGACGCTCGCGGCGGCGCTGCTCGTGCTGGTGCTGCTCGGCGGAGTTGCCGTATCGCTCCTGCATGGTGCCTGGCCCGCGTTCTCGCGCTTCAAGCTCGCCTTCTTGACCCGGCAGATCTGGAACCCGGTCACCGACGAATACGGTGCGGTCGGGGCGGTCTACGGGACGCTCGTGACATCGGTCATTGCCATGCTGCTTGCACTCCCGATCAGCTTCGGCGTCGCGGTCTTTCTCACGGAACTTGCCCCGTCCTGGCTCAAGCGCCCGATCGGCGTGGCGATCGAGCTGCTGGCCGCAATCCCCAGCATCATCTACGGATTCTGGGGGCTTTTCGTCCTCGCGCCGGTGCTGCAAGAGCACATCGAGCCGTGGATCACCGACACCCTGGGGGCGCTGCCCGGAGTCGGCGTGCTGTTTCGGGGCGCGCCCTTCGGGATCGGGGTTTTGACGGCCGGCATCGTGCTGGCCATCATGATCATCCCGTTCATCGCCGCCGTGATGCGCGATGTGTTCGAGACGGTGCCCGACGTGCTGAAGGAGTCCGCTTACGGACTCGGAGCCACGACCTGGGAGGTGATCTGGCGGGTCGTCGTGCCCTATTGCCGGACCGGCATGATGGGCGGGACGATGCTCGGCCTCGGTCGGGCGCTGGGCGAGACCATGGCGGTAACCTTCGTGATCGGCAATGCCCATCAAATCTCCCGGTCGCTGCTCGATCCCGGCACGACGATTTCCGCCGCCATCGCCAACGAGTTCACTGAGGCCACCACCAAGCTCTACGCCTCCTCGCTGATCGCGCTCGGGGCTCTGCTTTTCGTCATCACATTCTCGGTGATCGCCGCCGCCCGGCTCATGCTGCTGCGGCTCGACCGTCGGGCGCTCTCCTCGGTATGAGCCGGCGCACCTTTCGCAAAATCATCAATGCGCTCGCGCTCGGACTGTCGGGCGTTGCGACTCTGGCGGGACTGCTGCTTCTTGGCGCGCTCCTGTGGTCGCTACTGAGGGAGGGGCTGGCGCACTTCTCGATGGACGTGTTGACCAAGATGACGCCGCCGCCCGCGACCGGCGGGGGCGGGCTGCTGAACGCGATTTACGGCAGCGCCATCATGACCCTGATCGGCATTCTGATCGGAGGGCCGGTTGGCGTGATGGCCGGCACATATCTGGCCGAATACGGCCGCAATGCGCGCCTGAGCACCGTGATCCGGTTCGTCAACGACGTGCTGCTGAGCGCCCCCTCGATCATCATCGGTTTGTTCGTTTACGAGCTGGTCGTCGTGCCGATGGGGAGCTTCTCGGCCATCTCAGGCGCCATCTCTCTGGCGATCATCGCCATGCCTGTCATCGTGCGAACGACCGAGGACATGCTCAACCTGGTTCCGCAGGCCGTCAAGGACGCTTCCACGGCGATGGGCGCCTATCCGTGGCGGACGATCATGAGCATCGCCTATCCGGCCGCTCGCAGCGGAATGCTGACGGGTCTGCTGTTGGCCGTGGCGCGCATCAGCGGCGAGACCGCGCCGCTGCTGTTCACGGCGCTCAACAATCAGTTCTGGAGCACGAGCCTCAAGCAGCCCATGGCCAATCTGCCGGTGGTGATCTTCGAGTTCGCCCTGAGCCCGTATGACAACTGGCAGCAGCTCGCCTGGGAGGGAGCGCTG
Source organism: Steroidobacteraceae bacterium (assembly GCA_050739095.1). Taxonomy (GTDB): domain Bacteria; phylum Pseudomonadota; class Gammaproteobacteria; order Steroidobacterales; family Steroidobacteraceae; genus 13-2-20CM-66-19. The sequence continues at coordinate 93,347 of JBOIAR010000005.1, read as the reverse complement.
GTCATCACCGTCGCGATTCTGATCCTCAGCATCGTCGCGCGCCTGGTGGTCGCCAGGCTGAGTCCCGCGAGAGGCCGCAAATGAGTGTCTCGCAAGTGCAACTTGATGTGGCGCGCACCGGCGCCGCGGCGTCAACAGTCAAGCTCGAGGCCAGACGTCTCAATTTTTATTACGGGACCTTCCATGCGCTCAAGGACGTCAACCTCACGCTGCCCGACCGCAGCATCACCGCCTTCATCGGTCCTTCGGGATGTGGCAAGTCGACTCTGCTGCGGGTGTTCAACCGCATGTACGCTCTCTATCCCGGTCATCGCGCCACCGGCGAGGTGCTGCTCGACGGGCAGGATATCCTCGCCCCGTCGGTCGATGCGGCGGAGCTGCGCTTTCGGGTCGGCATGGTGTTCCAGAAGCCCACGCCCTTTCCGATGTCGATTTTCGAAAATGTTGCGTTCGGGTTGCGACTCGCGCGGCGGATCGGCAGGGCGGAGCTCCAGGATCGTGTGCACGATGCCCTGCAGGATGCGGCGATGTGGGAGGAGGTCAAGGACAAGCTCGCCGAGGACGGGCGCAGCCTCTCCGGCGGGCAGCAGCAAAGGCTTTGCATCGCGCGTACGATTGCGCTCGAGCCGGAAGTGGTCCTCTTCGATGAGCCGACCGCGGCTCTCGATCCGATCTCGACCCTGCGGGTCGAAGAGACCCTGCAGAGCCTGCGCGAGAAGTACTGCATCGTCATCGTGACACACAACCTACAACAGGCCGCACGCGTATCTAACGTCACGGCGTTCATGTACATGGGCGAGCTGGTTGAGATCGGGCCCACCGGGCAGATGTTCACCGCACCGAGGCACCGCAGGACGGACGATTACGTGACGGGCAGGTTCGGGTGAGCGCGGTGGCGGGAGACGACATGACCCACGAGCCCAGGCGAGCTGAATCCAACGGTCCGGGCGGCTCGGCCGCGCGCCGCCGCCTGGGCGATGCCGGCTTGAATCTGAAGCCGAGCGGCCGTGTGCACCTTCCCGAGTCCCTCGAGGGCGCATCGCCCACGGGTCCGGTCGGGGAGGTCGCGGTCGAGGATCCGGTCTTCTCCTGCTGCGACGTCAGTGTCTTCTACGGCGCCAACCAGGCGCTCAAGAACGTGACGGTCGATATCGCGCGCCGCCAGGTACTCGCCGCGATCGGACCCTCCGGCTGCGGCAAGTCGACGTTCCTGCGCTGTCTCAACCGCATGAACGACACCATTCCGGGCGCCCGCGTGACGGGTACGATCACGCTCGATGGCCAGGACATCTACTCGAAGCGTCAGGACGCGGCGCACCTGCGGGCGCGCATCGGAATGGTCTTCCAGAGGCCGAATCCCTTTCCGAAGTCGATCTATGACAATGTCGCCTACGGGCCTCGCATCCACAAGCTCACCCGCAGCCGCGCGGATCTCGACGAGCTCGTCTTCACCAGCCTGCAGCGCGCCGGGCTCTGGGACGAGGTCAAGGACCGGTTGAGCTCGCACGCCGTAGGTCTGTCAGGAGGCCAGCAGCAGCGGCTCTGCATCGCCCGCGCCCTCGCGGTCCAGCCGGAAGTCATTCTCATGGACGAGCCGTGCTCCGCGCTCGATCCCATCGCCACCGCCCACATCGAGGATCTCATCGAGCAGCTGCGCGCTTCCTATGCCATCGTGATCGTGACGCACTCGATGCAGCAGGCGGCGCGCGTCTCGCAGCGCACGGCCTACTTCTACATGGGTCAGCTGATCGAGGTAGGGGATACCGACCGGGTGTTCACCAACCCGCAGCACCGGCTCACCGAGGACTACATCACGGGAAGATTTGGGTGAGCGCGAACGACCACGCAGGGCGCGTCGCGAAGCGACGAGCGACCGGACAGGATGTCCGGGCTGGGGGCCTTACCGCCAGGGACGGCCAGTGGCACGGCTTTACTCCGCCGCCCGCAACAGCTCGTTGATCGACGTCTTGGCCCGCGTCTGCGCGTCCACCCGCTTGACGATGACCGCGCAGGAGAGGCCGTAACGGCCATCGGCCGAAGGCAACGTCCCCGGCACCACGACCGACCCGGCCGGAATCCGCCCCTGCAGGATCTGCCCGGTGGTGCGGTCGTAGACCCGGGTGCTCTGCCCGATGAACACGCCCATGGAGATGACCGAGCCCGCCTCGACCACGACGCCCTCGACGATCTCCGAGCGCGCGCCGACGAAGCAGTCATCCTCGATGATGGTCGGGCTCGCCTGGAGCGGCTCGAGGACGCCGCCGATGCCGACGCCCCCCGAGAGATGTACGTTCCTGCCGATCTGCGCGCAGGAGCCGACCGTGGCCCAGGTATCCACCATGGTGCCTGAGCCGATATACGCACCGATGTTGATGTAGCACGGCATCAGCACGACGTTGGGCGCCACGTAGGCGCCCTTGCGTACGATGGCATGTGGCACGATGCGCGCCCCGCCCGCGCGCAGCTCCGCCTCCGTCGATCGGGCGTACTTCAGCGGCACCTTGTCATAGAAGCGGGTGAACCCTGCATCCATCACCGTGTTGTCATGCGCGCGAAAGTAGAGCAGCACGGCTTTCTTCAGCCACTCATTGACGGCCCAGATGCCGTCCTTGTTCTCCGCCACGCGCGCGCCGCCCGCATCGAGCAGGGCAATGCACTTCTCCAACACGCCCTCGAGTCCCGGCGGAACGTTCGTCGGGGTGATGTCGGCGCGGAACTCGAAGGCGGCGTCCACGGCGGATTTGAGGTTTTCGAGGTCATTCATGGCGGATGCTGTCTCACGAATTCGAGGATTCGCTAGGCCGCATCGCGGCGGCCGAGCGCCCGGGCGAGACTCTCCCGCAGCCGCTCGGTGGCAGCGGCATCGAGCGGGCGGCCGTCGAAGTCGGTGACGTAGAAGACGTCCTCGGCGCGCTCGCCCACGGTCATGATCTTCGCCGCCTGCAGCTCCACGCGCTCCTCCGTCAGTACCTTGCCGACATCGCAGAGCAGGCCGGGGCGATCGCCGGCGGTGAGCTCGAGCACCGAGCGGCGGTTGCGCTCATCGACGCTGAGCGCGATCAGGGTCGCGGTATGGAACATGCGCGTCTGGCGGGGTGCACGCCGGTACACGGCGAAGGGTGTGTCCTCCGGACGCTGCAGCGAGCGCCACAGCGCATGCTCGATCTCCTCCTGGCGATCGCGGTCGGTAATCGGCGCGCCGTCATCCTCCAGCAGGTGGTAGAGATCGAGGCTGAAGCCATCGCCCGTCGGGGTGATGCGCGCATCGACGATGTTGAGTCCCAGCTGATCGAGCACGGCGGTGGTGCGCGCGAACCCGTGCCGGCGCGCGCGGGTATAGATCAGCACCGCCGTGGTGCCGCGCAGGCTCTGCGGGTCAAGCGCGATCAGCGGCTCATCGGAGCGCGGATCGCGCTCGGCGAGCAGGCGCGAGTGCCAGGCGACCTCCTCGGGCGAGTACTGCAGGAAGTAGCTGGCGGAGAAGCGCGTCCAGGCACGCTCGATATCGGCGGCGGCGAGGTGGCGCTCCAGCATCAGCCGCCGCGCGGCCTCCTGGGTCTCGCGCACCAGCTGCTCCTGGTCGATCGGCGCCTCGAGCCCGCGGCGCAGCGCCCGCCGCACGCGATGATAGAAGTCATGGAAGAGCGAGGCCTTCCAGGAATTCCACAGCTTCGGGTTGGTGCCACGGACGTCCGCGCAGGTGAGGACATAGAGGTAATCGAGATGCGCCTCATCGCCCACGGTGCGCGCGAAGGCGCTGATCACCTGTGGGTCGCCGATGTCCTGCTTCTGCGCCGTGATCGAGAAGGTGAGGTGATGGCGCACGAGCCACGCCACTATGCGCGCGTCGTAGGTCGAGAGACCCTGTTCGAGGCAGAAGGCTTCCGCGTCCACCGCGCCGAGCTCGGAGTGATCGCCCCCCCGCCCCTTGGCGATATCGTGAAAGAGCGCCGCGAGATAGGCGACCTCGGGCCGCGGCAGCTGCTGCATGATGCGCGAGGCTTCCGGCAGCTCGTGATCGTACCTCGGGATCGCGAAGCGGCGCAGGTTGCTCACGACGAAGAGCGTGTGGGCGTCGACCGTGTAGGCGTGGAAGAGATCGTACTGCATCCGGCCGACGACGCGGCCGAAAGCCGGGATGTAACGCCCGAGCACGCCGTAGGCGTTCATCCGCCGCAGCTCGTGCGTCACGCCGGCCGGTGCGCGCACGATCTCGAGAAAGAGCCGGTGATGGCGCGGGTTCTGGCGAAACTCCTCGTCGATGAGCCAGAGGGTTCTGGCGACCGCGCGCATCGTGGCGGCGCGCACGCCCTTGATGTCGGGGTTCTGTTGCAGCAGCACGAAGAGCTCGAGCAGCGCCGAGGGGGTGCGCGCGAACACGTCCTCGCTGACCGCCTCGAGGGAGCCGCTGCGCACCTGAAAGCGCGCGTTCAGCGGCCGCGGCGGCCCGCTCTCGGTCTGCACTGCCTCGCGGAAGAGCTGCAGCAGCAGCTCGTTCAGCAGGCTGACGTCCTTCACCGTCCGGTAGTAGCGCTGCATGAACTGCTCGACCGCCAGCGTGTAGGAAGCGTCCTCGTAGCCAAACGTCTGGGCGAGCCGCAGCTGATGGTCGAAGAGCAGTCGGTCCTCGCGCCGTCCGGTGAGCACGTGCAGGCCGAAGCGCACCTTCCACAGGAAAGACTGCGCCTGCTTCAGCCGCCTGAGCTCCGCGAGGGTGAGAAAGCCGTTGGTGACGAGCCCATCGAGCGTGTCGGAGCCGAAGCGTCGCTTGGCGACCCAGGCGATGGTCTGGATGTCGCGCAGGCCGCCGGGGCTCGTCTTGACGTTGGGCTCGAGGTTGTACGCGGTGTCGTTCGCCTTGAGGTGACGCTCCGACTGCTCGCGCACCTTGGCCTCGAAGAACTCCTTCACGGGCCATACCCGATCCGGCGCCAGCGCGAGCTGCATTTCCGCGAGCAGCGCGGCATCGCCGGAGAGGAGGCGCGCCTCGAGCAGCGTCGTCATGACGCTGACATCGGCGACACTCTCCGCCGCGCATTCCTCCACCGTGCGCACGCTGTGGCCCACCTCGAGGCCGATATCCCAGAGAAAGGCGAGCAGCCGCTCGATCGCTCCCTGCTCCGGCCCGGCCGGCGCGCGCGGCACGAGCAGCAGGATGTCGATGTCGGAGCAGAGGTGCAGCTCGCCGCGCCCGTAGCCGCCCACCGCCACGAGCGCCCACGAGATCATGGGGGCGATCGAGTGCGTGCGCCACGACTCGCGCAGGACGATGTCCACCAGCGCCGCGCGGGCATGCACCAGCGTCTCGACCGGCGCATCGGCGAGGAAGCGGGCTTTCAGCTCCTCGTGAGCCTGACGCAGGAGCTCGCGCCACGCGCCGGGCGATCCCCGCGCCTCGGCGAGGAGTGTTGGCAGACGCTGCAACCGGGGCCAACCGGGATCGGCGGGCGGGGCGGGCAACGCTTCCTCGAGGAGATCGACATTCCCGGCGGCCATGACGGGCTCACTGCATCCGCCGGTCGGCGGCCCCGAGCGTCAGCACCTCATGGCCCTGGTCGGTGACCAGTACGGTGTGCTCCCACTGAGCCGAGAGCGAGTGATCCTTGGTGATGACCGTCCAGCCGTCGGGCAGCAGGCGCACATGGCGCTTGCCCGCGTTGACCATCGGCTCCACGGTGAAGGTCATCCCGGCCTTGAGCTCGAGTCCGGTGCCGGGCTCACCGTAATGCAGCACCTGCGGGTCCTCGTGATAGATCCGCCCGATGCCGTGGCCGCAGTACTCGCGCACCACCGAGTAATTGTTGTGCTCCACGAACGTCTGGATGGCGTGGCCGATGTCGCCGAGGCGCGTGCCCGGGCGGACGGTCTCGATGCCGCGCCACATCGCCTCGAAGCAGGTCTGCGCGAGCCGCTGCGCATGTACCGGAGGCTTGCCCACGAAGTACATGCGGCTGGTGTCGCCATGGAAGCCGTCCCTGATCACGGTGACGTCTATGTTGATGATGTCGCCGGCCTTCAGCCGCTTGTCGTTCGGGATGCCGTGGCAGACCACGTGATTGACGGAGGTGCAGATGGTCTTCGGGAAGCCGCGGTAGTTCAGGTTCGCCGGCACCGACTTCTGCACGTTGACGATGTATTCGTGGCAGAGGCGATCGAGCTCTTCCGTGGTCACTCCCGGCACCACGTACTCCGTGATCATGTCGAGCACATCGCCGGCGAGGCGGCCGGCGATGCGCATTTTCTCCTGCTCTTCGGGGGATTTGATCGTTACGTGCATGGGATTTCGATTCATGGTATAAAGCGCCGCCTTTTTTGGCAATTATCGACGATTCATACACCACACGCGCATCGCTAAACCCGCCGGCTGGGTGTCCTTGAAGCGAGCTTCTGTGAAGCGCAGCTTCAAGGATGGCCGCGGGGATGCGCGGAGGCTCAACCCAAACAGGAGATCTCTCCATGCCCAGCGTGTCCATGCGACAGATGCTGGAGGCGGGAGTCCATTTTGGACATCAGACCCGCTTCTGGAACCCGAAGATGGCGTCTTTCATCTTCGGTGAGCGTAACAAGATCCACATCATCAATCTCGAGAAGACGCAGCCGCTCTACGCGGACGCGGCTCAGTTCGTCAAGGGCGTGGTCGCCGATGGCGGCGCGGTGCTTTTCGTCGGCACCAAGCGCTCCGCCCGCGACGCGATGCAGAAGGAAGCCGAGCGCGCCGGCCAGCCCTACGTCAACCAGCGATGGCTGGGGGGCATGTTGACGAACTTCAAGACCATCCGCCAGTCGATCAAGCGCCTGGGGGAGCTCACCGAGCTCGCCACCTCGGGCGCCCTGGAGAAACGCGCCAAGAAAGAGGCGATCCAGCTTCGCCGGGAGATGGAGAAACTCGAGAAGAGCCTGGGCGGCATCAAGAACATGGAAGCGCTGCCGGATGCGCTCTTCGTCGTCGACGTCGGGCACGAGAAGATCGCGGTCGACGAGGCGAGAAAGCTCGGCATTCCGGTGGTGGCGATCGTCGACACCAATTGCTCCCCCGATGGCATCGACTACGTGATTCCGGGCAACGACGATGCCATGAGGGCCATTCAGCTCTATGCCGCGGGCATTGCGGATGCGGTGCTCGAGGGCAAGGAATCCGTCCCGGCCGTGGCCGTCGGCGAGGATGAGTTCGTCGAGCTCGACGAGGCCGGCAATCCGCGCCGCAAGTCCGCGCGGGGACGGCAGAAACCCGCCCCGACGGTACGCAGCAAGAAGGCTCCCCCGCGCCGTCGGCCGGCGCCGGTCAAGGCGCCGGTGGGCGCCCCCGTTACCGAGGAGCCTGCTGGTGAAGGTGAAGAGGACGATTTGGAGGTGGAGGCGGTGCCGGAGCTCGCGGCTTCGGGCGGTACGGGCGAGAAGCCCGCCGCCGCCCCGGCTCGGCGCCCGGGCGGCGCTGGCACCGGACGGCGCAAGGGGCGCGGCGGGGCGGTCTGACAGGAACCACGCTTCATGAGCATTACAGCAGAGACGGTCAAGCAGCTGCGCGAGCGCACCGGCGCCGGCATGATGGAGTGCAAGAAGGCGCTCGTGGAGACCGGCGGCGACCTGGATGCGGCCGCCGAGCTTATGCGCAAGCAGGGCCTCGCCAAGGCCGACAAGAAGGCCACGCGGATCGCCGCCGAGGGCGTCATCGCGATCGAGCGCTCCGCCGACGGCCTCGCGGCCGCCATGGTGGAGGTCAACTGCGAGACCGACTTTGTCGCGCGCGAGCAGGACTTTCGCGCCTTCTCCAAGGCGGTCGCCGCTCGCGCGGTGGCTGAGCGTCCGCAGACGCTCGATGCCTTGCTGCAAGCAAAGCTCGACGGCGCCGAGACCATCGAGGAGCGCAGGCGATCGCTCGTGGCGAAGATCGGCGAGAACATCGGCGTGAGGCGCTTTGCGCTGCTCGCCACACCTCAGCACCTGGGCGCATACACGCATGGCACGCGCATCGGGGCGCTGGTCGCGCTGCAGGGTGGGGATGCGCATCTCGCGCATGACCTCGCGATGCACGTGGCCGCGAGCCGCCCGAAGTACCTCTCCCAGCGCGAGGTGCCGGCGGAGGTGATGGCCAAGGAGCGCGAGATTCTGACCGAGCAGGCCAAAGGCGAAGGCAAGCCGCCGGAAATCGTCGCCAAGATGGTCGAGGGGCGCTTGCGCAAGTCTCTAGCGGAGATCACGCTTCTCGGCCAGCCGTTCGTCAAGGACCCGGACACGACGGTGGAGAAGCTGCTGAAGGGCGCAGGGGCCCAAGTGGCCGCCTTCGAGCGCTTCGAGGTCGGCGCAGGTATCGAGAAAAAGCAGGAGGACTTCGTGGCGGAGGTCATGGCCCAGGTGAAGGGCTCCTCCCCGGCCAAGCGCTGACGCGGCGCCAGCCGTTCACGAAAAAGCCCCGCCTAAGGCGGGGCTTTTTCCATCACGATTAAGGATCTGGGGTATGACAGAAGGCACCAATAAGGCTCACTACTCCCGCATTCTCGTGAAGCTCTCGGGGGAGGCCCTGATGGGCGGCGCGGACTACGGCATCGATCCGGCCATGCTCAAGCGCATCGCGGGCGAGCTTCAGGAAATCATCGGCCTCGGCGTGCAGGTTGCGGTGGTCATCGGTGGCGGCAACATCTTCCGCGGCGCGGGCCTCGCGCGCGCCGGCATGGACCGCGTCGCCGGCGATCAGATGGGCATGCTCGCCACCGTCATGAACGCGCTCGCCATGCAGGATGCGCTCGAGAGCCTGGGCCTCTACGCGCGCGTCATGTCCGCCATCCGCATCAACGAGGTCTGCGAGGACTACATCCGCCGCCGCGCCATCCGGCACCTCGAGAAGGGCCGGGTCGTCATCTGCGCCGCCGGCACCGGCAACCCCTTCTTCACCACCGACACCGCCGCGGCGCTGCGCGCCATCGAGATCAACGCCGAAGTGCTCCTCAAGGCGACCAAGGTGAACGGGGTCTACTCGGACGACCCGGTGCGCAACCCCGCGGCGGTCCGTTACACCCATCTCACTTTCGACCGGGCGCTCACGGAGAAGCTGAATGTGATGGACGCGACCGCCATCGTGATGTGCCGCGACAACCACTTGCCTTTGCGGGTCTTCAATCTCAACAATCCCGGCGACCTGACGCGTATCGTGCGCGGCGCGGACGTGGGCACGGTCGTAACTTGTGAATAAGCGGGCAAAGGCCGCGGCGTCGAACAAGAAACAGGGTGCCTCGCTGAAAGCGCCGTAGGCGTCTTTCGGCCAATCGAGGAGAGATACAACAATGCTCGAAGACATCAAGAAAGACGCTCGTGAGCGCATGGCGAAATGCGTGCAGACCTTCCAGTCGGAGCTGAAGAAGCTGCGCACCGGACGGGCGCATACGAGTCTCATAGAGCATCTGAAGGTCGACTACTACGGCTCGGAGGTTCCGCTGCAGCAGGTGGCCAGCATCGCCGTCGAGGACGGGCGCACGCTGGTCGTCTCCCCGTGGGAGAAGAGCGTCGTGCAAGCGGTCGAGAAGGCGATCTTCAAGTCGGACCTCGGCCTGACCCCCATGACCGCGGGCACCGTCATCCGCATTCCCATGCCGCCCCTCACGGAGGAGCGGCGCCGCGAGATCACCAAGGTGTTGCGGCACGATGCCGAGAACGCGCGGGTCGCCGTGCGCAACGTGCGCCGCGACGTCATGGCCGACGTCAAGGAGATGTTGAAGGCGAAGAAGGTTTCGCAGGACGACGAGCGGCGCGCCGAGACCGAGATCCAGAAGCTCACCGACAAGCACGTGGCCGATATCGATCAGCTTCTGGCGGCCAAGGAAAAGGAAGTTATGCAGGTTTGATGGACCTCGTTCCCCGGCACATCGCGATCACGATGGACGGCAACGGCCGCTGGGCTGCCGCGCGCGGCCTACCTCGCTCGGCGGGCCACAAGGCCGGCCTGACTCCCGTGCGCCTCTGCGTCGAGGAATGCAGCCGGCTGGGCGTCGAGGCGCTCACGCTCTTCGCCTTCTCGAGCGAGAACTGGTCTCGGCCGGCCGAGGAAGTGGCGGGCCTCATGGGCCTGTTCCTCGAGGCGGTCGACCGCGAGATTGCGGAGCTGCACCGCCAAAGGGTGCGCGTGCGCTTCATCGGCAACCGGCAGCGGCTCTCGGTGCGCCTGCAGTCGCAGATCGCTGCCGCGGAGCAGCGCACGGCGGGCAATGCCGGCCTGAAGCTGCAGGTGGCGGTGAGCTATGGCGGCCGATGGGACATCGTGCAGGCTGCCCGCCAGCTCGCGCGTCAGTGCGCAAGCGGCGCCCTGAGATCATCGGATATCGACGAGGACCGCTTCGCCGCGGCGCTCGAGCTCGGCGGCCTGCCGGATGCAGACTTGCTGATCCGGACCGGCGGCGAGCGGCGGATCAGCAACTTCCTCCTATGGAACATCGCTTACGCGGAGCTCTATTTCTGCGATCGGTTGTGGCCGGACTTCGAGCGCGAGGCGCTGTCGGCCGCGCTCGAGTTCTTCGCTGGCCGGGAGCGGCGCTTCGGCCTCACGACCGGACAGTTGCCGCAGAAAGCCCGAGGTCCGTGAGCGAGTCGCTTCGCAAACGGGTTGCCACCGCCGCCATCCTGATTGCGCTGCTGCTCGCGGTGCTCTTCTGGCTGCCGGCGGCGGCCACGGTCGGGCTGCTCACGCTGGTGGTGCTCGTGGGCGCGTGGGAATGGTCCGCGTTCGTCAAGCTGGCCGACCCGAGGCTGCGAGGCGCCTACGCCGGCTTCGTGGGCCTGCTCCTGCCGCTGGTGTGGCTCGCCACCCGCACGCCGGCGGGGCTCGAGGCGCTGCTCGGCGCCGCGCTTCTCTGGTGGCTCCTGGCACTCGCGTGGATCGTGGTCGCGCCGCGGCGGGTCAGGCGCTGGTCGGCGGGGCTTGCGGGAGTTCTCTCGCTGGTGCCGGCGTGGCTGGCGCTGATGCGCCTCAGGCTCGAGCCCGCCCGGGGCGCGGAGTGGGTGCTCTTCGCCCTGGTGCTCGTCTGGATGGCGGACATCGGCGCGTATTTCTTCGGCCGGCGCTTCGGCCGGCGCCGTCTCGCCCCGACCGTCTCGCCCGGGAAGACCTGGGAGGGGGCGCTCGGGGGCTTCATCGCGAGCGGCGCCGTGGCGGTGGCCGGCGGCGCGTGGTTCCGGCTGCCGCTCGGGCGGTTCGTGGTGCTCTGCCTGGCGGCGGTCGCCTTCTCCATCGTCGGGGACCTGACCGAAAGTCTGCTGAAGCGCTTCGCGGGAATGAAGGACAGCGGTACCCTCTTTCCCGGGCACGGCGGCGTGATGGACCGCATCGACAGCGTGACGGGCGCCGCGCCGGTGCTGCTCCTCGGCCTCACTTTTCTAGGAGTCCTGCCATGATCGGTGTGGTCGTCTTGGGTTCCACGGGCTCGATCGGCGAAAGCACGCTCGATGTGCTCGCGCGCCATCCGGACCGCTTTCGCCTGGTGGCGCTCGGCGCCAACCGCAGCGTCCGCAAGCTGGCAGAGCAGATCCGCCGGCATCGACCCGCTTATGCAGCGCTGGCGGATGAGCGCGCCGCACGCGAGCTCGTGAGCGAGCTCGGTGACTCGGCGCGAGGGACACGCATCATGGCCGGCGTCGGGGCGTTGACGGAGCTGGCGACGCTACCGGAGGCTGACTGCGTCATGGCTGCGATCGTGGGTGCCGCGGGGCTGCGCTCCACGCTCGCCGCGGCGCGTGCCGGCAAGCGTCTGCTGCTCGCGAACAAAGAGTCGCTCGTCATGTCAGGACCTCTGTTGATGGATGCCGTGCGCGCAAGCGGTGCGACGCTGCTGCCCATCGACAGCGAGCACAACGCCATCTTCCAGTGCCTGCCGGCGGGTTCGCGCACCGGCGAGACGCCCAGGGGCGTGCGCCGGATCCTCCTCACCGCCTCCGGCGGACCGTTCCGCGACTCGCCGGCGGAGGCCATTGCCGCGGCAACTCCCGAGGCGGCCTGCGCTCACCCCAACTGGGTGATGGGGCGCAAGATCTCCGTCGATTCGGCGACTCTCATGAACAAGGGGCTCGAGCTCATCGAGGCCTGCTTCCTCTTCGCGCTGACGCCCGACCGCGTCGAGATCGTCGTGCATCCGCAGAGCATCATCCATTCGCTGGTCGAGTACCTCGACGGATCGCTGCTGGCGCAGCTCGGCTCGCCCGACATGCGCACGCCGATCGCCTGCGCGCTTTCCTGGCCCGAGAGAATGCCCTCCGGTGTAGAATTCCTCGATCTGGTGAAGACCTCGCGGCTCGATTTCCGAGCCCCGGACCCGCAGAAGTTCCGCTGCCTTGCGCTCGCGCAGTCGGCGGCGCGGGCCGGCGGGCTGACGCCGGTCGCCCTGAATGCCGCCAACGAGGTTGCCGTCCATGCGTTTCTGGAGCGCCGATTGAACTTTCCCGGAATCGCCGCAGTCATTGAGGAAGTGGTCACACGGTGTCCCGCGGGGGCTCTCGGCGGTCTGGATGACGTGTTGGCGGCCGACGCCGAAGCCAGGCGGCTCGCATCCGAGCGCATCGAGGGCGGCCTGCGTGCGGCCGGGGGGCGCTCGCTCGAGAGCGCGCGGGCATGAGTGTCATCTGGTACATGCTGTGGTTCGTCATCGCCGTGGGGCTCCTGGTCATCGTTCACGAGTTCGGCCACTTCTGGGTCGCGCGCCGACTCGGCTTCAAGGTCTTGAGGTTCTCGGTCGGCTTCGGCCAGCCGCTGGTCTCGTGGCGGGTAGGCGCGGACCGGACCGAGATCGCCATCGCGCCCATCCCCTTGGGCGGCTATGTGAAGATGCTCGACGAGCACGAAGGCGCGGTGCCGCCGGAGGATCTGCCGCGATCCTTCACGCGCAAGCATCCGTTCCAGCGCATCGTGGTACTGCTGGCCGGCCCCGGATTCAACATTCTGTTTGCGATCGTGGTGCTCGGCGGGATGCTGTGGGTGAATGGCGTCACGCTGTATTTGCCCGTGGTGGGGGATGTGACGCCCGGCTCCATCGCCGCCCAGGCGGGCCTCACCTCCGGCGATCGCATCCTCGCGATCAATGGCGCCCCCGTGAGCGATCAGCCGGATGTGAACTTCAGCTTGCTCGATATCATGAGCTTGAGCGGCAAGGCGAACCTCACGGTGCGCGGCAGCAACGGGGTTATGCGCAACGTCGATCTCGACGTGCGCAACGCCGCGACTCGGCGACATCTGACGGTGGACCCGCTCACGGGGCTCGGCTTTCAGTTCTGGGCGCCGCCGATTCCGCCGGTATTCGGCGAGGTGGCGCCGCATGGACCGGCGGCCCGCGCAGGGCTGCAGGCAGGCGACCGCATCCTCTCCATCGACGGCAAGGCGGTCAAGGATTTCGAGGACGCGATTGCGCTGATCACGCCGCATCCTGGCGGGACGATCCGCCTGACGTACGAACGCGATGGCGCGGCTCATACGGTGCCGGTGAAAGTCGCGAGTGTGGAGGTCGACGGCAAGTATGTCGGACAGATCGACGCGCTGTCGCAGGAGCTGACGGACCTTGCCTACCCGCCGAGCATGGTGCGTCACCTCAGGGTCTCGCCGATCAATGCTCTGGGGCGTGCCGCCGGCGAGGCCTGGGACATGACGGCGCTGCAGGGAACGCTCTTCTGGCGCATGATCCTCGGACACGTATCGCTCAAGAACCTGAGCGGTCCGGTGTCGATCGCGGAGTACGCCGGGCAGTCGGCGAGCGCGGGAGTCAGCTCGTTCCTCGGCTTCCTGGTGTTGATCTCGCTGTCGCTCGGGTTCCTGAACCTGTTGCCCATTCCCCTCCTCGATGGAGGTCAGATCGTCTTCCAGCTGGTCGAATGGGTGAAGGGCAGCCCGATGTCGGATCGGGCGCAGGCGTTCGGGCAGCAGGTGGGGATAGCGCTGCTGATCCTCCTCATGGGGGTGGCGCTCTTCAACGATATCGCGCGCCAGTTCAGTTGAGTCTTTGAGAGCTAGCGTCGGACCCCAAGAGGTCCGCACATCCCCGCCCCGGCCTCACCGCCGCGGCGAGGCCGGGGTCGACTTACGTGATCGATGCAACAGTTGGGGCCGGATGAGCCCGAAAGTGACAAAGTTGGGTATTAGAACATGAAGGCTCGCGTCGTGCTGCTGGCCTCGGTCGCACTGGTCGTCCATTCCGCGATCGCGCTCGCGCAGGCCCGGATACAAGCGCCGGCAGCGAACTTTACCGTCGGCAACATCAAGGTGGAGGGCCTGGAGCGCATCTCCGAGGGCACGGTATTCAACTACCTGCCGGTCAACATCGGGGATCACCTGACTCCGCAGCGGGTGCGCGAGGCCGTTCGGGCCCTCTACGCCACCGGCTTCTTCCGCGACGTGGAGCTGCGCCGCGAGGGCAACACGCTGGTGGTGGTGGTGCTCGAGCGCCCCTCGATCGAGAGCTTCACCATCTCCGGCAACAAGGACATCAAGACCAAGGACCTGCAGAAATCGCTGCGCAACGTCGGCCTCTCGCCCGGCAAGATCTTCGACCGCTCGGTGCTCGAGGACGTCACCCAGTACCTCACCGACCAGTACTACAGCCGCGGCAAGTACGGCGTCGTGATCAACACCAAGGTCACGCCTGACAGCGGCAACCGCGTGAAGATCGCGATCAAGATCGTCGAGGGGGAGCGGGCGGTGATCCGCTCCATCAACATCGTCGGCGACACGAAGTTCAAGCAGAAGGCCATCCTGCAGACCTTTCAGCTGAAGACCCCGAACTGGCTCTCCTGGTACAAGCAGGACGACCGCTACTCGCGCGACACGCTGCAGGGGGACCTCGAGCGGCTGCGCGACTACTACATGGACCGCGGCTACGCCAACTTCCGGATCAACTCCACCCAGGTGCAGATCACGCCCGAGAGGAAGGATATCTTCATCGACATCGACATCACCCAGGGGGATGTCTACAAGATCTCCGACGTCAAGCTCGCCGGCACCTTCGTCGTGCCGAAGGCGGAGCTCGAGCAGCTGGTCGAGATTCACCCGGGGGAGATCTTCAACCGTGGGCTCATCACCGCCACCCAGAAGGCCATGCAGGACCTCCTCGGGGAGTACGGCTACGCCTTCGCGAAGGTCGACCCGGTGCCGACCTCGAACGACAAGACCCACATGGTCTCGCTCACCTTCTTCGTCGATCCCGGCAATCGCGTCTACGTGCGCAACATCACCTTCTCGGGCGAGACCGCGATCAACGACGTGGTGCTGCGCCGCGAGATGCGCCAGCTCGAGGGCGGGTGGCTCTCGAACGTGGCGCTCGAGCGCTCCAAGCAGCGCATCCAGAGGCTCCCGTACGTCAAGGACGTGAGCTATACGACGACGCCCGTGCCGGGATCACCCGACCAGGTGGACGTCGACTACAAGATCAAGCAGGGCCCGGCCGCGCAGCTTCAGGGCGGCATCGGCTACTCGGCGACCTACAAGCTGGAGTTGAATGCGAACTACGCCGACGCCAACTTCCTCGGCACCGGCGAGCGCTTCGGGGTCGAGCTCTCGGGCGGTGCGTACAACAAGGTCTACGACGTCTCGTTCACCAATCCGTACCTCACCATGAACGGGATCGGGCAGACGCTCTCGGTGACCTACAGCGACGTCACGCAGTTCGTCTCGTCCTCGTCGAATTTCTCCTCGAAGACCCTGAGCCTGGGTCCCACCTGGACGGTGCCGATTTCCGAGTTCCAGTTCTTCCAATTCGGCACGGCATTCAGCAGCTCGCAGCTCCTCGTCACCTCCTACAGCAGCGCCCTGCAGGCGCAGGAGTGGGTGCAGGACAACGGCCACCCCTACCAATACCTGGTGCATGAGGACTACACCAACAACGATTACGAGCTCTACGGCAGCAACTTCAACGACGTGATGTTCGTCGCGGGCTGGGGCATCGACTCGCGCAACCGCACGCTGTTCGCCGACCGGGGCAACCGCACGGCGATCACCGGCCGGATCACCGCTCCGGGAAGCCCGGTCGAGTTCTACATGGGGGACTTCGTTTTCCAACAGTACGTGCCGGTCTGGCGGCACTACCTCACGCTGTCGTTCTTCGACAAGGTGGACTATGGTTCGGCGCTCGGCAAGACCACCGCCATTCCGCCCTACGAGCAGCTCTTCGGCGGCGGCCCGGATTCGGTGCGCGGGTTCCGCGAGGACTGGCTCGGGCCGCACGACAACTACGGCAACCCCTACGGCGGCAACTTCGCCATCACGAGCCAGAGCGAGCTGCTCCTGCCCATGCCGGCGAAGTACCGGCAGACGGCGCGGGTGAGCCTCTTTTTCGACATGGGGAACGTCTTCTATACGGGCGACAAGATCAACTTCTACGGGCCGGACGGGGTGACCCCGAACTACTACCATTTGAACGGCTGGGGGGACCTGAAGCGCTCGGCCGGCATCGCCGTGGAGTGGCTGTCGCCGATGGGGCTGTTCCGGTTCAGCTACGGCCTGCCGCTGAACGCCAGGGACGGCACCATCACCACGTGGGGGGACCAGACCGAGGGCTTCCAGTTCGACGTCGGACAGGCGTTCTGAGGCGGTTCCCGGGGTGCACGAGAGCCCGAAGGGGCGGCTCGGCAATGCTACAATTAAAGGCTTGGCCGCTACCTGCGGCCTTCGATCACCAAATTCATATTTGAGGTGGGTTTCCGTGAAGCGCCTGATCGGGTTGAGCTCTTGGGTTTGCAGGGCCGCCGTCGTCGGCGGACTGGGTCTGGCGCTGGCCGGGGCGCTCGTGGCGCCGGCACAGGCGCAAGCGGCGGCGCTCAGGATCGCCGTGGTGAACTACGCGAAGCTGATCCAGGAGTCGCCCCAGGCGCAGACGGCCGTGGCCTCGCTCCGCGCCGAATTCGCGCCCAAGCAGCGCACCCTCCAGGCCGAGGCCAACGAGCTCAAAGCCAGGGAGGACACGCTGAAGAAGAACGAGGCGACGATGACGCAGGACCAGCGCGATGCGGCGCAGCTCGATCTGCGCGAGCGTTACCAGGCCCTCGCAAGCAAGCAGAGTGAGATCCAGGACGATGTCAACACGCGGCGCAACCAGCTGATGTCGGAGCTGCAGCGTACCCTGACGCAGGTCGTGCAGAGCTACGCCAAGCAGCGGGGCTATGACCTCGTGCTCGCCGATGGGTTCATCTATGCCCAACCCGCGCTCGATATCACGCCGGCGATCCTGACCCTGCTGAAATCGCAGGCCGGGCGGACGGGCCGACGCATCCCGGGTCACCAATAGCGGAAGGCATCGCGCGGGCGCCGCAGCCTTCCCTCCATGGGCGTCTCACTCGGCGAGCTCGCGGCCCGGTTCGGCTGCGAGCTGCGCGGCGATCCCGCCGTGCGCGTCGACCACGTGGCCACGCTGGCTCAGGCGGATTCGACCTCGTTGGCGTTCATCGCCAACCCCCGCTACCGGCAGCAACTTGCGACCACGGGCGCAGCTGCGGTGGTGCTCGATGCGGCGAGCGCACCGGACTGCGCGACTGCGGCGCTCGTCTGTGAGAATCCCCACGCGACTTATGCGCGGATAGCGGCAGTCCTGCATCCGCCTCCGGCGGCGCCACCCGGGATGCATCCCTCCGCGGTGATCGCTCCGGGCGCGCGCATCGACCCCAGTGCGCACGTCGGTGCACTCAGCGTCATCGCGGAGGGAGCCATCGTCGGGCCGCGCGTGTTCATCGGCCCACAGTGCCTGGTGGAAGCCGGGGCGACGATCCGGGAAGACGTATGCCTCACCGCGCGCGTGACCGTTTGCATCCGGGTGGAGATCGGTGCGCGCACCGTTGTCCAGCCGGGAGCCGTCATCGGCGGAGACGGGTTCGGATTCGCGCAGGAGCGCGGACGTTGGATCAAGGTGCCGCAGACCGGTACCGTACGCGTCGGCCCCGACGTCGAGATCGGCGCCAACACCACCATCGACCGCGGAGCCATCGAGGACACGGTGATCGAGGAGGGCGTGAAGCTCGATAATCTGATCATGATCGCGCACAACGTGCGCGTTGGCGCCCACAGCGCCCTGGCAGCCTGCGTTGGAGTCTCAGGCAGCACGGCCATCGGGCGCCGCTGCATGATTGGAGGTCAGGTGGGCATCGGCGGACACCTCACGATTGCCGATGACGTGATCATCACCGGCTGCACGATGGTCAGCCATTCAATTCCCCGCCCCGGGGTATACTCCGGAGGCATTCCGCTCGAAGAGGCCCATGTCTGGCGCCGGTTGGTCGCGCGCTTCAAGCGCATCGACTCCCTCGCCACACGGCTGAGAGCGCTGGAGCGCAACACCTCTCGCGGCTCCGATCAGGAAGAGGATGATGACTGACGCGACGCAACTCGATATCCAGGGCATTCTGCGGTACCTGCCCCACCGCTATCCGTTCCTGCTCGTCGATCGCGTGCTCGAGTGGCACAGCGGCAAGAGCATCCGGGCGCTGAAGAACGTCACCTATAACGAGCCGTTCTTCCCAGGGCATTTCCCCGGACGGCCGGTCATGCCGGGCGTCATCATCATCGAGGCGCTGGCCCAGACGGCCGGCATTCTCACGTTCCTGAGCGCCAACGTCATTCCGGACGCGGAGACCCGTTTCTACTTCGTGGGTATCGACCGGGCGCGCTTCCGCAAGCCGGTCGAGCCCGGCGATCAGCTCGTGCTCACCGCTCAGGTGGAGCGCTACCTGAAGGGGATCTGGCGTTTCTCGACCGCGGCGCTGGTCGGCGACAGCGAGGTGGCTCACGCGGAAATCATGGTGGCGCCGGAGACCGCGAAGTGATCGACCGCCAAGCCATCGTCTCGCCGCGAGCGGAACTGGCGGCGGACGTCGCCGTGGGCCCTTTCAGCGTGATCGGCCCGGAGGTTCGAATCGGTCCGGGCACCGTGGTCGGACCTCATGTCGTCATCACCGGCCAGACCACCATCGGCGCCGCCAACCGCATCCATCAGTTCGCCTCGATCGGCGATGAGCCGCAGGACAAGAAGTATGGCGGCGAGCCGACCCGCCTCGAGATCGGCGATCGCAATGTCTTTCGCGAGAGCTGCACGGTCAACCGCGGGACCATCCACGACAAGGGCGTCACGCGCATCGGCCACGACAATCTCTTCATGGCCTACTCCCACGTCGCGCACGACTGTGTGATCGGAAGCAACACGGTGTTCGCCAACTGCGCCTCCCTCGGCGGTCACGTCGAGATCGGCGACTGGGTCATTCTCGGCGGCCTGTCTGCCGTGCATCAGCAGTGCAAGATCGGCGCGCATGCCTTCCTCGCAGGCGGATCGATCGTCACTCGCGACGTGCCGCCCTACGTCATGGTCGCCGGTAATCCCAGTGTGCCGCACGCGGTCAACTCCGAGGGCCTGAAGCGCCGAGGATTCACCGAGGAGCAAATCCGCTCGATCCGCGAGGCTTACCGAGTCGTCTACCGCTGCGACCTGAAGCTCAGCGATGCGCTCGAGCGGCTCGAGGCGTCCGCGAGCGAGAAGCTCGAGCTGCGGCTGTTCGTCGACTTCATCCGCAGCTCCACTCGCAGTATTGTCAGATGACGCGGACGGCGCCGCTGCGCGTCGGCATCGTCGCGGGAGAATCGTCAGGAGATCAACTCGGCGCCGCGCTCATTGCGGCGCTGCGCGCGCGCGTTCCCGACCTCGACTGCTTCGGGGTGGCGGGGCCCAGGATGATCGCTGCGGGCTGTCAGGCGTGGGCGGGCGCAGAGGAGCTCGCGGTAATGGGGCTGACGGAAGTGCTGCCGCATCTGCCGCGCATCCTGCGGCTCAGAAAGTCTCTCATCCGGCGGTTTCTGGCAGCGCCGCCGGATGTCTTCGTTGGCATCGATGCCCCGACCTTCAATCTGGGTGTCGCGCGGCGCCTGAAGGACCAGGGCATCAAGACGGTGCAGTACGTTGCACCGCAGGTCTGGGCCTGGCGCCAGGGCAGGGCGCGCAAGATCGGCCGCGCCTGCGATCTGGTGCTTTGCCTGCTGCCCTTCGAGACCGCGTTCTACTCGCGTCACGGCGTGCCGGCCGCCTTCGTCGGCCATCCGCTCGCCGACCAGATCCCACTCGAGACCGACCGTGCGGGCGCGCGCGCCGCACTCGGGCTGGATGCGTCCGCCCACATCGTGGCGCTGCTTCCTGGCAGCCGGGTAGGCGAGGTGGAGCGGCTGGGAGCGGACTTCCTTCGCGCCGCCGCGTGGCTCGCCGAGCGCCGGCCCGATCTGCGCTTCATTGCTCCCATGGCGACGATGCGCGTTCGTGAGGTCTTCGAGAGAAAAGAGGCCGAAGTCTCTGCGCTGCCGAAAGTTTTGTTGATTGAAGGGCGCGCTCAGCAGGCACTCGCGGCCTGCGACGCGGCCATCGTTGCCTCGGGAACCGCTACACTCGAGGCGCTGCTGTCGCGCCGTCCCATGGTCGTGGCGTATCGTCTCGGCGCGCTCACCGCCTTTCTGCTGCGAAGACTGCGACTGGTCAAGGTGCCGTACTTCTCGCAACCGAATCTGCTCGTCGGACGAGCGCTCGTGCCCGAGCTCCTTCAGGAGCAGGTGAGCGGCGCCGCGCTCGGCGAGGCGCTGCTCGGGCGGCTCGAGAACCGCGAGTACCTGCGCGAGCTCGACAGTGAGTTTCGCAAAGTACACGAGACGCTCCGCGGGGACGGGGCGGCGAGGGCAGCCGGGGCGATCCTGACACTCGTGCGTGGGGCGGAGCGTCCCGGGAGGGTGGCGTGAGCATTTCCCGCGTGCCGCTACGTCGGGTCGCCGGTGTCGATGAGGCCGGTCGCGGACCGCTCGCCGGCCCGGTGGTCGCCGCGGCGGTGATCCTGCACCCGCGCCGCCGCATCGACGGCCTCGCCGACTCCAAGGCGCTCTCCGCACAGGAGCGCGAGCGCCTCGCGCCGATCATTCGCGCCCGCGCCCTCGCCTGGGCGGTCGCCTGGGCGGACCGGGACGAGATCGATGCGCTCAACATTCTTGGGGCCACGTTTCTCGCGATGCGCCGCGCTCTGCTGCACCTGCCCGTCTGTCCGACCCACGTGCAGATCGATGGCAATCAACTCCCGCCGCTCGATGACCTGCCGCTCGGCTGCACGGCGGAGGCCATCATCGAGGGCGATGCCCGCATCGCCGCCATCAGCGCCGCCTCCATTCTCGCGAAGACGCACCGGGATGCCATGATGGAGGCGCTCGATCCCTGCTACCCCGGCTTTGAGCTCGCCACACACAAGGGCTATTGCACCCCGGCGCATCTCGCGGCGCTGCGGATCCGCGAGCCCTCGCCCCAACATCGGCGCTCCTTCAGCCCGGTAAAGGTGGCGCTCGGCGAGCTGCCCGACCTGCAGTGCGAGCTGCCTCTCACCGGCACCGACACGGAGAGTTGAGCCGATGTCCGCCGGCTTCGTACACCTGCGCCTGCACACCGAGTACTCGCTGATCGACAGCGTGGTGCGCGTGCCCGAGCTCATCGAGACCGTGGCCGCTGCCGGCATGCCCGCCGTGGCCGCGACCGACCAGTGCAACCTCTTTGCCATGGTCAAGTTCTATCGCGCCGCGCTCGCCAGCGGCATCAAGCCCATCGCCGGTGTCGATCTCCTCGTCCGCGAGCCCGGAGAGCGCCAACAGCCCGCGCGCATCACCTTCATCTGCCAGAACCAGACGGGTTACCACAACGCCACCCGCCTCGTGAGCCGCGCCTATCTCGAAGGCCAGCAGCGCGGCGTGCCGCTGCTCGAGCGCAGCTGGCTCACCCCCGAGGCTCTCGAGGGCCTCATCGCGCTCTCCTGCGCCACCGAAGGCGATGTGGGACGCGCACTGGCGAACGGCCGTGAGCAGGACGCCGCGCGCGCCCTCGACGACTGGCTCGCGCTCCTCCCCGAGCGCTACTACATCGAGCTGCAGCGCCTCGGACGCGCCGGCGAGGAAAGCTACATTGCCGCCGCCGTCAGCCTCGCCGGCCGCCGTGGCGTCCCCGTAGTCGCCACCAACGACGTACGTTTCCTCAAGCAGAGCGACTTCGAGTCGCACGAAGCCCGCGTCTGTATCCACGACGGCACGCTCCTCGCCGACGTCAGTCGCGTCCGCCGCTACACCTCGCAGCAGTATCTGCGCAGCCCCGGAGAGATGTCGCGCCTCTTCGCCGATATTCCCGAAGCGCTGGCCAACTCCGTCGAGATCGCCCGCCGTGCGAGCCTCGTCCTCAAGTTGGGCGAGGTCCGGCTGCCGGCGTACCCCGTCCCCGGCGGCATGACCACCGAAGACTTCCTGCGCCAGGAAGCCGAGTCCGGCCTCGAGAAGCGCGGGAAGAAGGATCTTGTGGCCGAGGCGCCGTACGAAAAATACCGCAGCCGGCTCCAGGCAGAGCTCGACGTCATCTGCCAGATGGGCTTCGCCGGCTACTTCCTGATCGTCGCCGACTTCATCCGATGGGCCCGCGAGAACGGCGTCCCCGTAGGCCCCGGCCGCGGCTCCGGCGCCGGCTCGCTCGTCGCCTACAGCCTGTGCATCACCGACCTCGACCCCCTGCGCTACGACCTCCTTTTCGAGCGCTTCCTGAATCCTGAGCGCGTCTCCATGCCCGACTTCGACGTCGATTTCTGCATGGAGGGCCGCGACCGCGTGATCGACTACGTCGCCGGCCGCTACGGCCGCGAGCGCGTTTCCCAGATCATCACCTACGGCACCATGGCCGCCAAAGCCGTCATCCGCGACGTCGGCCGCGTGCTCGGCATGACCTACGGCTTCGTCGACAGGATCGCCAAGCTCATCCCCTTCGAGCTCGGCATCACCCTCGATGACGCGCTTCAGAAGGAGCCCGAACTGAAGCGCCTCTACGACTCCGAGGAGGACGTCCACAACCTCATCGACCTCGCCCGCTCGCTTGAAGGTCTGACACGCAACGCGGGTATGCACGCCGGCGGCGTCGTCATCGCGCCGTCCGTATTGACGGACTTCGCGCCGCTCTATTGCGACGAATCGGGCGGGAGCCTCGTCACGCAGTTCGACAAAGACGACGTCGAGGCGGCGGGTCTCGTGAAGTTCGACTTCCTGGGCCTGCGCACCCTCACCGTCATCGACTGGACCGTGAAGGCGATCAACGTACGCCGAGTGCAGGCCGGCGAGCCCGTGCTCGACATCGCAAATATCCCCCTGGATGACGCCCTCACCTATGACGGAGTGTTCAAGCGGGCGCAGACGGTGGCCGTCTTCCAGTTCGAATCCGGCGGCATGCAGCGCATGCTCAAGGACGCGAAACCCGACCGTTTCGAGGACATCATCGCCCTTGGCGCGCTGTACCGGCCGGGACCCATGGAGCTCATCCCGGAATACGTCGCCTGCAAGCACGGCAAGAAACCCGAGTATCTGCATCCGGACATGCAGCAGGTGCTGGGGGTGACCTACGGCGTGTTCGTCTACCAGGAGCAGGTGATGCAGATCGCTCAGCGCCTGGCCGGCTACACCCTCGGCGGCGCCGACCTGCTGCGCCGCGCCATGGGCAAGAAAAAACCCGAGGAGATGGCCAAGCAGCGCGGCGTCTTCGTCGCGGGCGCCGCTGCGCGCGGCATCGAGGAGAGGATCGCCAATGCGATCTTCGACCAGATGGAGAAGTTCGCCGGCTACGGTTTCAACAAGAGTCACGCCGCGGCCTACGCGTTGATCTCCTATCAGACCGCCTACCTGAAGGCGCACTTTCCGGCGGCGTTCATCGCGGCCATGCTGTCCGCCGACATGGATCACACCGACAAAGTCGTGACGCTGATCCACGAGTGCGACGCCATGAAGCTCGAGGTGCGTCCGCCGGATATCAACACTTCGCTCTACCCGTTTACCATCGAGGGTGACAGCAGCATCCGCTACGGCTTGGGGGCGGTGCGGGGCGTGGGGCAGGGAGCCGTGGAGGCGATCGTTGCCGAGCGGGAGGCCCGCGGCCCCTTTCTGAGCCTGGAGGATCTCTGCCGTCGGCTCGATTTGCAGAAGATCAACCGCCGCGTATTGGAAGCGCTGCTGCGCTCCGGCAGCCTCGATGCGCTCGGGCCCAACCGCGCCACGCTGATGCACCGCCTGCCAGCCGCGATGCAACTCGGCGACCAGAACTCCAGGGCCCACGAGGCGGGGCAGAACGATCTGTTCGGCCTCGGCCAGCCGGCGTCGGCAGGTGGGCCCTCCAGCTCAGGGGAGGGGGCCGTGCCACTGGCTGTCCCTGGCGGGCGAGCCGACTCAGGAGGCAAGCGCCCGGACCGGATGTCCGGGCTCTCTGAGACCCGCTCCGACGAAGACGGCGAGGGCGCTGGGAAACGGGCCCGGCCGCCAGGGACGGCCAATGGCACGGCCCCCGAGTGGACCGAGTCGGTGCGCCTCGCCGGCGAGCGGGAGACGCTCGGGCTTTATCTGACTGGCCATCCCGCGAAGCGTTTCGCATCGCTGCTCGCCTGTGTCGCTTCGCACTGGATCGGGGATCTGGTGAGCGACAGGCCGGTGGCCGGCGCGGAGCCGGTGCGCTTCGGCGGCGGCAAGGCGGTGACCGTCGGGGGCTTGGTCGATGAGGTCAAGAAGCGCGGGCCGCGCGTCATTCTGACGCTCGATGATAGTACCGCCCGACTCGAGGTGACGCTCTTCGAGGACGTTTACCAGAGGTATCGGGACATCGTCGCGAAGGACGCGCTGGTGCTCGTCGAAGGTATGCTGCGCTTCGATGAATTCAGCGATGGCTGGAGACTCGCGGCGCGGCGGATCACCGACCTCGGCAAGATGGGTGAGCAACAGGCACGCCACATCGTCCTCACGTGGCCTGCGGGTCGGCCCGATACGGCGGCGCTGCAAACGCGCCTGGGGGAGTTGCTCGCCGCCCACCGGCCCGGCCCCTGCGGGGTGACGATCGAATATTCCGGCTCCGGCGCGCGCGGTGCCCTCAAGCTGGGCCCGGAGTGGACCGTGCGCGCCACGACTGAGCTGCGGGAAGCGCTCGAAGCGCTGCTCGGTCGCGCCGCAGTCGGCGTCAAGTATGCTCCGCTCGCCGCCGCGCCCGGCCCGCCGCTCTCGGCGGACGGTCGGTAACTCGATTTGGCGCCATGAATGCCCCAGGAAACGCCACGGCAGCGCTGAGCTTGCGCCCGGGGCTGGCGCCCCTTACCCTCGCGCGCAGCGTGAAAAAGTTGCGGTAAGCCTGCATGGCCGTTGCCTTCCTGGATTTCGAACAGCCTATTGCCGAGCTCGAAGCCAAGATCGAGGAGCTGCGGCACGTCACTTCCGAATCCGAGGTCAACATCCAGGAGGAGATCTCGCGCCTGCAGGCGAAGAGCCGGCAGCTCACGAGCAGCATTTTTGCCAGCCTCACGCCCTGGCAGATCACGCAGCTCGCGCGCCATCCCCGCCGTCCCTACACGCTGGATTACGTTGCCGCCTTCTGTACGGAGTTCAGCGAGCTGCATGGCGATCGGATGTTCGCCGATGACCAGGCGATCGTGGGGGGGCTGGGCCGCATCGACGGCCGCCCCGTGATGATCATCGGTCATCAGAAGGGCCGTGACACCAAGGAGCGGGTGCGGCGCAATTACGGCATGCCGAAGCCCGAGGGCTATCGCAAGGCGCTGCGCCTGATGCGTCTTGCGGAGCGTTTCGGGCTGCCGCTCGTCACGCTGATCGACACTCAAGGCGCCTACCCCGGCGTCGGCGCCGAGGAGCGTGGCCAGAGCGAGGCGATCGCTCGCAATCTGTTCGAGATGTCGGTGCTCAGCGTTCCGATCGTGACGGTGGTGACAGGCGAGGGCGGCTCCGGCGGCGCACTCGCGATCGGCGTGTGCGATCGCCTCCTGATGCTGCAGTACAGCACCTACTCGGTCATCTCGCCCGAGGGCTGTGCGTCGATTCTCTGGAAGAGCCAGGACAAGAAAGAGGCCGCCGCCGAGGCGCTCAACATGACCGCCGACCGACTCGCGAAGCTCGGGCTGGTGGACGAGGTGATCGAGGAGCCGCTGGGCGGCGCGCATCGCGATCCGCCCGCCATGTCGGCGAGCCTCAAGGCGGCGCTGCTGAAACACCTCGGGGCGCTCGAGTCGATTCCGCGCGATGAGCTGCGCGCCGCGCGCTCGCGCCGGATCGCCTCCTTCGGGGTGTTCAGTGAGAACTCCGAGTAAGGAAAGCCTGTTCGGTCCGCAATGGCTCATCGAGCGTCTGGCTCAGCTGCTGCCCGGATTCCCCAACGTCCCCGTCTGCGTCGCGCTGAGCGGCGGCCTCGATTCCACCGCGCTCCTCGCCGCGCTCGCGGCCGCGCGCGTTGAGCGGCTGCGCTTGCGGGCGGCGCACATCAATCACGGACTGCATCCGAACGCTTCGCGCTGGAGCGCGCACTGCCGCAAGCTCGCGCGGCAGCTCGAGGTTCCTTTGCGGGTGCTCGCAGTGACGGTGCACCGCGAGCGCGGCGCTTCGGTGGAGGAGGCCGCGCGGGTGGCCCGATACCATCGTCTGGCGCAGCACTTGCAACGCGGCGAGGCTCTGCTCACGGCCCACACGCGCGACGATCAGCTCGAGACGGTGCTGTTGCAGCTCTTCCGCGGCTGCGGGCTCGCGGGCCTCGCCGCCATGCCGCCGCTGGCAACGTTCGGCGCCGGATGGCTCACACGGCCGCTGCTCGGGTGCTCGCACAAGGACCTCGAGGCCTGGGCGCAAGCGCGCGGGCTCGCCTGGATCGAGGACGACACGAACCTCGATGAGCGGTTCGATCGGAACTATCTGCGCCGGCAGGTGTTGCCGCTGGTTCGCGAGCGCTGGCCCGGTGTGGCCTCGGCGGTCGCGCGCTCGGCGCGCCACGCCGCCGAGGCGCAGGGACTCCTCACGGCGCTGGCCCGTGCGGATCTCGAGCGCGCGCGCGACGGCGCATCGCTCTCGGTGAAAGTGCTACGAGCGCTCACTCCCGATCGGCGACGCAATCTCCTGCGGCTGTGGATTGCGAGCAGCGGCCGAGCCTTGCCCGATACGCGGCGACTGGAGGAAATCGCGGGGCCGCTCATCGAGGCGCGCCCCGACGCGCACCCGCAGGTGCTCTGGGGCGGCGCCGCGGTGCAACGTCACGCGGACCTGCTGTCGCTCGCCGATTGCGCGGCGATGTCAGACAGGCAGCGGGCTGCACAGACGCACGCCGAGCTCGACTGGCGATGGCGGCAGTGCTCCCGGTGCGCGCTCCCGGGCGGCGGCGCTTTGGAGCTCGTGGAGGGAAGCCAGGGTGCGATCGATCTCGATGCGCTGCCGGATGGGCTGGCGGTGCGCTGGCGGCGCGGCGGCGAGCGGCTGCGTGTGCGCGGCGGCGGTCCGCGGCGCGCGCTCAAGAGCTTGCTGCAGGAAGCTCACGTGCCGCTCGCAGAGCGTGGGAGAATGCCGTTGATCTTCGCCGGCGGCAAGCTGGTCGCGGCGGCGGATCTTTGGATCGATGCGTCCGTGCGGGCCGCACCCGGCGCGCCGCATCGGGCGCGGCTCCTGTGGCACAAGTCTGCCGGCGGTGCGGGGTACGGCTCGATGTGATAATCTGCCCTCCCGTCGTGCATGCTCACGTGGCTCATCGGGCACTCCTTGCGACGGGACATCCTCATCACTCTATGACGCGATTCGTATTCGTCACCGGTGGCGTCGTGTCCTCGTTGGGCAAGGGCATCGCCGCCGCCTCCCTGGGAGCGATCCTTGAGGCCCGTGGGCTCAAGGTCGCCATGGTCAAGCTCGACCCGTACATCAACGTCGATCCGGGGACGATGAGTCCGTTCCAGCACGGTGAGGTGTTCGTCACTCACGACGGCACGGAGACCGATCTCGACCTGGGTCACTACGAGCGCTTCGTGCGCACCACCACGGGCCGCAACAGCAACTTCACCACCGGCCGCATCTACGAGCGGGTGATCGCGAAGGAGCGCCGGGGCGACTATCTCGGCGCCACCGTGCAGGTGATTCCGCACATCACGGATGAGATCAAGCGCAGCATTCAGCTCGGGGCCGAGGGGTCCGATGTCTGCATGGTCGAGATCGGCGGTACGGTGGGTGACATCGAGTCGCTCCCCTTCCTCGAGGCCATCCGCCAGCTCGGCGTCGAGCTCGGGCGCAGCAACTGCGTCTACATGCACCTCACGCTGGTGCCGATTGTCGGCGGCTCCGGGGAGATCAAGACCAAGCCGACCCAACACTCCGTCAAGGAGCTGCGCGGCATCGGTATCCAGCCCGACGTGCTGCTCTGCCGCTGCAAGCATCCGCTGCCGGAGGAGCAGCGGCGCAAGATCGCGCTCTTCACGAACGTCGAGGAGCGGGCGGTCATCTCTGCGGTCGATGCGGACGACATCTACCAGATTCCGATCCTGCTGCACGAGCAATCGCTCGATGACATCGTGGTCGACAAGCTGCGGCTCGAAGTGCCGCAAACCGACCTCGCCGACTGGCGCCAGGTGGTGACCGCCAAGGCGAATCCCGACGGGCAGGTGGACGTCGCGATGGTCGGCAAGTACGTGCAGATCCGCGACTCCTATCTCTCGCTGCACGAGGCGCTGATGCACGGGGGCCTGAAGTCCCGCACGCGCGTCAACATCCACTACATCGAGTCCACCGACGTCGAGCAGCACGGCACGCATGCCCTGAAGGGCATGGATGCCGTCCTGGTGCCGGGTGGCTTCGGCGAGCGGGGCATCGAGGGCAAGATCCAGGCGGTCCGCTATGCCCGCGAGCATTCGGTGCCGTATCTCGGTATCTGCCTCGGCATGCAGGTGGCGATCGTCGAGTTCGGGCGTCACGCGCTCGGTCTCACGGGCGCCAACAGCACCGAATTCAATCGCGCGACGCCGCACCCCGTGATTGCTTTGATCAGCGAGTGGCAGGACCAGGCGCGCGGCACGCAGACCCGCGACGAGGCCGCCGCCAAGGGCGGCACGATGCGCCTGGGCGCGCAGGAGGTGCTGCTCGGGGCCGGCACGCGCGCCCGGGAGACCTTCGGCCGGGACTCGATCGTCGAGCGCCATCGCCACCGCTACGAGTTCAACAACAACTTTCTCGATCGCTACCGCCAGGCGGGCATGCGCTTCTCGGGCTTCTCCCGCGACGGACTGGTGGAGGTCATCGAGATCCCCGGACACCCGTGGTTCGTCGCGACGCAGTTCCACCCGGAGTTCACCTCGACGCCGCGCGACGGCCATCCGCTCTTCACGGGGTTCATCCGCGCCGCGCGCGCGCAGCGGGCGTCGCTCCTGCCGCAGGCCGCGGGCGCCTAGTATGAAGCGCTGGATCCGGACATCCTGCCCGGCCCAGCGCGGCTTTGGGCAAAAAGCGTGGTTTTTGCCCAAAGCTCGCTCGGCGGAGCGAAGCGGTGCTTCGCTGAAAGCACCGCCTCGCCCTGCGGCGGCGGGGCACATCCCTGTGCCTGATATCACATGAAGCTCGCGGGACAGGAGATCGGCATCGGCCGGCCGCTGTTTCTCATCGCCGGTACCTGCGTGATCGAGAGCGCGGAGCTCACGCAGCACGTCGCCGGGCGGCTCAAGGAGATCACGGGGCGCCTCGGCATTCCCTTCGTCTTCAAGGCCTCGTTCGACAAGGCGAATCGCTCTTCGCGTGCGAGCTATCGCGGCCCGGGGCTGGAGCAGGGGCTGAAGATCCTGGAGGGTGTGCGACGCACCCTCGGCGTGCCGGTGCTCACCGACGTGCACGAGGACACACCGCTCGATGAAGTCGCCTCCGTCGTCGATGTGCTGCAGACGCCCGCCTTCCTCTGCCGACAGACCAACTTCATCCTCGGCGTCGCCTCCCGAGGCAAGCCTGTCAACATCAAGAAGGGCCAGTTCCTCTCGCCCTGGGAGATGGGCAACGTCGTCGACAAGGCCCGCTCGACCGGCAACGAGTCGATCCTCGTTTGCGAGCGCGGCTTCTCCTTCGGTTACAACAATCTCGTCTCCGACATGCGCTCGCTTTCGGTCATGCGCTCGACGGGCTGCCCCGTGGTGTTCGACGCCACCCATTCCGTGCAGCTGCCGGGCGGCCTCGGCGCCGCCTCCGGGGGCCAGCGGGAGTTCATTCCCGTCCTCGCCCGCGCCGCCGTGGCCGCGGGCGTCTCCGGTCTTTTCATGGAGACCCATCCCGATCCGGCACGTGCGCTCTCCGACGGACCCAACGCGTGGCCGCTCGACCGCATGGAGCCGCTGCTCGCCACTCTCAAGGCTCTCGATGTCGCCGTGAAGGCGCGGCCGCTCGAGGAGTCGCTGCTTTGCTCGGCCCATCCTGGGCCTCGCCCCTCCGGGGCCGACACTGCGCGTCGTCATGATTCGCTCCCGGCGAATCATTCACCTGAAGGAACCGCAAAATGACCCGAATCGCCGACATCCGCGGCCGCGAAATACTGGATTCCCGCGGCAATCCCACCATCGAAGCCGACGTCATTCTCGATTCCGGCGTCATGGACCGGGCGGCGGTGCCCGCGGGCGCCTCCACCGGCACGCGCGAGGCGGTGGAGCTGCGCGACGGCGACAGGAAGCGCTATCTCGGCAAGGGCGTGCTCAAGGCCGTCGAGCACGAGAGCGAATGTGCCGATTGGGCTGGCCGCCGGAACGGCCGGAGGCCTGTTCCGGCCGGTTGAAGCATACGCATGAAAATACTCGCCACAGCCCTGCTCGTTGCTCTGATCCTCCTGCAGTTCCGGATCTGGATCTCCGACGACGGCCTCCGTGGAGTCGAGCGCCTCCAACACGCGGTCGCCGCGCAGCAGAAGCTGAATGCGACTCTCACCGAGCGCAACAGCCGCCTCGAGGCGCAGGTACAGGATCTCAAGTCCGGCACTGCCGCCATCGAGGAGCTGGCCCGCAGCGACCTGGGCATGATCGGCCCCAACGAGACCTTCTACCAGGTGGTCGAGCCCGCCCCGGCGGGCAACAAACCGGTTGACTCGCGAGCCGCCGCCGCCAAATGAGGTACTGGCTGGTCATGCCGGCTGCCGGCGTCGGCCGACGTTTCGGCACCGATCGCCCGAAGCAGTACGCACCGCTTCTCGGGCGCACCGTGATCGAGTGGGCCCTCGCGCCGTTCCTGAGCGATTCCCGCTGCGCCGGCGCCGTGGTCGCCCTCGCCGAGGAAGACCCTTTTTGGGCGTCCATCGCACCCACCGCGGTTCTCCTGGCGCCCGGTGGCCAGGAGCGAAGCCACTCCGTCCGCAACGGCCTCCACGTGCTTGCGGAGCGCGCCAATCGCGATGACTGGGTACTGGTCCACGATGCTGCGAGGCCTTGCCTGCCGCGCAGTGACCTCGACCGTCTCCTTGCCGAGCTCGCCGCTCATCCGGTAGGCGGACTTCTGGCGACGCCCGCCGCCGATACCCTGAAGCGCGCCGATGCCGGCCGGGAGGTACAACAGACCGTCGACCGCGCCGGCCTGTGGCGCGCCCTGACACCGCAGATGTTCCGCTACGGCCGCCTCTGCCAAGCGCTCGACCGGGCCCATGCGGCTGGCCGCACGCCGACCGATGAGGCGCAGGCGATCGAGTGGCTGGGCGATCATCCCCGGCTCGTCGCGGGCGCCGCCGCGAATCTCAAGATCACCAGCGCCGCCGACCTCGCGATCGCGGCGGCACTCCTGCAGGAGACTCGCTGATGAGAATAGGCTCCGGCATCGACGTGCATGCATTCGGCCCCGGTGATTTCGTCATGCTGGGCGGCGTGCGCGTTGCGCATACCCACGGCGTCGTGGCTCACTCCGACGGCGACGTGGTGTTGCATGCGCTGACTGACGCGCTGCTCGGGGCGGCCGGCCTCGGCGATATCGGTCAGCACTTCAAGGACACTGATCCGCGCTGGAAGGGCGCCGACAGCAAGCATTTTGTACGCGCGGTGATGGACATGCTGCGCGCCCGCAAGCTGCGGGTCGGCAATGCCGACGTGACGGTGCTCGCGGAACGACCGAAGCTCTCGCCGGTGCGGGGCGAGATCCGGCGCCAGGTCGCCGAGCTGCTGGAGGTCGGTGTGGATCAAGTCAACGTCAAGGCGACGACCACCGAGAAGCTCGGCTTTCTCGGGCGGGCCGAAGGCATCGCCGCCCAGGCCGTGGTGCTCCTGATCGATGTCGCTTGAGGCGGCACTCGAGCCGCCGCTTGCCCACGGCGCACCACTCTGTCGGGGGCGGCTGCGCACGCAGCCGGAGGATTTCCTTGTCGAGGAGCAGCTCGGCTTCGCGCCCGCCGGCGCCGGCCAGCACGTGCTCCTCAAGGTGCGCAAGCGCGACGCCAACACGCAATGGGTGGCGCGTGAGCTTGCCCGCGCCTGTGGCTGCCGGCCGGCGGACGTCGGCTATGCCGGCCTGAAAGACCGTCGCGCGGTGGCAGTGCAGTGGTTCACCGTGCCGCAGTCGCGCCTCTCGCCCGAGGAGTGGGTCGGGGTGCACAGCGGCGAGTACGAGGTGCTCGAGGCGCAGCGTCACTCACGCAAGCTCCCGCGGGGCGCGCTCGTGGGCAACGGCTTCGCCATCAGGGTGCGCGGGGTTGGTGTCGATGATGCATTGTTGGCGAGCCGTCTCGCCGCCATCGAGGCGCGCGGGGTGCCGAATTACTTCGGGCCACAGCGCTTCGGACGCGGCGGAGCCAATCTCGATCGCATGACCGCCGGCTTGCGCTCGCTCGGTCCGGCGGAGCGCGGCTTCGTGCTTTCCGCCGCGCGCAGCCTCATCTTCAATGCCGTGCTCGCCGAGCGCGTGGGCGATGGGAGTTGGGAGCGGCTCGAGCCGGGTGACCTTGCCGGCCTCGATGGCCGCGCGAGTCACTTCCGGGTCGAAGCAGCCGATGAGGCCCTCGTGGCTCGATGCGCGCGGCTCGAGATCCACCCCACCGGTCCCCTGTGGGGGAGCGGCTCGCCGCCGAGCGGCGGCCGGGTGTTGGAGCTCGAGCAGCGTGTCGCGGCAAGGTTGCCCTCCGCATGCGAGCTCGTCGCGGGGGCCGGCATGGAGCAGGAGAGGCGCAGCCTGCGGCTGGCCGTCCGCGATCTGCGCTGGCGGCGGGACGCGGACACTGCCGATGCCGTCATTCTCGAGTTCCGCCTGAGCCGCGGCGCATATGCCACGGCGGTGCTGAGGGAGATCTTCACCCTGGACGCCGCCTACGACGAGAGCAACACGTAAACCGCACCCGTACCCCCATCGACCTGCCGCGCCGAGACGTACGCCAGCACCGGGCCGATCTTGCGCAGCATCGCACCGACCATGCCCTTCAGCACCGGGCCGCGGTGTCCGGAGCGAAGTCCCTTGCCGTGGATGATGCGCACACACCGCCACTGCCGCATCAGCGCCAACGCCAGGAACCCACGCAGCGCCTGCTTTGCCTCGCCGACGCTGAGGCCATGCAGGTCGATCTCCCCCTGCACGTGGTAGTCGCCGCGGCGGAGCTTGCGAAGCACGGAGGCCTGAATCCGCGCGCGGTGGAAGACGAGCTCCTCGCCACCGGCGAGCGCCGGGTCGAAGACCTCATCGCTCAGGCTCTCCTCGAGCACGGCGAGCCGGTCGGCGCGGGTGAAGCGCGCAGTCGGACGAGGACGCTTGCGCTTGAGGGCGTGTTCCGTTCCCTGATCGGCACGCCCGAGCGGCTTGACGTCCCGGACCGCTTCGCGGAAGAGCCGCTCGTCGTCCGTCGAAGCGCGACCGGGATACTCTTTCGGCGTTCTGGGACTCACGCTACCGCCGTGGATTTTGCTTCCAGTATAGTTACGCGCGTTTCCCAGGCGCGTCCCGTCACGAATACGATAACACGACCGTGAAGATCCTCGTCAGCAACGATGACGGTTACCGCTCCCGCGGCATACGCCTCCTCAAGGAGGCTCTCGCCACCCTCGCCGAGATCACCGTCGTGGCGCCGGACCGCAATCGCAGCGGCGCGAGCAACTCCCTCACGCTCGATGTGCCGCTACGGGTGTTCGAGGCAGAGCCCGGCGTCTATTACGTGCAGGGCACGCCGACCGACTGCGTGCACCTGGCCATCACCGGGCTGTTCGATTACGAGCATGACATGGTGGTTTCCGGCATCAACGATGGCGCGAATCTGGGCGATGACGTGCTCTACTCCGGGACGGTGGCGGCGGCCATCGAGGGCCGCTTTCTCGGCCTCCCCACCGTCGCGATCTCTTTGTGCACCATGCCCGATGCCGAGGCGCATTTCGATACGGCGGCGCAGATTGCCCGCCAACTCGTCGGTCAGCTCGTGCAAAGCCCGCTCGAGCCGACGCTCATCCTCAACGTCAACGTGCCCAACGTGCCGTTTGCCGCGTTGCGCGGCTTTCGCAGCACGCGGCTCGGATTTCGGCACCGCTCCGCGCCCATCCTGCCCGCCCACGATCCTCGCGGTCGGCCGGTGTACTGGGTGGGGCCCTCCGGCCCGGAGCAGGATGCCGGTCCCGGTACCGACTTCGAAGCCATCGCCCAGGGTTTCGTCTCCGTGACGCCGCTGCAAATCGACCTCACGCGCCATGCGGCGCTGCCCGCGCTGCAGCACTGGCTGGAAGGCCTCCATGCCTGATCTGCGTTTCTCCGGCATCGGCATGACCTCCGCGCGCACACGTGACCGGCTCGTGCAGCGCCTGCGCGAGCAGGGCATCACGAGCCTCGCGGTACTCGACCGGATCCGCAACGTCCCGCGTCATATCTTCGTCGACGAGGCGCTCGGCAGCCGTGCGTATGAGGACACCGCGCTCCCGATCGGTTACGGGCAGACGATCTCACAACCCTACATCGTCGCGCGCATGACCGAGGCGCTGCTCGAGAGCGGGCCGCTGCAAAGAGTGCTCGAGGTCGGCACCGGCTGCGGCTATCAGACGGCCGTGCTGGCGCCGTTCGTCGAGAGGATCTACACCATCGAGCGCATCGCGCCGCTCCTCGATCGCGCCAAGGATCGGCTGAAGGAGCTCGGCGTGCGCAACGTCAGGTTCCGGCACGGCGACGGCAGCACCGGCTGGAAGTCACAGGCGCCGTTCGACGGCATCCTGGTTGCCGCCGCGCCTCTCATCGTTCCCGAGGCGCTGCTCAAGCAGCTCGAGGTGGGCGGTCGACTGCTCGTGCCGGTGGGCCCGGAGGGTGAGCAGGAGCTGGTGCGCTTTACCCGGCGCGAGCAGCGCATCGACCGCGAGTCCCTGGGACTCGTGGCCTTCGTGCCGCTGCTCGGGGGCACAGGCTGAGGCAATAAATGTTCTAGGTGAGATTTATCACCTAAGTCATTCAACTATAATAAATTTTAAATCCACAGTTGCGAATCGAAGTGTGACTTGTTTAACATGTGACCCTGTCGCTTAGCGCCGACAGCCTTGCCAGCCCTCGCAGAGCAGCCGGAAGAGGGCACAGGGAGGAGGGGATGCCGAAAGAAAAGCAACAACAGCGACTTACAAGAAGAAAAGCATGCCGTCGTCCGAGTCTGTCAGCTCCGGATGATGGGTCGGTTGGTTGATGCCCCTCCCCCTGTGTCTTCTTCCGGCGGCTCTGCTTCCGCCGGAGCCCAGACCCGGTTGTCAGTGCTCGGCCCTTCCTGGGCCTCGCCCCCGCTTACGCGGGGTTTCAGTCGAAGAAGAGCGCCGCCACCGCGCGCCGTTCCTCCTGCACCAGGATGTTGTAAGTGCGGCAGGCCGCTCCGAGATCCATCACCTCGAGTCCGACACCGCGCGCCGCGAATGCCGCGCGGATATCCGCCGGCGGGAAGCGTTGCCGCTCGCCGGTGCCGAGGAGCACGACTTCAGGCTGAAGCTCGAAGATCGCCGTAAGGTGCTCTGCCGCCAGCGCCTCGAACCGCGCCGGCGGCCAGTCGGTGATGAGCCGGTCGGCGGATACGATGCAGCTCGAGCGCACGAGCTCCTCGCCGATCCGCAGCTGCGCGCGCGAGTAGGCGCGCACGACGTTCACCCTCGAGCTGCTTTCCAATGTGAACCTCATGAGGAAAGCTAGGATACGCCCGTGCGCGAGATCGTCATCGTCATTGCGGATCTGTATCTTGAGCCGGAGCTGCCGGGTCGCTCCGGCGACGCTGCCGTGGCAATGGATCTCTTGCCGCCCGGACGCGCGCCGGCCTCAGACGCGAGCCCGGGCGTGGCTGCGGCGCGTGGCATCGAGCACCTCGCGCGCTTCGGCGACAGGAGCACTCTGCCCGACGGTTGGCGTGCGTGGGTTGCGCATTGGGTTGGCTTGCCGCAGTACGCCGGTGAGGCACCCGCCAGTGTCGCCTCGGCGCCGCTTGCGGCGACGCTGGCGCCCCGCGCCGTGTGGCTCGCGACGCCTCTGCATCTCACCGCCGGGCTGACGAGCCTGCATTTCGACAGACGCAGCCTCCTTCGCCTGCCGCGCGCGGAAGGCGAAGAGCTCGCGGCGAGTTTCCGCGAGACTTTCCAAGGCTCAGGGCTCGATCTGCATCCGCTCGAGAGCGGCGAGCTCCTGCTCTCCGGTCCGCCGCCCCCGGCGCCCGCGACGACCACGGAGCCCGCGCGGCTGCTGTTGACCTCGGTCGCCGAGGCGCTGGCGGTCGGGGAGGGCGCGCTGGCGCTGCGGCGCCTGAGCGCGGAGATCGAGATGTGGCTGCACGGCCATCCTGTCAACGCGCGGCGCGCGCAGCGGGGCGCGCCGGCGATTGCAACACTGTGGGTGTGGGGCGGCGGCGCGCCCGCCATCTCTCCGCCCACGGCTACGCGCGAGCTCGTCGATGTGGCGTTCGGATCGGATGCTTATGTGCGCGGTCTCTGGCGGCTTGCAGGAGGAGAAATCCGGCCGATGCCGCTAGACTGGCCGGCGGTGATCGGTGAGCCGCGCGCGCCGCGCGTGCTCGGCGTCGTGGAGGTTGCCGAATTGCTGCATGCCAATGCTTCCTGGCGTTTGGCGGATGCCATGGCGGAGATCGACCGCCGGCTGGTATCGCCGTCGCTCGATGCGCTCCATCGCGGCGAGCTCCACCGGCTGGTGCTGGTGGCGAACGATCGCTGCCTCACCCTGCGCGCGGCGCACCGTTGGCGCCTGTGGCGGGGCAAACGCACCGCTCTCGAGGCACTGACGTGAATCTGCGCGTCGTGCGGCGAATGGCGCGCGCCGAGGACACATCCACACTCGGCGCGGGGCTCCATCCGGTGCTGCGCCGGATCTATCTTGCCCGCGGCGTTCGCACCGCCGACGATCTCGATCTCTCGCTCGATCGCCTCCTGCCGGTGAGCACGCTGGAAAGCATCGCCGCCGCGGTGGACCTGCTGCTCGAGCATCGGGCCGCGGGCCGGGTGCTGGTGATCGGGGATTTCGATACCGACGGGGCGACCAGCACCGCGCTTGTGGTGAGGGCGCTCACCGCATGGGGTTTCACCTCCGTCGACTTCCTCGTGCCCAACCGGTTCGAATTCGGCTACGGCCTCACACCCGAGATCGTGAAACTCGCCTCGGGACGCGCGCCGTCGCTCATCATCACCGTGGACAACGGCATCTCGAGCGCCGCCGGGGTGGCGGAGGCGCGCTCGCGCGGCATCGATGTGCTGATCACCGATCATCACCTGGCGGGTACCGAGCTGCCCGCCGCGAACGTGATCGTCAATCCCAACCTGACCGGCAGTCTCTTCAGGAGCCGCGCGCTGGCGGGCGTGGGGGTGGCCTTCTACGTGATGGCGGCGTTGAAACGGCGGCTCGATGAGGAGCGGCTGGCGCCGCCGGGGGCGCCCGGCGCCGCGGAGTTTCTCGACCTGGTCGCCCTGGGCACGGTCGCCGATCTCGTGCCGCTCGATCCCAACAACCGGGTGCTCGTGGCGCAGGGGCTGAAGCGCATCCGCGCCGGCCGCTGCGCCGCCGGCATCCGCGCTCTGCTCGAGATCGCGGGACGTCGTCCCGAGGGCCTCATTGCGGCCGATCTCGCCTTCGCCGTCGCGCCGCGGCTCAATGCGGCGGGACGACTCGATGACATGACCGTCGGGATCCAGTGTCTTCTCGCGGATGATGCGCAAGCGGCCGCTGCGCTCGCCGCGCGTCTCGATGAGCTCAACCAGGAGCGGCGGACGATCGAGGCCCGCATGCAGGCGGAAGCACTCGTCGCGGTGCGGCGGCTGCGCGATCCGGGACCGCGGGCCCTGCAACGCAGCGGCGTCTGCCTCTTCGATGAGAGTTGGCACCAGGGTGTCGTCGGGCTGGTGGCGAGCCGCATCAAGGAGCGCGTCCGACGGCCGGTGATCGCCTTTGCGGCCGTGGGAGAAGGGCAGCTGCGCGGCTCGGCGCGCTCCATGCCGGGTATTCACATCCGTGACGTGCTCGCCAATATCGATGCGCGCCATCCGCAGCTCATCGGCAAATTCGGCGGTCACGCCATGGCGGCCGGCCTGGCGCTCGAGCGCTCCCGGCTCGATTTCTTCGCGCGCGCCTTCGACGAGGAGGTCGCCGCCTGGGTTGCGCAGTGCGGCCCGAGCGACGCCATCGAGACCGACGGCGAGCTGACCGTGGAGGAAATCGCGCTCGAGACGGCGCACGCCCTGCGCGCCGGCGGCCCTTGGGGCCAGGCCTTCCCCGAGCCCTGCTTCGACGGCGTGTTCTCGATCCGCAGCGCCCGCGTGGTCGGCGACCGGCATCTGAAGATGTGGCTGGAATTCCCGCGCACCGGCCGCTCCTTCGAAGCCATCGCTTTCAACCACATCGAGGAGGAGTCGGCGTTCATCCTCCCCGAAGGCCTGCTGCAACTGGTCTACCGGCTGGACGTCAACGAATACCAGGGGGAGAGGCGGTTGCAGCTGCTGGTCGATCACGTGCTGCCGAGCCCGTAGCCGCGGCAGAGCCGCTGCAGAGCCGCTGCAGAGCCTCGCGGCAAGCCGCGCGACGGCGGCACCGCTCCGGCGGCCGCAACGGTCTCTACGGCTCGCTCGAGCGTTCGATCTGGCGGTGCAGCCAGGCGCGCGCGGTCGCCCAATCGCGTTTCACGGTCGCCTCCGAGATACCGAGTGCCGCCGAGGTCTCCGGGATGGAAAGGCCGCCGAAATAGCGAAGCTCCACGACGCGCGCCTGCTGGGGGTCGAGCCCGGCCAGGCGGTTCAGAGCCTCGTTCACGGCCAGCAGGTCGACTTCCTGGGGCTCAGCAACGGCCAGATCTTCCGCCAGGGTGATCCGGTAGCCGCCGTCGCGCTTCTTGGCGATGCGCGCGCGGGCATGATCGACGAGGATCTGGCGCATGAGATGCGACGTCAAGGCGACGAAGTGGCACCGGTCGTGGATCTTCGCCGGGCTTTGATCCATCAGCCTCAGGTAGGCCTCATGGATGAGGGCGGTGGTCTGCAAGGTATGTCCGGGGCGCTCCCGGCGCAGATGGCGCTCGGCCACCCGGTGCAGCTCCTCATACACCTGGGGCAGGAGACGACGCAGCGCATCGCCATCTCCGGCGCGCCATAGCCGCAAGAGCTCGTCGGGATCGCAGGTCGAGGAAGCGGCCATGGGTCAGGTTGATCCCCCAGACCCCTAGGGTACTCGCAGCTCGGCGCAAGGTCTGTGAGCCCGGTCGCGGCGACGCGGCCGGCTCAGCTGACCGGTGAGCCGATTTCGCCGCGGATTCCGCTTCATACCCATGTCCGGATTGTCGATCGAGCCGCAAGCGGCCAAGGGGGCGTGCCCGCGCGGCGCCGGGCGCGAACAATAATCCATCAGGGGGATGACAAGAATGAAGACGAGCGCGCGACGCGAGCTGCTGGCCAGCCTGATGCTGCCCCTGATCACCCCGCCGGCATCACCTCGGCCGGGCGGCTCGAGCGGCGGCGCGGATGAGGCCGAGGCGATGAAACCAAATCCCAAGCATGACACAAGCCATCGGAGGACGGTTATGACGCGCGGAACATGGACCCGACTCTTGGCCCCGGCGCTCGCCCTGCCGCTGCTCGGCATCGGCGCAAGCACGGCACGGGCGTCGGTATATCTGGCACAGGCATCGACCTATCTAGAAGCACAGGCATTCGCCGACTCATCACAATTCGGCGCCTCCTGCTATGTCTCGGATAGCCCCCCGTCGGGTGATGTATTTCCCGTCGCCGCCACCGCCGGTCCGTCCGGTTGCGGCGGTTTCATGGGGGGCGCTACCGCTACTGTTTCCGGTCGGCTCGGCGCATCCGCCACGGCGAGCGCGCCTGGTTCAGCGGGTTCGTATAACAGCTCCGAAGGCGTCGGGTCCGCGGATCAGGGCGATTGGGGTGTCGTCACAGTTCCCGGCAATGGCGTAGCTCAAATCACGATCGTGGACCAGGTCACGTCGGATGTATCGGGATTAGGTTTCCTGTACGAGTATACCGACGAATTCGGTCATCCAGTATACACCGTGAATGCGAACTTTGATTACGGACTGGAGTGGGAAGAAGGGCCAACCGATGAGTGCGGCGGTCAATCCTGTGACTTTGAGGTCGCAAACTACGGAAGCCTCAGTGCCTACAGTCCCGATACGCCTCAAGGATGTGCATTTTATAACTATTTGGGACAACTTGAACCGGGTTACAACTGTCTGTCTGCCAGCGGAGGCACAACAACGTTCACACAAACATTCACGATTGCCAACGGGGACGCTCTTTACATGTATCAGGGTATTTCAGCCTATGCGTACGCCGGTGGGCAGCACCCCGACGGGCCGGTGACCACCTCCATCGACGATCCGCTCGAGATTCTAGTGCCGGACGGCGTGACGATCACCTGGGCCGCGGACGACGGCTATGTGATGACGAACGAGGCGCCGGCGAACTCGGTGCCGGAGCCGCCGTCGCTGTTGCTTTTCGCCATGGGGCTTGCAGCCGCGGCGGCCATGCGGCTCAAGCGGCGACGCGGCCGATTCAGCTGACCGGTGAGCCAGTTTCGCGGCGGATTCCGCTTCACATCTATGTCTCGATTGCTGATCGAACCGCAAGCGGCCGCGGGGGCATGCCCGCTCGGCATGCGGGCGCGAACGATAATCCGTCATGGGGATGACAAGAAGATGAGCACACGGGCGAGCTGCTGGCCAGCCTGCTGCTGGCTGTGATCGGGCCCACCGGCATCGAGTTTACGCTGGAGAAGAAATGAAACGGTACGCAGCCACTCTGAGGTATGGCTCCAAGCCAGCGACTGACGGGGAGGAACGAGCATGACACGGGCAACAGCGGCGATAGGCGCTCTGACACTTGCTCTCACACTGATGAGCGGCTCGGCGCTGGCCGATTCTTCTGTCAGCAGTCGAAGTCAGATTTCTGATAACGACACGGGCGTGGGACAGGTTGACGCCGGATATCAGGACAGCAGCTCGGTCTCGCTGAACGGCGATTCCATTTCGTCCTTTATGACCGTCGCCGATGGTGACGTCGTGAACATGGGACTCGCCTATGACGCCAACGCGGATGCTTTCCCTGGACTCGCCGAGTCACAGCTTGGCTCCGGATGGACACTCGATGAAGATTCTTGGTATCTCACCTGCGCGAGCGGCTTTTCGTGCGAAGCCGTCACCTCACCCATTCCCGTCACGCTCATTGCAACCATCGCGGGCACCGTGAGCGCGGCGCCTTCGGTCACGAACGACAACCAGGGTGGTATTTTCGGCGCGTCCTATGGATACGAGAACTACGGTCCTCCGCCCACCAATCTTGGATTCGGTCTCACCATCTATCAGAGCAGCGATCCCGAAGATCAGAATTCCGATTCCGTTCCCGGTCTGAGCGGGGTTTTTGACTACTGTGCCCCGAGCGAGTCTGGCTCCTGCGTGGACGAGCAGGAGCCCGTCAAGTTCACCCCGATAGGCGACGGGAACTACAGCTTTTCCGTGACCTATGACGAATCCGGCGACGCGTGTACGGTCGACAGTTCGAGCTATTGCCAGATCAGCGCCCGGAGCTGTGCGAAAGGCGAGGACTGCCCGAGCGAGCCCATGTTCGTTTCATATCAGGAGATCGAGGCCTCCTTTGGCGCGGGCTATACCGGCTTCGTCGACGCGCTGGACCCGTTCTCGGTGGAATTTGTCTCCGACGATCCGGATTATCAGTTCGTGAGCGACAATGGACTGCTCTCTGGTTCCGAATCTGCGCCTTCCACACCGGAACCCGGCAGC
Source organism: Steroidobacteraceae bacterium (assembly GCA_050739095.1). GTDB lineage: Bacteria > Pseudomonadota > Gammaproteobacteria > Steroidobacterales > Steroidobacteraceae > 13-2-20CM-66-19. Next base: position 51,345 of record JBOIAR010000005.1, on the reverse strand, counting down.
CTCGGCATTCTCGCGGCCGGGCTGGGCTTGCTGACTCTCGCCCTCTGGAGGCGGCGCTTCACGGCTCGCGCTGCAGATGATGGTGCGGTCAGGCTCGCCGCGGCGGCGATGCTGGCCCTGCCGTTGCTCTGGTTATAATGTGTTCTCGGTGAACGCGACGGCGACCGCCACAGCCACGGCGTCGTTCGGGAGCCTGCACGGAACGGCCAGTGCCGTCTATGAGCTGACACCGGGCTCGATCACCGATGAGGGCTACGATGACAACGGCAATCCTTATTCGTACACTATTGTCAATCCTCTCGAAGTTGCCGCGTCCGCCGACGCCTTTGCGAGCTTTCAGGATACGTTCCAGATCACGTCTTCGACCCTGCCCTACGGAACGGCAGTCGAAATCGCCGTCACGCCTGTATTCGACGGAACCGGCAGCGGCAACGGCTGTTGGTCCCTGGGCGTGACCGTGGACACCGGAGATTACGAGAGTATCGATCCCGGCGGCTGCGGGAACGGCGCACAGGCCTACACCCAGACGGTCGATATGCCTGCCTATGTCGGTTTTGAAGACGATAGCCTTGTCGCGGATCTCGCAGCAGACACCGGCGTGCCGTACGCGCCATGCCGGAACTCTGACAATGGGTATGGTAATGCCGGCAGTGGTCCGGACTGCGACTCACAGGTCGCCGAGGAATCCGCCGCGGATACGGCGAACATCTATGTGGACCTGCTGAGCCCGGACGCTTCGATCACGTTCGAGAGCGGCCACGATTACAGCACGCCTGCGCCCACAAACGCAGTCCCTGAGCCTCCCTCTCTGCCCATGCTCCTCGCGGGCCTCGCCGCCATGGGTGGTGCGCTGATGGTGCAGTCGCGCCGCGGATTCCCACGGCGCTAAGGCTGGGGCGTCCTCGAGTCGGTTCGCGCGGGCCCTGCGGCTCGCGCGATTTCCTGGTCGCATCGCAGGATCTCCCCTCTGTCCGCCGTCGCTTGCGCGGCGGCCTCGGCGAAGCTTGCGGGGAAGGTGGCCACCGCCCGGACATACCACTCCTTGGCGCTCTGCCAGTCACGCAGACGCTCGAGCCTCGAGTGCGGCGCGCTAGCGGCCAGCGACTGGTAGAGGTCACCAAAGAGCGACTCCGCCGCCGCCTCGGCGAACTGGAAATCCGCGCTCGCTTGCTGCGTGGGCGCCGCCTGCGACAGCTCCCGCAGGGAAGCCTGCAGCAGCGTGCGAGTCCGGGCGGGCCGGTGCTCGTCGAAGGCGGTCTTCGCCATGGCGATCAATGTCCGTCCTGCACCGATGTGATATTGGCCCACCTTGGGATCCTCGCCCGACAGCGACCGAAAGCTCTCGAGCGCCGCCCGGCCGTATTGCTCGGCCGCGCCGAAGCGCCCCAGCCGATCCGAGGTGTCGGCGAGTTCGAGCTCGGCGAACGCTGCCAGCTCGCGAAAGTCGGTGTTTCGCGGCCGCGCGGCGCTCAGCGTCCGCAGGATCTGAAACGTGCTCTGATCGAGCGACACCGCAGCGGCGTCATCTCCCCCGGCCGCGAGGATCTCGGCCTGCCGCTCATCGGCGAGCGCGAGTCGGCGAGCAGTGAGCAGATCCTGCGGTGCGGCGGCTGCGAGCGACCGCAGCCATTGCGTCGCCTGACGCACGAGGAGCAGCGATCCTGCGCGATCGCCTCGGATCTTGAACAGCTTGTACCCGTAATCGAGGGCGCTCACGGCGGCGAGGATCTGATAGCGACGGTCGTCCGGGCGGGTGGCAGTGAGCAGCCGGCTCTGAGTCACTGTCTGCCGCGAGTACGAGAGCGCAGCGGCCGGATCGCCCAGGGTCCATGTCAGGTCGCTCAGCTTGCCGAAAGTCACCACCAGCTCGAGCCGCGCTTCGGTGTCAGCCGGCTGCGCGCGCAGGCTCGCTTGCCAGAAGGCGAGCGCCCGGCGATAGCTGCGCCGCGCGCCGGCGTAATCGCCTTCGTTGGCCGAGAGCGCCCGGCCCTGCAAATCGCCCAGCCGCAGATACGCCGCGGCGAGATCGCGCTCCAGGCCCGGATCTCCTTCCGCTCCCCGCGACAGGCCGTCGAGATACTTCAGCGCCGTGTGGATCAGGAGGCGCCGGCTGGGCGCCGCACCGGGAAGATCGCGGATGGAGTCGTGGATATCGAAGATCAGCGAGTCCGCAAGCCGGCGCACGTCATCGAACCGGCGCTGCGCCAGAGCGCGCTGCACGTTGGCGATGTGCGCTTCGCGCAGCGTCGCCACGTAACCGGCGGCGAGCGCGAGAAACACGACGCCCGCGGCGGCCACGCCGGCAGTGTGGCGCGCGATGAATACGGATGTCCGGTAGGCGAGAGTGGGTCTGCGGGCCGATACCGGCCGATGCTCCAGGTGCCTGCGGATGTCATCCGCCAGGCGCTCCACGGTCGCATACCGGCGCTCGGGCTCGTAGTGCAACGCCATCAGAATGATGTTGTCGAGATCGCCGCGCAACCGGTGGCTGATGCCCTCCGGTGAGCCTTTCGGCGAGGCGCCCGGCCCGTCTCGCCGGCGTGCGGCAGTGCTCGGCTTCGCCGGCTCGGACGCGACCACCGGCTTTAACACCTCGCCGCCCCCCGTGACGCGATCGCTGAGGCGAAACGGCTTGGTCCCGGTCAGCAGCTCGTACAGGATGACTCCGAGGGCGTAGACATCGCTCGCGGCCGAGATCGGCTCGCCCTTGAGCTGCTCGGGACTGGCGTACTCGGGAGTCAGGATCATCCGGCCCGCGTTGATGGTCATGTCGGCAGGAACGGCTATGGGCCCCGGCTCGAGGATCTTCGCGATCCCGAAATCGAGCAGTTTCGGGACGCCCTCGGGGGTCACGAGGATGTTGCGCGGCTTCAAGTCCCGGTGGATGACGGCGCGCTGGTGCGCGTACTGCACTGCCGAGCACACCGGCAGGAACAGTCGCAGCCGCGCTTCGATGTCGAGTTGGTGCCGCTCGCAGTACTGATCGACGGGCTCTCCCGCGATCAGCTCCATGACGAGGTACGGTATCCCATCCTCGGTAGTACCACCGTCGAGCAACCTCGCGATGTTCGGATGCTGGAAAGCCGCCAGGATCTGTCGCTCGGCGCGCAGGCGCTGCCCGACGAATTCGGCGTCCACCCCGGCGCGCACCAGCTTGATGGCAACCTGATGCTCGTACTCCCCATCGACCCGCACCGCGCGGTAGACCTCCCCCATGCCACCCGCGCCGATTTCCTCGAGCAGCTGGTACGGGCCGAGCCGCCGGCCGGCATGCCGATTCGGCTGGCGCAGCATCTGCGCCGCGGCCGCGGCAGGGGATTCCAGGAACCGGCTGTCGGCCTCCCGGTCGGCAGCGAGCAGCGACTCGACTTCCGCGCGCAGGGCAGGATCGCGGGCGCCGAGGCGCTCGAGATAGGCTGCGCGCGTCGGTCCGCCGAGCGCGAGCGCATCAGCGAGGGCGGATTTCACCTGTTGCCAGCGCTCGGCATCGACAGTTCGCTGCAGATGGCCCCCCTGCGGGTTCTTTCGCCGGCCGCTTCGCGTTCATCGGCTTTCCGCTGAGTCAAGGTTAGCGCGGGTAGAGCATGCAGTGTAAGGCCGGCGAGGACGGCCGCCCGGAGGTCCGCCTGGAAATTCGCCGCTCGCCCGTTTAGCATGCCGGGCCTCTTACGGCACCGCTTCACCCCTCCCAGGCACCCCCTATGGAAGTCAATCAGCTCAAGCGACACCTCAAAGACCTCGGCGAGCGCACCGCCTCGCTTCGGGGGTTTCTTTGAGTACGACCGCAAGAAAGAGCGCCTCGAGGAGGTAGGCCGGGAGCTCGAGGACCCGACCGTCTGGTCGCAGCCGCAGCGGGCGCAGGAGCTCGGGAGGGAGCGCGCACGCCTCAGCACCGATGTCACCGAGATCGATCGCACCGCCGCGGGCATCGCCGATGCGGCGGAGCTCCTCGAGCTCGCCGAGGGGGAGGACGATGAGGCCGCGGCTCGCGATATCGGGCGGGATGCCGAGCGGCTCGAGGGTGAAGTCCGCCGCCTCGAGCTCAAGCGCATGTTCCGCGGCGAGATGGACTCGCACAGCGCCTTCCTCGACGTCCAGGCGGGCGCCGGCGGCACCGAGGCGCAGGACTGGGCGCAGATGCTCCTGCGCATGTACCTGCGCTGGGGCGCAGCGCACGGCTTCGCGTGCGAGGTGATCGACTCCAATCCCGGCGAGGTGGCGGGCGTGAAGAGCGCCACGGTCGAATTCAAGGGCGACTATGCGTACGGGTGGCTGCGCACCGAGACCGGCGTGCATCGACTGGTGCGCAAGTCACCGTTCGACTCCGGCAACCGGCGGCATACTTCCTTCGCGTCCGTGTTCGTCTCCCCCGAGATCGACGATGACATCGAGATCGACATCAACCCCGCGGACCTCAAGACCGACGTCTACCGTTCCTCGGGCGCCGGCGGCCAGCACGTCAACAAGACGGAGTCGGCGGTGCGCATCACCCACTTGCCGAGCGGCATCGTGGCGGCATGCCAGAACGAGCGCAGCCAGCACAAGAATCGCTCGACGGCCATGAAGATGCTGAAGGCGAAGCTCTACGAGCTCGAGGTGAACAAGCGCAATGCCGCCGCCAGGGTGCTCGAGGAATCGAAGTCGGACGTGAGCTGGGGGAACCAGATCCGCTCCTACGTTCTCGATCAATCCCGCATCAAAGATCTGCGGACCGGCGTCGAGGTGGGCAACACCACGGCGGTCCTCGACGGCGATCTCGATCAATTCATGGAGGCCTCGCTCAAGGCGGGCCTGTGAGCCAAATGACAGACAAACAGCAAGACCACGGCTCCGGCGTCCCGGAGCACGCGGAGGAGAACAAGCTGATCGCGGAGCGCCGCGGCAAGCTTTCCGCCCTGCGCGCCCACGGGCCTGCCTTCCCGAACGATTTTCGCCGCACGGCGCTCGCCGGGGAGCTGCAGAGCGCTTATGAAGAGCGCGACCGCGAATGGCTCGATGCCAACCCGACGCGAGTCAGCGTCGGCGGCCGCATGCTGCTCAAGCGCGGCCAGGGCAAGGTCAGCTTCGCCAACATCGGCGACCGCACCGGACAGATCCAGCTCTTCCTGCAGAAGGATGTGCTCGGCGAGGAGGCGTACGGGGACTTCAAGACCTGGGATGTCGGCGACATCGTCGGCGCAACCGGGATGCTCTACCGAACGCATGCCGGCGAGCTCTCGGTGCGGGCCGAGAGCCTGCGTCTCCTGGTGAAGTCGCTGCGGCCGCTGCCGGACAAATGGCACGGCCTCGCCGACGTCGAAATGCGCTATCGCCAGCGCTATGTCGATCTGATCGTGAACGAGACGAGCCGCAATGTCTTTCGTACCCGCGCGCGGATCATCAGGTATCTGCGTGACTTCCTCGACTCGCTCGACTTCCTCGAGGTCGAGACGCCGATGATGCAGCCGATCCCGGGTGGCGCGGCGGCACGACCATTCGTCACGCACCATAATGCGCTCGACCTCCACATGTATCTGCGCATCGCGCCGGAGCTGTATCTGAAGCGCCTGGTGGTCGGCGGATACGAGCGCGTGTACGAGATCAACCGCAACTTCCGCAACGAGGGGCTATCGACCCAGCACAATCCGGAATTCACCATGCTGGAGCTCTACCTCGCGTACGCCGATTACGGCGAGCTCATGGGCTGGATCGAGAAGGCGATCCGCGGGGTCGCCGACAGTATCCACGGCTCGCAGCGGGTGACCTATCAGGGCCGCGAGTACGACCTCTCCAAGCCCTTCCGTCGGGTGACGGTGGAGCAGGCCATCCTCGAGAACAATCCCGACTTCGATCCGCTGTCGTTGCGCGACGCCAGGTACCTGCGCAAGGTCTGCGAGCGGCTCGGCGTTGCGGTGCAGCCGCACGACGGCCCCGGGAAGCTGCAGATCGAGATCTTCGAGAAGACCGCCGAGCACACCCTGTTCGATCCGACTTTCGTGTACGCCTATCCGGCGGAGGTCTCACCGCTCTCCCGCGCCAGCGATGCCGATCCCTTTCTTACCGACCGCTTCGAGCTCTTCCTCGCCGGTCGGGAGCTCGCCAACGGCTTCTCCGAGCTCAACGACCCGGAGGATCAGGCGGCGCGCTTTCGCGCGCAGGTGGCACGCAAGGACCGGGGCGACGAGGAGGCGATGTTCTACGACGCCGACTACGTGCGCGCGCTCGAGTACGGCATGCCGCCCACCGCCGGCCTCGGCGTCGGGATCGACCGGGTGGTGATGTTCTTCACCGACTCGCCGTCCATCCGGGATGTGATCCTGTTCCCGCACATGCGGCCGGAATAGATTGAGCGCCGACGCGCGCCCATCGGCGTTTTAGACTCGGGAGTCGAGCCGCTGTTGGCGCCTCAGTCCGGGAGTGCGTACGGGAGCTCGAGGCGCTCGAGGTCGTGCGGCAGCTCTTCGGTGAGGCCTTCCGGCAGGCTCGCGGCCCCGGCGCGGCGCGGTCCGGCCGGCGACGAGGCGAAGGGCGCCCAGACGGCGCCGGTCGTGGCGAGCTCCGAGGGTACGGCCGCGTGCAAGGCCGTGCCGGTGGCTGGCGCCCCCACGTTGGAGGGGGTCAACGCCGCCCTTCCGGCTTGCGACGGCCGCACGGCAAGCGGAGCGCTGACACGTTCCAACGTCGCGTCGGGCTGACTTGCGGCGGAGAGCTCCGGCGCCGTCGTCGGCAGGGGCGCCACGGCGAGAAACTCGCACCGGCCATCCTCGAGCCGTACCGCCTCGACCACCTTGAAACCCCGGCCGTCGGCCAGCTCGCCGCCATCGCCCGGCTTGAGGTCGAGCGGTCCGCGCGAGCGGAAGCGCTGCAGCCGGCGCTTGACCCGCCCGCGGTAGTGGGCGCGGGCGATGACTTCCTGCCCGGTATAGCAGCCCTTGTCGAAGGCGATCGCGCCGACCACATCGAGATTCAACATCTGGGCGACGAATTCCTCCGAGGTCGCGCCGTAGACCTGCGGCAGCCCGGCGATGATGTCGAGCTGACGCCAGATGTCGCGGCTCGCCGCGGTACCCGCCGGCAAGCCTTCGCCGGGCTGGCCCGCCGCGTCCGCGGGCGCGAGCGCCAGCCACCGCGCCGGTTGCTCGCCGACGCAGAGCAGGAGAGTGTCGCCGAGCCGCAGCTGCGCGCCGGCGACCGTGGGGAGCGCACCGGATGATGTGGGCTCGACCACGCCCGAGGCGACGAGCCCGGTGATCCGCCAGCTCTGCGACTCGTCGGTCACTTTCACCTTGGCGCGCAGCACGTACTTTGACAGGCGGCTCGCGACGGTGGCGGCCAACTCGCGCGGCAGCAGAGCGAGCAGATCATCCGGCGCGAGCTGCACGATACGCAGCAGCGCGATCGTGCGGCCCTGCGGGTTGTGCAGGCCGGCGAGCGCGCAGCGCTCGGCGCTGACGCGCCCGAGATCATTCGACAGTTGTCCCTGCAGGAAGCGCACCGCGTCGGCGCCCGCGATGCGCAGCGCACCGAGATCGTCGAGCTCGACCAACTGGAGATGACCGCCATTCATATGACTAATTATAAGTCTTGGGCTGGGGCGTTCGCGGTAGCTTCATGGTCGTCCGAGCCGAATTCTGGCACACTTGTAAACATGCAGATCGATTCAGAGAAGAACTCCTCGACCCCGCCTGCCGTTCCGTTTCCCAACGATCTGTCCGCTGCCGTGCCGGCGGCGGTGACCGGCGACCCGCCCGCCGATGCGCGACGCGAGATCGGCGGACCCGCGGGTCCGGAACCCACGCGCTTCGGTGACTGGGAGCGCAAAGGACGCTGCATCGACTTCTAGTCCGCGCAGCCCCTGAGTTTCGCCTGAGTGTAGCGATAGGCCCGGGAAACCCCATGACTGAACGACCGCTCTCCCCACACCTGACCGTGTACAGGATGTATCGCTACACCTTGCTCACGTCCATCCTGCTGACTCGCGCGACCGGGCTCGTGCTTTCGCTGGGCCTCATCCTCCTCGTTTATTGGCTGGCCGCCATCGCGAGCGGCCCGGCCGCCTATCACGGCGCGCGCGCGGTGCTCTCGCTCGGTGTGCTCAAGGCCGTCTATCTCATTCTGCTCGCGGCCTTCTGCGGCCATCTTTTTGCCGGTATCCGCCATCTCATCTGGGATACGGGACGCGGCCTCGAGCGCGCACAATCGAAACGCAGCGCCGCGCTCGTGGCGATCGCGAGCATCCTGCTCTTCGTGGGCCTCGCATGGTGGGCGCTGCACTCGGGAGCGCGCGTGCCGTGAGCATGCGCAGTCCGCTCGCCAGGGTTCTCGGCCAAGGCTCCGCGAAGGAGGGGGTACAGCACTGGTGGGTGCAACGGCTCACCTCGGTTGCGCTGGTGCCGCTCGGCGTCTGGTTCGTCGTCTCGGTGCTGTCGCTGCCTTCGCTCGATCACGCCACCGTCACGGCCTGGATCGGGCAGTTGTGGACGACGGTATTCCTCATCCTGCTGGTGCTCGTGGCAACCTGGCATTCTCAGCTTGGCGTGCGCGTCGTGGTGGAGGATTACGTCCATGGCGGCGGCGCCAGGGCGCTGACGCTGGCGCTGGTCAGCTTCTTTCATGTGGTGGTCGCGGTCGCCGGCGTGCTCGCGATCCTCAAGGTGGCGCTGGGAGGCGCAGCGTGAGCGACGCCTACGAGCTCATCGATCATACCTACGACGTGATCGTGGTCGGGGCGGGCGGCTCGGGGCTGCGCGCGACGCTCGGCCTCGCGGAGGCGGGGCTCTCCACCGCCTGCATTACCAAGCTCTTCCCGACACGCAGCCACACCGTGGCTGCACAGGGCGGTATCAGCGCGGCCCTCGGCAACATGGGCGAAGATGACTGGCGCTGGCACATGTACGACACGGTCAAGGGGTCGGACTGGCTGGGCGATCAGGACGCGATCGAGCTCATGTGCAAGGAGGCGCCCGCGGCGGTGATCGAGCTCGAGCATTACGGCGTGCCCTTCTCCCGCACCGAGGAAGGGCGCATCTACCAGCGGCCCTTCGGCGGCATGACCACGCAGTTCGGCAAGGGCATCGCGCAGCGCACCTGCGCCGCCGCCGACCGCACCGGCCACGCGATGCTGCATACGCTCTACCAACAGTCGATCCGCCGCTCCGCGACCTTCTTCGTGGAGTACTTCGCGATCGATCTCATGATGGAGAATGGCGTCTGTCGCGGCGTCGTCGCCCTCGATATGACCGAAGGAAAGCTGCATCGGTTCCGCGCCCACATGACCATTCTCGCGACGGGCGGCTACGGACGCACGTACTTCTCGTGCACCTCCGCGCACTCCTGCACCGGCGACGGCAACGGGATGGTGCTGCGGGCCGGCCTGGGCCTGCAGGACATGGAGTTCATCCAGTTCCATCCCACCGGCATCTACGGGGCGGGTTGTCTCATCACCGAGGGCGCGCGCGGCGAAGGCGGCTACCTCACCAACTCAAAGGGTGAGCGCTTCATGGAGCGCTACGCACCCAACGCCAAGGACCTGGCCTCGCGTGATGTCGTCAGCCGCGCGATGACGATCGAGATCCGCGAGGGCCGCGGCGTCGGCGCCGAGCACGACCACATCCACCTGCACCTCGAGCATCTGGGGCCGCAGGTGATCCACGAGAGGTTGCCCGGGATCGCGGAGACCTCCCGCATCTTCGCCGGCGTCGATGTCACCAAGCAGCCCATTCCAGTGCAGCCCACCGTTCACTACAACATGGGCGGTATCCCTTGCAATTACCACGGCGAGGTGGTGACGCCGAAGGCCGGCGATCCTGACTCGATCGTGCCCGGCCTCATGGCCGTCGGTGAGGCGGCCTGCGTCTCGGTCCATGGCGCCAACCGCCTGGGATCGAACTCGCTTCTCGACCTCGTCGTCTTCGGGCGGCAGGCCGCGCGCCGCTGCGCGGAGCTCATCCGGCCCGGCATGCGCCACGCGCCGCTGCCAAGGGATGCCGCCGATCTCGCCGTCTCGCGTCTCGACCGGTTGCGCAACGCCCAGGGCTCGCGTCCCACCGCGGGCATCCGCCTGGAGATGCAGAAGACCATGCAAAAGGATGCGGCGGTGTTCCGCACTGGCGAGACGCTCAAGGAGGGGGCTCGCAAGCTCGCCGAAGTCTTCGAGTCCTTCGCCGACGTGCGGGTCACGGACCGGTCACTCATCTGGAACACGGATCTCGTCGAGACGATGGAGCTCGAGAACCTGCTGCTGCAGGCGACGGCGGCCATTCATTCGGCGGAAAACCGCACCGAGAGCCGCGGCGCACATGCCCGCGAGGACTTCCCGCAGCGCGACGACCAGCGCTGGCTCAAGCACACGGTCGTCTGGGTAGAGGGCCCCGGGCGCGTGCGCTTCGATTATCGGCCGGTCCATCTCAACACGCTCACCGGCGATGTCGAGACCATCCCGCCGAAGACGCGCACGTACTGATTGCCAAGGTTCACCGATGGCGCAATTCCGACTTCCCGCCAACTCCCGCGTCCGCAAGGGTGTGACTCACAAGGCGCCGGCCGGCGCGCGCAAGGTGCGCGCGTTTCGCATCTACCGCTTCGATCCCACCTCGGGCGAGACCCCGAGGGTCGACACCTTCGAGCTCGACGTGGCGGGCTGCGGGCCGATGGTGCTCGATGCGCTGATCCAGATCAAAGGCAGCATTGACTCGTCACTCACGTTCCGCCGCTCCTGCCGCGAGGGCATCTGCGGCTCCTGCGCGATGAACATCGACGGACTGAACCGGCTGGCGTGCACCACCGCGATGGCGGACCTCGGCGGCGGCGACGTCCGCATCTATCCGCTGCCGCACATGCCCGTGGTGAAGGACCTGGTTCCTGATCTCACGAACTTCTACGCTCAATACGCCTCGGTGAAGCCCTGGCTCGTCACCCATACTCCGCCGCCGCCCGACCGCGAGCGGCTGCAGTCGAAGGCGGAGCAGGAGAAGATCGACCGGCCTGCCGCCTGCATTCTCTGTGCGTGCTGCTCGACGGCATGTCCCAGCTACTGGTGGAACAGCGACCGCTTCCTCGGGCCGGCGGTATTGCTGGCGGCGTATCGCTGGATCATCGACAGCCGCGACGAGGCGACGGGCGAGCGGCTCGATGAGCTGGAGGACCCGTTCCGACTCTATCGCTGCCACACCATCATGAACTGCACGGACGTGTGCCCGAAGGACCTCAATCCGGCGAAGGCGATCGCCGAGATCAAGCGCATGCTGATCGAGCGGCAGAGCTAGGCCTGCAATGGACCCTGAAGCCCGGGCGCTCCTCTGGCGCTGCCGGCGCGGCATGAAGGAGCTCGACGTGCTTCTCGGGCGCTATGCCGCCACGGTGCTGCCGCAGGCCGACGCCGGCGAGCGCCGGGTGCTCGCGAGGCTTCTCGAGCGCCCCGACCCGGAGCTTGCTGGGTATTTCCTGGGGGGGGAGGTGCCCCCCGAGCCGGAGATAGGGGCGCTTGTGAAGCGGATCACAGGTGCGGCGAGCGCGGAAACCGTGCATCATCGATGCCCGCGGGCGCCTCTTGAAGGTGCTTGACCGAGTCCAATTCTGTTAACGGGCCCGGACAGGGTCGCCCTCTGAGACCCGCTCCACCGAGATCGGAGGTGGGAGGGAAAAACTCCCTGAACTTTAAAAATGTATCAGGGTCTATTCAGGTCGCGGCGCAGCGACCTTACTCCTGGGGAGGAAAGGGCGCGATGAGCGCCGATGCAAGTGATCTCAGCCTGGTTCGTCGTGTGCAGCGCGGCGACAAAGGGGCATTCGACGCGCTGGTGCTCAAGTACCAGCACAAACTCGTCAAACTGGTGATGCGTTATGTCCGCAACCCGGCCGAAGCCGAGGACATCGCCCAGGAGGCCTTCATCAAGGCCTACCGCGCCCTGCCGCAGTTCCGCGGCGACAGCGCCTTTTACACTTGGCTCTACCGGATCGCGATCAACACGGCGAAGAATGCCGTGGTCTCGCGCGATCGAAGTCCCATCGAATACAACGTCGACCGCAACAGCATCGATAACGATGATTCCTACGACATGCAAGGCCGAATGAAGGATTCCGAGACTCCCGAGGGGCTGGTGCTGACGGACGAGATCCGCTCCACCGTCAACGCCGCCATCGATGCGCTGCCCGAGGACCTGCGCACCGCCATCGTGCTGCGAGAGCTCGAGGGTCTCTCCTACGAGGAGATCGCGGCGGCCATGGCGTGTCCGGTCGGCACGGTGCGCTCGCGCATCTTCCGGGCGCGCGAGGCGATCGACCGGCGCCTGCGCGAGGTCTTCGAAGGCGGCCTCGGCCGCGCGGAGGAGTTGGGATGAACGAAGAGCTCGACAGCCAGCTTTCCGCGATGTTCGACAACGAGCTGCCGGCGGCCGAGTGCGAGCTGCTGGCGCGCCGGCTCTCCCGAGACGCGGACCTCAAGGCCCGCTGGGGCCGATACGCCGTGATCGGCGCAGTGATCCGCGCCGAGCGGGGCGTGACCCTTGATGGCACGGTGGCCGGCCGCGTGAGTGCGGCGCTCTCGAGCGAGCCGGCTCTCGCGGGCGATGCGGCGCAGGCCACCCGCCGGGCAGCCGAGCTTCACTGGTGGCAGCCGATTGCCGGCGTGGGGCTCGCGGCGGGCGTCGCCGCAGCCTCGATCCTCTGGCTGCGCGCGCAGCCGCTGCCCGGCGACTCCCAGGTCGTGGTGCCCGCCACGGTGGCGAGCAGCTCGGCTCCCGCGCAGTCCGCCGCGCAGACCGCCACTCAAAGCGCAGGGGCCACGACGCCCGACAGCTTCGTCGTGCCGCCAGTGCCGCAACGGCCGATGATGGTCGTGCCCGCCACGGAGCTCGCCGACTACGTGGTGGCCCACAGCGCCTACTCCTGGCCCGTCAGTCGCGGGAACCTGCTCTCGGCGCTGATGGTGAGTGAGCCGGGAACCTCCAGCACGTCCGCCGGGTCGGATCAGCCAACTCAGGACGTGCATGGCAATGCGACCCAGAATCCGAAATAGAGACCGTATCGGCTGGCTGGCGCTCGCCCTGACACTCGCCGGCGTGGCGAACGCCGACGAGCCGGCAAAGTGGCTCGAGCGCATGAACCACGCGCTCACCACCCTCAACTACGAGGGCACCTTCGCGCACTGGGAGGGCGGTAAGGTGGAGATGCTGCGCATCATCCACCGCGTCCAGGACGGCAAGGTGGCCGAGCGACTGGCATCACTCGATGGCTCCGGGCGGGAATTCATCCGCATCGGCTCGCGCCTCACCTGTTATCTGCCCGACAAGCACGTCGTGCTGGTCGAGCGCACGCCGGCCAAGGTCTCGTTCCTCAGCGGCTTTCCCGCGATCAACGCGCAGACCGCGCGTTTCTACGACATCAAGGAAGTCGCGCGCATGCGCTTCAATCAGCACAACACGCGCCTCATCACCGTGATGCCGCGGGACCAGTACCGCTATGGGTACCGCCTCTGGATCGATAATTCCACGGCGATGCCGTTGAAGACGCAGCTCTGCGACGCCCACGGGCATGTCATCGAGCAGATCGTGTTCGCGAATCTCGAGATCCGCTCGCATATCCCTGATTCGGCCTTCCGGCCCGAAATGTCGACCGCGGGCTTCCGCTGGCTGCGCAATGACTCGCGGCCGCTCGCGGAGACGGTGAGCCAAAATGCCACGGTCTGGAATGCGGACCGCCTGCCGCCGGGATTTCACATGACGGTGCGCGCCGCGCAGGTGATGCCGGGCGCACCGGGTCCCGTCGATCACCTCGTCTTCACCGACGGGTTGGCCTCCGTGTCCGTGTTCGTCGAGACAACCGCGGGTCACGCACCGGTGGTGGAGTCGGCTCGTGTAGGCTCCTCGTATGCCTTCTCCACCGTGGTCGATGGTCACAAGGTAACCGCGGTAGGGGAGGTGCCTCCGGAGACCGTCCGCTTCATCGCCGACTCGGTGAAGGCGGAGAGGGTGCACGCCGCTGCGCCGCCACCGCCACCCCCACCCCCGGGAGCCCTGCCGGGCGGTCCTTTCGCCCACCGCCCGCCCCCGCTCTGAAGGGCACGCCGTTCTCACTCTCGTGCACCGGCGCGATTGCCACCTCTGCGAGCAGATGCTCGCTGAGCTGCAAGCGCTCGGGCAGGCCACGCACCTGCCGCCCATCGAGGTGGTGGACGTCGATGCCGACCCCATCCTCAAGCGTCGCCATGGGCTCGATGTGCCGGTGCTGCTTCTCGATGGCACTGTCGTCTGTCGTCATCGGTTGGACGCCGGGGAGCTGAAGCGCCTGCTGCGGCAGGAGTGACTGCTATAATCGCGACGGCCGCTGATGACCTGGCGCGGCAGCAACGCGACAGATCCGGTTCAATGCGGCTCATACGTAATTTCTCCATCATCGCCCACGTCGATCACGGCAAGTCGACCCTCGCCGACCGCTTCATTCAGCTCTGCGGCGGGCTCGAGGACCGCGAGATGCAGGCGCAGGTGCTCGACTCGATGGACCTCGAGCGCGAGCGCGGCATCACCATCAAGGCCCAGAGCGTCACGCTCTACTACCAGGCGCGCGACGGCGAGCGCTACCAGCTCAATATGATCGATACGCCGGGGCACGTGGACTTCTCGTACGAGGTGTCCCGCTCGCTCGCCGCATGCGATGGGGCGCTGCTCGTCGTGGATGCCTCGCAAGGGGTGGAGGCCCAGAGCGTCGCCAACTGCTACACGGCGACCGAGCAGGGGCTCGAGGTCCTGCCGGTCATCAACAAGATCGACCTGCCTTCGGCCGACCCGGAGCGGGTGCGGCGCGAGATCGAGGAAATCATCGGCATCGAGGCGGCCGATGCCGCGCGGGTGAGCGCCAAGACCGGCGAGGGCGTCCCGGAGCTGCTCGAGACGCTGATCCGGCGCATCCCGGCGCCCAAGGGCGATAGTGAGGCGCCGCTTCAGGCGCTCATCATCGACTCCTGGTTCGACAACTATGTCGGGGTGGTCTCGCTGGTGCGCGTCGTCAACGGCAGCGTCAAGACCGGTGAGAAGATCCGTGTCGTATCGACGGGCCGCAGCCACACGGTCGACCGCCTGGGTCGATTCACTCCGAAGCGCGTCGTGGAGAAGATGCTGTCGACCGGGGATGTCGGCTTCATCGTCGCCGGTATCAAGGAGATCGATGGCGCGCCGGTGGGCGATACCATCACGCTCGAGAGCCGGCCGGCGGCGGCGCCGCTTCCCGGATTCCGGCAGATCAAGCCGCGGGTGTTCGCGGGCCTCTTCCCCGTGAATTCCGAGGATTACGAGAGCTTTCGCGATGCGCTCGCGAAGTTGAAGCTCAACGACTCGGCGCTGCATTACGAGCCGGAGGTCTCGGGGGCGCTGGGGTTCGGCTTTCGCTGCGGGTTTCTCGGGCTGCTGCACATGGATATCGTGCAGGAGCGGCTGGAGCGGGAGTACGAGCTCGATCTCGTGACCAGCGCGCCGACGGTGGTCTACGAGGTGGCGCGCACCGACGGGGTGGTGGCATACGTCGATAATCCCGCGAAGCTGCCTCCCTCCAACGAGATCGAGGAGATCCGCGAGCCCATCATCGTCGCAAGCATCCTGCTGCCGCCCGATCACGTCGGCGCCGTGTTGAAGCTCTGCAACGACAAGCGCGGCACGCAGAAGAAGATGCAGTACCTGGGCAGCCAGGTGTCGCTGCATTACGAGCTGCCGCTCGCGGAGGTGGTGCTCGACTTCTTCGACCGGTTGAAGTCGGTGAGCCGCGGTTACGCCTCCTTCGACTACGAGTTCTCGCATTTTCAGGCGGCACCGCTCGTCAAGCTCGATATCCTCATCAACGCTGAGCGGGTGGATGCGCTCTCGATCATCGTGCACCGGGAGAGCGCCTATCAGTGCGGCCGCGAGCTCGTCGACAAGATGCACGAGCTCATCCCGCGACAGATGTTCGAGGTCGCCGTGCAGGCGGCCATCGGCAGCTCCGTGATCGCGCGCGCCACGGTGAAGGCGCTGCGCAAGAACGTGCTGGCCAAGTGCTACGGCGGCGACGTCACGCGCAAGCGCAAGCTCCTCGAGAAACAGAAAGAAGGCAAGAAACGCATGAAGCAGTTGGGTCGGGTGGAGATTCCGCAGGAGGCGTTCCTCGCCGTCCTGAAGGTCGGCCGCAAGTAGGCGCTGCCGCGTGCCTCCGGTTCTCATGCAGGTCATCCTGGTCCTGGCGTGGCTGGCGCTGCCCGTCGGGCTCCTTTGTATCCTCGATGACTGGTTCCTGCGGCCCCGGCGCCAGCTCGCCGCCGCCCCGAAACCCGTCGCCGACTCCGCCGCCATGTCGCTCGCCTACCATGTGTTGCCGATCCTCATCGGCGCGGCGGTGGTGCGGCTGCTCGTCGCCGAGGATGTCGATTTCAGCGGGCTGCTGGTGGCGATCTCGGCGGTGACGGGGGTCGTCTGGGCGGCGGACGCCGGGCTGCTGCGCGGGCGCCGCCGCGCCGCCGCCCAATCGGCCGGCAAGGACCCGGCCGCCATTCCGGAGCCCGGTACCGTCGACTACGCGCGCAGCTTCTTTCCGGTGGCGGTCGCGGTGCTCGTGCTGCGCTGTTTCGTGTTCGAGCCGTTCCGCATCCCCTCCGACTCGATGATGCCGACCCTCCTCGACGGGGACTTCATCGTGGTCGAGAAGTTCTCCTATGGCCTCAGGCTCCCGATCACCAATACGAAGATCCTGGACACGGGCAGCCCGCAGCGCGGGGATGTGGCGGTTTTCCGCTTTCCGCTCAATCCTTCTGAGAACTACATCAAGCGCGTGGTCGGCCTTCCGGGGGATCATGTGACGGTGCGCGACGACCGGCTGATCATCAATGGCAAGGTGATACCGTTTAAAGTCACGGGCACCTACACCGACGGCTGCTACAACAACATGCAGCTCGCGATCGAGCACCTGGGCGGCCATACCCACCAGGCGCTGCTCTGCCCCGTGCCGCTCGAGGTCACCCCCTATCCCTTGCCCGGGTGCCATCGAAGCGACGCGCGCGGCTACGTCTGCGGCGGCACGCCGCCGCCGGGCGCAGAGGCGCTCAACGAGCCGGAGGTGGTCACGAAGGTGGTGCCTGCGGGCGAGTACCTGATGATCGGCGACAACCGCGACAACAGCGACGACGGCCGCGACTGGGGCTTCGTGCCCGATGCGAATCTAGTCGGCAAGGCGACCTACATCTGGTTCAATTGGGATCCGCAGCGCTCCGGCGGGCCCATCTGGAGCCGGATCGGCAAGAAAATCGAGTAGCAGCGGGGTTGAGTCTATGCGTACACGACAACGTGGCGTGACGGCGATCGGGTGGCTGGTGCTGCTCATCCCGTTCGCAATCGTCATCTATGCCGCCATCCGCCTGACGCCGGTCTACCTGAACTACATGAAGGTCTCACGCACGCTGGACGGGCTCACGAGCCAGTACAGTAGCGGCGGGGCGACGGTTGACGGCATTCAAAGATCCATCGTGAAGCACTTCGAGATCAACGAGGTGGACTATCCCACCATCAAGGACATCTCGATCTCCCGCAGCGGCGGGGGCTGGCAGGTCGAGGCCGCGTACTACGACCAGGCACCGCTCTTCGCGGGCATCACCCTGCAGGTCCAATTCGACAAGACCGTCACCCTGAGCGGCGGTGGATAGGCCCGATTGGCCGCTCGCCTGGGTGCGCGCCGAGCTCGGCTACGAGCCGCGTGACCCCGCGCTCTTTCGCGCGGCGCTCACGCACCGCAGCGCGCCGGGGCCCAACAACGAGCGGCTCGAGTTCCTCGGTGATGCGGTGCTCAATCTCATCGTGGCGCATCACCTCTACGCCGCATTCCCGGAGGCCAGCGAGGGTGACCTGAGCCGGCTGCGGGCGCGACTGGTGAGCGGCGAGCCGCTGGCGGAGGTGGCCGCGTCCCTGAAGCTCGGCGAGGCGCTGCAGCTCGGCTCGGGCGAGCTCAAAACGGGGGGCTTTCGTCGCCAGTCCATTCTCGCGGATGCGCTCGAAGCGGTCTGTGGTGCGCTTTACCTGGATGGCGGGCCTGCAGTGGCCGAGGCGGTGATCGCGCGGCTCTTCCAGGCGCGCATGGCGGCACTGCCTGCGGCGCATGAGCTCAAGGACGCCAAGACGCGGCTGCAGGAGTACCTGCAGTCCCGGCGGCTCATGCTGCCCCGCTACACGGTGGCGCGGGTGGAGGGAGAGGCGCACGCACAGACCTTCCACGTGAGCTGCGATGTGCCGGCGCTGCGGCTCTGCGCTCAGGGTTACGGCTCGAGCCGCCGGCGTGCCGAGCAGGCGGCTGCCGAGCGCATACTGGATGGGTTGGACAACGGCCCAGACGCTCAAAGTGACTGACCCCTCCGCTGAATTCCGCTGCGGCTTCGCGGCGCTCGTCGGGCGCCCGAACGTCGGCAAGTCGACGCTCCTCAATGCGCTCGTCGGCCAGAAGGTGAGCATCGTGACGCCGCGGCCGCAGACGACGCGTCATCGGATCATCGGGCTCGTGCAACTCCCGCACGCGCAGATTGCCTTCGTCGACACACCGGGACTGCACAGCCAGGCCAGGCGCGCACTCAACAAGGCGATGAATCGGACCGCGGCGGCGGCGCTGGAGGATGCGGACCTGGTAGTGCTCGTGGTCGAGGCGCTCGTCTGGAATGCGGAGGACGAGCTCGTGTTGCAGCGCATCGCGCGCGCGGGCCGCCCGGTGTTGGTTGTCGTCAACAAGGTCGACCGGGTGAAGCAGCGCGAGCGGCTGTTGCCCTATCTCGCGGAGCTCGATCGCCGGCACGCGTTTCTCGCGCTGGTGCCGGTGTCGGCGCTCAAGGAGAAGAACCTCGATGACCTGCGCGATTCCATCGCGGCGCATCTGCCGCTCTCGCCGCCGCTCTTCCCGGAGGGAGAACTGACGGACCGGGGGATTCCTTTTCGGATCGCGGAGATGATCCGCGAGAAGCTGACTCTGGAGCTCAATCAGGAGGTGCCTTATGGGATCGCGGTGGAGGTGGAGAAGCTCGCGGAGGAGGACGGGCAGCTCAACGTCGATGCGGCCATCTGGGTGGATCGCGCGGGGCACAAACCGATTGTCATCGGCGCCAAGGGCGAGCGGCTGAAGCGGGTGGGGACTTCGGCGCGGCTGGCGTTGAACGGGATGCTCGGGCGCCGGCTGCACCTCAATCTGTGGGTGAAGGTGCGGGAGAATTGGGCCGACAATGCCCGGGCGCTGCGGGAGTTGGGACTGGAGTAGTGATCATGAGCGCGCATCCCCGCCGCGTTCTGCTGGCGCCGGGGTACATCCTGCACCACCGGCCCTACCGGGATAGCAGCCGGATTCTCGAGGTGCTGGTGCGGGATCACGGGCGACTCACGCTGTTTGCGCGGGGCGTGCGGGGGCCGAAGCCGCGATTCGGGGGGGTGTTGCAGCCCTTCGACCTGCTGCTGCTGTCGTTTCAGGTGGGGCGGGAGGCAGGGCAGCTCACCGGGGCGGAAAGTGCGGAGAGCTCACCCGCCTTGCCGGCGGGAAGCCTGATGGCGGCGTTCTACCTCAACGAGCTGCTGCTCAAGCTCACGACGCAACATGATCCGGTACCCGAGGTGTTCGGGGACTATCGGCGGGCGCTCGCGGGCCTTCGCTCGGGGGGGAGGGTCGAGGGGGTTTTGCGGGTGTTCGAGAAGCGGCTGCTGGAGGAGGCGGGGTATGGGGTGGACCTGACCTCGGAGGCGCGGACGGGGAAGGCGATCGAGGCAGAGGGGTTTTACCGGTTTCAGGCGTCCCACGGGCTGATTCCGGCAAGGGAAGGCGAGGCCGACGCAGTCGCGGGGAGCTCGCTTCTGGCGCTGGCGCGGGAGGAGCTGGGGGAAGGGCGCACGCTCGAGGATGCGCGGCGGGTGCTGAAGGCGGCGTTGGCTGAGAGGCTGGAAGGCAAGGAACTGGCCACTCGCAGGGTGGCGCGGGCGCTCGCCGGAGCGAGGCCACGTTAAGTCCTCGCTGAAAGGCACCGGCTCGCCGTCACGCGGGGGGTCGCGATGTTAGTCTATTGGCCCGAAGTCGCCCGCGGCTCCACGCGAGCACCCATTCGACCGGAGCGCTTGTGTCTCACTCGTACATTGCACTCGGCATCAATATTGACCACGTGGCGACCTTGCGGCAGGCGCGGCGGGGGCGGGAGCCGGATCCGGTGCACGCGGCTTTGGCGGCGGAGATCGCGGGGGCGGACAGCATCACGCTGCACTTGCGAGAGGATCGGAGGCATATCCAGGACTTCGATGTCAGGACGCTGAGGGGACTGTTGAAGACGCGCATGAATCTGGAGATGGCGGTTACGGAGGAGCTGTTGCGGGTTGCGGGGGAGGTGCGGCCGGCGGACTGTTGCTTCGTGCCGGAGCGGCGGCAGGAGGTGACGACCGAGGGGGGGCTGGATGTAGCGGGACAGGAGGCCCGGATGAAGGAGGCGACGGGGAGGCTCGTGGGGCAGGGGATCCGGGTGTCGCACTTCATCGATCCGGATCCGCAGCAGGTGGAGGCGGCCGCGCGGAGCCGGGCGCCGGCGATCGAGCTGCATACGGGGGCGTATGCGGAGGCCACGGGGGCGGCGCAGGCGACGGAGCTCGAGCGGTTGGTCAGGTGTGCGCGGCTGGGGGCGGGGCTCGGGCTCGAGGTGCATGCGGGGCACGGGTTGAATTACCACAACGTGCAACCGGTGGCGGCGATCCGGGAGATCGTGGAGCTCAACATCGGGCATGCCATCATCTCGCGCGCGGTGTTCGCCGGGCTCGCGGCGGCGGTGCGGGACATGAAGGCGCTGATGGCGGCGGCGCGCGCATGATCTTCGGGATCGGAGTGGATGTGCTCGAGGTGAAGCGGATCGGGCAGACGCTGGAGCGGTTCGGCGCGCGTTTCATCGAGCACCTGTTGATGCCGGAGGAGCAGGCGCAGCTCGCGCGGACGCAGCGGCGGGAGCGGTTCATCGCCATGCGCTTTGCCGCCAAGGAGGCGATCGTGAAGGCGATGGGGACCGGGTTCGCGCATGGCGTGTGGATCAAGGATGTGGGGGTGGTGCAGAACTCGTGGGGCAAGCCGGAGGTGGTGTTTTCGGAACGGGGAGAACGGGTGCGCAAGGGGTTGGGAGTCGGCGAGGGGCATGTGACGTTGACCGACGAGGCGGGGCTCGTCGTGGCGGTGGCGGTGCTGATGAAGGTGGAATCCTGAGCGGGCATGATTAACTGTCTGGTGTTCGATATCGAGACCATCCCCGACGTGGCACTCGGGCGGCGGCTGTACGGGCTCGAGGGGTTGCCGGATGCGGAAGTCGCGAAGGCGATGTTCGCCCTGCGGCGTCAGGACTCGGGTGGGGAGTTCCTGCCGCTCGAGCAGCACCGGGTCGTCGCGATCTCCTGCGTGCTGCGCGGCCGCGAGGGGCTCAAGGTCTGGAGCCTGGGTGATGTGGCGTCGCCCGAGGCGGAGCTCATCGAGCGCTTCTTCGACGGCATCGAGCGGTTCTCGCCGGACCTCGTGTCGTGGAACGGGTCGGGGTTCGATCTGCCGGTGCTGACCTACCGGGGGCTGCTCGCGGGGGTGCAGGCGCCGCGATACTGGGAGGCGGGCGATGGCGATCAGGCGTTCCGGTTCAACAACTATCTCAACCGCTATCACTGGCGGCACACTGACCTCATGGATGTGCTGTCGGGTTTCCAGGCGCGGGGCCGGGCGTCGCTTGCGAACGTGGCGTGTCTGCTGGGGTTGCCGGGCAAGCTCGGATTCTCCGGTGCGCAGGTGTGGGACACATACCTCGAGGGGAACCTGGTCGGAATTAGACGGTATTGCGAGACGGACGTGCTCAACACCTATCTCGTGTACTTGCGCTTCGAGCTGTTACGGGGACGGCTGCCGCGCGAGCGGCACGCGGAGGAGGTGGAGAGGGTGAAGACGCTGCTGCGCGCGGGGAAAGAGCCTCATTTCGCCGAGTTCCTGCGCGTCTGGGAAGGCGCAGCGTGAGCGGCGCAGCGGCGAGCCGGGCGCGGCGCGTAGTCGCGGAGCGCGAGACGGCGGAAGTCGTCGGCCTCACTCACGACGGCGAAGGAATCGTCCGATCCGGTAAGACGGCCTTCGTGGCCGGTGCGCTTCCGGGTGAGACGGTGGCCTTCGAGCGCGCCCGCAAGCACAGACAGCACGACGAAGGACGGCTGTTGGAAGTTTTGCGCCCTGCGCCGGAGCGCGTCGCGCCGCGCTGCGCGCATTTTGGCGTCTGCGGCGGATGCGCTCTGCAGCATCTCGCCCCCGAGGCACAGCTCGCCCTCAAGGAGAAGGAGCTGCGCGACAACCTGGAGCGCGTCGCCCACGTGCAGTGCCAGACCTGGCTGCCGCCGTTGCGCGGTCCGGTTTGGGGCTACCGCAGGCGCGCGCGGCTTGGCGCGAAGTACGTGCCGAAGAAAGGGCGGGTGGTCGTCGGCTTTCGGGAGCGGCTCGCCCCCTACGTCGCTGACCTCACGCATTGCGATGTGCTCGCGCCCCCGGTCGGGGAGCTGATTCAGCCGCTCGGGGAGCTTCTGGGAGCGCTCGACATCCGCCAGCAGGTGCCGCAGATCGAGGTGGCAGTGGCGGACAACGCGACCGCGCTGGTGCTGCGAGTACTCAAAGCGCCGTCGGAGGAGGATCGGCGCAGACTGTGCGCCTTTGCCGCCCGTCACGCGGTGCGGCTCTATTTGCAGAGCGGTGGGATGGATTCCGTCGAGGAGTTGATACCCGGTGCGCAGCCGCTCGCGTACGCGCTGTCAGACTTTGGTCTCGAGCTCGAGCTCGCGCCCACGGATTTCGTTCAGGTGAACGGCGTCGTCAATCAGGCACTGGTGAAGCGCGCGGTGGAGCTTCTGCGTCCAACTCCGGAGTCGAGCGTGCTCGATCTCTACTGCGGTCTCGGTAATTTCACGCTCGCGCTTGCCAGGTCAGCGGGCCGCGTCGTGGGAGTGGAGGGCGAGGCGGGTCTGGTCGAGCGTGCACGTCACAACGCGAACCGCAATGGGCTTGCCAACGTGGAGGTTCACGTGGGCGACCTGTCCAGACTGACGGAGCTCCCGGTGGCGTGGCTTCGTGGACCCTACACCCGGGTTCTCCTCGACCCGCCTCGGGTGGGGGCGGCGCGCGAAGTGCTCGCCGTCATCGCCCGGCTCGCCCCCGAGCGTGTGTTGTACATCTCCTGCCATCCGAGCAGTCTCGCGCGAGATCTGGGCATTCTGATCCATGAGCACGGTTTCACGCTCGAATCAGCCGGTGTCGTCGATATGTTCCCGCACACCGCGCACGTCGAGTCGCTGGCGCTGCTTGCACGGCCATGACCCTCGGTCCCCTCATGATTGACCTGGAAGGGACTTCCATGACGGCCGAGGAGCGGGAAATGCTCCGGCACCCGCTCCTCGGGGGTGTGATCCTGTTCACACGCAACTACGCCGATCCGCAGCAGCTCCTGGCGCTGGTGGCGCAGATCCATGCCGCCCGTAACCCGCCGCTGATCGTGGCGGTCGATCAGGAAGGGGGGCGCATTCAGCGCTTGCGCGCCGGCTTCTCCGCTCTGCCGGCGCCGCGACGGATCGGCCACGAATACGACGCCAACTCCCGCGCCGGGCTGGAGCTGGCCCGCAGCATGGGTTGGCTCATGGCCGCCGAGCTGCGCTCGCACGGCCTCGATCTGTCATTCGCACCCTGCGTCGACATCGACTACGGAGTGGGCATCATCACCGATCGCTCCTTCCATCGCAGCCCGGATGCGGTCGCGGCCCTGGCGTCGGCCTATGCGCACGGCATGCGGGATGCCGGGATGGCGGCTACGGCCAAGCACTTTCCGGGGCACGGGGCGATCGTAGCCGATTCCCACCTTACCTTGCCGGTGGACCGCCGGGAGCTGGCGGACTTGACCGGCGACCTGACCCCCTACCGGCGTCTGATCGCCAACGGCCTGCCGGCCGTCATGGTGGCCCACATCCTCTTCCCAGCGGTGGATGACGCCCCATCCAGCCTGTCGGCGCGCTGGATTCGCGACGTATTACGCGGAGAGATGCGCTTTCAGGGGGTAGTGTTCACTGACGACCTGTCGATGGGAGCGGCCGCGGCCGCATTCGGTGACATCGTCACCCGAGCGACGCGGGCGCTGTCGGCAGGCTGCGACATGCTGCCGGTGTGCAATCAACGCGCCTCGGTGCTGGAGCTGCTGGATCGCCTGCGGGCAGAGCCCGAGCCCGCCTCGGGGCTGCGTCTCGTGCGACTCCACGGGCGCGGCGGATGGGGCGCGGAGGAGCTCAGGAATCGGCCGGAGTGGCAGCGTGCGCACGAATGGCTCGAGCGATGCGCGGCGGCTCCGGCGCTGAAACTCGATCCCGGACGATGATGAGCGGAAGAGAAGAGAATGAACAACTGGTCGGCCGAAGCCTGGCGCCGGGTCGTGGACGGCGCACCCGAGGGTGTCGTGGTCTGCGATGCCATGACGGCCGACCATCCGGTCATCTACGCGAACCCGGCCTTCGCCGCCATGAGCGGCTATGCGATCGCTGCGCTGCTGGGAAAGAACCTGCGCCTGCTCCAGGGAACCGATCGCGAGCAGGATGGCCGTCAGCGTATGCGCGAGGCGCTGGCGCGGGGCGAGGCGGCGCGGGTACTGATGCGCAACTACCGTCAGGACGGCACGCTCTTCTGGAATGAGGTGGCGATCCAACCGGTTCACAACGGATCCGGGAAACTGACTCACTTCGTCGGTTACTACCGCGACGCCAGCGCGCGGCTGACTGAAGGGGAAAAACCCTCGCCGGGGCTGCCGTCGTGGCTGCGGGAGGACCGCCTGACGGGTCTGCACTCGCGAGCTTACTTCGAGGAGCTGCTGCAGCGCGACTGGCTGCTCGCGCAGCGCGACTCGCACGAGATCGGCCTGGCACTATTCGACATTGACGATCTCGCTACCTACAACGACACGTTCGATAAGAACGCGGGCGATGCCTGCATCCGCCGCGTCGCCCGCGTCATCGGCGCTTCCTACCGGCGTGGGGGCGATCTGGTCGGGCGATGGGAGGGAGGGACCCTCGCCGCGCTCACACAGGCTGACGCGGCGCAGAAGGCGCCGCAGTATGCACAGATCGTCGCTCAGCGCGTGCGCGACCTGTTGATCCATCACCCGCGCAACGGCGCGGGGCGTTATCTCACGATCAGCGCCGGCGTGGCGAGCCTGGTTCCGCAACGCGACATGCCGCTGGAGGCGCTGCTGAATGCCGCCCGCGCCGCGCTCAGGCGCGCCAAGGCGACGAAGAACAAAATCGTGACGGCCGAGTCGGTGGATTTCGCCTGAGCCGACCCCGCGCCGCGGCGCTCCGGCCCGGATCGGAGCGCGCCCGCTGTCGATTCAGGCGAGGGCCTCCTCGATCGCGCGGCGGATCTCTCCGTCGGGATCATGCTCGAGCGCGCAGCGGTCATCGAACACCATCGTTGGAACCGTCCTGGCGTCATAAGGTTGCCAACGCGGGATGCCTTTGTGATTCGGATTTCCATCGCGGGCAAAGGCGATCCAGGAGTCCGCCATGCGAGCGCCGAGCTCGAGCGCCTCGGGGCCGCCGCCGGTCATGGGGGCACAGCGCTCGGTGTTGTAGAACACGAATGGCAGCTCGGAGCAGTGAAACGCCCGCGCCTGCCCGTCCAGGATGGGTGTTTGCCAGCGAAACCAGTAGTTGTACGCCGGCGCGGCATCTTGCGCGGCCTTGCGTGCCGCCTGGATCAACGCGCGCCGGCGCATGGTGGCCATGGCCGATACGATCGAGTAGATCGTGAAGGGGCTGGCGTGCGGATAAGCACTGCGGGCGACTTCGATGACGTGGTCGGCCGCAGCGCCCAGGCCGGGGGAGAAGAGTCCGCCGCCGCTTCCCCTTAGCCGCTGCCTGACTTCGCCGATGCCCCAGGAATCGACCGTCGCATCTTCCATCTGTACGCTGTTGAAGAACTCGTTCAGGACGTTGCCGACGATGAGGGGAACGTGGGCCGAATACGCGGGAGCGTCCGGGTTCCACGAGTGCTGCGGCAGAACCCGCCCGTCCTCGACGGGGCCCCAACGCAGCATGTCTTCGCCGCCGCCTTCGGCCGCCACGACGCGGCCCGAGCGCACGGCCGCCTCCACGATCCGCCGGTAGGGGATCTGGCGTATCCGGCCGATGGTGCGCCGGGTGAGGCCGAGCTGCGCAAGCACGCTCGCCATCACGCGGGCGGAGCTCGCGGCACTGGCATAGTCGAGGAATGACCCGCTTTGGACCGCTCCCCGATGGAACAGTCCTCGTGCGGAGGGCATCGCCATCAACGTGGACACCTTGCCGCCGCCGCCCGACTGGCCGAAGATCATGACCCTGTTGGGATCGCCGCCGAAGTCGGCGATGTTGGTCCTGACCCACTCGAGCGCTGCCACCAGGTCGAGCATCCCCACATTGGGCGAGCTCGCGTACTGCGTGCCGTAATCCATCAGATTGGCGAATCCCAGTACACCCAGCCGGTGATTCACGCTGACGGCGACCACATCGCCCCGGCGCACCAGGTTCTCCCCCGGGTACATGCGCAGCTCCTGGCTGGAGCCGGCCACGTAGCCGCCGCCATGCAGCCACACCATCACCGGACGACGGGCGTTGTCGTTGATCGAGGAGGTCCATACATTGAGCCGCAGGCAATCCTCCGAGTCGTGTCCGTCCTCCCAATCGAACATGAAGGACTCGCGATCGTGCGCCCAGCCCGCGCGCCGCCCATCGAACGTGCAGGTGATGGGCTGCGGGCTCACGGGCCCCCAGTAGAGCGCACTGCGCACGCCCGGCCAGGGGAGAGGCTTCGACGGCGGCATGAAACGGTTGTTCCCGTCGGTGGAGGCTCCGTAGGGAATGCCCTTGAAGGTGATGACGCCATCGCGCAGGTAGCCGTATATCCTGCCGCTGTCGGTCTCCACGATGTTCCTGCTCGGGGAAGCGACCATCGTGGTGGATCTGGCGACATATCGGCCCGGCGCTCCCTTGGCTGCTGCGGTCGGGGCCAGGCCAAGACCATAAGAAGCCGCCGTGCCCGCGAGCACCGTCGCGCCCTTCATCAGCTCGCGCCGGCTGAGCTTGCCGCGGGGCGCAGGCAGGGTCGGAGATTGTTTCTGTCTCTTCATGTGCCATCTCTCATTCAGGTTGACGTCTCTGCCGCGATTCCTCGGCGCGCTGATGATAAGTCGCGGCACGAACCGGCGCTCCAGATGCGCTGGACTGCGGCCGCTGCTATCCTCACCGCCCGCATTGGGGAGGCTTGCTATGGACCCGAAACTCGCCGCGCAAGAGCGTTTCGAATCCGCCCGCGAAGAGCTGATCGGGCTGAGTCACCGGATCCACGCTCATCCGGAGCTCGGCTTCGAGGAGGAGAAGTCCTCCGTGTGGCTCTGTGAGGCGTTGACGGATGCGGGTTTCGAAGTGCAAAAGGGCATCTGCGACCTCCCGACGGCCTTCCGTGCCCGCGCGGGATCAGGGCCCCTGCACGTCGGCATCTGCGCCGAGTACGACAGTCTGCCGGGCATTGGCCACGCCTGCGGGCACAACATCATCGCCGCCGCCGCGGTCGGTGCGGCTCTCGCCGCAGCGAAGGTTGCCGACGAGCTCGGCCTGACCGTGAGCGTCATCGGGACACCGGCCGAGGAGGTCGGCAACGCCGGCGGCAAGATCCTTATGCTTGAGCGTGGCGCATTCGATGGCCTGCATGCGGCAATGATGGTGCACCCCGCGCCGTTCGACATGCTGCGCGCGAAGATCATCGCGGCGTCGATGTTCGAAGTTCACTGCACCGGCAAGGAGTCACATGCCTCCGCGTTCCCCGAGCTCGGGGTCAATGCGGCGGATGCGCTCACCGTCGCGCAGACGGCGATAGGACTGTTGCGCCAGCATATCCGCGTCAGCGATCGCATCCATGGGATCGTGACTCACGGGGGTGATGCGCCGAATGTCGTCCCGGCGCATACGGCTGCGCGCTACATCGTCCGCTCGGAGACGCTGGAACAGCTGGCGGAGCTGCGTGAGAAGGTCTACCGGTGCTTCGAGGCCGGCGCACTCGCGACCGGTGCGAAGCTCGAAATCAAAGGAGGCGACAAGCCGTATGCCGAGATGCGGCACGATGAGGCGCTGGCCGAGCTCTACCGCCGAAACTCGATGGCTCTGGGGCGGTCGTTCCCCAACCTGGGCGAGTGGGAGACGCGCGCCACCGGCTCGACGGACATGGGCAACGTCTCGCTCGCCATTCCCTCGATTCATCCGATGATCGACATCGGCTCGCTGCCGGCCGTCAATCACCAGCCGGAATTCACCCAGCACTGCGTGACTGACCAGGCGGACAAAGCGCTGGCGGACGGCGCGCTCGCAATGGCCTGGACTTGCATCGATCTCGCAGCGACGCGCCGGACGCCGCGGTAGACGCGCTGGCGCTGCGCGCCGCGCTTGCGGTGGGCAATGTGCTCCGGGCGACCAGCGACGGATGGGGCCGGAGAGCGGAGTTTTACAGAACGTAACACCGGGTATATCGTAAGCGGGTCAAAAAGCGCTCTCAAAAGCCGTGGGAGAGATCCAACATGAGCGAAGATCGACCGTTCATGGGAGTCGTGGGCCGAGCCGGCCTGGCGTTGCTCGCCGTCGCGATCGGCGCGTTCCCGGCGATTGCTGTCGCGCAGAGCGCCCAGGGACCGACGCCGGCAAATTCGGGCCCGTCCGCCGACCCACAGGCGCAGGCGGTCGCTGCCGGCAACACCGGTGAGTCCGCCACGGGCGCCACCACGCTACAGGAGGTGGTGGTCACCGGCACCTCCATCAGGGGAGGGAATGCCCAAGCCGCGCTACCCGTACAGATTTTGACCGCAACGGATATCGCCCGCACGGGTGCGACCAGTGTCCCGGAGCTCATGCAAGACGTCAGCGCCGTCAGCAGCGTGGGCACTACCGTGCCGGCGCAGGGAACGGGCTTTACGACGGGCGGGATCGCAACGGTTTCGCTGCATGGCCTCGGAAGCGAGCGCACGCTCGTGCTCATCAACGGGTTGCGCTCGGCACTTTACGGCGGCAGCAGTGGCGACGACTCGGTCGATATCGGCGCCATTCCCGTGGAGGCAATCCAGCAGGTCCAGGTCCTGAAAGACGGCTCCTCGGCGGTCTACGGGAGTGATGCGATCGCGGGGGTAGTCAACTTCATCCTGAAGTCGGATTTCCAGGGGCTGGATGCGAGCGCAACGGCAGGTACGCCGACGCAGGCCGGAGGCGGGACCCAGGAGAACGTATCAATCTATGGGGGCATGGGCTCCCTCGAGAGCGACCGCTACAACATCGGTATCGGCCTCATGTTCAACCACTCGTCGCCCATCATGGGCGACACGCGCCCCTTTGCCACCCGCTACAGCCCCGGATACGGCAATGACGTGACCTCGTCATTCGCCTTCCCTGCAAACGTCGCGATTCCAAAAGGCAACGCCGTTTACCCCACCGGAAGCACGCGCAGTCCGATGGCGGGCGACTGCGGCCCGGACTCCCTCAATGACGTGAACTACCCTGCTCAGTGCCGCTTCGACAACTCGCGGTTCGATGCGCTCGAGCCCTTGCAGCGAAGGTTCAGCGGTTACCTCAACGGCGCCTTCCAGTTGACGGACTCGAGCCAGCTTTATGGCAACGCGCTGTTCTCGCAGAATGAAACGACGCAGTGGGAGCAGCCGGTGCCCCTCTCGTACCAAAATCCGATGGTGAAGGGCGACCCGTACATTGCGGACCTGGCCAACCTGCTGGCCACCGAGTATCCCGGATACACGGCCGTCAAAGCGGGAGAGGGAGCATTCCTGCTGCCGCCCACCAGCCCCTACTATCCGACATCCTGGGCGGCCGCGCACGGGCTCGCCGGCCAGCCCCTCAACCTCATCTACCGCAGCTTCGCGACCGGTGTTCGCCAGACGGAGGACACGGCCGACACGACGCGGGTGGTGGCCGGCATGAAGGGCGATGCCGCGGGGTGGAATTACGACACTTCGCTCCTCTTCAGCGGCGTGGCCGTATACGACAACCTGCAGAGCGGCTGGGCGAGTTACTCGCAGATCATGCCGTTGCTCGACTCCGGCGCCATCAATCCCTTCGGCCCCACGACGAGTCCGAGCGCGCGGGCCGAGGCTATGGCGACCAACTACGACCACGAAGACTACTCGACCCGAACGTCGCTCACGAGCCTCGACTCCAGCGCCAGCCGCAAGATCGCGAATCTGCCGGCGGGACCCTTGTGAATGGCGATCGGCGGCGAGCTGCGCCGGGAGACTTACGAATTCGCGCCCTCGCCCGCACTCCTGTCGGGCGATATCGCCGGCCTGGCCGGTAACGAGCTGCCGGAATCGGCCTCGCGGAGCGCGGAGGCCGCCTACCTGGAGTTTAGCGGCAACATCATCCACTCATTGGGTGCGGATGTGGCCGTGCGTTGGGACCACTATCAGCAGGTCGGCAACACGGTCAATCCGCAGCTGACACTGCATTGGCAGGCGCTGCGGTGGCTCCTGGTGCGCGGCGCCGCGGCCACGGGCTTCCGCGCACCGTCGCTGACGGATCTGTACGCACCCCAGGTCCCCAGCGTCACCTCGAACGGCACGCGCGATCCCATCCAGTGCCCGGTCTTCAATCCGAACAATCCCGCGTGCAGTTTCCAGTTCCAGACCCTCTCGGGCGGCAACCCCAACCTGAAGCCCGAGAAGTCGGTCAACTACATGCTGGGCACGGTGCTGAAGCCGGTGCGGAACCTGACTCTCGATGTGGACTCGTACTGGATCTATCTGCGCAATGCCATCACGCCGGGCGGTCTCCCCTACAATGTCATCCTGGAGAATGCGGCAAATGCCAAGGAGTTCGCCAGCTATGTCACCCGCGATTCGTCGGGTAACATCGTTTTCATCAGCCAGACCAACGCCAATCTCTTCAAGGTCTATGTCAGCGGACTCGACCTGAACCTGGATTACAACATCCCGCTGGGTCCGGGATACATCATGCTGAGCGGCAACGGCTCGTATTACTACACCTACAACGCGCAGCAGTTCAACGGCACCTGGATCAGCCAGATCAATCAGGGCGACTCGCAGGTTGCGGAGGGCGGTGGTGTTGTCATCCGATGGCGCCACAGTCTCACGGTCGGGTACGTGGCGCCGTCGTGGCAGCTTTCGATGACGCAGCACTACCAGGAACCCTACCTGGATACTCCGTCGACCATCACTTCAGTGCCGCGTTACGTCGAGGCGTATGACACCATCGACGTGCAGGGATCCTATACGGGACTGAGCCACTTCGACCTCACGCTCGGCGTGAAGGATCTCTTCGACAAGGTTCCGCCGTATGCGAACTACGGGTCCACCGTCAACAACTTCGTCGGTGGCTACGATCTTTCCTACGGCGATCCTTACGATCGCTACATCTATGCGACCGTCACGTATACGCTGCGATAACCACATTGGCGGCGGCTGAGGACCTGCGCCGGCTCGGGCAGGCCCGCAACGCGAGGCGACGGTAAGCAGCGCGCTCCGGCTGCTCTTCAGGTCCGCAACTGATGGTGCACCGCGACCGGCTGCGAATGGGCCAGCACCAGCGGTGCGTTGACGACAGTTGCACCAAGAACAGTGATGATCAGGGCGATGACCGCGGTGGCCGCTTTCTGGGTGCGATTCATGATGACTGCTCCTCTTTCGTGTGCGGCTTGGGTCGCCGTGCGGGAGGATGTGCAAGCCGGATGCCAACCGCTCTGCGCGCCTAACGTATTGTTTTAGAACAGTATTATTGGCATGCTCGGCGATCGCGAAGTGTCCGCGGACACTTCGGCGAACGTCCGGACGATGCTCGATCGCTCACTCGGCCGACGGCGTGGCCGCCATGCGCGGCTCGGAAACGCCGGTGAGCTCTGCCGCCGGAAGGAGGAGACTGCCGATGACGGCGACAGCGAAGTTGACACAGAGGGCCACGAATCCGGCGTTGAGCCCGAACAGCGGGTCCAGATGCGCGGACATCAGCACTACCGCGCTGAGGACTCCCACGATCATGCCGAGGAAGATTCCACGTCCCGTGGCTCGCCTCCAGTAGAGGCCGAGCACGACGCCGGGAAAGCACTGCGTCATCACCGAATAAGCGGTCAGGAGCAGGGAGACGATGGTGCTCGAGCCGTGAATCGCGAGGCCCAGGCTGATTGCGCCCAGCAGCACGACCATGCCCCGCGCGAGCCTGGCGACCCCGTCGTCAGTCATCGCCGGGGCAAACAGCGGGCGATACAGGTTCTTGGCGAAGAGCGTCGCGGCCGTGAGTATGAGGATGGCCGCGGGTACCATGGCCGTCAGTGCGCCCGCGCCGCCGATCACGCCGAGGAACCACGGCGGAAACGTTTGTCGGACGACGGTCAGGAGCGCAAGGTCACCGTTCCGGAGGTGGGGGACGATGAGGAGCGCCGCGAAGCCGGCAAAGAACATCAAAGCGAGCGTCAGGGTGTAGAGGGGCATCACCACTGCGTTGCGCCGCAACGTGTCGGCGCTCTTCGCCGTGAAGGCCGTGGTGAACAAGTGGGGCCACATGTAGCCGCCGAGTCCGGACAGCAGCACGGTGGTGATGTACCAGGAATGCCCGAGATTCGCTGTCGCTCCCGGCATCACCAGGTGCCGGGGATGCGCCTGCGCCAGCGCATGGAACATCGCGCCCACACCGCCAAAATGCGCAAGCGGTATGCCGATGCCGATCGCGACCGCCGCGATGATCATGAGAGAGTCCTTGACGACGCTCACCCAGGCCACCGCGCGCACGCCGTTCGTGAACACGAACGCGACGACGAGAACGGCGGCGACCGTCATCGCCGGCGCGGGCCCAATGTGGCCGAAGCTTGCCACTGAAACGATGATGCCGACTCCGACGAGCTGCAGCTGCACATAAGGGATGAACGACAGTATGCCCACTATGCAGACGAACCCCGTGAGGTATCGGCTGCGATAACGGGTGTCGAAGAAGTCGGGCTGGGTCTGCAGCCGATGGCGACGGCCGACCTCCCAGAGCTGCGGCAGGATGTAGAACGAGGTGACGTAGGCGAGCGTGATATAAGCGAGTACGAAGAGGGCGGGACCGCCGCGGCTGTACGCCCAGCCGCTCACGCCGAGGAACGAGAAGGTCGTGTAGGCCTCGCCTGCCATGAGCAGGAATACGAGCACCGTCCCGAAGCGGCGACCGCCGACCGTCCATTGCTCCAGGTCCATCCGCTGGCGTGACCCGGCGAGAAAGCCGACGCCGGTGCCGATCGCGACGATCGCCAACATGACCGCGAGAGCGGTCGCGGCGGGCGTCACGGTCCTTGCTCCCGTCTGCGGTCCGCCGCGGTCTCGATGCGATAAGCGCCCCACATGCAGCAGGGCGTCAACACGATCCACAGAACCAGCCAGAAGAGGTTGAACGGCAGGCCGAGGATCATGGGCTCGATACGGTCCCAGAGCGGGACCGAGAAGCACGTCGCTATGAAGGGGATGACTCCCAGCGCGAGCGCAGCAATCGATGGTGTTTTCGCGTACACAAGCCGTAACCCAGAGCGAGAGTGTATCAGCGCCGTGCGCGAGCGGGGCGGCGGTCTCCCGCGATCACCGGCCCGGCGGTCGGGGACCGCGCGCCGGCGTGACGAGGGCGATCACGCCGAAGGCCGGGTGGTCGTAGTAGTTGCGTTGATAGAAACGCACGCGCCGCGTCTCATTCATCACGAACGTCGTCCCGGGAGGGGCGTTCAGGGCGGGCGGCGGATCCTGCATGGTGTAATCGAGGTTCATGCCGAGATGCAGGAACTCGCCGCGCTCGAAGAATATGACACCGGTGAGCCCGGGCACGTCGATGCCGAGGGATTGGAGGGAAAAGCCGGCGCGAGTCCCCCAGGCGCTTGCGGTCTGCACCCAGGCGGCATGCGCCACGGGGACATAGGTGCCGCTCGATTGCAGCCTCGAGGCGATCGGTGTCAGCCGATAATCCGACGCCGGCAGTACCGTGAGGAGCTTGCCGACCCGCCCGGAGCCACTCGAGGCTTCCCCGCCGGCGACCGTCGCGCTCGCCGTGGTCTCGGCGGCCCAGTTTTCCGGCTGGCCGAGAGCGACCTTGGCGCGAAAGATGACGATCTCGATGTCATAGGCCGGCCCGGTCGGCGCCACTGTCGTCGCAGTGCCCGGTGCCG
Source organism: Steroidobacteraceae bacterium (assembly GCA_050739095.1). Lineage (GTDB taxonomy): Bacteria > Pseudomonadota > Gammaproteobacteria > Steroidobacterales > Steroidobacteraceae > 13-2-20CM-66-19. The sequence goes on along the minus strand of JBOIAR010000005.1, from coordinate 17,157 downwards.
CAGCGGTTGCCGGCGAGGCAGTCGCCGCACCGCCGGTCGAAGGTTGGGTCGCCTGAGACGCGTTCGGCTGAGGCGTCGCGGCCTGGGAAGAGGTGGCCTGAGCTGGCGCAGCTTGCGCGCCGATAGTTTGAGCCAAGGCCGCCGGCAGCGGCGTGACGAGCGCCAGCATGAGAAGGGCGGCGGCGATCCTCTGGGGCCTGGCGCTTCGGCGTGTCATGCCGTCAAGTCTACCCGAAGGCTCTTCAGCGCGGCTTGCCCGCGAGCCGCCTCATCAGGCTCGCCCCGAAATCGAAGCGCGCCTCCTCAGTGGGCATGGCGCGCGTGATCCGAAGCCGCAGTGGCCCTTCGAGGCGGTATTCGCGCGACGCCTGCTGCATGAGCCGCACCACCGTGGCGGCATCGATCGAGTTGCGCTCCTCGAAAGTCACCGAGCCGCCCTGCGGCCCGAGATCGAGTCGCCGGATGCCGATCGCGCGCGCGGTGAGCTTGAGTTTGGCGATGCGGATGAGGCTCTGCGCGGGCAGGGGCAGGGCGCCGAACCGGTCGTGGATCTCGGCGGTGAGATCATCGAGCGCCTCGTTGCTCTCGGCGGCCGCGATGCGCTTGTAGAGACCGAGGCGGACGTGCACGTCGCCGACGAAAGCCTCCGGCAGGAAGGCGGGCAGGCGCAGCTCGACTTCCGTCGCCGCGGCGAGCGGCTTGTCGAGCGCGGGCTCGCGCCCTTCCTTGAGCGCCTTGACCGCCTGCTCGAGCAGATCGAGATACATGGCGAGCCCGATCTCGGTCATCTGGCCGCTCTGTTGCTCGCCCAGGAGCTCGCCGGCGCCGCGGATCTCGAGGTCGTGGGTGGCGAGCACGAAGCCGGCGCCCAACTCCTCCATCGACTCGATGGCCTCGAGCCGCTTGGACGCATCGCCCGCGAGCGCCTTGCGCGGCGGCGCAAGGAGGTAGGCGTAGGCCCGGTGGTGGGAGCGGCCGACCCGGCCGCGGAGCTGGTGGAGCTGCGCGAGCCCCATGTGATCGGCGCGGTTGATGACGATGGTGTTGGCGGTGGGCACGTCGATGCCGCTTTCGATAATGGTCGTGCAGAGCAGCAGGTCGAACCGCCGGTGATAGAAGTCCACCATGAGCTGCTCGAGATCGCGCTCGCGCATCTGCCCATGGCCGATGCGCACACTCGCCTCCGGCACGAGGCCCTGCACCTCGGCGGCAATCCTGTCGATGGTGCGGATCTCGTTGTGCACGAAGTAGATCTGGCCGCCGCGGCGCAGCTCGCGCAGCACCGCCTCGCGCAGCGTGGGGCCGTGCCACTCGATGACGAAGGTTTTGATGGCGAGCCGCTCCGCCGGAGGTGTCGTAATGAGCGACAGATCGCGCAGACCGCCGAGCGCCATGTTGAGAGTGCGCGGGATCGGAGTGGCGGTCAGCGTCAGCACGTGCACGTTCGCCCGCAGCGCCTGCAGCCTCTCCTTGTCGCGCACACCGAAGCGGTGCTCCTCGTCGACGATGAGGAGGCCCAGATCCTTGAACCGCGCGTGCGTGTGCAACAGACGGTGGGTGGCGATCACGATGTCGACGGCGCCGCGCTCGATCCCCTCGATGGTCGCCTGGGTCTCCTTGGCATTGCCGAAGCGCGACAGGCTCTCGATGCGCACCGGCCAATCGGCGAAGCGGTCGCGGAAGTTGGCGAGGTGCTGCTGAACCAACAGCGTGGTGGGCGCGAGCACCGCGACCTGTTTGCCCGCCTGGCTCGCGACGAAGGCCGCGCGCATGGCGACTTCCGTCTTGCCAAAGCCGACATCGCCGCAGACGATCCGGTCCATGGGACGGTCGCTCTCGAGGTCGGCGAGCACCTTGCGGATGGCCTCGGCCTGATCCTCGGTCTCCTCGAACGGGAAGGCGTCGGCGAAGGTCTGGTACTCGCCCTCGTTGAGCGCGAGCTTCAGACCCTGGTGCGCCTTGCGGCGCGCGTAGAGGTCGAGCAGCTCCGCCGCGACGTCGCGGATCTGGTCGGCGGCGCGCTTGCGCGCCTTCGCCCATTGATCCGTCCCCAGCTTGTGCAGCGGGGCGCTCTCGGGCGCCGCGCCGGTGTAGCGGGTGACCAGATGCAGCGCATGCACGGGCACATACACGCGGTCGCCGTCCTGGTATTCGAGAACCAGGAACTCCCCGGGTTGTCCCGCGACCTCCATCGACTGGAGGCCGACATAGCGGCCGACGCCATACTCCTCGTGCACCACGGGAGCTCCGGGATTGAGATCCTGGAGGTCGCGAAGGATGGCTTCCGGATCGACCGCCGCGCGCTTGCGCCGGCGCTCCTGGCGCGCGCGGGCGCCGAAAAGCTGGGCTTCGGAGACGACCGCGATGCGCGGCTGCGTCAGAGTGAGGCCTTCGAGATCCGCTGCGACGGTCAGCGCGAGTGCCGCAGAGCCGTCGGAGAACGCATCCCACCCTGGCACGGTATCGACCGTGTGGCCGTGTCCCCGCAGCAAATCGTGCAGCACCTCCCGCCGTCCCGGCGAGTCGGCGGCAATCAGCACGCGGCCCGCGAACCCCTCGAGAAATCCGTCCAGGGCGGCGAGCGGCCGCTCCGCCCGCGCATCGACCCGCAGCTCCTGCGGCACGGTGGTCGGGAAATTGCGCACGTCGTCGGCGGCCGCGCCGAGCGTGGTGTCCGCCTTGAACGCCTCGAGCGTGATGGAGGAGAAGCCATCGAGCTTAGCCCCGAGCTCCCGCGGCTCGAGGAAAAGCTCCGCGGGAGCGAGCACCGGCCGCTCGATGTCGTGGCGGCGGTCTTCGTAGCGTGTCGCGATACCGTTCCAGGCTTTCTCCAGCGCGGCGGGCAGGGCGGCATCGCGCACCATGACCGCGTTGGCCGGCAGATAATCGAGCAGCGTCGCCGTTTGCTCGAAGAAAAGCGGCAGATAGAACTCGATGCCCGCCGGAGCGAGGCCCTCGCTGACGCCGCGGTAAATGGTGGTTCGATTGGGATCACCCTCGAAGCGCGTACGGAAGCGGCGCCTGAATTCCCTGACCGCCTCCGCATCGAGCGGCATCTCGCGCGCAGGCAGAAGGCGCACGCCGTCGAGCGCATCGAGCGAGCGCTGTGTCTCCGGATCGAAGCGGCGGATCGCCTCGATTTCCTCGTCGAACAGATCGATGCGCAGTGGCGCCGCCGCGCCCATCGGGAAGACGTCGAAGAGCGAGCCGCGCACCGCGAATTCCCCGGGACTCGCGACCTGGCTGACACTCGCGTAGCCCGCGTCCGCCAGTCTCTGCCGAAAGGGCTCGAGCGCAAGCGCCTGACCGCGCGTGAGCTCGAAAGCGCGGCTCTGCACGTACTGCCTGGGCGGCAGGCGTTGCATGAGCGCGTCCGCCGCGACGATCAGGCACCCCTGCCGGGTCTGCGGTAATTCGAAGAGCGTCCGCAGACGCTCGGAGATGATGTCCGGATGGGGCGAGAAAAGGTCGTACGGCAGCACCTCCCAGTCGGGAAGCGCGAGCAGCGTCAGGTGCTCGCCGGCGAAGAAGCGCAACTCCGCCGCCAGGCGGTCGAGCTCGCGGGCCGCGTCGGCCACGACAACATACAACCGCTGGTCCGAGTGCGTGGCTTCGGCCAGCGCGAGAGCCGGGGCGCTGCCATGCAGCTGGTGCCAGCGCAGATGCCGCCGCGCGGCGCTCGGAACGGGCGGATTCAGGATTCTCAAATCGCGACGGGCACTTCCGTGACGTGCAGGCGCTCCGCAACCGGGACGCAGAAGATGTCGATGGACCCGGAGCGGCCGCGCACCTGCATCGGCGGCAGCGGTGTCGCGCCCACGTCGAGCCCGAGCGCATCCAGGGACTGCTTGAGTGTGCGCGAGAAGAGCATCTCGCCGGCGCGCGCGCGCTGGCAGAGCCGCGCGGCGACGTTCACCGTGTCGCCGACCAGCGTGTAGCTCATGTACGAGCTCGATCCGATGTTGCCGGCGACCACGACGCCTTCATTGATGCCGATGCCAAGCCCGGCATCGACCCCGTATCGGTCCTTCCACGAGTGCGCCAGCGCTCTGAAGCTCTCGAGCATCTCCTGTGCGGCGCGCACCGCGCGGCCCGGGCTGTCCGACTGCTCGAGCGGCACGCCGAAGCCGAGCATCAGACAGTCCCCGGCCATGTGAAAGACCGTGCCGTCGTGGCGGAAGGTGATCTCCGTGAGGAGCGAGAAGTACTCGTTGAGCAGCGGCACCACCTGGCTCGGCTCGAGCCGCTCCGAGATGGTAGTGAAGCCGCGCAGGTCCGCGAACAGCACGACGGCATGCGCGCGCAGATCCTGCGTGGAGAGCAGCGTGTCGCGCAATTGCGCGTCCTCGAGGATCTTGTCGGCGAGTCGCGGCGAGAGATAACGGCGGAAAGTGCGGCGCAACACCTCCTCGCGCCGTCGTATCTCCGCCTCGAGTTGCGCGGCCGCGAGCTTGCGGCGCACCGCCCCCGCACGCACCAGCTCCTCGATGCGGGTCTTCAGAGGCTCATCGGCAGCCAAGATCTCATCCCCAGATACTTCTTGTGCAAAAATGCAAGGGTACCATAGCTCGCCGGCTGCGCAGGAGCCCCCGAAATCGGGCTCTACGAGCCCGAGCGCACGCAAAGCCCCGCCCAGGGATACGACATATCCGGGGACACCTCACCAACACCGGCGAGGTCAATTATGTGGGATGGCCGCCCGCAGTCAGCCGTGCACGACCGAATGCACGACGCGGTTGAACTCGAAATAGACGGAGAATGAAGGATAGTCCCAGCGGGTGATGGGCGGCTTGCCCACCGTCGGATAGCGCTTCTGCGGCGCCCCGAACTTCGCTTCCACCTGATTCATCGTGGTGCCGCGCGTGGGGTGCGGGACCGAGGTCTGCTCGACCTGCACGTGCCCATCGACGATGACGGTGGTCGCGGCCGCGCTCCCCGCGATTGCGCAGCCGAGCAGCAGTGCAAGTAGTTTTACCGAGCGCATACGGAACCTCCACGGATCCCACGCGACTATACACCCAGCCGCAATCTGTCAAAGCCGGAAGCCCCAGGTCCCCCGCGGTTCTGTGAACCCCATCAAGGTCCGGCCGCCCGTGGTCCCGATATGGTTAAATGACCAGGATGTTTCATCCGCTGTCGCTCTTCGTGGGCCTGCGCTACGTGCGCGCCCGCTCCCATACATTCTTCGTCTCCTTCATCACCTGGACCTCGCTGGTCGGCGTTTGCGTGGGCGTCGCCGCGCTCATCGTCGTGCTCTCGGTGATGAATGGCTTCGAGGGCGAGCTCAGGGGAGAGCTCCTGTCGCTGGACGCGGATGCGCGGGTGGTGCTGACAGGCGCCGCGGGCTCGACGACGGCAACGCCGGCACAGTGGCAGGCCGCTGCCGCCGCCGTCCGGCGCTCCCCCGGCGTGACCGGCGTCGCCCCCTACGCGCAGCTCCAGGCGCTCGCCGTGCGCACCCCGGTGATGTTGCCGGTCGAATTACGCGGTATCGATCCCAAAGCGGAGACCTCCGTCACCCACCTCGCAGGCGCGATCACCGAGGGGAAGCTTGCCGACCTCGAGCCGGGCTCCGATCGCGTCATCGTCGGAGAAACCATCGCCGAGGAGCTCGGCCTGGCGCCGGGTGATTCGTTGACGCTGCTCATTCCGACGGTCTCGGCCGGCGGCGTGCCCGAGCCCCGGCTGCGGCAGTTCAGCGTGGCGGGCGTCTTCCAGGCGGGCCCCGATCATGACGCCTCGCTGGTGTTCGCCAACATCGACGACGTGCGCGCGCTCGCCCCGTCGGCCCAGGGCGATCAGGGCCTCAGGGTACGCTATCGGGACGTCCTGGCCGCGCCCGCGTTCTCGGCCGCTCTGAGAGCGAGGCTGCCGCAGGGCTTCGAGGTAATCGACTGGACTCAGGACAACGCCGACTACTTCCGCGCCATCCGCATCGAGAAGACCATGATGTCGCTCATCCTGCTGCTGATCGTGGCGGTGGCGGCCTTCAACATCGTGGCGATGCTCGTCATGGTCGTCACCGACAAGCGGACCGATATCGCGATCCTGCGCACCTTCGGCACCTCGCCGCGCCGCGTGATGGGCGTCTTCCTCACGCAGGGGCTGGTCATCGGCTGGCTCGGCGTGGCCCTCGGGGTGGTCCTCGGCCTTGCGCTCGCCTTCAACGTCGATACGATCGTGCCCTTCCTGCAGAACACCTTCGGCTTCCAGATCTTCAGCTCCAGCATCTACTACAACACCTCCGTTCCCTCCATCGTCAGGTGGAGCAATGTCGTGGTCATCGGCGTCGCGGCCCTGATCCTCACCGCCGCGGCGACCGTTTACCCGGCGGTCCGCGCCGCGCGCACGGCGCCCGCCGAGGCGCTTCGTTACGAGTAGCCCGCGATGAGCCAGGTCTACGAGTGGCTGGTCGGCACGCGCTATCTGCGCTCCACCCATCGACGCGGCTTCGTGTCGTTCGTGGCGCTCATGTCCGTCTGCGGCCTCGCGCTCGGGGTGGCCACTCTGATCGTCGTACTCTCGGTGATGAACGGCTTCGGCCGCGTGCTGCGCACACGCATCCTGAGTGTCACTTCCGATGCGACGATCATGGGCCTGCACGGCACGATCGCCGGCTGGCAGGCGGTGCAGCAGCGCGTCGAGCGCGAGCCCGGTGTGCGGCTCGCCGCGCCCTACGTGGAAGAGCAGGCGATGCTCACGCACGGCCAGGACATCACCGGCGCTTCGGTGCGCGGGGTTCTGCCGCAGGAGGAGCGCCGGGCGACCGGACTCGCGCAGCGACTGACGGCCGGAAGTCTCGCAGACCTGCAGCCGGGCCGGTACCGGGTGATCCTCGGCAGTGCATTGGCTGAGGCGCTGCATGTGCGGGTTGGCGACTCCGTCGTTCTGATTGCGCCCGAGGGCGTGGCGACTCCGACCGGCGTCATGCCGCGCATGCGCCGCTTTCAGGTGGCGGGCCTGTTCCACTCCGGCATGTATGAATACGATCGCGGGCTCGCGCTCGTGAGCCTCACGGATGCGGCCCGGCTCTTCGATCTTGCGCCCGGTGAGGTCACGGGCCTGCGGCTGTCGCTGGATGATCCCTGGCAGGCGCCCAAGGTGGTGCGGCGGGTCGCCTACGATCTCGGCGGACCGGGCTACTATGTCAGCGACTGGACGGACAAACACGCCAACTTCTTCCGCTCCATCGAGAGCACCAAGTCGCTGATGTTCGTCATGCTCTCGATGATCGTCGCCGTCGCCGCATTCAACATCGTGGCGACGCTCGTCATGATCGTCAAGGAGAAGCAGACTGACATCGCGATCCTGCGCACCTTCGGGGCAGGACCGCGCAACGTGCTCGCCATCTTCGCGATCCAGGGGATCATCATCGGCCTCGCCGGGACGCTGCTCGGGGCGGGTCTCGGCATCGTGGTCGCCCACAACCTGCAGGCGCTCGTCGGCGGACTCGAGCGGCTGTTGCATACTCAGTTCCTCGATCCGCGGGTGTACTACATGAGCGATCTTCCGGCCTACGTGGAGGGGCTCGACGTGCTGCGCGTCTGCGGCGTGGCATTCCTCCTTTGCGCGCTGGCGACCGTCTATCCGGCCTGGCGCGCGGGCCGCACGGCCCCGGCGCAGGCGCTGCGCCATGAGTAAGAGCGAGGACCCGGTCCTCCAGGCGCGCGCGGTCTCGAAGAGCTTCCGCCAGGGGCCGGTGACCCTCGAGGTGCTTCGGGGAGCGGAGCTGTCAGTGGGGGCCGGGGAGCGCGTGGCGATCGTCGGCGCTTCCGGTTCCGGCAAGACGACGCTGCTGCAGATCCTGGGCGGGCTCGACCGGCCGACGAGCGGCACGGTGCTGGTCGATGGACGCGATATCCACGGCCTGACGGAAAAGGAGCGCGGCGAGCTGCGCAACCGTGCGCTCGGCTTCGTCTACCAGTTCCATCATCTCCTCCCCGAGTTCTCCGCCCTCGAGAATGTTGCCATGCCGCTGCTCGTGCGCCGCGCCAACGTGGTCGAGGCGCGCAGGAGCGCGCGTGAGCTCCTCGAGCGCGTCGGCCTCGGCGAGCGCCTCGAGCATCGGCCGCACCAGCTTTCAGGGGGTGAGCGCCAGCGCGCCGCCGTCGCCCGGGCACTCGTGACAGAGCCGAAAATCATTCTTGCCGATGAGCCTACCGGCAACCTGGACGGCGCGAATGCGGAGTCGGTGTTCGCTCTGATGCTCGAGCTCAACCGCGAGCGGGGTACCAGCCTCGTCGTGGTGACCCACGATGTCCGGCTGGCCAACCGGATGGAGCGGGTCTACGAGATCCAGAAGGGCAGGCTGACGGAGCGGCTCACGCCGTCGCTGCGACGCGGCGAGCCTTATACCGGGACGTGACCCGCCAGCGCCAGATCAGCTCCAGGCAGCCCCAGCCGAGGAGTCCGAGCACCAGGGCGCAAGCCATACAGCCCAGAAGGAACGGCTGCCACATGGGTCCGAGGCCGCTCTCGAGCCAGTCCCAGCTCAGGTGAAACGCGAATCTCTCCGGCGCAACCCGCAGCAACACGGCCCCCACCCGGTAGGCCAGGTAATAGATCGGCACCACGGTGAGCGGGTTGACGAGGAGGGTGGTGCCGTAGATCGCCGGCATGTTGAGCCGCCAGACGAGCGCGATCAGGACCGCTACGAGCAGGTGTACCGGCAGGGGAATGAAGCAGATCGCAATACCCACGCCAAAGGCTGCGGTGACGCCGCGGCGGTGCAGCGCCCACAGCCGGGGGTCGAGTAGCCGCTCCCCGAAGTGCCGCAGGAGCCAGTGGCCCTGCAGCTTGTGGGGGGAAGGCAGAAGCTTCTTCAGCAGGCGACGGGGCATCGGAGTGCGGACTGTACCAGATTGGCGACGGCGTGGCGCCTGACGGTTCATAGCCCTCTTTATCGGCGCGGCGGCTTGCGCGCGGAGGGTGTGATTAAGTCACCTTGAGGACGGAGCCCTCTGAGATCCGCCGCCGGAGTGTTCAGTGCCCCAGGAAACTCTCTCGGGTATTATGCGCCGTCGCAGTTTTCTTGGGTTCCGTCCCCCGGGGTCGCTGGATGTGGGAAATCGTGCGGGCAGGCGGCCCGCTCATGTGGCCGATCATTCTCTGCTCGATCACCGCGGCGGCGATCGTGCTCGAGCGGTTGTGGACCTTGCAGGACCGGCGGGTGATGCCGCGGGAGCTGCCGCAGAAGGTCTGGCAGCTGATCGAGGCCAATCAGATCAACGATAAAGTCATTGCCGCGCTGGAGCAGAACTCGCCCCTGGGCAGGCTCCTGGCCGCGGGTCTCGCGAACCGCCATCGGCCGCGAGAGATCCTCATGGAGCGGCTGGAGGATACGGGGCGGCACGTGGTCTACGAGCTCGAGCGCTTCCTGAACACGCTCGGCACCATCGCCGGCATCTCCCCCCTCTTGGGTCTGCTCGGCACGGTGACCGGTATCATCCGCGCATTCAACGCCATCCAGGCCGGCGGCATGGGTGATCCGCGTGTGCTCTCCGGCGGCATCGCCGAGGCGCTGATCGCCACCGCGGCCGGCCTGTGTGTCGCCATCCCCTCGCTCTTCGCCTACCGGTATCTTCGCGGCAAGGTCGAGCGCATCGTGGTGGAGATGGAGAAGCAGGCGATGCGCATGGCCGATGTGGTCGAGGCTGCCGGCGTTCGGGGCGGACGCTCAGTCGCCGCCTGACCGACGCCTCTCATGAATCTCAAGCCGCGCCGCCACGAGGAGCCGGAGATCAATGTCGTCTCCCTCATCGACGTCGTGCTGCTCCTCGTCGTGTTCTTCATGTTGTCGAGCAAGTTCACCGATGAGGGGCGGCTGCACGTGCAGCTGCCGCAGGCAAGCGCGGTACCCCCTGCTGCCCAGCAGAGCGAGCCGCTCGTGGTGTCGGTGACGGAGGCGGGAAGCTATCTCGTCAACGGGCGCGAGCTCATCAACTCCAGCCCCGACACGCTGCGCGCGGCGCTCCTGAAGCAAGCCGGCAGCGACCGCGACATGACGGTGACGATCCGCGCCGACGGCCGCGCCACCCAACAGTCGGTGGTCACGGCGATGGATGTGCTGGGACAACTCGGCTTCGTGCGGCTCAACATCGCGACCATCAGGGACGAGCGGGCGGGCGCGCCTTGAACGACGTGGCGAGCCGCCGGCCAAAGGAGCCGGTGAGCGTTGCCGCCGTCTATCGGCGGCTGCTGGGGTATCTGAAGCCGCACAAGGGGATGTTCGCGCTCGGCATCCTGGGGGGCACGGTCTATGCCGCTTCCTCGGCGAGCCTCCTCTGGGTCGCCAAGCGCTTCGGCGACTGGGTCGCTCATCCCGATCCGCGGATGATCTTCCTGATCCCGATTGCGCTCATGGTCATCTTCATCGGCCGCGGCCTCGGCTCCTTCACGCAGACTTATTGCATGGGCTACGTGGGGCGCAGCATCGTCAAGCGGCTGCGCGCCGAAGTCTTTCGCAGCGTGCTCGACCTGCCGGCCGCCTTTTTCGACCGCACCTCCTCGGGCTCGCTCCTCTCGAAGCTCACCTACAACAGCGAGCAGGTCGGGCAGGCGTGCACCACCTCGGTCGTCATCACGGTGCGCGCGGCGCTCACCGTCATATGGATGGTCGCCGCTCTTTTCTGGTTCAATTGGCAGCTCGCGCTGATCTCCCTCGCCATCGGGCCACTCGCGGTCTGGCTGATCACGGTGGTCAACCAGCGCTTCCGCCGCTATGGGCGGCGGATCCAGGACTCGATGGGCGATGTCACGCGCATCGCCAAAGAGGGCTTCGAGGCGCCGCGCCTGGTGAAGGTCTACGAGGCGCAGCCGCACCTGCTCGCGCAGTTCGAGCGGGTCAACGAGCACAACCGCCACTCGTATATGCGCCTCATCCTCACCCGTGGGCTGGCGAATCCCACCGTGCAGCTCGTCACCGCTTTGGGCGGCGCTCTGGTTCTCGGGCTGGCCATTCGCGACACCGTCGATAAGCAGATGACCGCGGGAGACCTGTTCGGCTTTTTCACCGGACTGGTCAGCATCGCGCAACCGCTGCGCGAGCTCGTGAACGTCGCGGACCCGCTGCAGCAGGGCGTTACCGCCGCAGAGAGTCTGTTCGAGCTCATCGACGAGCCGCCGGAGCCGCAGGGCGGCGGTTACGCCGCCGGCCGCGCAAGCGGCGACGTCGAGTTTCACGGCGTCACCTTTTCCTACCCGCAGGGCCAGCGGCCGGCGCTGCGGGAGGTCTCGCTTCACGTCCCGGCAGGCTCGAGCCTGGCCATCGTGGGACGCTCGGGCAGCGGCAAGTCGACGCTGGTGAGTCTCCTGCCGAGATTCTATGACGTCGGTGCAGGCTCGATCCTCATCGACGGCCGGGATATCCGCGAATATGAGCTGCGAAGCCTGCGCGAGCAGATCGCGGTCGTCAGTCAGGATGTCACGCTCTTCGACGACACCATCCGCAACAACATCGCCTTCGGCCGCAAGGTGTCGGCAGGCGATCTGATGCGGGCCGCGGACGCGGCTCACGTGCTCGAGTTCCTCTCCGATCTTCCGGCCGGGCTCGACACCATCGTCGGCGACCGTGGCGTGCTGCTCTCCGGCGGCCAGCGGCAGCGGGTTTCCATCGCGCGCGCGTTGCTCAAGAATGCACCCATTCTGATTCTCGACGAGGCGACCTCGGCGCTCGACACCGAAGCGGAGCGTCACATCCAGGCGGCGCTCGCGCATCTGGTGCGCGACCGCACGACCTTCGTCATTGCGCACCGGCTCTCGACCGTGGAGCAGGCGGACCGCATCGTCGTGCTCGATGCCGGCGAGCTGGTCGAGAGCGGCACTCACGCGGAGCTGCTGGCCCGCGACGGACGCTACGCGCAGCTCTACAGGCTGCAGTTCGCCGACTGAATCGAAGATGCAGCGGCTCTTAAGGCTCTGGTACGAGCAGCCGCGGGGGTTCTCGACGCTGCTGCCGCTTTCCTGGCTGTATAGCGCCGCCGTATCGGCACGCCGCTGGGCTTACAGGCGTGGCTGGGCGCCATCGCATGCGGTGGGCAGACCCGTGATCGTCATCGGAAATCTCACCGTGGGCGGCACGGGCAAGACTCCGCTGACCATCTGGCTCGCCAACTCGCTGCGGCAACTCGGCATCGAAGTCGGTCTCGTATCACGAGGATACGGCCGCCGGGACGCCGGCCTGCGCCTCGTCGCGGCGGATTCTCGCTGGCAGGAAGTAGGCGATGAGCCGCTTATCCTTCATCGGCGTACCGGGTGTGCAACGATCGTCGCGAGCGATCGTGTTGCCGCGGCGGAAGCGTTGGTCAGACGAGGTGTCGAGGTCGTCCTCGCGGACGATGGCCTGCAACATCTGCGCATGGCGCGCAATTGTGAGATTGTCGTGATCGACGGCGCGCGCGGCTTCGGCAATGGCCGGGTGCTGCCCGCGGGCCCGTTGCGCGAGGGCGCTGGGCGCGCCCGCGGGGCCGATGTCGTGGTGGTGAATGGCGGGGCGGAAGGCGAGGCGCCGCGAGGCGTTTCGCCGGAGCTGCTCGCCCTGGCGCTGCGGATGAGACTGGCGGCGACCGAGGCACGGCGAGTGGCCGCGCCGGGGGAGCGGGAGCCGCTCGAGGCGTTTCGCGGTCGCCCCGTCCACGCCGTCGCCGGCATCGGCAATCCCCAGCGCTTCTTCCGCGATCTGCGTGCCCGCGGACTCGAGATCGTCGAGCATGCCTTCCCCGACCATCACGCGATCGCGGCGGCCGACCTCGACTTCGGCGACGGCCTGGCGGTGCTCATGACGGAGAAGGATGCCGTAAAATGCAGGCAGATCGCCGGCGCCCGGCTCTGGTATGTGCCGGTCGCGGCGACCTTCAGTGAGGCCGACTCGCGCCGGCTTCTCGAGCTCGTGACCCGTAAGATCGAATCCTTTGTCCCTGCCGGAGGTTAGATTCCAGATGGACGCCCGCTTGCTCGAAATCCTGGCGTGCCCGGTCTGCAAGGGAACGCTGGTCTACCGCCGCGACTCGCAGGTGCTCGTCTGTCGGCTCGACCGGCTCGCCTATCCGATCCGCGACGATGTGCCCATCATGCTCGAGGAGGAGGCGCGACAGCTCGCGGCCGACGATCCGCTCCTCGACCGCTGAGCACGCCTGGCGCAGTATCGGCCGTTCTCCCGTGTCCAGCTTCTTCCACGTCGCCATTCCCGCGCGCCACGGCTCGACACGGCTGCCGGGCAAAGTACTGGCGCCGATTCAGGGCAAGCCGATGTTGCAGTGGGTGTACGAGCGCGCCCGTGCCTCGGGTGCCCGCGACGTGTTGATCGCGACCGACGACCCGGCGATTGCGGCCGCCGCGAGTGCTTTCGGAGCAACAGCGCGCATGACTTCCGCCGCCCATGCATCTGGAACCGACCGCCTGGCGGAGCTCGCCGCGATCGAGCGCTGGCCCGAAACCGACATCGTGGTCAACGTACAGGGAGACGAGCCGCTCATCCCTCCGGCGCTCATCCGTCAGGTTGCGGCTTTGTTGGAGTCGGATCCTCAGGCCTCGATTGCAACCCTTGCGACGCCCGTGGAGTCGCTGGCCGAGTTCCTCGACCCCCACGCGGTGAAGGTCGTCGCCGACGCGAAGGGCAGGGCGCTCTATTTCAGCCGTGCGCCGATTCCGTGGAATCGAGACGGTGCGCCGGCAGGGCTGCCGAGCCAGCGGATATTTGCCGGCGCGCGACGACATGTTGGCATGTACGCGTACCGCGTCGGGGCATTACGGCGCCTGGCTTCCATGGCGCCGACGGCGCTGGAGAAGTCCGAGAAGCTGGAACAACTGCGTGCGCTGGAGAACGATCTCGTGATCATGGTGGCCGACGCCGCGGAGAAACCGGGACCGGATGTGAATACGGCGGAAGACCTGGAGCGCGCTTCAGAGTTGATGAAGTAGCCGCAAGCACTGCGGCCGCAAGTGACCCGCTACAGCTCGGGGCAGGCGTCGGACGGGTATACTTTGCGGATTCGGTGAACTACTGCCGAGATGAGGTTGTCAACCCGATATTCGCCCCCACGTTGAGCGATAACAGCCGGTTCGTGTAACGGAAAAAACATGCGTATCAAATTGTTGCAAGCGTCCGCCCTCCGGGGCACTGCCGGAATTGCGGCCCTGGCGGCCCTCGGTCTGGGCCTCGCAGGCTGTGAAACGGCCCCGCCGCCGGCACCCCCGCCGCCGCCGGCCTATGCCGGGCCGCCGGTGAATACGACCGTTTACGCCTATCCGGAGCAGGGCCAGACCCCCGAGCAGCAGAGCAAGGACCGGTACGAGTGCGGTCTCTGGGCCGTGCATCAGACGGGCTTCGATCCCAGCGCGCCCAATGTCCCCCCCTCCTACCGGGTGCGGGTCGCAAGCGGGCCGCCGCCGGGCACCGGGACCGCCATCGGGGCCATAGCGGGCGCCGTGATCGGAGCCGCCATCTCACCCCGCTGGGATAGAGGCGCAGGCGCAGTGTTTGGAGGCGTCACGGGTGCCATGATCGGCAGCGCCAGCGATGCCTCCCGCGCGCAGCAGAACGAGGCCGCTCAGGAAGAGATGACTGCGCAGCAGCAGCAGCAGATGGCCGCGATGGCGCAGAGGGCCGCGGATTACCGCCGGGCCGTCGCCGCCTGTCTCGATGCGCGGGGCTACAGCGTAAAATAGCCTCGTGAGGATTCTCTTCGTCTGTCTCGGCAATACTAGGTTTATCCAATAAATTCAAATAGATATCCGCCGCTGGATACAATTTTGGATACACCATCGAGGGGTGGATTGCGCTTCTCCCGGGATACATTTCCTGGATTCCGCTACTCACCCTGTCGGCCCAAGAGCGCTCCTCCAGCTCCTCCGGGCCTCGGCCTTAGTCTTCTCCGACGGGAACTTTCACGGCCGAACTGCCGCGCGGACTATGCTCGCCGAACGTATGCTCGGTCCGCATAATGTTCGCCGCTAACAATTATCAATCCCGATGTCGGATCGGCCATGCTCATCGATGATATTGAGACACGTACCCGTCTTCGTGCTGGGCCTCGTGGCTGCGGGATGTGTCATCAAAGACGGCCACATTTGACCGATGTTTAAATCGCGCGCCGCCCGTATTCCGTTGAGCCGTGAGGGCTCTGAGTTCTTCGACGAAACCACAGCCGGTCGTGCGGGCGACGAATTGGTCTTCCCGCGGCACGATGGGCAGCCCTGGAAGCGCATGGACGCCTCCCGGTACATGGCTCGCGCATCCGTCACCGCAAAGATCCCCCCGGCTGCCACCTTCCATGATCTGCGCCGGAGCTACGCAAGCCTGCTCATCAATCGCGGCACCGATGCGGAGGTGATCCGAGAGCTGCTCGGTCATGCTGATCTGCGCATGACCGTCCGCGCCTACGCGCACCTGCTGAACAGGACCGTGGCGAAAGTCGTCAAAAAGAAGCTACCTTCGTTCGGGTTCGAGCGAAATAATGTTTGTAAGCTCGCCTAAGGAGAACTACGTGGCTGCATCGCGTGACCAAGTGTTCCGGGAAGCTCTCGAACTCGAGCAGAGCGATCGCGCAGAGCTCGCCAAGCTTCTCGTCGAGAGTCTCGATCCCTCGGTCGAGGAGGGCGTAGAAGAGGCGTGGATGGAGGAAGTGGCACGGCGTGCTGCAGAGTTAGACTCCGGCGCCGTCCAAACCATTCCCTGGGATAGCGTCCGAGCGCGCCTCCGGGGTGGCTGAGCGGCACATCCACCTCCATCCCCTGGCCGCTGATGAGGCGGAAGCGGCGCGTGTCTGGTACGCCGAGCGCAACCCGCGCGCCGCAGAGATGTTCCTTGACGAGCTGGACTTCGCCATCGCCAGGGTGGCGGAGAATCCCCAGCGCTGGCCACAACTGCGGGGGCGGTTCCGACGCTATATCTTTCCGAAATTCCCGTTCAGCCTCGTCTACCGCTTCACACCGACATCCATCGAAGTAGTCGCTGTCGCGCATCACCGCCGTAAACCTGCGTACTGGAAGCTGCGCTGAGCGCCGATACCTTCCCACTGGGCCGCGCAGCCGGGTCAGCAGGTGCCCGTAGCGCCCGCGTGCGCGACTATAGCGGTCGGTGGGTTCGATGTCGGCAATTCACACAGTCGGGCCATAACCGGTCCTTCGGCGGCCCCCTCAGATGTTCTGGAAAGCGGACGCTCAGCATAGAATTTCTGATCACGGCGCGCAGCAGGCGTGGGGTTGGAGAATAAAAGAGCCCCAGGTTGCGTAGCTGAGGCATCATCCGGGGTGATGCGATCGATTCGGGATAACGAACCCGAGTGATGTCGATGTGGGTCAGCTCTGCGCGGCTGGGTAGCTGTTCTGCGCGCCGAAGTAGCACCGGACGGACTCCACCTCGCCGTCTCTGATGCGGAGATATTCGACATTCTCGATCTTTTTGCCATGCTTGATGTACGCGACATACATCACAAATGCATCGTTGCCGTTCCCCGCGATCTGCTGCAGATCGAAGCGCTCGATGAGATTGACGTTTGGCGTCCAGCAGCGTGTCTTGTAGACACTCTTACTGTCGTGGTCATCAAGTGGGCTCGTGAAGGTGAAATCATCTGTCAGCAGACTGTCGAGCGCTTGCCAGTCCCTTTTCTCCCACGCGCCGTAGTATCTCCGGACGATCTGCTTAGTTTGCGGGCTCAACCCTGTTCGTGCGCGCGCACTTGCAATCTCCGGCATGACGGCCGCCGCAGCCAGTGCACAGGCACCTGTCCCCAACAGATTGCGCCGCGACATTTGTCTTTCTCTCATGGCTTAGCCCACCTTTACAGGAGCTTCGGCGGGTTTCAGGGTACCAAATCGTCGGTATGGCAGCAAGGCCTGCCGAACAGCGGGTCGGACTGGCACAATTCGTTGATTTTTTGGCTCTTGCTCATACCCATTTAGTCGGTATATACCTTGCGATTTGGTACAGGTACATGGCACACGCACCGCACGAATCCAAGTTGAAGCTTCTCGACGCGACCCTGAAGGTGGTGCGCACCAAGGGGTACAGCGCTACCCGGATCGAGGACGTGTGCGCCGAGGCGGGGCTGACCAAGGGAAGCTTCTTTCATCACTTCAAGAGCAAGGAGGACCTGGCCCTGGCCGCGGCGGCGCTGTGGGATGCCCGGACGGTAGAGACTTTCGCCGCGGCGCCCTATC
>JBOIAR010000004.1:0-255787 GCA_050739095.1 Steroidobacteraceae bacterium | reverse complement strand
CCGCACCGCGCGATGCGCGCCTGCCGCCGTTGCTCGGCACGGGCAACAACGTCAGCGTCCATCTTGTGGTGACGAATGACAACATCACGATCGCCAACGGGGTCACTTATCAGGCGTGGACCTACAACGGCACGGTGCCCGGTCCGATCATTCATGTGCGGCAGGGGCAGACCGTCACCGTAACACTGACCAACCACGGAACGATGGAGCACTCCATCGATTTCCATGCCGCTCAGACCGAGCCCAACCTGCATTACATAGACATCCAGCCAGGAAAGTCGCTCCGGTTCTCGTTTGTGGCTGACGTACCCGGCGCATTCATTTACCACTGCGAGACGCAACCCATCCTGCTGCATGTCGGCAACGGCATGTACGGTGTCTTGGTGGTGGATCCGAAGAACCCGCTGCCGTCCGCCGCCGAAAGTTTTGTGATCGAGCAGAGCGAGTGGTATACGCAGCAGGTGGCGGGCAACCTGATGGGCCCCGACTATCAGAAGATGCTCGCCGAGCGCCCTGATGAAGTCGTCTTCAATGGCGTCGCTTTCCAGTACCGTGAGCATCCGTTGGTGGCGACCGCTGGCAAGCGTATCCGCATATACTTTGTCGATGCCGGCCCGAATCTATGGACGTCGTTCCACGTCATTGGCTCCATTTTCGACAAGGTCTATCCCGACGGGGATGCGGCGGACGCGCTGAGCGACGTCTCTACCTACACCGTTGGACCGGGTGCTGGCGTCGTATTCGACCTAGTGATTCCGAAGCCGGGCAAGTACGCCTTTGTGGATCACGACATGGCGCACCTGATGATCGGGGCGGTAGGTATTCTAGATGTCCGCGCTAGTGGCGCCTCGACAGCCGAGGCCGCTGTCGCCACAGCGCCAGTAGTGGCCACATCTGTAGTGAGCGCTCCTCCGCTTTCTGCCCCGTCGGGCCCGTACCACTTTGATCCGGCCAAGGGTGCGGCGTTGTTCAGCACCAACTGCGCGGCCTGTCATCAAGCCACGGGTGAGGGCATATCGGGTGCGTTTCCACCGCTCAAGGGTAATGCCGTTGTGTTGGATCAAAATCCGACCAAGCAGATCGAGGTGGTGTTGCATGGGCTGCATGGCGAGAACGTTGGGGGCACCGTGTATCCAAGTGCGATGCCACCATTCGGCTCTTCACTCGACGACGCCGATATCGCGAATGTCGTTGATCACGAGCGCTCCTCGTGGGGCAACCACGCCAAGCTGGTTACGGCCGATCAGGTGGAAGTGGTGCGTGCGAAGGGGTCGGCAAAATAGGCAACGATCAATCTGGCTATTCAGATGTGCCGACACGGTGCCCATGCGACTCGTTTGCTGTCGCGTTGGCGTAACGCAGGTCCCGGTCTCCCCAGCTTCATCCAGGTGTGCAACCCGCGAGGCTGCAAATCAGCAGGGCAAGTCTTGCCCCATCGAGGCCCGACATTTTGGCGCGTTACGCGATCAGGGAACTGTCGATGTGGCCAGCGAATCCAAGATAGGCGGAATATCGACGTATTCAGACGGGCTCGCGATCGCTCTCGACCAAAGATGGTCGTCGGAGCGAATGACGAGGCAGCCAACCGAGCGATCGGGTGGTGGCCAGATGGGCAGGAGGCGTTGCTGTTTAAGATCACGGCGGACGACGTCGCTCGACTGGACGACGGGCGGCTGAGAGAGCTGGTCGGGGTACGGCTGGAAAGCGGGAGGATCGAGCTTGCGATGTGGCAGCGTGTACGCGAAGCCACAACCCGGGGCTGCACCGTCCTAGGCCTAAGCGGCCGAGGCCACGTTCGTCCGGGAAAATTCGTTCCATCGGCGGCCGAAACACGGGCTCGCCATTGACAGCATGTAATGAACCCGCCGCGCCGCCCGGCCGTTGCTACATGCATCATGTCAAGGAGCCGGAGATGCGGGAGCGTGGGCCGGTAGCGGTCGATCACGGGCACGGACACGAGGCGCAGCGCCCGGGCCACATCCCGCCCCGCGGGTGGTGCGAGATCGCCGTTCGCGTGGTGCGGGAGATCAGCCGCACCAACATGCTGATGACCGCTGGCGCGCTCGCCTTCTTCGCATTCCTTGCCATCCCGTCGGCGTTTTCCGCCCTGGTGGCGCTTTACGGGTTGGCGTTCAACCCTTCGCGGGTGGCGCAGCAGGTCGCGGCGCTCGCGGGGATCATGCCGCGGGAAGCTGCCACGCTCATCGGCAGCCAACTCAAGAGCATTACGGCGACCTCGCCTTCGCGCCTCGGCATTGCCTTTGCGGCGAGCCTCGCCGTAGCGTTGTGGAGCGCGCGTTCGGGCACCGCTTCGCTGATGTCGGCGCTCGACATGGCATATGAGGAGGAGGAGAAGCGCAGCCTCATCCGCTTCGAGCTCGAAGCGCTGCTGCTCATCCTGGCGATTACGCTCTTTGCCATCGCCTTGCTCGCGCTCGTCGGGGTTCTGCCTGCCGCCATCGCCTTTCTGCCGCTCGGTCCCTATGGCAAGACGGCCGCTGCGGCAATCCGCTGGCCGGTTCTCATCGTCCTGATGGTCGCGGCGCTTGCCGCGATCTACCGCTTCGCACCCTCCCGCGCGGAGCGGAAATGGCGCTGGATCACCTGGGGCGCGGTGCTCGCGATTGCGCTGTGGTTCGGCGGTTCGGCGCTCTTTTCCGTCTACGTCGCGCATCTCGGCTCGTACAACAAGACCTACGGCTCGCTGGGCGCAGTGGTGGTCCTGCTGATGTGGCTTTATGTGAGCAGTTTGGCCGTGCTGCTCGGTGCCGAGATCGATGGCGAGATCGAGAAGCAGGCGGCGCGCGAACGTGCCGCCGGTCTGCCGCAACCGACAGACCGGCGCCGCGCCTGACTGGGGTGCGAACGAAAGAGCGGGTCGGCACTGCGCCGTCGACGATGCCTTGCTCGGCAGGGCCCTCGCGCAATGCGAGCATTCGAGTTCGCTTGAGGTGACCTGGCGGGCCTCCCCACGCTGCCGAAGCGCGCGACGGTCACGCCGCGATTCCGGATGACCTCAGTGGCGGGATGAGCAGGTCCGCGGGAATATGAAATCGCTCCCGGAGCTTGCGCACCATCGTCATGCTCAGTTCGCGTTTGCCGGTCAAGACCTCGCTGACCCGGCTGGCCGTTCCCAAAAGGGGGATGAGGTCGCCGCGCGAAAGTCCGTGCTGATCCATCAGATAGGTGAGAAGGTCGGGCAGCGATGGCACGCGTCGCGGCCATCGAGAACGCTCATACGTTTCTGTCAGGCACGCCTGAGCCACCATGCGGGCGCGGTCCGCCGGACCCTTCGAGTCCATCAGCTTCTCGATCAGTGCCTTGGCCTGAGCGTGATCCGCGTCGTTCTGGATGACGATCAATGTGGTCTTCATTACACGCTCTCCGCATCAACCTTGTCGTAGTCCTCATGCGATCCGAAAAACCGGATCATCAGTACGCCGTGGGCGTACTGCACGATGGCAATCAGCCGATAGTCGTTGCCCTTGACGTTGAACACCGCCCGGCTGCCCTTGAGGATGCTCGCCTTCGGGTGAGCCTTCTTCACGTCCTCCGGCCTTTTCCATTGCGCCTTCTCGACGATGGCCCTCCAGGCATCGTACTGCGCCCGCGCCGCCTTTATCCCACGGTGGCCGGCCCGCGCCGCGAAATAGCGTTCCACGACGTCGGTGCCGATGACGATCATGGACCGCGATTATAGCGTGGCAGCGAACTTTCGGCCGGCACCGGACGGCAGGATCTGCCGCACGGCTTTCCGGATACCGGACTCAATGCGGTCCGCTCGGTGACCAGGTTGGCGGGGAGGCGGCTGGGGATCTGAGGACCGCCTGACCTACGGAGATCGCGCTTGCATATGCTTGCTCTGTGAGTAAAATACTCTCCGAGAGGTGAAGTAAAGAGGAGCCTCCCGTGGAAAATGCTTTTCACCGCCCGGCGAGCTTGTCGACAAGCGTGTACTACCACGATCCGTGGGCCGCCCTCGAATGGCTTGAAAAGGCCTTCGGCTTCGAGCGCGCGATGGTGATCACGGGCCAGGACGGCTCGCTCGCACACTCGGAACTGCGCTTCGGCGACTCGATGATTCATGTCGGAGCGCCGTGGGCGGACTTCATCGCTAGCCCGGCGGCGGTCGGCGGAAAGAACACACAGATGATTCACATTCAGCTTCGGGACGGTGTCGACGCCCACTGTGCCCGCGCGCGAGCCGCCGGGGCCGTGATCCTCCAGGAGCCCGCAGAGCAGTTCTACGGCGATCGCACGTACCGGGCGCGCGACCCCGAAGGGCACGTTTGGACTTTCGGTCAGACCGTGCGTGAGGTTTCACGAGGGGAGGCGGAGAAGGCGAGCGGGCTGAAGATCGAAGCGCCAGAATGGCGCTGAAGGTATCCGCGGAGCTCGACCGCACGCTTGCGGCGCTTGCAGACCCGCACCGCCGCAAGCTCATCGAGCTGCTGCGGGAGCGGCCCCGCCGGGCCGGGGAGCTCGCACGTGGCATCGGTCTCAATCCGCCGGCATTGAGCCGGCACTTGCGGGCGCTGAAGGCAAGCGGGTGGGTTGCGGAGAGTCATCCCGCGTTCGACGCCAGGGTTCGCATCTACAACTTGAGGCCGCAACCCCTAGCAGCTCTCAAGGCGTGGCTCGAGCAGACCGAACGCTTGTGGGCCGAGCAGCTTAAGGCGTTCAAGGCGCACGTGGAGAGAGGGTCTTGAACGCGCGCGCGCTCGTTTCGCTGCGCGTCCGAGCGAGGCCCCACCGCGCGTTCGATGTGTTCGTCAACGAGATCAGCGCCTGGTGGCGACCGAACACGCTGTTCCAGTTTACGCCGAGCAGGCCCGGTTTGCTCGCGTTCGAGCCCGGGCTCGACGGAAGAGTGACTGAGACTTGCCCGGACGGCAAAGTCTTCGAGATCGGAAGGATCACCGCCTGGGAGCCCGGGGTGAAGCTCGCGTTCACCTGGCGCCAGGCGAGCTTCTCGCCGGGCCAGCTCACTCATGTAGAAGTCAGGTTCGAGCCCTTCGGAGAAGAGACGCGAGTGACTGTCGAGCATCGCGGATGGGACACCGTCCCTCAGGATCACGTTGCTCGCCATGGGTTTCCCGATGCGGTCTTCCTGCGCAGGTACGGGGAGTGGTGGCAGGTGCTCCTGGCGAGCCTTGCGCAGCGGGTCGATGCGGGTTGACGGCTTTCGAATCCCGCCACCTGTCACTGCGGATGGCTGTACTGCTCGAGGAGATCCGTGACAGGTTTGGGAAGTTCGTTCAGGTGTCCAGGCGTGGGCCGAAGAGTCCTCCGGGCTTTTGGAGCTACTAACATGGTGCGCAGCGTCGTCGGTGTCGTCGTTGGAGCGGTCTTGTGGATGGTGGGGTTCTACGCCCTGGCGATCGGGCTGGCGCGGCTCTGGCCGGATTACGCGATCCACGGACACGAGTGGGTTAAAGAGGGCGTGTTTACGTTCACGCCATTCATGACTTGCTGCAATCTGGCGCTCTGGGTGCTCGCCGAGATCGGGGCCGGTTGGGTGGCAGCGAAGATCTCGAGAGGTCCCAGAGCGGCGTGGACTCTGGCTGGGCTACTGAGCGTCTATCTAGCTGCGCTGCATCTCGTCCTTTACTGGCCCCGCTTCCCCTGGTGGTACAACCTCGGGGTCGTCATTCCGGCTATTCCAGCGGTGCTGTTGGGGGCCAATCTCGCAGCACCCAGACGCGTGCTTCATCAGGATATGGGATGAGGCTGTTAACCGGCATCCTCGATTGACCAGATTTCAGGCCGAATCGGCCTGCAATCGTGATCAGTGTCCGCAACTTATTTTGCTCCGCCGCTCAATCAGTTACGACGATGCAGGAGGGTATGCGTTGCATGCCGATGCATGGTCAAACTTCGACGCCGGTTCACAGGCCCCCGGTCTCATTAGCCGCGAAATTCCCCAAAATTGCGGTCCGGTTGACGCGATCGGGCTGCACCGTCAAGGCGAAGCCACCGAAGGCGGCCCCGTCTGGCTATTGAGCCCCAGCTGTGGTCACAGCCGCAGTGGCCGCTCCGGGCAGGTCGCGGCGCAGGGCGGTGAGGGTGGGCGCGGGTTCGGTGACTGGCGCGTTGTCGAGATAGTGGCCGAAAAAGACCAGGTAGCGCCGCCAGCGGTCCTGGATGTGGCGCGGCTCGACGAAGCCGTGGTGCTCGCGCGGATAAGTGACGAACTCGACCGGCACGTGACGGTCCGAGAGGGCGCGATAGAATTCCTGCTGTTGCGCGATGGGAACGCGGTGGTCGTCCAGGCCCTCCAGAATCATGGTCGGCGTCGTGACATCTTCGACGTACTTCATCGGCGAGTGATCCCAATATTCAGCACGCAGATCCCAAGGATCCTTATTCTTAAAGAAGAGCTTGAGGTAGCTGTGAATGTCGGTTTGCGAATAGAACGGGTAAAGATCGGTCAGGCCCGCGCCGGGTGAAATGGCACGAAAGCGGCGGGTGTGGGTGTCAATCCAGTAGCTCATGTAGCCGCCATAGGACCAGCCGAACTCGCCCATGCGGTTGGGGTCGGCCCAGCCCTTGGCGATGGCCGCGTCCACGCCGCTCATGTCATCGTGGAAATCGCCGCCGCCCCAGTCGTTTTCGTCGGCGGTGGCAAAGGCCAATCCGCGTCCGCTGGAGCCGCGGAAGTTGGGCTCCAGCACCAAGTAGCCGTTAGCCGCCAGGATTTGCTCGGTGGGGTTGAAGCTGAGCGTCGTCGCGCCTGTGGGACCGCCGTGGGGATTGAGCAAGAAGGGGTACTTGCGCGAGGCGTCAAAGCCGACCGGTTCGGTGACTACGCCCTCGATCTCCATGCCGTCGGCGGAGCTCTTCCATTTGAGCACGGTGGCGTTGCCGAGCGCGTAGCTGCCCAGCCACGGGTTCTGATCGGTCAGGTTGTGGAGCGCGGTGAAATCAAGGTTGGCGCGGAAGACTTCGGCCGGATGCGTGGGATCGCTCCAAGTGCCGATGGCAAAGCTGCCATCGGGGCTGATGTGGTCGAGGCGTACGTCGGCGGCTTGGCGGCTGAGGCGCCGCACCGCACCGCTCGCGACATTCACAGCGAAAACGGCCACGACCTCGTGGTCGACGGCGCTGAAATAAATTGTTTGGCCATCCGGCGCCCAAACGGGGGTTCGCGCGCCCAATGGGAACGTCAAGGCGCGCGGCACACCACCGGCGGCGGGAACGAGATACAGTGCCGCATCCACTTGCTGCCGGATCTGCTCCCCCTTGGGTGTGGCGAGGAAGGCGATGGTCGCACCATCGGGTGACCAGCGGGCGTC
Organism: Steroidobacteraceae bacterium; assembly: GCA_050739095.1. Lineage (GTDB taxonomy): Bacteria > Pseudomonadota > Gammaproteobacteria > Steroidobacterales > Steroidobacteraceae > 13-2-20CM-66-19. Next base: position 248,492 of record JBOIAR010000004.1, on the reverse strand, counting down.
CGAGACGTAGTCGGCGGTGGGACCAAGCAGGCGCATGTGGCCGGTCTGCAGGTTGAGTAGGTATTCGGTCGTGCGGCTGCCGTCTTCCAGCGCGGGCGTAGGGCGAGTGACGAACAAGACTTCATGGCCGTTGGGCGACCACTGCGGATCGCTGACGGTGAAGTCGCCGTTGGTGAGCTGTTTTGCGTTGCCGCTGGCAATGTCCCACAGCCAGAGCTGTGACAGCACCGGGTTGTGATCCACAACGGCGGCGTCGATATGCTCCTTTATCTCCAGCAGATGAGCCGGGTTCGGTTTTGGGCCTGCCACCAGCAGAAGCGACTTGCCGTCGGGCGAGAAGGCGAAGGCTTGCACGCCTCCGGGCAGTGTGGTGACCGGCCAAGCCGAGCCGCCGTTGGTGTATATGAACCAGACCTGGGGTCTGGCGCTCTCCCCCGTGCCCGCGGAGCGGATGAAGCCGAGCTTACTGCCATCGGGCGACCAGCGCACCTGCATGGCGCTTTCATCGCCGCGCGTGTACTGACGCGCCGCGCTCGCTGGGCCGGTGGCGGGTGTGACCCAGATTTGCGTCACATCCTTCCAGGGCTTGCCCTTGGGTTCGAGCGTAGTCTTGACAAGGTAGGCGACACGGGTTTTATCCGGTGAAAGCACCGGCGAGGAGACTTCGGCCACGCGTAGCGCCGCGTCCGTGCCGAATAACAATTTGCCGTTTGTATTTCGCGCCGCCTGTTGTGCGCTTGCCGTGAGATCAAGACCGAGCAGGATAACGGCGGTAAAGAACAGAAGATGGCGTTGCATGAGGTCTCCTGAGTATCCTACGTTACGTGGCACCATGAAACTATCATGCCGCGCGCCTGAATCTCAACCGCGCGCCAGGGTCAAAGTGAACCGGCTGCGTGCGGCTATAACCTGACGATCGGCGGGTACAACAAGCGATCTCGTAACCGGACATTCGGGCCTGCAGTCCAAGCAGCCATGCCGGTAGGGGGCGAATGGACGGCGTGCTCAAGTATGGCAGGCGGCGGAATCGACCGGATATCCCTTTGGGACCCACGTGCAACTCTTGCTCCTCACCGCCTGCCGCTGCGATGAATGGGCCTCGGCCCGCGTGAGTTGGATCGACATGGAGCAGGCGCTGATCGTGATCCCGGCCGGCGCCTACAAGAGCGATCACGTGCACGTCGTGCCGCTCGTGCCGCAGGCGATGGAGATCATTTTCCGGACCCGCCTTCCCGATGCGATTCTCGCCTTGACCGGCGAGAAGTTTGCCAAGCAGTTCACCGCGCACGATCTGCGTCGGACCGTCGCGATGCGCCTCGCCGAAAGCCTGGGCGATGCGGGCGATAAGCTCGTCAAACGCGTGCTCGGCCATTCCGATGGGAGCGTCACCGCGATCTACAACCGCTACGGGTACGTGAAGGAGATGCGCAAGGCGCTCGAGCAGTGGGCGAACGATCTGACGGGTACGTCCGCGCCGGAATGGCCGTCACCGCGTGCGCTCTCCCGGGAGGTAGGCGGGCTCGAAGGGCGTACTGCATGGCCCTGACATGGCACACTCATCGACCGGGACGCGGAAGTGACGAATGTGTCCACTAAGTAGCCTTTAGGCTACAATGGAAGCTGTCGAAGTTCGCGAATACCAGAAGGTCAACGGCAATGCGCCGGTGTCCGAATGGCTCGCGGGTCTCCGCGATGCCGAGGCGCGCTCCCGCATCGTCTCAAGGCTCGATCGGCTGAAGGTAGGACTCCTCGGTGACTGGAAGAGCGTAGGAGAGGGCGTCTGCGAACTGCGGATCGACTACGGCCCCGGCTACCGCGTGTATTACGCGCAGGACGGCAAGACGCTCATTCTGCTGCTATGCGGCGGAGACAAGCGAACCCAAGCAAAGGACATTAAACAAGCCCATGAGCACTGGAAAGACTACAAAGCGCGCAAGCCCAAGCCGCCCGTTCCGAGCGGCGGATCATCTACGAAGCGACGCCGAAGTCGCCGCCTACATTGAAGCGATGCTCGAGGACGGCGACGCGCGCGCGGTCCCCGTCGCGCTGCGCACCGTAGCCGAGGCGGTGGGCGGCATGGCGGCGCTGGCGCGCAAGACGGGGCTATCGCGCGAGACGCTGTACCGCACGCTTTCTGCACGTGGCAATCCGCGCCTTGACACGCTTGCGGCGATCCTGAAGGCCTTTGGTCTGCGCCTGACGGTGCAGGCGAAGAGCCGCCGCGGGGCCGGTCGGCGGCTCGCGCCCGCGACGCCTGAGCGGCGAGGACCGCAGCAGGCTACGTAAAGGCGCAGCAGGCTACGTGAAGGAGATGCGCAAAGCGCTCGAGGAGTGGGCGAACGATCTGACGGGTATGAGCCCGGCCCAAGAGCCTTCCGCGCCTGCCCAAACGTATGAAGGAGGTAAAGCGATGAGCAACACGCGCAAGCGGAAGAATCCCCATATCGGGAGCAGCTTCGACGAGTTCCTCAAGGCGGAGGGCATTTACGAGGATGTGCAGACGACCGCGATCAAACGCGTCCTGGCTTCGCAGCTCGAGCAGGCCATGAAGGCGAAGAAATTAACGAAAGTCGAAATGGCAAAGCGCATGCGCACCAGCCGGGTACAGCTCGATCGCCTGCTCGATCCCGATAACGATAGCGTCATGCTCGCGACGCTGCGCCGCGCCGCCGCCGTCGTTGGTCGGGAGGTAAGGCTCGAACTTGTCTAGCTCCCACTGACCGAGGGTGGCCAGCCATGAATAGCCTGAGTTTCAGCGCCTCAGTAGACGAGCGAGCGTCGGGCGCCGGCGATCTCTTCCGGTGCGTCCTTTGGCTGCTCTGGCAGTGCATCCGCGTGCCCGCGTTCCTCCTGCTTTCAATCCTCGAGCCTCTCGTTAGTCTCGTGCTGAGCGCGCTCGCTCTGTTGGGTATGCTGACTGCATTTTTCTGGAAATTTGTGGGGCCGCCACACTTCCCGTTCTTTCTGGTACTGGGCGTTTCCCTCGGCTTTGAGTTTGCGCTCGTGCTCTACCACGCACTCCTGCGCCTGCTCGGCGCCAGGTGACGTGCGGGCTCTCGGGTCAGAGCCGCGCGATTCATTCCGAGCGCCATGAGGGAGAAGCTCGCCGCCGTTAGAGAGTCGGCGTGAGCGACCGGACGACTTTTGGAGTGAGCTAGGCTGTAGGGGTATAGTGAGAATCCGAACTAGACTTCTGGTAACTCACATGTCGTCGGCTAACTTGAAGCGTGCCCTAGACCTCGCGCTCGAGCTTCCCGAAAGCGAGCGCGCGGCGCTCGCGCACGACTTGCTCGCGAGCTTGGACGGGCCTGCCGACGCTGACGCGCAGCAGGCATGGGAAGCTGAGATAGCGAAGCGGCTTGACGAGCTCGATGCCGGCAAGACGCACACAATCGACGCTGCGGAAGCCCTGCGCAGAATTGATGCTCGAATACGCCGCGGCTCATGAGCTCGGTACGCCTACTCGACGCTGCCGCGGCGGAGGCCGAGTCCAGGTGCGTGACACGAGGCGCGGCACAATGGACTCGGAGCGGAATTCCGGTCGGAGTTCAAGCTCGCTCTCGACAGACTGCGAGAGGGCAACACCGAAGGAAGCCAAACTACTGGCGCGACCGTGTGGGGTGCGAATTGCCAGATCATAGCGTATGGCGCCGTCCGGGAGCAGGCACGACACCCGCAGAACGCGCCCACGGACCGCCGACCCCGCGCGCCAAACTCACCAGTTACTTGTGGGAGCGGCATTGCCGAGGCTTATTCGAGGTGCCGGTCGCCGCTTGAGTGTCAATTCGCACCCCACAAGTCACCCCCAATCCTATCCCGCAAATCGCGGGCTGCGGCGAGGCGGCTTGATACTCGGCGGGCTTCGCCGCTCACGTTACCCGGAGGGCCTGGAAGACCCGGCAGCGTAGTGCTTGCGACGGACGTTAACTGTCTAGCGGCAGAACGTCGAAGCCCAAAGCCGCGGCGTTCTTGCGCACTCGGTCGTCGAGGCTCAAGACCTTGAGGCCAGCGATTGCTCCGCGTCCCAGCAGCGCCGAGGCAAGATGGATGGCATCCAAGGTGCGGATCGGTTCGACTGGAAACGGCTGCCGACACCGCTCCACTACTTCTGGTGCGACCCGCAAGATGTGCCAGTGCGCTGCAGCTGAGGTGAGATTCGCCCGTCGATCGGCCGCTTCGGCTTCGGTCAATTCCCCGAGAGCGGCTGCCCGCCACAAGACGCGGTCACACTCGATAAGCGTCAGGTCCGAGGCGAGTACGCTTTCGGCGGCTGCAAGGTGTCGAAGCACTTCAGCGGTACTGTCTTCGTTCAGCAGCCAAGCGATGATGGCGCTCGATTCCGCATAGAGGTTCACCGGGAGCCGCGCTCAGCATCGAGAAGGTGCGCGGCGCTCTGCCGCCCCTGCCGGGAACGAGGTAAGGTCCGGTATGAGGCGGGGTCAGCTCGGGAACCGAGCGTAACCGCTCCCCGTCGTGCAAGGGCGAGCAGCCCGGGCGGGAGGGAAGGATCGGCCAACCTCTGGCCGGGTGGCGATATTTCGGCAATCACTTCCCCGCGATCAGTCACGAGTACGCTCTCGCCCGAGCGCACCTGGCGGAGGAACGCGCTCAGGCGATTCTTTAGCTCACGGACCCCAACAGTATACATGCTCGCCATTGTAGCTACACGAGGGCACATCGTCAACGCCGTTCGGACGCGGTGATGCTCGCCGCGCGTGACCCTGCACGGCCGCTCGATGAGCGGCGCCGGGCAGCCACATGGAAGATGTCGGGCAGGATTCTCCTCCCGAGCGTCCGCAGGCTCGCGCCGCGGGCTTCGATGCTTTCTTCTCTGATGTGCAATTGACCCCTGAGCAGCGCGCTTTCGTCCGCGACGCGATCGCGGAAGCGTCGCTCGCGCGAGGCATGGGCCGCCCGATCACAGAAGAGTCCGTGCGGCAGCTCGCCGTCGAGGTGAAAGGCCGCGGCCGCTCTCAGGCAATGCGGCGCATGGCGAACCGCGCCCACCCTTTGCCGGCGCGATAGAGAAACCACAGCCAGACGGGGACGAATACCAAGATTCCGAACCCGAACGGGACGCAGAAGCCGGCGAGAATCGACCACATCAGGAAGAGGAATGCCGGAAATCAACCCCCGATCCGAGGATGGCGTACATCGATCAGCTGGCGGCCACAGCGACGTGCGGCCGCCTCTAGAGCCAGTGCGGGCACTTCGGCGAGACGTGTGTGCATACCGCTCACGACATCGAGCCCTGCCTCGATTGCCGCGACGAGGCTCGGAACCCAAGTCTCCTCTATTCTCCCGCCGACAGGAGCTACGGCGACGATCAGCGATTTCGCTCCCGCACGGACCTCGCCGGGAGGCAATTGCGGCAAGCCGAGATCGACCGTCGCGGCGGGCAGCGACCACTGCCCTACGCAGTCCTCGCGGCACCAGTCCCGCAGGCCGAAGGCCGTCTTGGCGGCAGGCTCCCGCACGGCGTCGCCGAGGGAGACAGCTCGGTACACCAGGAGCTCGAGGCAGCGCTCGTTGACTTCGTGGATGGAGGTGAGGGAAAAGCCACCCCCGCGGCCGATGCCGCCTCGACCGAGTGAGCTGGGGGAGTTAGGCATCGCGATCGGGGCCGCGGGGCGATCTGCTGCTTGACGCAGGTCGTCGCGATGAGCTGCTCAGCGACCTCGGCTGCCTCGTGCCGCACGATCGTCCGAACGACCAAGTAGCGGCTGAAAGTCTCTAGGATCCCGGGCTACGTGGAACCCTTTTTGGAACCCTGGCGGCTGAAAATATGGAACCCCAGCGACGAGTGGAATTCAAAAAGCTTGGTATTTCAATGGTCGGGGTGAGGCGATTTGCTCTGTTCCTGCGCTGCTCGTGCGATTGCGCGTGAGGTAATCGCCCGCGCGCCGGGTGCGGTGCCGTTTACTTCCTGCGTCGCGACTTCGGTTCGCTTCGCGAAGGTACCCGGAGCTCGCCACGCGCGATCTTGCTGCGAATTTCCATCACCTCCTGACGAATGGGCGCGGCCCACTTCTGCAGGATCGCCGGAATGTCACGGCTCTGACGAATCACTGCCACAATGGCAATTAGACGAGGCGCGAGCGGCTCATAGACAATGTAGTGCTCACGGACCGGATACAGGAGTAGCGCAGTGCCGCCCGCGAGTTCGTGGCGATCACGGAGAGAAGCGTGGTTCTCCGCGATGTATTGTGCGCCTTCGTGCAGATCCTCGAAGTACCTGTCGGTGAGCTCCTTGCCCCACCGCGCCCGCGACCAAGCTCGTGCCTCGCGCAGATCGGCGGCCGCCCGGGCGGTCAGAAGGTAGGACTTCCGACGCACTCCGTCTCAATCCTCATCCTTGAAATCCAGGATTGACTTGTCGGAAAACCTGCCGTGCCGCAGGTCCCCCAAACCCTCGACTATGTTCAGGGCAACAGCCCGATCCTGCATGTCCTGCCGGATCAGGTCCCGAATGTATTCGCTCGGTGTGGCGTACACATCCTTGTCACTTGCGCGCTCGTCCACGTACTTTCGCAGCGCATCGGTCAGCTGTACGTTGAGAGTGCTGCTCAAGATCGGGCTCCTCTGTCGAAATCAGTCCCGCAATGATAGGCCCCAATGGCAATAGATATCAATATTTGCCAGAGTGTGCGATGGGCGTTCCGGAGCTCCGGCAAGACCGCCCAGACAGGGCCAGTCCCGGCTGCTCGATCGCGGCGCATCGGAAGTCTGTGGAAGTCAGAAGCCTTCAGTGGAATCATCGTGGTGAGGCGCTACACGCTGTTCCTGCGATCCCCATTCGAGTTTGCGTGAGGTGAACTGGGAGACCTCGCCACACTGCCGAAGCGCGAGGACGGTCACGCCGCGATTCCGGACGACCTCAGTGGCGGGATGAGCAGGTCCGCGGAAATGTGAAATCGCTCCCGGAGCTTGCGCACCATCGTCATGCTCAGCTCGCGTTTGCCGGTCAAAACCTCGCTGACCCGCTGGCCGTTCGCAAAAGGGGGATGAGGTCGCGACGCGAGAGTCCGTGCTGATCCATCAGATAGGTGAGAAGTTCGGACAGCGACGGCACGCGTCGCGGCCATCGAGAACGCTCATACGATTCTGCCAGGCACGCCTGAGCCACCATGCGGGCCCGGTCCACCGGATCTCTCGAGTCCATCAGATCCAGCGAACGGCAATCCGACCGTTGAGACCCGGCAGCGGCAGCGAAACCGCTTCGTCCTCGGTTGCCTTCCGTTCGACAGAGGTGAGGCGGCGCCAAGTCTCAATGGAGACGTCGCCTGCCGATCGGCGCCAGACGCCGACGATTTCCCCGTTGACGAGTAGCGCGCCGGGCCATACGCGGGTCGTCCATAGGGCGGCTCGTCGCTTGGAGTCGGGTACGAGGAGCTTGCGATCGGCTCCCCACAGAAGGTAGTACGCGTCTCCGCTAGGGAGGAGCCGAGCGAGTGCAGCGGACGTGGACTGCGCCCGAAAAGCTGTCTCGTCTGCGGCGAGGATCCAGGCGTCGCCAACCGGCGTGCGTACCGGCGTCAGCGCGCCGTTGAGCGCCTCGAACGCCAAGCGCGACTCCGCTGGCCGAATTCCGGCCCAGTACGCGAACGACGCTACCGTCGCTGGGCCGAAGACGTGGAGGTAACGGCGCACGAGCTCGACTTGCGCGTGCCCCGGGTCCATATTGGGCGGAGGCCCGGTCCAGACGACAGGCTGGTGCGCGCCTTCCCAGCGTAGGAGGACCCTGCCCGTCGGGGCGGCGTACCGGAGGCTGTTTGGATGCACCCCCATCTCGTGACCAGCCCGGCCGAACGGTACCCGTCGGCCATCGAGGAATGCGTGGAGTCGGGACGCGATCTCGTGCGCTCTCGCGCGGCCACCGGCGTCCTCCGGCATCCGCCCGAGCGAGAATACAGGAAGATCCTTCGCGGCCACGAGATAGGCGCTGAACCGTGGGCCCCAAAGCTGGACAAGAGACGGGTGCTCCCAGGTTTTCGGGCCTGCGCCCTCGACTCGCGCATGGATCGACAGCAAAGCAGCGCGTGGCATAGAGTCCTGCAACCCTGCCCACGCCGCCCTGCGGAGTGACTTTGTCCCCGCCGGTAGGCGTTCGTCGAGCGAACCGACCCTCCGCCTAAAGCCTAGGATCTGCGACCGCGACAACTCAAGTTGAAAACACGCCACGCAGGATGCTCTTCTGCTGTTGACGCAACCTCTCCGCTTTCGAGGATAAGGGAAGCAGATTCAAAAGGGAAAGGACGTCTTGGCAGGAATGGGGCAACCTTTATGCTTCGTGGGCGCTCTGATCCTTCGGGAGCGCATACACCGCGATTCGCATGCTCGCCGCCGTTGGATTGCACGCCCACGAGTACCGTACCTTGACGAGCAAGCCGGGACATCACCAGCCGGCAATCCAGACGTTGCCGACCACGTTCGGCATCGACTCGCAAACCCTCGTAAAGTTGACAAGCTGCGCAAGCAACGCAATCTGACGGAGTACACCGGGGATCTCGTCCCGGAATCGGCCGTTGTCGAATGTCTTGCGCAGGCGAAGACCCTGCAAGCGGGGCAGACTAGCTCGCGGTGGAACACAGCAGCCTTCCTTGGACTGATCGGGGTGAGACGCTACACGCTGTTCCTGCCGTACCGATGCGGCTGCGTGTGAGGTAACTCCGCACGTTGTGCCCATCGCCCTATCCTACATGCTTCAGCCGGAGCGCCGACCAGTCGTCGTCGATCGCAATCTGGCTCACCGTGTCCAGGCCATAGTCCGCCACCAGGGAGCGGACTTCGTCGCGGCTGAGATCCGCGGCGAGCGGTGAGGTCAGCTTGGGATAGGCTACCCACAGGATAGCCGCAGGCGGGGCCGTCGTGAGCGCCGTCGGCAACTGGGTCTGGAGACGGGCGCGATCCGGTGCTACCAGGAGAATGACGTCCGCCTTGGCGACGTCGGTGCGAGCCTCGGTCGAGCCGACTGCACGGTCCAGGTCTGGCGAGGCGCCCAGGACTGCGAGGCGCCGGCCGCGTTTGACCTGCAAGCGCTCGGAAACCGGCTTGTCGGACATCCGGGGCCTCCTCAGGTGCGGGAAGACAGTACGAAGCGGTTGCCTTCCGAGTCGCGCATCACTGCGAACATGCCCCAGGGCTGGCGCGTCGGCGGAGTCTCGAAGCTGACCCCGCGCTCCGAAAGCTGGCGATAGGTGGCCTCGACGTCGTCGCACGCCAGGGCGCCGCTGAACCGGCCGCCGACCTTGTCTTCCTCGCCAGGGGGAGTGAAGAGGACGAAGCGCGTCTCCGAATGTCCGATGCCGAGCTCGATCCATCGCTGGCCGGGCCCGAAGGGCTGATCGGTGATCAGACGAAAGCCGAGCTTCTCCGTATAGAAGGCGAGCGCACGGTCCTGGTCGCGCGTCGGAACGCTGACAAATTTTACGTTGACGATCACGAGAGCCACTTCCCAAGAGGAGAATGCCCCGGCAGAGTGAAGCCGTGTAGTAGTTCCTAAAAGACTATAGCCATGAAGATGCCACAGTCCGTGGTCCTGGACGGGTACATTCTCGATTCGCTGATGGTGGACCTCGTCGGCCACGACCGCCGTCCGAGCGCCTACATTCTCTACCTGGCGCTGCGCCGGCTGAGCCGCTCCACGAGCGAGGTCGGTATCAGCTTGCAGGGCCTCGCCACGGCGACCGGCCTTTCGAAGACCGCTTGTCCAGCGATCGGTGGCGCACTTGGCGCGGCGCGGTCTGGTGAAGGTGCAGCGCGTCGGACGGATGGAGGCGTCGCGGTACAGGGCGCTTGAGCCGTGGTACCGATGAGAGAGCGGCAGCTTCGGCGTATCCGTGGCCAGGGCGAGGCGCATTATATTAGTATGATAGTATCTCTAAATTGATACGGCCGTACTGATATGATTTTTGCTGCCCGTGATCTGGGTTTCAGTCCGGAAGCAGAGTTTCGCGACCGGACCCAGATGCAATTCATTGCCCTCCTGATGCGACAGGGGGCCAGCCGCCTCATTCTCAAAGGCGGGATGGCCATGCGGGCGCTCTACGGAAGTACCCGCCTCACCAAGGACGTAGACTTCGACTGCGAAGACAACGTCTCGCAGCAGTCCATGCAGTCTCACATGAGCAAGGCGCTCACGCAGGCGGCCCGGCTTGCGGGACTGGCAGGGGTAGAGGTGACCCAGACGAAACGCGGCGAGCGTTCCGCCCGATGGCGGGTCATGGGGACGGCCGCCGGTGACGTCAAGATCATTTGGGAAGTCGAGGTATCGCGCCGAGGAGTTCCGCCCCCCGAATTCATCGAAACAAAGCCATTCGAAACACCGGTCGCCTACCGTATTTCACCGTTCAGTGTCCGGGTGTACGGGCCCGCGGCGATGGCCGGCGGCAAGGTAAACGCGCTGCTGAGGGAGAACCGCAGTGTTCCGCGTGACGTGTACGACCTATCGGAGTTGATCCGGCACGGCGCCGATCCCACGGAACTATGGATTCGCCGCATTCCGCGACAGGTCCTTGAGCGGAAGCGGACAGTAATCATGGCCAAGATCGAGATCATCGACTTCGCCATGTCCGCCGCGGAGCTACTGCCCTACGTTGCGCCGGAGATACGACAGTCGATTGACGAACCCCGCTGGGACGAGATTCGCCTCGACGTTGCACATCATGTGGAGCGGTGGATGGACTCAGCGATAGCACGCACCAAAACCTCCGGTAACGATGATCATGCCCAGAACACCGACATCGATCTTGCTGGACGCTGAGGCGCCGCGCGTCCTGACGATCCCGATGCTTGCCGCGGTTCTCTCGGACCGTCGGAAGCTGCCGGCCCGCAACACCCTTTTTCGATGGGTGCGCGAACAGGTCGCGAGCGGCGTTCTGCGACCAATGACACGGGGACTCTATCTGAACCAATTGGCGGCACCGAGACCGGCTGCGGCCGAAGCTGCCGGATTCATACGAACCGGAGCGATCGTGAGTCTTCAGACCGTGCTGGGCGAGGCCGGTATCACGAACAACTTTCCTGATGTTGTGACGAGTGTGGTTCCTCACGAAGGCGGCCATGTATCGTCCGTGAGGCCGGTAAAGGCGGCCGACGTCGAATTCCGCTTCCACTCCATGCCGGCGCGACTCCTCGACGAGCGGGCAGGACAGTTGGAGGACCGTATGGACCTTGACGTCAAGTATCCCCGGGCAACTCCGGAAAAGGCGCTGCTGGAGTGGCTTTATCTTGGCGAGTCCCGTTATTCGAGAATCGCAGGCCCACCCCTCGATGTCGAGATCGAGCGGCTCAGTGGCTCGCGCCTGCGCAGGCTAGCGCGGTCAATGGAACTCACCGAGCAACTCAAGACCTGGCAGGCACGAAAGAAGAACTACGATCTCGACGCGGACGTGAGGGAAAACACTACGAACGACGTGTAGCACGAGACGCCGATCCCACTACGACCTGCCGCGACTTTGTCAAGCCGGAACTCCCTGGAAGTCGGTGGCCTTCCCTGGACTGGTCGGGGTGAGGCGATTTGGGCTGTTCCTGCCGTTCCAGTACGGGTTCGGGTGAGGTGATGGAGCAACGCATGGCGGCCCACGCTCGGGACGGTTCCGGATGTCCCGTCGATTTCCCGCGATCCGGATCGGCTACCTGGGGCCTACAAGGTCAAGAAGTGAGCCGGAGCGATGATACAGGCGACGACTTACCAGCTGACGGCCCGTTGCGCCTGCGGGCGCGTCTTACTAAAGCTGATGGGCGCTCCGATCGTGACCGTCGTTTGCTATTGCGACGATTGCCAGGAGGGTGCGCGCCGGATTGAATCCATGTCGGATGCCTCGCCGGTCAAAGACGCTGATGGCGGCACCGCGTACCTCGCATACCGTAAGGACCGGCTCGAGTATGCTGCCGGCCGCGAGTATCTGCTCGCTCACAAGCTACGGCCCGCGTCCACGACCCATCGCGTTGTCGCTTCCTGCTGTCACTCGGCCATGTACCTGGGCTTTGACGACAGCAAGCACTGGGTCGATGTCTATCGATCGCGCCTGCAAGGAGCAGTTCCGCCTTTGCAGATGCGCATTTGCACAAGATTTGCGCTTCGACCGGAGGCCGTTCCGGGGGATGTGCCGCGCCACGCCGGCTATCCCTTCGGACTCATCGCACGACTCATGGCAGCCCGGATTGCGATGATGCTACGACTCTGAGGGCCATTCGATAATCACCCGCCATTTCCGTAGGCGCGATTATCGAGGTGTTTGGCTGACAGGCGTGGCGCCAGAACGCCGTGGCCGTCCGCGGCTTTCTGTGGACTGGATAGGGTGAGGCGCTACGCGCTGTTCCTGCAGTTGTCGTGTGGGTCCGCGTGAGGTAGTCCCAAGTCGCTCCCGACATATGAGTGGATGCTCACCGAGCCCGGCTAGGATCGCGAATGCGCTGGAGCGCTGAATGTTGGTGCTGTCCAGGCAGCGTTCCAAAGTGCTCAGCAGCCTTCCCCGGACTGGTCGGGGTGGGGCGATTTACGCTGTTCCTACGGTACCGGTGCAGGCGCGCGTGAAGTAAACTTCACTGGCACGAAAGCCAGCGCGGTGCAGGCCCGCTTTGCAAGAGGCCCGCCCCGGTGGCAGGTAAGTGGATCCGGACTGACGAAACCCCGTTCCGCGCGGGGTTACCCCCGAACAGAGGCCTGCTCATGGATATTACTCTCCCACCCACGGCGGTTATTCGCATTTCCCACGCGAGCTTCGACCCGGCCAGGTTCCCTGAAGTCTCGCGGATGGCGGAGGAGATCGCGGAATACTTGGTGCCGGCGATCCAAAAGCTCCCCGGACTCATCAAGTACTTTGCAACGCTCTCGCCGACCGGATCGTATGTCCATGTGAGCATCTGGGAAACTGACGCGCACGCTCAGCAGATGGCGACCCTCAAGGAGATGATCGTCGACGCCCGGCAGGCCGCCGTGGCCGTGGGAGCGCAGTTCACTCCGATCGTCAATCACGCGATCACCTGGACGATCTGACCCGCTGGCTGCGAGGACCGGAAAGCCATATTCGGCAAAGCTGGCTCCGAATGAGGCGCAGATACGCGCCCTGAGAGAAGGGAGAACGCTCCTGATGACGAGTAGCGCGAGGCGCCGATTCCGTCCTAGCGGCTATCGCGACATGTGCAGCCAGAACTCCGCGGAAGTCAGTGGCCTTCCGTGGAATGGTCGGGGTGAGACGCTACACGCTGTTCCTGCAGTACCGATGCGGCTGCGTGTGAGGTAACTCCGTACGCCGTGCCCATCGTCCTATCCTACACGCTTCAACCGGAGCGCCGACCAGTCGTCGTCGATCGCAATTTGGCTCACCGTGTCCAGGCCATGGTCCGCCACCAGGGAGCGGACGACGTCGCGGCTGAGATCCGCGGCAAGCGGTGAGGTCAGCTTGGGATAGGCTACCCACAGGATAACCGCAGGCGGGGCCGTCGTGAGCGCCGCCGGCAACTGGGTCTGGAGACCGGCGCGATCCGGTGCTACCAGGAGAATGACGTCCGCCTTGGCGACGTCGGTGCGAGCTTCGGTCGCGCCGACTGCACGGTCCAGGTCGGGCGAGGCGCCCAGGACTGCGAGGCGCCGGCTGCGTTTGACCTGCAAGCGCTCGGGAACCGGCTTGTCGGACATCCGGGGCCTCCTCAGGTGCGGGAAGACAGTACGAAGCGGTTGCCTTCCGAGTCGCGCATCACTGCGAACATGCCCCAGGGCTGGCGCGTCGGAGGAGTCTCGAAGCTGACCCCGCGCTCCGAAAGCTGGCGATAAGTGGCCTCGACGTCGTCGCACGCCAGGGCGCCGCTGAACCGGCCGCCGACCTTGTCTTCCTCGCCCGGGGGAGTGAAGAGGACGAAGCGCGTCTCCGAATGTCCGATGCCGAGCTCGATCCATCGCTGGCCCGGAGCGAAGGGCTGATCGGTGATCAGACGAAAGCCGAGCTTCTCCGTATAGAAGGCGAGCGCACGGTCCTGGTCGCTCGTCGGAACGCTGACAAATTTTACGCTGACGATCACGAGAGTCTCCTGCCACTTCCCAAGAGGAGAATGCCGCGGCAAAGTGTAGCCGTGTAGTGGTTCCTTAAAGACTATAGCCATGAAGATGCCACAGTCCGTGGTCCTGGACGGGTACATTCTCGATTCGCTGATGGTGGACCTCGTCGGCCACGACCGCCGTCCGAGCGCCTACATTCTCTACCTGGCGCTGCGGCGGCTGAGCCGCTCCACGAGCGAGGTCGGCATCAGCTTGCAGGGCCTCGCCACGGCGACCGGCCTTTCGAAGACCGCCGTGCAGCGATCGGTGGCGCACCTGGCGCGGCGCGGTTTGGTGAAGGTGCAGCGCGTCGGACGGACGGGCGCTCTGCGGTATAGGGTGCTTGAGCCGTGGCACCGATGAGAGAGCGGCAGCTTCGGCTAATCCATACGTCTGGTGAGGTGCGAGTAGTGGAACTCAGCAGCCTTCAGTGGACCGGTCGGGGTGACGCACTGCGCAGAATTGCGCCAGCGTCATGGCGCGATTTCAATATTCGCGCCATAATCGCGCCAGTCCCTGAGGGTTTCGCGCCATGGTGTCACCCCCCGACCTCCTCGAGTCCATTCAAAAGTCCACGGCGGGCCTAAACGTCGCGGAGCTGCTGGTCCGTCACCCCCAAATTCCTCGCCGGACAGCGCAGCGCTGGATTCAGCAGCTGCTCCGTGAAGGAAAGGTCAGGGGAACCGGCAAAGGGCGCGCTCGCCGTTACCTGGCTGCGCAGCCCCCTGCAACAGGGGCCGCTCGGGATGTCTTTCCCGATCTCATCCCATTATCCGCCGACAGCCGAGACATCCTCGCGTACGTTGATCAGCCACTGCAGGCGCGCACTCCTGTCGGGTATCAGAGGGACTTTCTGGACAACTACGAGCCTGATCGGACGTGGTACCTGCCCGCGCCGCTGCGTTGGCAATTGAGGCGCATGGGTGATACCGGCCAGGCGGACCGGCCGGCCGGAACCTATGGCCGCGCGATACTCAACCGGTTGCTGATCGATCTTTCGTGGGCATCGAGCAATCTGGAAGGCAACACCTATACCTTGCTGGATACGCGCCAGCTGATCGAGCATGGCAAGGCGGCGCAGGGAAAGGCGGCGGCGGAAACGCAGATGATTCTCAACCATAAAGCCGCCATCGAGCTGCTGATCGACAACGCCGAGACGGTGACCTTCAATCGATATACGATCCTGAACCTGCACAGTACCCTGTCGGAAAATCTTTTGCCAAATCCCTCGGACGAGGGCCGGTTACGTCAGCACGCGGTGGAGATAGGCAAGAGTGTCTACCGGCCCCTTTCCATTCCGGCGCAGATTGATGAGCTGTTCGGCCTCCTGTTGGAGAAGGCCACAAGGATTTCGGACCCCTACGAGCAGTCGTTCTTCGTGATGGTGCATCTGCCGTATCTGCAGCCTTTCGCCGATGTGAACAAGCGTACTTCGCGCCTTGCCGCGAACCTACCTCTCATCCGAGCCAATCTATGTCCGCTCACATTCCTCGATGTGCCGGAGCAAGCCTACAGCCGGGCCATGCTCGGGGTATACGAGCTCACCCGGGTCGAGTTGCTTCGGGATCTGTACGTCTGGGCGTATGAGCGCTCGACCCATGAGTACCTGGCGGTCAGACGGGATCTTGCCTCGCCTGATCCTCTCCGGCTTGCCTACAGGGAGGCGATCAGGAAGGCCATCCGGGATGTCGTCACGCGCCCGGACGAAGAATCCCTGACAGTGATTGACAACGTGGTCGCGGAGCTCGTCAAGGAGGAGGATCGCTCAAGTGTGCGGGCGATGGTCATCGAAGAGTTGCGCCGGGTGCATGAGGGGACGCTGGCGCGCTACGGATTGCGTCAATCGGAATTCCTGCGCTGGCGGGAGCGGGTCCAGACGGATATCTCTAAGTGATTGGCTCGTGGAGACACAGAACGTATCCTTGCCGACGTCGCTGTCCAGGGAGTGCTAGGCAGCGCTCAGCAGCCTTCCCTGGACTGGTCGGGGTGACAGGATTTGAACCTGCGACACCTACGTCCCGAACGTAGTGCTCTACCAGGCTGAGCTACACCCCGAGATAGTGGCATCCGCGGTCCCTGGGAGGCTCGAGGCTGGCAGGGAGGCAGGCGGCGCAGTTTACTGAAGGGATCATCGGGCTTCAATCCGACGAGAAGCGATTCTGGTCGCATGGCCAAAATGACCTTGGCGGCGGTACCGCCGGGCCGCCGCTTTGGATACGCTCGGCTCCAGACGTAGAAACCGGGGGGGCGATGCCGCTCACGGGTAGATCGCGCACGAATCGGTGCTTCGCTGGGGTACTTCTGGTGCTGCTGGGTATGCTGTGGGGATCCCCGCCCGCGCGCGCGGACATCTACAGCGCTGAGCGGGACTACAAAGCCGGCGATTACGCGCACGCCTTTCAGGAATTCCTGGCACTAGCTCAACTCGGCCAGCCGTTGGCGCAGCTCGATGTCGCAGTGATGTATCGAGCGGGACAAGGGACCGAATCGAGTGATATCCACGCCTATGCGTGGGCGAGCCTGGCTGCTCAGAACGGCGAGTCTAAGGGTAAGGTTCTCGTTTCGGTCAGTTCCCCGCAGACTCGCAGCCGATCGACTGTTTCATCCCCTTTCGCTTCACACTGACAGGTGCGCTTGACTGGTCTCAAGTGCAGGATTACGTGAGGACGGCCCAGGGCCACGCTACGCCTGATGATCCCCAAGCGGAGCTCGTGTACGGCTTGCTGCTCGAGGGATTGCCGCAGCTCAAGGAGCCGCCTGGCGCGGGCCTACCCTGGCTCGTGAAAGCGGCTCAGGCGGGGCTCCCTCTTGCGCAATACGAGGTTGGGTTCTGCCTGTTGAGGGGCGCCGGCTGCGGACGCGATGAATTCAAGGCCCTGAGGTGGCTCAAGATGGCAGCCGACGGGGGCGCGCCGGAGGCCGAGGTCGCTCTCGCGATACGTGCGTTGAGCGGCACCGCGGGCGCGGTGGATCTGGCCGCAGCAAAAGCCTGGTTGAATCGCGCTGCGGGCAGCGGCAACGACGATGCGAAACTCTTTCTGGCGGCGGTACTGGCGGCGGCGCCGCAACCCGAGTTGCGCGACCCAAAGCGCGCGCTCGAATTGCTGAAGAGTGTCGACCACGAGTCCGACGATCCGGCGACGTTCGAGATATGGGCTGCCGCAGAGGCCGGGGAAGGCGATTTCCCGCGTGCGATGAAGAGTGAACGGAAGGCGATACGCATGGCTCGCGAGCTGTCGTGGGACTTGGGCCCTCTCGAGCAGCGGCTCGCTCGCTATCAGTCGCACAATCCGTGGTACGGCAGCCTGCTCAACTTCCCACCCTGATCGCCGAGCCCGCGACGCGCACGAGCTGCGTCGCGCGTCAGGTCGTATGCTTCACCGCGAAGCGCGCGAGTGCCGCCAAGCCTTCCTTGTAGGTGCTCTCGGGCAGCGGCTTCAATGAGAGCAGCGCCTGCTCCGCGGATTCCTTCGCCAGCCGTGCAGAGTACTCGAGCCCGCCGGTTGACTCGATGGCCGCGATGATGGGCTCGAGCTGATCGAGGTCGCCCCGCTCGATCGCCACGCGGATCGCGGCCCGCTGCGCAGGGGTGCCGTTGCGCAGCGCATAGATCAAGGGCAGGGTCGGCTTGCCCTCGGCGAGATCGTCACCCAGGTTCTTGCCGCGCTCGGCGGGGTTCGAGCGGTAGTCGAGCACGTCGTCCACGAGTTGGTAGGCCGTGCCGAGATGCCGGCCGTAGGCGGCGAGCGCTCTGCGCACCTGCTCATGGCTTCCGGCGAGCACGGCGGCGACCTCGGCGCCGGCCTCGAAGAGCTTGGCGGTCTTGCGGTAGATGACCTCGAGGTAGCGCTGCTCGGTGGTGTCCGGGTTGTGCGCATTCATAAGCTGCATGACCTCTCCTTCGGCGATCACGTTGGTCGCATCGGCCATGATTTCCATGACCGGCTGGGAGGTCAGCGAGGCCATCATCTGGAAGGCGCGCGAGTAAACGAAGTCGCCGACGAGCACGCTCGCCTGATTGCCAAAGACCTGGTTGGCGGTGTCGCGGCCGCGACGGAGCGATGATCCGTCGACCACATCATCGTGCAGGAGCGTCGCGGTATGGATGAACTCGATGAAGGCCGCCGCCTCGATATGTGCCTGAGGCCTGTGTCCGCAGGCGCGGCCGGCGAGGACGACGAGCAGGGGGCGCAGCCGCTTGCCGCCCCCGGAGATGATGTGCTCGGCGACCTGATCGACGAGCGGGACGGCGCTCTTCAGCCGGGCGCGGATCACCTGATCGACAGCATCGAGGTCCGGATGGACGAGCGCTCGTATTTCTTCCAATGTCATTAGCCGACGGACCTCGAGTACGGCTCCGCATCGTATCCGACGCGGGAGCCGCGGGCGAGCCGGACGGCCAGGGGTACAGCCTCGGCTATTGCCGGCTCCGGGCCGCGCGAAACCGTCGTTTGACCCGCCGGGGGGGCGCCAGTAGAATGCGCGGCCTTTCTCAAGGCCCCCGCTTGCCCTAAGTCTATGTACGCAGTGATCGCCACCGGCGGAAAGCAGTATCGCGTCACCAAAGACGGCGTGCTGCGCATCGAGAAGCTCGACGCCGAGGCCGGCGCCACGGTTGAGTTCGGGCAGGTGCTGCTCGTGGGTGAAGGCGCCGACGTGAAGCTCGGCAACCCGCTGGTTGCGGGGGGCAAGGTGGTCGCGACCGTGGTTCGCCACGGCAAGGGCGCCAAGGTCTCGATCGTGAAGTTCAGGCGGCGCAAGCACTACCTCCGGCAGAAGAATCACCGCCAGCCGTTCACCGAGATCAAGGTGACGGACATCAGCGCAGGCTGAGGCAGACATGGCACACAAAAAGGCTGGCGGCAGCACCAAGAACGGCCGCGACTCCCATTCCAAGCGACTCGGCGTGAAGCGCTTCGGCGGCGAGCAGGTGCTCGCCGGCAACATCATCATCCGTCAGCGGGGTACGCCGGTGCGCGCCGGCTCCAATGTCGGCGTCGGGACCGATCACACGCTCTTTGCCAAGGTGGCGGGCAAGGTGCAGTTTCAGCGTCGAGGCGCCGAGGGGCGGCTCTACGTGAGCATCCTTCCGGAGATCGGTGTGACGGAGACTCCGGCCGAGACAGCCGAAGCGTAGTGAATTTCACAACCCGCGCGAGTGCGGGACAGTCTCAGGGTCTCTGAGACGGTTTCTCCAGAAACCCCCGGCCGTGCGCCGGGGTTTTCGTCTCGGAATTCCCCATGAGATTCGTCGACGAGGCCAGGGTCAAGGTGCAGGCCGGCAGCGGCGGCCGCGGCAGCACGAGCTTCCGCCGCGAGAAATTCGTACCCTTCGGCGGCCCGGATGGCGGCGACGGCGGCAACGGCGGCAGCGTTTTCCTGCGCGCGACAGCCGGAATCAACACCCTGGCGGACTTTCGCATCGAGCGCACTTGGCGCGCACAGCACGGGCAGCCGGGCGGAGCGCGCGACTGCACGGGACGCAGCGGAGATGACCTCTACATTGCCGTGCCGATGGGTACTACCGTGCGCGATGCGCAGACCGGTGAGGAGCTGGGTGACCTCGCCCGCGAGGGGGAGGTACTCGCGGTAGCCCTAGGGGGCAAGGGAGGCTGGGGAAATCAACGCTTCAAATCGAGCACCAACCGCTCGCCGCGGCAGTTCGGGCCGGGGCTCCCCGGCGAGAAGCGCTCACTCGAGTTCGAGCTCAAGGTCATTGCGGACGTGGGACTCCTGGGCCTCCCGAACGCCGGGAAGTCCACGTTGATTCGCGCCGTCTCCGCAGCGCACCCCAAGGTGGCGGACTACCCCTTCACGACCCTGTATCCCAATCTGGGCGTCGTTGACGTCGGGGAGCACCGCAGTTTCGTGATGGCCGACATGCCAGGCCTCCTCGAGGGGGCGGCGGAGGGGGTGGGCCTCGGAATTCGCTTCCTGAAGCACCTGCAGCGGACGAAGCTGCTGCTTCACCTGGTGGACATTGCGCCTACGCACCCGGAGGCCGATCCAGTCAAGGACGCCCGGGCGATCATTCGGGAGCTGAAGAGGTTCAGCCAGGAACTCGCGGCGAAGCCCCGCTGGCTGGTCATCAACAAGAGCGATCTTCTGCCCGAGGCGGAGGCGCAGAAGCGCGCGCGCGCCATTGTCCGCAGCCTACGCTATCGTCGGCCGCATTTCCTCGTGTCCGGGGCCACAGGCCGCGGAACACAGGAGCTCTGCGAGACCGTTATGGCGTTTTTGGAGCAGCAGGATCGCGCGGCACGCGACCCCGCATTACCTGCAGGAGAAACTGTCGACGAGCGGCCGGCTTCAGCTTGAGCGGGATCGGAGCCGAAGTCGGAGGGGCAGTCCAGCGGAGCTTCTCTTGACCATTCATCGCTGTCGGCCTCACGGCATCGCGCGAATTCGAGCCGCCAGCCGGCTCTTGTGTCGCGCCGCCTTGTTTCGGTGGATGATCTGCTTGTTGACCAGGGTATCAATGACCGGAACCGCCTCCCTGTAGGTGGCCACGGCAGCCTGCTTGTTGCCCCCGGCAATCGCCGATGTCACGTCGCGCACGGCTGTACGCATCCGCGAGCGCAAAGCGACGTTGCGGTCGCGGTGTTTCTCAGCTTGACGTGCCGCCTTTTCAGCGGACTTGGTGTTGGCCACGTAGTCTCCGTAAGGAACCATTCCCCCTCATCGCGGGGGGCGTTAGTCTGCGCACGTGGCCCTACGTTGTCAACGCCTGACGAGAACGTAGCCGGATCAGGATGGGCTCTTTCACATAAGGGGACGCCGTTTGGATGATCATCGGGAGAGCCGTCGCGCAATGACGTCTGCGGCCGCAGACAGGTCTGGCAGGGGCGGGGCGAGGGGCCGGCGAATGTGCCGCCAAGCGCAGGCACGAATCCTGTATTCTGTAACCTTCAACCTTTTGACATCAGCGGCTTAGCGGCCACATGGAGCTCATTCGCGGACTCAATGGCCTGAACGACCGTCACCGGGGCTCCGTCGTCACGATCGGGACCTTCGATGGCCTGCACGTGGGGCACCAAGCGCTGCTCTCGAGGCTCAGGGAGCACGGCACACGCCTCTCGCGGCCGGTGATGGTGCTGACCTTCGAGCCGATGCCGCGGGAATTCCTGCTGGCAGCCGGCGAGGCGCCCGCGCGCCTGACCTCCTGCCGGGAGAGATGGCGGGTTCTCGAGGGGCTGGGGTGCGACTTCCTGTGGCTGCTGCGTTTCGGGCCGTCGCTGCGCAGTCTCTCGGGCGAGGCCTTCGCAGAATTGCTGGCAAAGAAGCTGCGGACGCCGGTGGTCGTCGTGGGTCATGATTTTCGCTTTGGGCGCAATGGCGAGGCGACGGCGGCGATGCTCTGGGCGGCTGGGCAGCGGCTCGGATTCGAGGTCGACGTGGTGCCGCCGGTTACCGTGGACGGAGAGCGCGTGAGCAGCAGCGGCGTGCGCTGCGCGCTCGCCAGGGCAGATTTTGAGCAGGTGCGCCGGTGGCTCGGCCGCCCCTACACCATGACCGGCCGTGTGGTGGAGGGCAACCGGCTAGGACGGAGCCTGGGTTTTCCGACGGCGAACCTGCAGATCGAGCGGCGGCGTTCTCCCGTGCATGGCATTTTTGCCGTTCGGGTGCGCGGTGCTGCCGACGCAGCCTTGCCCGGGGTGGCGAGTCTCGGGACGCGCCCGACGGTCGACGGCGAGCACACGCTCCTCGAGGCGCACGTGTTCGATTTCGCGGGCGATCTCTACGGCCGCGAGATCGAGGTGGAATTCGTGACCAAGCTGCGTGAGGAGGAGCGTTTCCCGTCGCTCGAGGCCTTGGTTGCCCAGATGCACAAGGACGCGGCGCAGGCGCGACAGATTTTGAATGGCTGACATTTTGCATGACTGACTACAAGAGCACGATCAATCTGCCGGAGACCGCTTTTCCGATGAAGGCGGACCTCGTCCGGCGCGAGCCGGCCATGGTCGCCGCGTGGGAGGAGCGCGGCATTTACGGCAAACAACGCCAGGTCGCGCGCGGCCGCCCGCGGTTCGTGCTGCACGATGGGCCGCCTTACGCCAATGGCGTCATCCACATCGGCCACGCCCTCAACAAGATCCTCAAGGACGTCATCGTCAAGTCGCGTTTCCTCGATGGGTTCGATGCGCCCTACATTCCGGGCTGGGACTGTCATGGGCTACCGATCGAGCTGCAGGTGGAGAAGAAGCACGGCCGCCCGGGGCAAAAGCTCGATGCGGCGGCCTTCAGAGCCGCCTGCCGGGCCTTCGCGCAGGAGCAGGTGAATCTGCAGCGCGCCGACTTCAAGCGTCTGGGAGTGCTCGGGGACTGGGACCACCCCTATCTCACCATGGCGCCGCGGTACGAGGCGCAACAGCTGCGCGCCTTCGGCCGCATCATCGAGAACGGACATCTCTACAAGGGCGTGAAGCCTGTGCACTGGTGTCTCGACTGCCGCTCCGCGCTTGCCGAGGCGGAAGTCGAGTACGAGGAGAGGACCTCTCCCGCGATCGACGTCGCCTTTCGCGTGGCGGATCTGCGCGACCTCGAGCGGCGCATGGGACTCGAGGCCGGACGCCTCGGCGGCGCGCCGGCCGACATCGTCATCTGGACCACGACCCCATGGACGCTGCCTGCGAACCAGGCCGTCGCGCTGCGCGATGAGTTTCGCTACGTGTTGGTCGAAGCGGAGCGCGAGGGCGAGCGCTCGCGGATCATCCTTGCGGCGGAGCTGCTCGATCCTTGCCTGAAGCGCTTTCGTCTGGCGAAGCTTTCGGTGTTGGCGGAAGCCGCGGGCCGCGATCTCGAAGGGCTGAAGCTGCAGCATCCGTTCCAGGACCGCCAGGTACCCGTCATTCTCGCCGAGCATGTGACGCTCGATGCCGGCACCGGCGCGGTTCATACCGCCCCGGGACACGGCCACGAGGACTTCGCTGTCGGCCAGCGCTATGGCCTGCCCGTCGTCAACCCGGTAGGCAATGATGGTCGGTTCCTGCCCGACACGCCGCTCGTCTCGGGACTCAAGGTCGAAGACGCCAACGGCGTCCTCCTCGATGCGCTGCGGGAGCGCGGCCGGCTGGTGCATCATGAGCCATTCGTGCACAGCTATCCGCACTGCTGGCGGCACAAGACGCCGGTCATTTTTCGCGCGACACCGCAGTGGTTCATCAGCATGGAACGCAAAGGGCTGCGCGAGCACGCGCTGCGCGACATCAAAAAAGTGCAGTGGACGCCGGAGTGGGGCGAGCAGCGCATCACCGGCATGATCGAGAACCGCCCGGACTGGTGCATCTCGCGCCAACGCACCTGGGGCGTGCCTATTCCGCTTTTCGTGCACGCCGGGACGGGCGAGCTTCATTCGCGCACGCAGCAGCTCATCGAGCAGGTGGCCGCGCGCGTCGAGCGTGAGGGCATCGAGGCCTGGTTCGCGCTCGATCCGGCCGAGCTTCTCGGCGCCGAGGCCGGCGCCTACGAGAAGGTCAGGGACGTCATGGATGTCTGGGCCGACTCCGGGATGTCCTTCGAGTGTGTCGGCGCGGAGCGGGCCGAGATCGCCGCGCCCGTGGATCTTTATCTGGAAGGCTCCGACCAGCACCGCGGCTGGTTTCACAGCTCCCTTCTCGTGTCGGAGGCGCTCTACGAGCGCGCTCCGTATCGCGGCGTGCTGACACACGGATTCACGGTCGATGAGAAGGGCCGAAAGCAGTCGAAGTCGCTCGGCAACGTGGTTGCGCCGCAGAAGGTCATGAGCACGCTGGGCGCGGATGTGCTGCGACTCTGGGTCTCCGCCACCGACTACGCCAACGAGATGAGCGTGTCCGATGAGATCCTGAAGCGCATGGCGGACTCGTATCGCCGCATGCGCAACACGGTGCGCTACCTTCTCGGGAACCTGCACGGCTTCGATCCGAAGCGCGACGCAGTGGCCACCGCCGATCTGCTGGCGCTCGATCGCTGGGCGCTCGCGCGCACCGCGGCGTTGCAGGCGGAAATCGTCGAGGCCTACCGGCGCTACGCCTTCCACCTCATCTACCAGAAGGTACACAACTTCTGCAGCGTGGACCTGGGCGGCTTCTACCTCGACGTGCTGAAGGACCGCATGTACACCATGCCTACGGCGAGCCGCGCGCGCCGCTCGGCGCAGACCGTGATGCATCACATCGCGGAGTGCATGGTGCGCTGGCTCGCGCCGGTGCTGTCGTTCACTGCGGAGGAGATCTGGGCGTTTCTGCCCGGGGAGCGCTCCGAGTCGGTGTTTCTCGAGACCTGGCATTCGGTTCCGGAGGTCTTCGCCGCCGATATCGAGTGGCCCGTCCTGCTGCAGCTTCGCACCGATGTCACACGCGAGCTCGAGAAGCTGCGTGATGCCGGCTCCATCGGCGCGCCGCTCGATGCCGAGGTCGATGTCTACTGCGCTGCGGATGAGTACACGCGCTTCAACGCTCTGGGGGACGAGCTGCGTTTTTTCTTCATCACCTCTCATGCCCGCGTTCACCGGGTCGAGGGCGCGCCGCCGGCCGATGCGGCTCTTGCTACCAACACCGGCCGGAGCGGAGTCTGGGTTGCAGTGAAGCCGACGTCCGACCCGAAGTGCGTCCGCTGCTGGCAGCGCCGCTCGGATGTCGGGTCGAACCCGAAGCATCCGGAGATTTGTGGCCGCTGCGTCACCAACGTGGACGGACCGGGCGAGGTTCGCAGCTTCGTATGAACGCGGCCAACCAGCAGGAGACCGGCGTGCCGCCACGGCTCCAGAACCACACTGCCGTGAGGCAGCCCAGCGGCTGGCGTTGGCTGCCGGTCACGGTGGGGGTGATCGCCCTCGATCAGCTGGTAAAGCTCTGGATCGTCGAGCACCTGGCACCCTACAGCACAATGCGCGTCCTGCCGGTGCTCAGCATCACCTTGACGTACAATAGGGGCGCGGCCTTCAGCTTCCTGGCGGAGGCTTCGGGCTGGCAGAAGTGGCTGTTCGCGGGCCTTGCCGTGGTGGTTGCTGCGGGGATAACGCTCTGGCTCAGGCGTCTCAATGGACGCACCCAGCGGATGCTGTGCCTCAGCCTCACGCTTATCATGGGCGGGGCGCTTGGCAATCTCATCGACCGGCTGCGCATCGGGCACGTGGTCGACTTCATTCTCGCCCATTGGCATCGTGTGTACTTTCCGTGGGCGTTCAACGTCGCGGACTCGGCCATCACCGTGGGCGCGGCGCTGCTGCTGCTCGACGCCTTGCTTGAGAGCCGCGGCTCGAAGAAGGAGAACGTTTGATGCAGGTGCTTCTCGCCAACCCTCGCGGCTTCTGCGCCGGAGTGGACCGGGCCATCGACATCGTGGAGCGCGCGATCGGGCTCTTCGGCGCCCCGATCTACGTGCGTCATGAGGTGGTCCACAACCGCCATGTCGTCGATCGTCTGCGCGGGCTCGGCGCCGTCTTCGTCGAGGAGTTGAAGGAGGTGCCCTCCGGCGCGACCGTGATCTTCTCCGCGCACGGCGTCTCGCATGCGGTTGAGGATGAGGCAAAGGCGCGCGGCCTCACCGTGTTCGATGCCACCTGCCCGCTCGTGACCAAGGTGCACATGGAAGTGCAGCGCTACGCCCGCGAGGGGCGCGAGGTGATTCTCATCGGCCACGCGGGCCATCCCGAGGTCGAAGGCACCATGGGACGTTTCGATGCCGCCTTCGGTGGCCGCATGTATCTGGTCGGCAGCGCGCAGGATGTCGACTCGCTCGGGGTCCGCGATCCGGCCAATCTGGCGTTCGTGACCCAGACGACGCTTTCGGTCGACGACACCACGGAGATCGTTGGGGCATTGCGCCGGCGCTTTCCGCTGCTGGCGACACCGCGCAAGGAGGATATCTGCTACGCAACTCAGAACCGGCAGGACGCGGTGAAGAAGCTGCTGGCCGAGTGCGAGCTCCTCGTCGTGGTCGGCTCGCGCTCGAGCTCCAACTCCAACCGCCTGCGCGAGCTTGCGGATCGCGCGGGCATTCCCGGGTATCTGGTCGACGGGCCGGAGGACCTGAAACGCGAGTGGTTCGAGGGCAAGCGCGCGATCGGCGTCACGGCCGGCGCGTCGGCACCGGAAATCCTCGTCCAGCGTGTCCTCGAGCGGCTTCGCGCCTGGGGCGCGCAGGTGCCGCAGGAAGTCGCCGGGCGCGAGGAGCGGGTGACCTTCGGGTTGCCGCGGGAGCTGCGGCGCGCAGAAGCGGGCGGCTAACGCGTATAGAGAGACTTCTTCAGCTTCCAGCGCTTGTGCGACCACGGCCAATCCGCCGGCGCGTCCCGGATCTGCTGCTCGACCCGCCGAACGTAGCGCTCGGTGAGCTCACCCGTCTTCAATGACTCCCCGGGTGCAGAGAGCGGCGCGAAGCTCAATTCGTAGAAACCGCGTGCCGTGCGCTTCATCCCGACGAAGAACACCGGAAACCGGGTGACCCGCGCGATCTCCTCCGGCCCCATGTAGAAGGCGGTGTCGCGGTTGAGAAACCGCGTCCAGTGCTTATGCTCGCTGGTCGTCGGCTCCTGATCGGCGACCATGGCGATGGCCCGCACGACCTTGCCCCGCTTGATGATGTCGGCCAGCAGATCCTTGGCCGGCACCAGGCGGCTGCCGAAGCGGCTGCGCACGTTCTTCATCTCGCGCTCCGCCCAGCTGTCGACCAGCGGCTTGTATGCGGCATCGAGGGGGAAGCCGAGCTCGAGCGACAGGGCGAGGAGCATCCACTCCCAGTTGGTCTGGTGCGCGGCGGCAAGCAGCACCGATTGACCTTGCGCGAGGAGCGCCCGGGGTTGCTCGAGACCGATCATGCGCACGCGCCTGCGGATCTCGGCGGGGGAGGCGGTTGCGGACTTGATGACCTCGACGAGGACGTCGGCGAAGCCGCTGTAGTAACGGCGGCGGATGTCGCGGATCTCAGGCTCTTCGAGCTCCGGGAAGCACTGCGACAGGTTCGCGCGGACGACCTCGTCGCGATGAGGAAATACACGGAAAGCGAGCCAGCCGATTAAGTAGGCGAGCAGGTAGAGCAGCGGCAGGGGAGTGTGCGAGAGCAACCGCACCCACCACGCCGAGCGGGGCAGGGGCGTGGCGGTCCCGGCCGCGGCGGGCCCTGCGGCAGGCGGAGTGGGGCTCGAGCCGACCGCCGGCTTCCCGGAAGAGACTTGGCGCAACATGGTGCGCGCAGGGTACCTATGGCAGGATGCGGCCGCCAGCCCGGCTTGGCGCTGGGAGCGATCGATGCCTTTTGCGGCGAATCACGGCCCCGACTACCGGACCGGCGCGGCGCCAACAGCGCGTAGTCGAGCGCATTGCGGCCCGCGCTGGTGATGACGAGCGCGACATCCTCGTGAGTGAGCCGGAGGGCCCGGCGGTCGACCGCGGGGCCCTCCCAGCAGGTGTTGTAGGCGAGGGATCGCGAGTACAGAGCCTGGAACAACCGCTCGTCGATTCGCTCGATCAGTTTCGCCACGCCGAACGTGAGCAGCGCCGACCACGGCAGCTCTGCGCCGAGCGGCCAGTGATCCGGCATCCGAGGTCGATAGAAGAGCCGCGCCGCCTGGATATCGAGCGGGGTAACCGCAAAGACGAGCGTAGCGAGAGCGAGCAGGGCGAGGAGCCACACCGCCTCGCGCGCGCCGAGGCTCGACCGCGGTGCGTTCCCGCGCGCGGTCAGTTCCGTTTGGCGTTGCGGCCTTTCAGTCGGCATGGGAACCGGACTGCGCGGCAGGCGGTCATAGCAAGTCAAGCTTGGCCGCGAGGCGATGGCGTGAGAACGCTCCGAACGCCGAATAAGAATCGGTACCTGGTGTTCGTCGTGGTGGCGGGCGCTCACGCTCTGGTTATCGGAGTGCTCCTCAGCAAGTCTCGATGGATCCTGTCTTCGCCCACTGTAATCCCCATCAGGGCTTTCATTCTGACGCGGCCCGCGCGTCCGCGCCTGCCCATCGCGCGCCCGCGGCTCAACGAGAACCCTGTAGCGCCGATTACCGAGCCCATCACCGTCGCTCCTCCCGCCTTCGCCGTTACCGGCCCGAGCGGCCGGGCCATCGACTGGGAAGCTGAAGCGAGGCGGTCCGTGGCCAAGATTCTCGCGCCCCGCAAGCGCATCTCCTTCGGGTTCCCCCCGGGCGGGAAAAGCGCGATCACGCTGGGCGTGCCTTCTCTCTCGTCACCCCATTACGCCGGCGAATCGTACCGGACGGCAGGAGGAGAGCTCATCGAGTGGACGAGCGACCACTGCTACGTGGTCTCCGCCCCGCCTTCGCCCTTCTTACCCCAGATTCTCCAGAAGGCCACGCCCACGCGCTCCTCGTGTAATTAGCCCGGTATCGCCGGCTGCTTGACCGCCCCTGGCGGGGCTGGCCCTTACGCGCTCGTTTGCGGGGCCTCACCTCCGCCATGCGCAGCGGCGCGCCCCTCTTTTTCCCCTCCCGCGAGCAGTGCCTGACAGTCGGCGCTCTAGTTGAGTCCCGGGTCGGGGCAATGCGGCAACTCACGGCCGTTGTCTTGCTCGCACAATCCTGCTTAGAATTGCGCTGGTGGTCATAAAGAACGTAGGCGAGAAATAAACATAGGCGAGAAATAAGCACCGACACAACAGCAACGGATCGACGAACTGCGAGCCCGGAATCCCGGATACCGGACCAAGCCAACATTCTACGCAGGTGAGGGACCCGGGGGGCTTACGGCGGCGCTGAACGCGCCAGAGACAGGAAGGAGATTCCGGTTGAACGCCTTTAGACTGGCTCTGAAAGCTCTACGCAAGGAAATCCTGGACTTTCGATTCTCCTACCCGCTCGAGCTTGTCTCCCAAGCAGGCCCCAGGGATTCGCTACACTACTACCTGTACAGTGATCAGCTCTCCTGGAGCGTCATGAGTATGGATGCGAGCGGAGTGCCTCGCGCCCGCAGACGGCTTTACGGCGAGGTCTACAAAGCCGCGTACATTGCGTGGTGGGGTCTGGTGAATCTTGGACACTACTTGCGGCGCAATGATGTGTCGTTCCGCGACGCTTTCCTCCGCCAGGTTGACTGGCTCGAGCGTCATGCCGTAATCAGGCCCGATGGATGCGTCGTTTGGCCGAACCATTACGATCACCTTGAGGGTGACACTCTTCTCGTCGCTCCTTGGATTTCGGCTTACGATCAGGGTTTGGTCATCAGTGCGCTGGTGCGTGGTTATCGCCTAACGGCACGCCCGCGGCTGTTGAAACTCCTTCACGGTGCTCATCGCATATTTGAAATCAGCACTCGCGATGGAGGTGTGCGCGAGCCTGCCCAGATCGGAGCCGTTTATCTCGAAATCCCCGGAGGCCGAATACCCGGAATTCTTGATGGATTTCTGACGTCTCTCCTTGGCCTCTATGACCTCTTTGTGGAGACTGGCGATTGCGAGGTAGAGAACCTCTTCCGTGAGGGCATTGCGGGCCTGAAGTCGTTCCTGCCGGTATGGAACTACCGCCAGAAGTGGAGTTGGTACGCCACTCGTGAGTACCTGTGCCCACCCGCCTACCATATTCTGAACCGCAATCTCCTGACCGTGTTAGCCCGGTTGGGGGGTGAACCGGGCCTGGCAGAGCAAGCTGAGCACTGGAATCCCGCCGCGCTTTCGGCGACGGACAAACTTGAGATCTATCTAGGCTTCCAAGTGACAAAGAATTGGGCCCGAGTCCGACATCGCACATGGCGGCAGAACAAGCAGCGAATACAGGCGCTCGCCAGGCAAGCAGCCTCAGCTCAGAACCAAAACATCAGTTGAATGTCAATGCCTTCTAGAGAAACAGCGCCCGTTTTTATCGTGGGTACTGCCCGCTCGGGAACCTCGCTGCTGTATCACATGCTGCTGTCATCGGGCTACTTCCCGCTCTACCGAACGGAGTCTCTGGTTTTTGAAGTGCTGATTCCGAAATTTGGGGACCTGGGCAACCCAGAGAACCGCCGTAAGCTGCTCAACTGCTGGCTGCGGAGTCAGCAGTTCCGGCGATCGGGACTCGGCGCACGGGTCGTGGAAGAGCGGGTGATGACTTCGGCAAGAAATGGCGGCCAGTTCCTGACCATCGTCATGGACGAAATGGCACGCGCAGGAGGCTTTTCACGCTGGGCTGTCTGGGGCCCCACCAACCTTCTGCACATGCCGTCGATCAAGCGGCAGATTCCCAATGCCCTTTTCATTCACGTAATCCGTGATGGGCGTGATGTCGCCTGTGCGCTCGATCGCAAGAGATTCATTCGTTCATTCCCATTCAAGACCAGCGATCGTCTCCTTGCTTCCGCGTTGTACTGGATGTGGAGCACTCGAAAAGGGCGGCGTTACGGCAGCGAATTGCACCAGGACTACCTCGAAGTCCGATTTGAGGAGCTAGTCCAGCAGCCCGCGGCCGCGCTGGCACGCATCAGCGCATTTATCTTGCAGAAACTCGACCATGATGAAATTTGCCGAGCGGCAATCGGTACTCTGCGGATCCCCAATAGCTCGTTTTCCGAGGAACTTCAGCTCGGATCATTTTCTCCGGTCGGACGTTCGGCCAGGCTACTCTCCAGGGAAAGGCTTGGATGGCTTGAAGAACTCACTGGCGATTTGCTAACTGAGCTTGACTATCCATTGCACTGTGGACAAAGGTCGCATCGCTCGATTCGCCTCGATTTTACGCGTTTCTTGTACTTCAGCTATTTGGATCTGAAAGAATGGCTTAAAGCAGCCACGCCATTGGGCCGACTGGTAGATATGAATGGACTGTACCTAAATAAGGAACGCGAGGCGGTTGACGCAGCCGAACGTGTGAGGTCCCCCGTTGTACCTCCTTCTGACCGGCAGGCCGGCCACGGTGCCGGAGTCGCAAGTTCAAGCCGATGACGCTCAACGCAGCCGAATTCAGCGCCAACTGGGATCGTAAGCGCCGCGCCAGTGAATGCCACCCAAAAGCAACTCGCCGACTCCGTAGAGCGAACACCCGCTCGGGTTCTTGAGCGCTATCAAGAGAACCGAGGCTGGAGAATCTACGAAAAGGAATACATCTATCGGAATTTCCCGCCAGTCGGGCTCACATGGCTCGACTTTGGTTGTGGGACAGGAGAAATCACCACTCAGCTCGCCTTGCTCGGCGCTCGGCGGGTAGTTGGCGTAGATATTACCCCAGAGCTGCTGGACGCCGCCGAAGAGCGCGCCCGGCTAGATGGCGTGTCAGACCGCATATCCATTCGCTACGGCGACATCTGCGGTCTCGACCCCGAGCCTGTCGATGTGATCTTGGCTCATAAGGTCCTCCATCACCTGCCCGATCGGCTGGCGGAGGCTATGATCGCACTTCGGCACTGGTTAAAGCCCGGCGGCACGTTTATCTGTGTCGAACCGGTGTCCTACCTTCCGTGGTTAAAGTGGATCAGGCAGCATTGCGGGGTGCCTTATAGACCCCTAGATCCCGGAGAACGACAGCTCACGGAGTCGGACCTTCGCATTATTGAGGGTCCATTCGAGTACTGCCGACGCGTGCACTTTCATGCGTGGACGAGACTCACGCGTCTGTGTCCGGTTGCCGACGCCATGTTCCGGCATACTGACAGGCTCTTTCTCGCCCTTCCCGGCTTAAAGCAACTTGCGGGCACTGTCATATTGACGTGTCGGACCGTCGTTGGCGACGAGCCACGCCGGCGCAATTCGGCGCACGCCGGCCCACCTCATTTCCCGTCCACCGAGAATGCGAGCAGCACGTTTCCCGGAATTCCTGCGTTGGTCGAGTACCCTGAGTCTACGAAGATCATGCCCAGTCCGGCGACAGGGCCCGCAAAACTGAATGAGCCGCCGCTTGCCCGGACGCCATTGAATCAGAAGCGCGAGGCGGTCGCGAAGCTGGTGCAGCCGTGAGCAAGTCGGTTAGAGTCAACGGACTCCGAGTTGGCACGCAGGATAATCCCAGCGCATCGCTGCCCGGAAACGAACTCAGTGCGTCGCTCACTAACCGCAGATCTTCGGTTGAGGGGCGCGCTTGACAGGCCGACGACCGTAGTGCTTAACTACTAGAACTATAGTAGTTGAAGCGATCAAGCATGTTAGCGAGGCTGACCGGTCGCGAGACGGATTTGATGGACGTGCTGTGGGAGCATGGACCGTCGACCGTCGCCGAGGTGCACGCGCGCCTCGGTAAGGCGCTCGCTTACACGACGGTGCTCAGCATGCTGCGCACGCTAGAGAGCAAGGGAGCGGTGACGCGAACGAAGGAAGGGCGCGCCCATCGCTATGCGGCACGCGTACCGCGCAAGCTTGCGCGCCAGCGCGCGCTCGCGGCGTTCGCGGCAAAATTCTTTCGCGGATCGACGGAGCGCCTGCTCGTTCATCTGGTGGAAAATGAACGGCTGGACGACGCCCAGATCGTGCGGTTGCGTGCGTTGCTTGATGAGCGCCAACGGACGGGTCGATGATCGGCGCGGCGCTCTATGTACTGGTCGTCGGCATGTTCCTGAGCGTTGGAGCGTGGTTTGCCGAGCGCATCGCGGCCAGTTTTGGCTGGCCGCGGCGCGGAGTCTGGCTGGCGGCAATGGCGTTCTCGATCGCGGTGCCGGCGTGGCGTCTTCCCGGCGCGCTGCCGCAATCGTCGCCGGTGCAACTGATGGCGCCCGCGGCTGCCACAGGCACGCCGCGCGCCGCGCCGAGAAGCGCGCACCATGCCACGGCACCGGCCGAAGCGGCATCGGCACGGGAAGCGCGGACACCAACCGCCTCGCGCTCGTCGCGCCCAATGCATCGCTTCTGGACCCCAGCGGTGTACGAGCGCGTGCTGCTCGCGTTTCTCGCCGGCTGGGGCGTGCTGTCGGTCGCATCGATCGTGCGATTGATTTTGGCGGGCGTCGCATTGCGCAACAGATCTCGTCACTGGCCGGTCACCACGCTCGATGACGTCACGGTCACCGTATCGGACGGCCTCGGTCCTGCCGTGCTTGGAATCCTGCACCCGCGAATCATCGTGCCACGGTGGCTGCTGGAGGAAGCCGCGAAGAGGCGCTCCGCGGTGCTGTCACACGAAAGCGAGCACTTGCGCGCCCACGACGGGCGCTGGCTCCTGGCAGGCCTGTTGCTCGTCACACTTCTGCCCTGGAACCTGCCCCTGCGGTGGCTGTGGCGGCGGCTCCGGCTGGCAATCGAAGTGGATTGCGACGCCCGCGTCGTGCGGCGCGGCTTGCAGCCGGTTGCCTATGGCGAGGAGTTGCTGGCGATCGCGACCCGCACGCCGCCGGCACCGAGGGTGGCAATCGGTCTGTTCGAGCGCCATTCACATCTAGCGCGGCGGGTGCGGATTCTCGTGACCCCATCCCGACTCTGGTGGCGCTGGGCCGCCCTGCCGCTGTATGCGCTCACGGCCGTGGCGGCGCTTGCCACTGCGACATTTCCCGCGCCGCCACTGGATGCGGTGCTCGGCGCTCGCAATGAGGCCCGACAAACTGCGCTCGATATGGCGAAACAACGGACCATTGATTTGCTGGCGACCCGCCGGTTGCTCGCCAGCGGCCAGCCCGATGCGCTCGCGGCAGCGGCGGTCCTGGGATGGCCGTGGCTGGCTGACGAGCGGTTCGTGCACGGCAAATTTTTGCTCTCCGCGAAGGCTCAGGTGGATGCTGCCCGCCGGTTTACGTGGCTCGCGCGTGCGGTCGCCGAAGCACCCGCTCGACCGGACTTGCTGGTGCTGCAAACGAGCTTCTGCCAGCGGTGGATCGCGCACTGTGACGTCGCGGCGCTGGACGATCGACTGCGGACCCTGGATCCGGGTAACGGCGCAGCGTGGCTCGATGCTCTGGCCACGGCGGCGAAGGCGAAAGATCCGGCAGGAGTTGATGCGGCATTGGCTGCCATCGGGCGCGCGGCGCGCGTCGATACGTATGGCAACCCTCTTATCGCGCACCTCGGTGAGGCATTGCACCGGATCGGTGGGTTGGGTTTTTCCGAAATCTATCTTGTCCGTGCTGATGACGGCATGCCACTCGATGCGATGATTGCATTGGCCGCCGCCTGCAACTGGAATGCCCAACAGCTGACGACACCACGCTTGATTCTCTGCCGCAATGCCAGTACCGCGTTCGAGCATGGCGACACCTTCCTGGCCAGCGTGAGCGGCAGTGAGATCGCGATGCGCCTGTGGTCCGTAGGCACGGCCGAACACCGCCACGCCGTCGCTGTGCACCGCCGTCTGGAGTACATGGAGGAGCAGGCGCAATGGTTGATCTGGCCACCCGGGCATCGGCTGCAGTCGCTCCTCGCGCTAGTCGACGGCGAGTTTTGGGCGCAGAGGGTTCACTTGGCGGCGCAATACCCGAGTGAGCAGGAGGCGCTGCGTGCGCAGTTGATGAGGGTCGGACTGCGCGTCAATCCGCCGGCCAGCTGGAAAGATCCCTACCGGTAGCGGCCGTGGGCCTCCCGATCGCCATTACGCCGCATCAAGGTCCGATCGCGTCACTTTTTGGGGCGGAATTGACCGTCGCGCGGGTGTGGCAGACGATCGGACTCCCGATGAGGCCCAGATACGGGCTTTGAGAGCGAAACATGGCGCACAGCTCGGCCACCCATTGCTGAGACATTTGCCAGGGCATTTCTCAGCCCCCGTTGCGCTTACCGTGCGCTTACAGCGGAATCGGTCTGAGGATGCTTGAGGATAAGTACTTGATTTTATGGTGCCGGGAATAGGATTCGAACCTACGACCCGCGCATTACGAATGCGCTGCTCTACCAGCTGAGCTATCCCGGCGCCGGGCGGCGAATTCTATCGGGTGACACCCGCGCCGTCATCCGGGCGGAGGTCCCGTGGGTCAGGTCGGGGTCGGGCCGGAGCCTGCGCCCGGGCCGGAGCCCGGAGTTGCGCCTGGGCCGAAGCCCGGGGGCACACCGCCCGCGCTGCCGCGCTGGGCCGGCCATTCGGCGAAGGCCACGTAATACACGAAGATGATATTGGCGAGCGGGACTAGGAGGAGGAGGCTCAGCCAGGGGGAGAGGCCCACGCGATCACAGATCCGCCAGAACGGGATGATGACGATGATCATCCCGATGAGCCAAACGTCGTGGAAGCCGTAGAAACCGTAAAAACCGTAAAAGCCGTGATGCCAGAACATGGCGCGTTACTCCGGCCCCGAACGGGAGCGCACCGCCCGAGGCGGCTATGAGGCCTTCTTGCGCAGGCGGATGACGAGGTCGATCCCTGCCACCTCCGTCCCGGGCGGGGCGGAGGGCAGGCGGCTGAACTCGACCTCCGGCACCGGCACATCGATCAGGGCACCGCTCGAGGTGTCGTGGAAGTGGTAGTGGGCGTCGACGTTCGAGTCGAACCAGGCGCGGCTGCCGTCTACCGAGAGGAGGCGGATCAGGCCGTGCGAGGCAAAGAGATTCAGGGTGTTATAGACCGTCGCCTTCGAGACTCGTGCCCCGGCGGAGCGCAGATTGGCGAGGATCTGTTCCGCGGAGAGGTGCTGCGGGGCAGAGAGGAGGAGCGAGGCGATGCGCAAGCGCTGGGCTGTAGGCCGGATGCCGCAGTCGGCCAAGCGCTGCTGGCAGCGCGCCGATACCGATTCAGGCGCCAGGGCTCCGTTCGAGTCCATAAGCGCCATTATAGCCGCAAAATCCCGCTGATCCCCCGCGATTGAGGGCTCAGGCCACCGCCGCCTTGAGTACCCGCTGCGGCTGGGCCACGCCGTAGCCTTGGGCGAAGTCGACGCCGAGGCTGGTCAGCATCTGAATGATCTCGGCGTTCTCGGCGAACTCGGCGATCGTCTGCTTGCCCGTGAGGTGGCCGATCTCGTTGATGGAGCGAACCATCTCGCGGTCGATCGGGTCGCGCAGGATCTCGCGCACGAAGCTGCCGTCGATCTTCAGGTAATCCACCGGGAAGTGCTTGAGGTAGCCGAAGGAGGAGAGCCCGGTGCCGAAGTCATCGAGCGCGAACTTGCAGCCGAGCTCCTTCAGCGAGTGGATGAAGCGGTTGGCCTGGGAGAAGCTCGCGACCGCCGCGGTCTCGGTGATCTCGAAGCAGATCTTCGAGCCGTCGAGGCCGCTCTTGTGGAACTGATCGATGACGAAGGGCAGGAACTTGTCATCGCCCAGGCTCTGACCGGAGAGGTTGATCGAGCAGAGCGCGAGCTTCTCGCGCTCGTCGGCCTCCGACACCAGCCAGCGGAAGGCGTTCTCGATCACCCAGCGGTCGACGGCCGGCATGATGCCGTAGCGCTCCGCCGCCGCGATGAAGTCATTCGGCGCCACGATGCGGCCGGTCTCGTCCTTGAGGCGCAGCAGCAGCTCGTAGTGCGCGCCGACATCGACCCGCTGCAGCGCCTGGATGGCCATGCGGTGCAGCTCGAACCGGCCCTCTTCCAGAGCGGCGTTGATGCGCGCGGCCCACTGCATCTCGCGCCGCCGACGCATCAGCTCCATGTCATTTTCGGCGAAGCTGTGCACCCGATTTCGGCCGCCTTCCTTCGCCGCCGCGCAGGCGCTGTCGGCGGCGGAGAGGATCGAGGCAACATCCTCGTTGTCGGCGGTGATCGGGACAACGCCGACGCTGGCCCCCAGCCGGAACACCCGATCCTCCCAGGTAAAGCGGAAGTTGCGGACGCCCTCGCGCAGCGCTTCGGCCGTGCGCATCGCCTCATCGAGCGAGCAGGCCTCGAGGAGAATGCCGAACTCATCGCCGCCCAGGCGCGACAGCGTGTCGCGCCAGCGGACCTTGGATTTCAGCAGCGCACCGACTTGGCCGAGGAGCGCATCGCCGGCGCTGTGCCCGCAGGTGTCGTTGACGATCTTGAACTGGTCGATGTCGAGATAGCAGAGCGCGTAGGAGGCCTCGCGCGCCTTGGCGCTCTTCAGCGCCCGCTCGAGCCGGCTCTCGAACTCGCGCCGGTTGACGAGCCCGGTGAGAAGGTCGTGACTCGCGTGATAGGAGAGGCGCCGGTTGAGCTCGCGCGCCTCGGTGACATCGTGGAACACCAACACGCCGCCTGCGACTCGGCCGGCGCCGTCGCGGATGGGGGCGGCGGTGCTCTCGACGTAGAGCTCGTTGCCGTCGCGGCGGATGAGCAGCATCGGCCGTACCGACTTGATCGGGCGGATGCGACGGATGGAGACGGTGAGCGGATTCTCGAGCGGCTCGCAGGTCTCCTCGTGGAAGGCGCGGAAGATCTCCTCGACCGGCCGCCCCATCGCATCCTCCAGCCGCCAGCCCGTCAGCGCTTCCGCCACCGGGTTGATGTAGTCGATGACGGAATTGGCGTCCGTGGTCACGACGCCGTCGCCGATCGACTGCAGAGTGATCTGCGCGCTCTCCTTCTCGCGGAAGAGCGCCTCCTCATAGAGCTTGCGCTCCGTGATGTCGAGCTCCACGCCCACGAGGCGCAGCAGCCGTCCGTGCTTGTCCACTCGCGCCGTCGCGCGGCTGATGACCCAGCGCCACTCGCCATTGCGATGGCGCATGCGGTGCGTGCTCTCGAAGATCGGCGTCTTGCCATCCACATGATCGCGGATGGCCGTCTGTACGCGCGCGAGATCGTCGGGATGTACCAGGCTGCTCCAGTCCGGTGAGCCGCGCATGTCCTCATCGCCGTAGCCGAGCATGGCCTTCCAGCGAGGGGAGAAATAGACCTCGTTGCTCTCCACATCGAAGTCCCAGAGACCGTCGTTGGCCGCCGCCTGCGAGAGGTTGGTGCGCTCCTCGAGCTTGGCGAGGCGCGTCTGGATGCGAATGCGCTCGAGGCCGGTGGCGAGGCTCGTGCCGAGGAGCTTCATGAGCAGCTGCAGGTTCACGTCCCAGGCGCCGCGGGGCAAAGTGTGCGCGAGGCCGAGGAGGCCCGCGGGCTTGTCTTGGACGCGCAGTGCGACCAGCAGCATCGATCCAATGTGCAGGTCCGAAAAGCGCTGCCCCTCCGCCGCCTGCTCCCGGCGCGGCGTCTCGGTATCGCGCAGCTCCGAGAGACGAAGATGATCCATGCGGCCCTTGAGCCAGGGGAAGGAGTCGAGGCTTGCGCCCTGAAGACCCTCGGGTCGGCACTGAGCAAAGGCGCTGCGGGCGAACTGCACCTCCTCGATCACCGGCTCATCCGGCCGCAGCACGAGGAGAAAGGCGCAATCGGCGGCGCTGGCTTCCCGAAGCAGCTCGAGATTGCGGCGCAGGCAGTCGCCGACGCCCTCCTTGCGCATGTTCTGGAAATCGACGGCGATCTTGGTGCAGGCGACGTCCACGCCGATGGCGGGCTTCGGCGCCTTGCCGCTCCAGGCGTCTGCCGAAAGTATGTCGGAAGCGGTGAAATCCGCGGGTTTATCCGGCGGCAAACTCGACATGGGACCCCGTGACCTCCCGACCGTTAGCGCAGCCTACCTCAGGGCTGCTGCCCCGCGGGCGGCCGCTCCGCAGCTTGTGGAGCGCTTCCGGCTGCGGATTTCTAACGAGTTACGGTCGATTCTCGCACACTTGTTCAGGAACACAAGCTAACGTACTGTTCGTCCAGGGGTTCGCGACTTGACAGAATCCGGCACTAAAAGCGGCGTATGTGACGCGCTTCTAGTTCAAGGCTGCCCGGGCGGTCTCGAAGAGCTTCCGGAGCTCCAATTCCATTTCCCCTTGGAGCCTCTGCAGAGTCGCGGTGTCCATGGTACGAGGCACGTAGCGGGGCGATCCTATCGCGAGGACGATGCGCGAGAACGGTATCGGTATCACAAAGCGATCCCATTTAATGCGCCAGGCACGCGAGGCGGCATAGGCCATGGGCAGGATCGGCCGGCCGGACATCTGCGCCAGGAGAATGGCGCCCGGCTTGAATTTGAACCGCGGTCCCCTCGGGCCATCGGGCGTGATGACCGGGGAGATGTCCTCCTTGACGAGCGCCTGGTAGTAATCACGCAGCGCGCGAGCGCCGGTATGACTGGATGAGCCGCGGATGACGTGGGCGCCGGCGCGCCGGGCCATCATAGCGCCGAGCTCCCCGTCGACCGAGGGGCTGATGAGCCAGCCGACCTTCATGCGCGAGCGCTGCTCGAGCAGGTACTTCGCGCAGTAGAGCTGGTGCTGATGCCAGTAACAGGGGACGAGCGAGGGCGCCTTCGCGAGGGCCTCATCGAGATGCTGCGCGCCCAGCACGGCGACCACGCGGGAGAGGCGCCAATATCCGCGGATGATACCGGTGGCAAGAGGCACTGCCAGTCGATAGAGCAGCCGCCGCGCGGGTGTCATGCTGCGGCCCGAGCGGGTGACCTTGCGATAAAAAGTGTTTCGCAGGCCGCCGTCGTCCGGCTCGGGTGTCACGCTTCAGCCGCTCCCATATGGAATCGGCCAATTTACTATAATCCGAGATTCCCATGAGCAGACCCGCAACGACTCAGGCCCAGCCGCCCGAGGTGGCGCTTCAATTCGATATCGGCTCCACCGACGACTCGCTGGAGCGGATGATCGAGCTCTTCGCCCTTCATGGCGATATCTACCGCGTGTACGTGCCGGCGCGGCAGTCCTATACGTACGTCATCCACCATCCAGACGACGTCAAGCGGGTGCTGGTCTCGAATCACCGCAACTATACGAAGGGGCTGGGCCTCGATCGGGTGAAAATCCTGCTCGGCAAGGGCCTCATGACGAGCGAAGGGGAGCTCTGGACCCGCCAGCGCTACATGATGCAGCCCTTCTTCCACCGGCGCGTCATCACCCGGTTCGCCGAGGTGATCGGCACCGCGAACTCGCTGCTCCTGGCGCGTTGGGAGGCCCTGGCCCGCGTGGGAGAGCCGGTGAACCTCACCGACGAGATGAGCGCGCTCACTCTGGATATCGTGCTGCGCGCCATCTTCGGGCGCGATCTCGAGCGCATGTCGACAGACTTCGAGGTGATCACCAGGGATCAGGGGCGGAACCTGCAGTTCGCCTTCAAGTTCCGCTCGCTCACCAAGCTCGTCGCCGGGCTCATCGAGCGCCGCCGCCGCGAGCCGCAAGAGCACTTCGATTACGTCGCGATGCTGATGAGCGCCCGCGACAAGGACAGCGGCGAGCCGATGAGCGAGCGCCGGCTCATCGACGAGATCCTGACCCTCGTCGTGGCGGGCCATGAGACCACCGCGAGCGGCCTCAACTGGACCTGGTACCTGCTGTCACAACATCCGGACGTCGAGGCGCGGCTGCACGCGGAGCTCGATGCCGTCCCGGAAGAGTCCGCGCCGAGTCTCGCACAGATGGAGCAGCTGTCCTACACCGAGCAGGTGATCAACGAGGCGCTGCGTCTGTATCCGCCCGGGTGGCTGCTGTCGCGACGCACCGTGCAACCCGATGTGCTCTCCGGTTTTGAGATCCCGGCCGGCACCAACGTGCTCCTGCCGCTCTATCTGCTGCATCGACACCCCCGATATTGGAAGGACCCCGACAGGTTCTTTCCCGAGCGCTTCGCTAAGGATCACGAGGCCGAGCGCCCACGCTTCGCCTACATGCCGTTCGCGGCCGGGCCACGCCACTGCATCGGCGAGACCTTCGCGCTCTACGAGATGCTGATGCACCTGCACCGCATCGCGCGGCATTTCCGGCTGGTTCACGTGCCCGACAAGCCGATCGAGCTCGAGGCGCAGATCAACCTTCGTACCCGCTATCCCCTGCACATGAGGCTGGAACGCCGCTGATGTCGAACCCTACGACGAACGCCACGACTCTGACCGAGCTCATCGAGGCCAACCGCAATTATCCCGGGAAGATCACTTACCTCGAGGGCGAGCACGATGCCCGTGACCTGAGCTACGAAGAGCTGCACGCACGGGCGTCCGGCATCCTCTATCACCTGCAGCGCCTCGGCGCGCGCCGCGGCGACCGGCTCATCCTCTTCCTCGGGGGCAATGAGCAGTTCATCGATGCGTTCTGGGCCGCGGTGCTCGGCGGCATCGTCCCGGTGCCGGTCGCGCTCGGCACCAGCGACGAGCACCGGCACAAGCTCCTGCGCATCGCCCGCAAGCTCGGCAATCCGTTCATCTACACCGAGCGCCGCTCGCTCGATCGGATCGGCGCCTTCGCGGCCCAGGCCGGCGAGTCGGAGACTTTCGCGGCGCTGCGCTCGCGCGCCTTCCTGGTCGATGACCTCAATGACATCTCGCGCCCCGGCCAGCCGTATCACGCGCGGCCGGAGGATGTCGCCTTCATCCAGTTCTCCTCGGGATCGACCAGCGACCCCAAGGGTGTGGTGCTGACACACGGCAACATCATCGCCAATGCGCGAGGAGCGACCGCCATCGCTGCCTTCACGCAGGCTGACATCAGCCTCTCCTGGATGCCGC
The DNA here is from genome assembly GCA_050739095.1 of Steroidobacteraceae bacterium. GTDB lineage: Bacteria > Pseudomonadota > Gammaproteobacteria > Steroidobacterales > Steroidobacteraceae > 13-2-20CM-66-19. Next base: position 207,205 of record JBOIAR010000004.1, on the reverse strand, counting down.
TCACGCATGACATGGGGCTGATCGGCCTTCACCTTGTCATGTTCTACAAGCGGGTGCACGCGCACTTCATGCCCACGGAGCTCTTCATCCGGCGGCCGCTCCTTTGGCTGACATTCGCGAGCCGCGTCCGCGCGACCATCCTCTGCTCGCCAAACTTCGGCTACAAGCACTACCTCAAGGTGCTCGGCGACCGGCCGATCGAGGGCCTGGACCTCGCGAGCGTAAGGCTCATCTTCAACGGCGCGGAGCCGATCTCGGTCGAGCTTTGCGAGGAATTCCTGGCTCGGCTCGCGCCCGCGCGGCTGGCGCACAACACGATGTATACGGTGTACGGGCTGGCGGAGGCTTCGCTCGCCGTGAGCTTCCCTCGGCCGGGGGAGCCCATGCGTACCCTCCTACTCAATCGCCACCGCCTGGGTGTGGGAAGCGCCGTGGAGCTCGTCGACAGGGGATCGCCCCATGCGGTGCAGCTCGTGTCGGAAGGCCGCGCCATCCCCTATTGCGAAACCCGGATCACCGACGACGCGGACCGCCCGCTGCCGGAGGATCGGATAGGCCATCTCCACATGCGTGGAGAGAACGTGACGCGCGGCTACTTCGAGAGCCCGGAGGTCAACGCCGCGGCCTTCACCGCCGACGGGTGGCTGCGCACCGGCGACCTCGCGCTCGTCCATCAGGGGGACCTCTATGTCTCCGGGCGCGCGAAGGAGATCATCTTCGTCAACGGTCAGAACTACTATCCGCACGATCTGGAGGCCGTGGCGCAGCGCGTCGCGGGTCTGGAGCTCGGCAAGGTGGTGGCCGCGGCCGTACGGCCCCCGGGCGCCGAGGTCGAGCAGCTCGTGCTCTTCATCCTGCACCGCGGCTCGATGGAGGACTTCCTGCCGCTGGCCACCGGGGCCGCGCGTCTCATCAACGAGCAGACCGGTCTCGAGGTCGCCGAGGTGGTGCCGGTCAAGCGCATCCCGAAGACGACGAGCGGCAAGATCCAGCGGCACCTGCTCGAGCAGAGCTATGTCGACGGCGAATTCGATGCGGAGCGCAAGGCGCTTGCCGCGCTGCGCGAGGCGCAACGCGGCCCGGAAACCGCCTCACGGAGCGAGATCGAGGAGAAGCTGCGTACCATCTGCGACGCCGCGCTCGGCGGCAAGCGGGTGGATGTCAACGACAACCTCTTCGAGCTCGGCGCGAGCTCGCTCAAGCTCATCGAGATCCACGAGCAGATCGATCGGCAATATCCGGGACAGGTCGATCTGACGGAGCTGTTCGACTTCCCGACGATCGCCGAGCTCGCGCGCCACCTCGAAGGCAAGCTGGGCTCTCCAGAGCCCGCCTGATCAGCCGAGATCCAGGCGCATCGACAGGTCGATGGCGCGCACGTTCTTCGTGAGGGCGCCGGATGAGACGAAATCGACACCGGTGGCGGCGATGGCGCGCACCGTCTCGAGACTCACACTGCCGGAGGCTTCGAGCGCGACCGGCCGGCCCCGCGAGCGGTTCAGGGATACCGCCGCGGCGAGGTCGGCGAGACTGAAGTCATCGAGCAGCACGATGTCAGCTCCGGCGCGCAGTGTCTCTTCCAGCTCCGCCAGGGACTCGACTTCGATCTCCACCTTGACGCCTCTCGCCACGCGCCGGGCGGCGGCCATCGCGGCCGTGAGGGAGCCTGCGGCGGCGATGTGGTTCTCCTTGATCAGCACCATGTCGTAAAGACCCAGCCGGTGGTTGCCTCCGCCGCCGCACCGTACGGCGTACTTCTGCGCGGTGCGCAGGCCCGGCAGGGTCTTGCGGGTGTCGAGGACGGTGCAGCCGGTACCGGCCACCGCGGCGACGAAGCGGCTAGCCTGGGTGGCGGTGGCGCAGAGGAGTTGCAGGAAGTTGAGCGCGGTACGCTCGCCCGTGAGGATGGGCCGCGCCCGTCCCTCGATCTCGAAGATTACCGCTCCGGGCGCGACCGGCTCTCCGTCCCTCGCTCGCCAGGTGAGGTGGATGTCCGCATCGAGGCGACGAAAGGTCTCCGCGACCCAGGGCCGGCCGCAAAGCACCGCCTCCTCACGCGTGATGACCCGGCCCCGGACGCGCTGCGCCTCGGGGACGAGCTGTGCGGTGACATCGCCGCTGCCGAGGTCCTCTCGCAGCGCGGCGTCCACCTGTGCCGGCAGGTCCGCCGGCGGGGTGAGGTCGGGTGGGGGGGCTGGCGCGGCTGGCGCGTTTGCGGTCATTTCGCGCAAGGCTAGCATGGGCGGGGTTTGAACATTGCCGCCGTGGCCCCATAATTCCTCCGGATGTCCGAAGCACGCGCGCCGGCGGAGTGGGACCGCCCCCGTTCCCCTTGCACCAAGGTCTGCTCGCTCGATGAGCAGGGCTACTGCCTGGGGTGCCTGAGAACCGCCGATGAGATCGGCCGGTGGATGTCCATGAGCGCCGCCGAGCAGTGGCGGCTGGTCGCCGAGCTCAAGAGGCGCCGCGACGCACGCGACGATGCGGTTCCATAGATAGTCCGGCCGAAGGCCGTAACGAGGTATTTGATGGACGTGGTCGAGAAAATCAAAGCCGAGCTGGGCTCGAGCCCCGTGGTGCTGTTCATGAAGGGCACGCCGGATTTCCCGCAGTGCGGCTTTTCCGCACAGACTGTGGCGGCGCTGCGCGCCGTCGGCGCGGAATTCAAGTCCGTCAACATCTTCGAGGAGCCGGAGATCCGCGAGGCGCTGAAGCGCTATTCCAACTGGCCGACCTATCCGCAACTCTACGTCAACGGCGAGCTGATCGGCGGCTGCGACATCACGCTCGAGATGTACCAGAGCGGTGAGCTGAAGAAGCTCCTCTCGGGGGCCGGCGCCTTGTCTACTGGCTGAACGTCGCCGGCGGCGGCCCCTCTGAGACCCGCCAGCGCGAGATGAGATGCCCCGGGAAAGGCCGCTCCATTACTTGCTTTCGAGCTCTTCGGTCGATGGCGGCGTGAGCCAGCCTAGCGAGCGGGCGCGCGCCTCCGCCGCGAGAAAGCTGTCGCGCAGGCGGTTGCAGATGAGGCAGAAGAGATCCGCGGCGCGCTCCGCGTCGTAGACGGCCGAGTGCGCGCAGCTCGAGTCCCACTCGAGCCCCGCGACGGTCAGCGCCTTGGCCAGCACCGTCTGCCCGAGCGCCGTTCCGGCGAGCGTGGCGGTATCGAAGCAGGAGAAGGGGTGAAACGGGTTGCGTTTCACGTCCGCCCGCTTCACCGCGGTGTTGAGAAAGGTCAGATCGAACGCGGCATTGTGTCCGACGAGGATGGCGCGGCGGCAGTCGTAGGCGCGTACGGCGTGGCGGATCTCCCGGAAGATCCGCTGCAGGGCGTCGCGCTCCGGCAGTGCCGGGCGCAGCGGATGAAACGGGTCGATGCCGGTCACGGACAGCGACGCAGGCTCGAGCCTCGCGCCTTCGAAGGGCCTGACGTGGAAGTTGTGAGTGGTCCCGCGATTCAACACGCCATCGCCGTCCATGTTGATGAGCACCGCGGCGATCTCGAGCAGACCGTCCGTCGCCGCGTTGAAGCCGCCCGTCTCGATATCCACCACCACCGGCAGGAAACCGCGGAAGCGCCGCGCCATGAGCGCCGCGCCGGGGGCAGGCGTGATTGCCCCCTCAGGGTCCGAGCCCGGGCGCGAAGGGCCGCCCTGGACGTTCACGGCGTCTCCGCGAGACGCCAGCCGATGCGCTCGCCGGCGCGAAGCGGCACGAGCTGGTCGGCGCCAAAGGAATACGCTCGCGGCACTTCCCATGAGGCCTTGACGAGTGTGAGGCGGCCCGTGTTGCGAGGCAGGCGATAGAAATCCGCTCCGTGCCCGGAGGCAAAGGCCTCGAGGCGCTCGAGCGCGCGGGCGGCCTCGAAAGCTTCCGCATAAAGCTCGATCGCGCCGTGCGCGGAGAAGATGCCGGCGCAACCGCAGGCGGCTTCCTTCGCACCGCGCGCGTGCGGGGCGCTATCGGTCCCGAGGAAGAAGCGCGGATCGCCGCTCGCCACCGCCCCGAGCAGCTTTTCGCGGTCGGCCTCCGACTTCAATACCGGCAGGCAGTAGTGATGCGGGCGGATGCCACCCGCGAAGAGCGCGTTGCGATTCATGAGCAGGTGTTGCGGGGTGATGGTCGCCGCGACGCCGCGGCGGGAGCCGAGCACAAACTCGACGGCCGCGCGAGTGGTGATGTGCTCGAAGACGATGCGCAGGTGCGGGAATCGCGCCGCGAGCGGTGCCAGCACCGAGTCGATGAAACGGGCTTCCCGATCGAACACGTCAACCTGGGGATCGGTGACCTCACCGTGCACCTCGAGGACGAGTTCGAGCTCCTCCATCCGGGCGAGCACGGGGTCCACGCGACGGATGTCCGTCACGCCGGCATCGGAGTGCGTCGTTGCACCCGCGGGATAGAGCTTGAGGCCCACGATGCAGCCGCTCGCCTTGGCGCGGTCGATCTCGGCGGGGTCGGTGTGGTCGGTGAGGTAGAGCGTCATCAGTGGCTCGAATGCCATTCCCGCAGGCAAGGCTTCGAGGATGCGCTGTCGGTACGCCCGCGCCTGCTCCGTGGTGGTCACGGCGGGGCGGAGGTTCGGCATGATGAGCGCGCGGGCAAAGCGAGCCGCCGTAAAGGGCAACACCGATCGCATCGCTGCGCCGTCCCGCAGGTGCAGATGCAGATCGTCCGGGCGGCGCAGCGTGATCGTGGTCACTTGCCGCTCTCCAGTGCCTCAAGGACATCCTGTTTCAGGATCAGCTCCAGCGCATAGCGGACGCCGAAGCCGGTGACCTCGGTATTGACATGCCCGAGACCGCCGGCGCGCGTCGCCGACGACAGGTCGAGGTGCGCCCACGGGATCTCCTCGGGGACGAAGCGGCTGAGAAAGCGCGCGGCCAGGATGTGATCGCCCTTGCCTTCCGTGGTGCATTGCACGACGTCGGCGACCTTGCTCTCGAGATCGGAATCGAAATCGGAATCGAACGGGAACGTCCAGACTCGCTCGCCGCTCTCGCGGCCGGCGTCGATGAGCTTCTGTGCGAGCGCCGGACGGTTGGTGAAGGCGCCGCTCATCCTCTCCGTCAGCGAATACACGCACGCGCCCGTGAGCGTGGCGAAGTCGAGCATCATTCGAGGCTTGGTGCGCGCGGCCAACGCGAGGGTATCCGCCAACACCATGCGGCCTTCCGCATCGGTGTGGATGACCTGGATGGTCACGCCGTTGGCTGCGCGCACGACTTCCTGCGGGCGGTAGGCCTGAGGCCCGATGCGGTTCTCGGTGATCGCGAGCCAGGCGTCCGCGGCGATCGGCGCGCGCAGCTCCGCCAGCGCTATGAGGGTGGCGAGCGCCACCGCGCTGCCGCCCATGTCGGTGTGCATGTCGAGCATGGACCGATGGGGCTTCAGGTTGACGCCGCCCGTGTCGAAGAGAATACCTTTGCCGATGAGCGCGAGATCGGGTGCGCCAGGGCGCGCGCTCCGGCGCGTGCCGCGGCGGCGGCCGGGGCGGTACTCGAGATGCGCGATGCCCGCGACCGGAGTCTCGTTGCCGGCGGCGACCGCGAGGAAGGCGTTGGCTCCGGCGCGGCGCAGCGCCTGCTCGCCGAGCCAGCTCATCCGCAGCCCGTGGCGCCGCGCGAGTTGGCTCACCGCGGTGCGGTAGCCGCGCGAGTCGAGAATGTTGGGCGGCAACGCCGTGAGCCAACGCGCGAGGTTGGTGCCCTCGGCGCAGATCGCCGCATACCGGGTGTCGAGCTTCGCATCGGCGGCAATCTCGATGCGCCCGATGCGCCGCTCGTCCGCCGCGGGCGCCCGGCAGCTTGGCAGCGCGAATGCTTGCGCCAGAGCGGCCGCGAGCAGAGCCTCGAGCGATGCCTGGGCGGCCGACGGCTCGCCCGCGGCGGCGGGGAAGCCGGCCGTCGCCAGTCCGATCGTCTGCGGGCTGCGGCCCGCGGCCTCTTTCATCATGCGGCCGGCGAGCGCGAGCCGCTCGAAAGCGCTCGACTCAGGTCCCACAAAACCGAGCACGGCGAGCGTCTGGCGCCGGTTGGCGAGCGAGGTGGTGCGCACCGCGCCGGCGCGCGGCCGCTCGCGCGCGAGCAGGTCCCGCCAGCGCAGGCGCTCCGGCAGTCGGGCGCAGCCCGCCGCGGCGGCGGAATCAGGCATGACCACGAACAGCGCATCGACCTCGCCGCCGCGCGAGCGCTGGACCTGCGGACCGCCCGGCGGCGGCAGCAGCGTCAGGCCGCGGCGGCCGGGACCCGCGCTCCGCTCCGGGGCTTGCTTGACCATCGGGAGTGAAACCCGGATCATTGCGCGGCTCATTAGACAGGCGACTTTCGCTGGCAAGGGAAGCTGCCGGCGCATCCTACTCCATTAGCTCGAATGACCGAACCTCCGAAGCTGGAAGATCTCGACCCCGTTGAAACGCAGGAGTGGCTCGAGTCGATCGACTCGGTGCTGAAGACTCACGGTCCGCAGCGTGCGCACTTCCTCCTCGAGCGTCTGATCGATTATACGCGCCGCAGCGGCGCGTATCTGCCGTTCAAGGCGAACACCGCCTACGTCAACAGCATTCCGACCGGGCGCGAGCCGCAGTATCCCGGCAACCGCGCGCTCGAGCGGCGGATCGAGGCCTACATCCGCTGGAACGCGACGGCCATGGTCGTGCAGGCGAACCGGATCTCATCGGAGTATGGCGGCCATCTCGCGAGCTACGCCTCCTCGGCTACGCTCTATGAAGTCGGCTTCAATCACTTCTGGCGCGCAGCCTCGGCGGAGCATCCCGGCGATCTCGTGTTCTTCCAGGGGCACTCCTCGCCCGGTATCTACGGGCGTGCCTACCTCGAAGGACGGTTGAGTGAAGGTCAGCTGCGTCACTTCCGCCAGGAGGCCGGCGGCCGCGGCCAGGGGCTCTCTTCCTATCCGCATCCCTGGCTGATGCCGGATTTCTGGCAGTTTCCGACGGTTTCCATGGGCCTGGGCCCCATGATGGCGATCTTCCAGGCGCGCTTCATCCGTTATCTCGAGCACCGCGGGCTTGCGAAGCCTTCCGACCGCAAGGTCTGGGCGTTTCTCGGTGACGGCGAAATGGACGAGCCGGAGTCGATGGGCGCACTCACCATGCCGGTGCGCGAAGGTCTCGACAACCTCATCTTCGTCATCAACTGCAACCTGCAGCGCCTCGACGGACCGGTGCGCGGCAACGGCAAGATCATCCAGGAGCTCGAGGCCGCGTTCCTCGGCGCCGGCTGGAATGTCATCAAGGTGTTGTGGGGATCGCGTTGGGATCCGCTCCTCGCCCGCGATACCCAAGGTCTGCTGCGGCGCGTCATGGAGGAGTGTGTCGACGGCGAATACCAGAACTTCAAGGCCAAGGGCGGCGCCTACACCCGCGAGCATTTCTTCGGGAAATACCCGGAGCTCAAGGCGATGGTCGCCAACATGTCGGACGAGGAGATCTGGCAGCTGAACCGCGGCGGCCACGATCCGCGCAAGGTGTATGCGGCCTACGCCGCGGCCATGAGTCACAAGGGGCAACCCACCGTCATCCTCGCCAAGACCGTCAAGGGCTTCGGCCTCGGCAAGGGCGGCGAGGGGCAGATGGTCGCGCACCAGCAGAAGAAGCTGTCGGAAGATGACCTACGCGCCTTCCGCGACCGCTTCCACATTCCGGTGTCGGACGAGGAGATCGCCAAGCTCCCCTTCCGCCAGCCGGCCGCGGACTCCGAGGAGGGCCGCTATCTGCACGAGCGCCGCAAGGCGTTGGGTGGCTATCTTCCCGCGCGCCGCAAGCAGGCGCCGCCGCTCGCCGTGCCGCCGCTCGAGGCGTTCGCCGCCGTGCTCGAGGGCACGGGGGAGCGCGAGATCTCGACGACCATGGCGTTCGTCCGCATCCTGACCACGCTCCTCAAGGACAAGCAGATCGGCAAGTGCATCGTGCCCATCGTGCCGGATGAGGCGCGCACCTTCGGCATGGAGGGACTCTTCCGGCAGATCGGCATCTACTCCTCCGTCGGACAGCTCTACACACCGCAGGATGCGGAGACCCTCATGTCCTACCGTGAGGACAAGAAGGGTCAGATGATCGAGGAGGGCATCAACGAGGCCGGCTCGCTCTGCTCGTGGATCGCCGCGGCGACCGCTTACAGCAACCACGCCATGAGCATGGTGCCGTTCTACATCTTCTACTCGATGTTCGGCTTTCAGCGGGTGGGGGATTTCATCTGGGCCGCGGGTGACATCCAGGCGCGCGGCTTTCTCCTCGGCGCTACCGCGGGCCGCACCACGCTCGCCGGCGAGGGGCTGCAGCACCAGGACGGGCACAGCCAGCTCGTCGCGACCACGGTGCCCAACTGCGTGGCCTACGATCCGGCCTACGGGTATGAGCTTGCCGTCATCGTCCAGGACGGCATGCGGCGCATGTACGTGGAGCAGGAGAACATCTTCTACTACATCACCGTCATGAACGAGAACTACCCGCAGCCGGCCCTGCCGAAGGGCACCGAGGCGGGGATCCTGAAGGGTGCGTACCTGCTGCGCGCCGGCGGCAAGGCGAAGCTGCGCACGACGCTCCTCGGCTCCGGCACCATCCTGCGGGAGTGTCTCGAGGCCGCGAAGGTCCTCGAAGCCGACTACGGTGTGCGCGCCGATGTCTTCTCGGTGACGAGCTTCAGCGAGTTGCGCCGCGAGGCGCTCGAATGCGAGCGTTGGAACCTCCTCCACGCGGGCGAGCCGCCCCGCGCGCCGTATGTGCAGCAGTGCCTGAAGGATGCGCAGGGTCCGTTCATCGCCGCGACGGATTACCTGCGCACCGTGCCCGATCAGATCCGCCAGTGGGTGCCGGGCCGTTATGTCAGTCTCGGCACCGATGGCTTCGGCCGGTCCGATTCCCGTGCGGCATTGCGGCGGCATTTCGAGGTCGACCGTAATTACATCGCCGTCGCCGCCCTGAAAGCCCTCGCCGACGAGGGCAAGCTCGAGGCCTCCGCCGTCACCGCGGCCATGAAGGCGCTCGGTGTCGATCCGGCGAAGCCCGTTCCCTGGAACGTCTGAAGGCTCCATCGCGATGAACGCGGCAGCCCGCCTGGTCGAAGTGCGCGTGCCCGACATGGGCAACTTCAAGGACGTCGCCGTGATCGATGTGCTCGTCAAGTCCGGCGAGAGCATCGAGCCGGAGGCGCCGCTCGTCACGCTGGAGACGGAGAAGGCGACCATGGATGTCCCCTCGACGGCGAGCGGCGTCATCGAGAAAGTCCATGTCGAGAAGGGCGGCAAGGTCAATGCGGGCGATCTGATCGCGACCGTGCGATCCGCACGCGACAGCGTGCAGACGGCAACTCCGGCGCAGCCCGTGCCACTGGCCGCCACGACAGCGAAGGCAGCTCCCGCGGGCGGCACGTCGACTTCCGCGCAATCGCCGGGCGCGGCCGCGTCGGTGCCGGCTCCGCCGCCGGTGGCGGCATCTGTTGCGGCTGAAAGTCCGTCGTCGCTGCGCACCGATCTACCACCCATCAACGAGCCCGGCTTCTCGCGTGCGCACGCGGGACCGAGCGTGCGCAAGTTCGCACGCGAGCTGGGAGTTGACCTGACGCGCGTCAGCGGGCACGGCTTCAAGGGCCGGATCACGCACGATGACGTCAAAGCCTTCGTCAAGAGCCTCATGACGGCGCCCGGTGCGGCCGGAGCGCAGCCGGGCGGTGGGGCGCTGCCCGTCATTCCGGCCGTCGACTTTGCGGCCTTTGGGCCCATCGAGACCCAACCGCTCGCGCGGATCCAGCGCATCTCCGGCCCGCGGCTGCACGCCAGCTGGGTCAACATCCCGCACGTCACGCAGTTCGACGAGGCCGACATCACCGAGCTCGAGGCGCTGCGCGGCAAGCTCAAGGATGCGGCGGCGGAGCGCGGCATCAAGCTCACGCCGCTCGCCTTCATCGTGCGCGCCTGCGTGAAGGCGCTGCAGGCGTTTCCGCAATTCAACGCCTCGCTCGATCCCACGGGCGCCAACCTGATCCTGAAGAAGTATGTCCATGTCGGGTTCGCCGCCGACACGCCGCACGGGCTCATGGTGCCGGTCGTGCAGGAGGCGGACCACAAGGACGTCTACCAGATCGCCCGCCGGCTCGGGGAGCTCTCCGAGGCGGCCCGCGCCGGCAAGCTCGCCGCTGCGCAGATGCAGGGCGGCTGCTTCACGATCTCGAGCCTAGGCGGCATCGGCGGAACCGCGTTCACGCCGATCATCAACGCCCCCGAAGTCGCGATTCTCGGTGTCTCGCGCTCGAGCATGAAGCCGGTCTACCGGGACGGCGCGTTCGTGCCGCGGCTGATGTTGCCGCTGTCGCTTTCCTATGACCACAGGGTCATCGATGGCGCCACTGCCGTGCGCTTCACGACGTTCCTCGCCAAGACATTGGCGCAACCGCACACCCTCGTGGAGGCCGTGCCATGAGCTCCGTCGACCTCATCGTTCCCGATCTCGGAAATTTCCACGACGTCGCCGTCGTCGACGTGCTGATCAAGGTCGGTGACACGATCGAGATCGACGCGCCGCTCGTGACGCTGGAAACCGACAAGGCTTCCATGGACGTGCCGGCCACCTCCGCGGGGAAGATTGCCGAGGTGCTGTTGAAGCGCGGCGACAAGGTGTCGAAGGGCTCCGTGATCGCGCGCGTGGAGGGCAATTCCCAAGCCGGAGCGCCGGCCAACAGGGTCGAGCGTCCCGCGGAAGCGGGCCGCGGCACGCCGAGTCCGGCAAGCGCGAAGGCGCCACCGCGCCCCGGGCCGGCTGCACCGGTTGCGAAGCCTGAATCCGGCGGCGACACCGTACGCATGCCGATGCCCGATCTCACGAAGCCGCCGAAAGCTCAGGCGGACTTCAACCGCTCGACCCAGCTGCTCGTCCTAGGCTCAGGCCCGGGCGGCTACACCGCGGCGTTTCGCGCCGCGGACCTGGGCCTTCAGGTGACGCTCATCGAGCGCTGGCCGGATCTGGGCGGCGTATGCCTCAATGTCGGCTGCATTCCCTCCAAGGCGCTGCTGCATGCGGCCAAGGTCATCGAGGACGCCGAGGAGATGAGCGCGCGCGGCATTGCCTTTGGCGCGCCTGAAATCAATCTCGAGAAGTTGCGCGGCTGGAAGGTCGCGGTGGTCAAGAAGCTCACCGGCGGCCTGCGCGTCCTCGCCAGGCAGCGCAAGGTCGAAGTCGTCCAGGGCGTCGGGCGCTTCGTGAGCCCCGACGTGCTCGAGGTGATGGGTAACAGCGGCTCAGAGCGCATCCGCTTCGACCAGTGCATCATTGCGGCCGGGTCGGAGGCGATACGCTTACCGGGCCTGCCGGACGATCCGCGGATCATGGACTCCACCGACGCGCTCGAGCTGCCGGAGTTCTCCGGCGGCCTGCTCGTCATCGGCGGCGGCATCATCGGGCTGGAGATGGCGTGTGTCTACGAGGCGCTCGGCAGCCGGGTGAGCGTCGTTGAGCTGACATCCCAGCTCATGCCGGGCTGCGATCCGGATCTCGTGCGCCCCCTCGAGCGGCGCATTCGCTCGCGCTACGAGCAGATCCTCCTCGGCACGCGCGTTGCGCGCATCGAGGCCCGCGCCGAGGGACTGCGCGTTAATTTCGAAGGCGAGAAGGCGCCCGCGCCGCAGGTTTACGGCCGGGTGCTGGTGGCCGTGGGACGCTCGCCCAACGGCAAGCTGATCGGCGCGGAATCGGCCGGCGTCAAGGTGTCGGATCACGGGTTTATCCCGGTCGACAAACAATTGCGCACCAACGTGCCTCACATCTTCGCGATCGGCGATATCGCAGGCCCGCCGCTGCTCGCTCACAAGGCGATGCACGAGGCGAAGGTCGCCGCGGAAGTCGCTGCCGGACATCGGGCCGCGTTCGATGTTCGCGCGATTCCGTCGGTCGCCTACACCGACCCGGAAGTCGCCTGGGCAGGTCTGACCGAAACCGAGGCCAAGGCCAAGGGGATCGCCGTCGAGAAGGGCACCTTCCCCTGGGCGGCGAACGGCCGCTCGCTCTCCCTGGGGCGCGATGAGGGCCTGACCAAGCTGCTGTTCGACCCCGAGACACACCAGGTACTGGGCGCCGGGATCGTGGGCACGAACGCCGGCGAGCTCATCAGCGAGCTCGCCCTTGCGATCGAGAACGGGTGCGACGCCGCCGACATCGGCCTCACCGTGCATCCGCATCCGACGCTGTCGGAGACCGTGGCGGGCGCCGCGGATGCGGTCGAGGGAACGCTGACTGACCTCTACATTCCAGCCAAGAAGAAATAGGCGGCGCCGATGTTAGCGGGCGTACCGCGATGGGCGGCGCGCCACCCGCACGTGGCGGCCTCGCTGCTACGCTGGAGGAATGCATGCCGGCAAAGCAGCGCGCGAATACTCCTCATCATCCTGCTCGCTCCGGCGGCGGCCTGCGCGCTCGCCGGGATACCGCAGACAGGCCTCGTCCTGGCCTGGCTCGGGCGCAACGTCGTCGTGACATTCGTCGTTGCCTCGTGCCTCTTTGGCCTGTCGGCGATCCGCCGCAGAGAGCGCTCGGCGGCCGAGGCGGCAAACTCCTGGCTCGCGGCATTGCCGGCGGCGAGCCCCGTGTTCCTGCGGGTGCTGTGGGGAACGCTCGCGCGGCTGGTGCTCGCCTTCTCTTTCGTGGTGTTGGTCTTCCTCCTGGGACGACTCGGTGCGCCCGCCGCCCGGGGGCTCGCGCTCGCCATTGTCGGCGCTGCCGTGTTCGGCTCGCTCGCAGGATGGCGGCTGTGGCGGACGGCCGACAACGGGCCGCCGGGATTTCACTCCGCGATCGTACGCAGGGTACGGGCGCGGTGGGCGACGGACCCGTCGCTGCTGCCGCTCTCGTACTGGCCCGCCGCACAGGGACGCATCTTCAGTCGGCCGAAGGTGCTCTCGCGTGTGGCGTTCATGGCGCTCATCGGGCTGCCGCTCGGCACGCCAGGACAGGTGGCGCTCGCGATTGCCGCGGCCTGCATCGCGCTATTCAGCATGGCGTCGCTGTCGATAGCGGCAACTCGAGTCGCCTTTGAGGCCGCGCGCTGGCTGGCTCCGACGAGCCTGCGCCCGGGGCGGTTCATGGCCGCCCTGGTGTGGCGCCCGATTCTGACCCAAGCGCTGTTCGCCGCGGTGATGGTTTTTCTCGCCTGCGCGATCGATCTGCCGAAAGCGCTGCGCCTGGGCGTGCCGCTCGCGGCGGCCTTTCTCGTCGCATCGCTCGCGGTGGCCGCCGGAGCCTGCGGTTGGGCCTGCCGCCGGGTGGGACTCGGCGCGGCATCTCGTGGAGCGTATCCGCATGGGCAACTCGCCGCGTAACAGCGGGGCCGAGCCGGTTGCATCGCCGGTGCTGCACGTTCGCAGCCTCCATGCCGGTTACGGCAAGCTGGTCGTGCTCTCGGGCGTGGATCTCGAGCTCGTGCGGGGTGAATGGCTGGCGCTGCTCGGCCCCAACGCGAGCGGCAAAACGACCCTGCTGCACTGCATCGCGGGAATGTTGGTTCCGTCGGCGGGCCGCATCTCCATATGCGGCCGCTCGTTGCGGCAGGATGCGATGGGCGCCAAGCGCCAACTCGGGTTCGGCTGCGCGCCGGAGCGGCTGCCCGACCTGCTGACCGGGCGGCAGTGCCTGGAGGTATATGCCGCAGCCAAGAGTCTCACCGCGATCGATGCCGACATATTGGAGCTGGCCGAGGCGTTCGCCTTTACCGGCATGCTCGACCGTTTCGTCGGCTCGTACTCGCTCGGCACGAAGCAGAAACTCGCCGTGTTGCTCGCTCTCCTCGGTGAGCCGGCGCTCGTGGTGCTGGATGAGGCCTTCAACGGCTTGGATCCTGCAAGCGCCCTGGTGCTGAAGCGCCATCTGCGCGGCCGTGTGTCGGCAGGGCGATGCGCCGTCCTGCTTGCCACCCATGCCCTCGATGTGGTGGAGCGCTACTCGGATCGTGCGGTGCTGCTTCTCGAGGGGAGAATCGCCCGCGAATGGAGCCAGGAGGAGTTGGCGACCCTCAGGGCGGCCGCGGGCGAGGGCCTCGAGCTCGCGCTGGCGGCGGCCTCCTCGACCGGGTCGCCCTCGGCCTCATAACGCCCGCAGGCGCTCGAGATAGCGCTGCTCGTCGGGCATTCGGCCGGAGCGCTGCGCTTCCCACAGGACTTCAGCCAGCGGCTCGAGCATCGCGTGCTCGGCGGCGTGGGAGTCGCCGAGGCGCTGCGACAATTTCCTGTGAATTTGAGTGATTCCTGGCGGCCTGTCGGTGGCGACCTGCTCGCGGATCGCGAGGTGCAGGGACATGTGGAGGAAGGGGTTCTCGCGGCCGCCTTCGGGGGTGAAGTCTGCGCTGAGAGCCTGGGGGCCGGAGTCGAGCAGGGGGACGTACTCGGGGTGCTCGGCGATCACGGCGGCAAGCTGCGCTTCCAGCGGCTCCAGGGGGAGGCGCGCGCTGAACTTGCGCCAAGCCTCGAGATACATCTGGCGGAGTTGCTCGCGGTTTTGGCCGGCGAAGACGGGCATTGGCTCACGTCGCGGGCGTTGAGTGACGCTTTCGCGTCCGGAGCGCTGCTCGCAAAAGCCTTTTCCGGGAACGCCGTGAATCCGTCCGTGCAGGGTTTCCTTTGGCGCTCGCGCTGGCGACAGCGGGTCTCAGAGGCCGCAAAAACGTCCCTGTTTTTGAGGCTCCCGGAAAAGCCTTTTGCGACTGCCGCTCCTCTTTCACTATCTCGAACGGCGTCTTCTCAGGATATTCGCAGAGGTCGCGGATGATGCACTTCGGGCAGGCGGGGAGGCGGGCGGTGCAGGTATAGCGGCCGTGCAGGATCAGCCAGTGGTGAGCGTGGCGCTTGAACTCAGCGGGAGTGTTCTCGTTCAGCGCGTCCTCGACGGCGCGAGGGGTCTTGCCGGGGGCGAGGCCGGTGCGGTTGGCGACACGAAAGATGTGCGTGTCGACCGCGATCTCGCTCTCCCCGAAGACGATGTTGAGGACGACGTTGGCGGTCTTGCGGCCGACGCCGGGGAGAGCTTCGAGGGATTCCCGGTCGGGGGGGACCTGACCTCCATGCATCTCCACGAGCCGGCGGCAGAGGCCAATGAGGTTCTTCGACTTGGAGTTGTAGAGCCCCACGCTCTTGAGGTAGGGCTTCACGCCTTCCTCGCCCAGGGCCAGGACGGCCTCGGGAGTGTTCGCTACCGGAAAGAGCTTGCGGGTCGCGGCATTGACGCTCTTGTCGGTGGTGTGGGCGGAGAGCATGACGGCGACCAGCAGCTCGAAGGGGCTCGAGTGCTCGAGCTCGGTTTTGGGCTCGGGGTTGGCGGCCGCGAGGCGGCGGAAGATCGCGCGGCGGGTGGCGGGGTGCATGCAGGTGGCCTCAGATCTCGCGGCGCACGCTCGCCGTGGCCGCCATCTGCTTGCGCGAGGCGAGCAGGGCGTCGCGCTCACGTGCGTGCCGGCTATTGCGCTCGTTGTGAGCGAGGAGACGGCGGCGATTCGCTTGCCTGTCGGGGGCGGCGGGCGCATCAGGAAGGGACGCCCGCGGGACCATCGAGATGCAATCCACCGGGCAGGGCCTGATGCAGAGCTCACAGCCGGTACAGAGCTCGAGGACTACCGTGTGCATCTGCTTGCGTGCCCCGACGATCGCATCGACGGGACAGGGCGGCAGACACTTGGCGCAGCCGATGCAGGTTTCTTCGTCGATCAGCGCCACGAGGGCCGGTCCCTCCATGCCGTTGGCCGGGTTGAGTGGCAGGGCGTCGCGCTGCAACAGCGCTGCGAGCTCTGCGATCGTGGCGGCGCCCCCGGGCGGGCACTGGTTGATCTCGGCCTCGCCGCGCGCGATCGCTTCGGCATAGGGCCGGCAGCCCTGATAGCCGCAGCGCGTGCATTGGGTCTGCGGCAGCCGCGCATCGATGTCGTCGGCGCCTGCCATTTCGCGCTTCAGCTCACCCGCATGCCCGGGACTGCCCCGCTGTCGGGCGAGAGCAGATAGGGTCCGCCGGAGTCATTGCCGGCGGCGAGCACCATGCCTTCGGAGATGCCGAACTTCATCTTCCGCGGGGCGAGGTTGGCCACCATGATCGTGAGACGCCCCTCGAGCGTCGCCGGGTCGTAGGCGGACTTGATGCCGGCGAACACCGTACGGGTCTCGGTGCCGATATCGAGCGTGAGCCTCAGGAGCTTGTCGGCCCCCGCTACGTGCTCCGCCGCGACGATTCGCGCCACGCGCAGGTCGAGCCGCTTGAACTCGTCGATGGAGATCGTAGCTGCCCCGGTATCCTTGGGAGCGGGGGCGCGCGCAGCCTGGCTGTCCAACTCGAAGAGCGCATCGAGCTGCTTGGGATCGACGCGCGCCACGAGATGCTGATAGGGGTTGACGCGCGCCGGCGGCTCGAGCGCGTCCGACCAGCGGAACGGCCGATCGAGACCGAAGAGATCGCGGGCGACCCGCTCGCTCACGGCAGGCAGGACCGGCGCGAGCAGGACGCTGAGCAGCTTGAAGCCGTGGAGCGTCCGCGAGCAGATGTCCTGGAGCTCGGCGCGCTTCGCGGGGTCCTTGGCGAGGACCCAGGGCTGGCGGCCGTCGAAGTCCTGATTGATGCGATCCGCCGCCGCCATGATCTCGCGCATCGCCCGGCCGAATTCGCGCGCCTCGTAGCTGGCGCGCACCTGCCGGGCAATCTCTCCGGCCTCGCGGCGCAGCGCCTCCGTGCCGCCGGCGTACTCGAGCGCACCGCCGAAGTGGCGGGTGATGAAGTTGGCCGCGCGGCTCGCGATGTTGACGTACTTGCCGACGAGGTCGCTGTTGACTCGCGCCACGAAGTCGTCGGGGTTGAAGTCGAGATCCTCGACGTTGGCGTTGAGCTTGGCGGCGATGTAGTAGCGCAGCCACTCCGGATTCATCCCGATGTCGAGGTAGCGCAGCGGACTGATCCCCGTGCCGCGCGACTTCGACATCTTCTCGCCGGAGACCGTGATGAAGCCGTGCACGTAGACGTTGTCGGGGACCTTGTAGGGCGGTCCCGCGAACCTCAGCATCGCCGGCCAGAAGAGCGTGTGGAAATAGATGATGTCCTTGCCGATGAAGTGGATCTGCCGGGTATCGGGCGCGGACAGGAACTCCTCGAAGCTGCGCGGCTCGCCGTTGGCCCTGGCCTTGCCGCTGTCGAAGTAGCTCTGGAGGGACGCGAGATAACCGATCGGCGCATCGAGCCAGACGTAGAAATACTTCCCCGGCATATCCGGGATGGGGATCCCGAAATACGGTGCATCGCGCGAGATGTCCCAGTCTCCAAGCGCCTGATCGCCCTTGCCCGACAGCCACTCGCGCGCCTTGTTGACGACCTGCGGCTGCAGCCGGTTCGGCGTCGTCGTCCAGCCGTTCAGGAAATCGACGCAGCGCGGGTCGGAGAGCTTGAAGAAGAGGTGATCCGAGGTCTTGAGGACGGGTTTCGCCCCCGTGAGCACCGAGTACGGCTCGATGAGATCCGTGGGCGCGTAAACGGTGCTGCAGACCTCGCAAGCGTCGCCGTACTGGTCCTTGGAATGGCAGTTCGGGCACTCGCCCTTGATGTACCGGTCGGCGAGGAACATGCCCTTCACGGGGTCGTAGAACTGCTCGACGGGCTTCGAGTAGATGAGCCCGGCCGACTTCAGGCGCCGGTAGACGTCCTGCGACAGCGCCACGTTCTCCGGCGAGTCGGTCGAGTGCCAGTGATCGAAGCTGAGGTGAAACCCCTGCAGGTACTTCGGCCGTCCCGCGGCAATGCGCGCCACGAGCTGTTGTGGGGTGATGCCCTCGGCTTGCGCCTTGAGCATGATGGGCGCCCCATGGGCGTCGTCGGCGCCCACGAAATGCACCTGGTGGCCCTGCATCCGCTGAAAGCGCACCCAGATGTCCGCCTGGATGTACTCCATGATGTGCCCGATGTGGAACGGGCCATTGGCGTAGGGGAGAGCCGTCGTGACGAAGAATTTCTCAGCCATTTCGGCAGTTTACAGGACCATCGGCGTGGCGACAGCCTGCGGCCGGTCGGGGCGAGCGGTACGGACCTCAGCCGGCTTCCTTGACCAGCTCGAACCTCGCCTTGTTGATACCCTTCTTGTAGGCCTCCCTGCCGGTGATCTGCCGCTGATCGAGCAGCTGTTGGATGGCGGTGTCCATGGTGCGCATGCCGAACTGGCCGCCGGCCTGCATGGCGTTCTCGAGCTGATCGAGCTTGCCCTGGCGGATCAGGTTGGCGGTGGCCGGCGTGTTGATCAGGATCTCGAGCGCCGCCACGCGGCCCTGCTTGTCGGCCCGCTGCAGCAGCTGCTGCGAGACCACCCCGCGCAGCGACGTCGAGAGCATCGTGCGTACGTGCGACTGCTTGTCGGATGGGAAGGCGTTGACCATCCGGTCCACCGTCGGCGCCGCGCCGTTGGTATGCAGCGTGCCCATGACGAGAATGCCCATCTCCGCGGCGGTGACCGCGATGCTCATCGTCTCGAGGTCACGCAGCTCGCCTACCAGGATGACGTCCGGGTCCTCGCGCAGGGCTGAGTGCAACGCCCCCGCGAAGCTCGCGCTGTGCACGCCGATCTCGCGCTGGCTGATGAGGCAGCTCTTTCTCTGGTGCACGAACTCGATGGGGTCCTCGATCGTGAGGATGTGTCCCTTCACCCGCGTGTTGATGTCATCGATCATCGCGGCGAGGGTCGTCGACTTGCCGGAGCCGGTCTTGCCGGTGACGAGGATCAATCCGTTGTTGGCGCGGCTCAGCTGGCGCACCGCCTCGGGGAGCTTCAGCTCATCGAGCGTCAGCGCCTTGGAGGGGATGGCGCGGAAGACCGCTCCCATGCCGTTCAGCTGGCGCATGACGTTGACACGGAAGCGCCCGCGCTCTGGAATGGTATACGCGAAGTCCGCGCCGTCCTTCGACTCGAAGCGATCGACTGCGGTCTTCGGCATGATCTCGTAGAGGGCTTCCTTGACGAAGTCCTGGGCGAGATTCCCGGGCTTGAGCGGCATGAGATCGCCGTATTGCCGGATCCGCGGCGGGTCGCCCGCGATGAGATGCAGGTCCGAGCCGCGCTTCTCCAGCACTTCGAGCAGGAAGGCGTCGATCGTAGCCATGCCGGCGGTCTCGCCTCTCAGGCGGCCGAGGCCGGCGACGAGGCGGCCAAGTCGGCCTTGGGCAGCATGCTGGTGTCGGTGACGTACTTCTGGAAGGGACGCTTGTCGGTCGCGTAGGAGTAGGCGTCGTCCGGATCGATCTCGCGCGCACCGAGCGCGGCCAGCAGCGCCTGATCGAGAAGCTGCATGCCCAGGTCGCGCCCCATCTGCAGCTGACTCGGGATCTGATGGGTCTGTTCGGTCTGGATCAGCTTGGCGATCGCCTTGGTCATCATCAGGACCTCGCAGATGGCCCTGCGCCCACGCGCCTCCGGCGTCTTCACCAGCACCTGGGTGACGACCGCCAGCAGACTCTGCGCGAGGAAGCTCTTGGTCTGCTCCCGCTCCTCGATCGGCAGCGCATCGATGATGCGGTCGATCGTCTTCACCGCGCTCGTGGTGTGCAGAGTCCCGAGGACGAGGTGGCCGGTCTCGGCCGCGGTCATCGCCATCGAGATGGTCTCGGCATCGCGCAGCTCGCCCACCAGGATGACATCCGGATCCTCGCGCATGGCGGCGCGCACCCCTTCCGCGAAGCTCGGGATGTGGGTGCCGAGCTCGCGCTGGATGACCTGGCTGTTCTTGCTGCGGTGGACGAACTCGATCGGGTCCTCGAGGCTGATGATGTTGAGTTTGCGCGTCTCGTTGAGGTGATTGATCATCGCCGCCAGGGTGGTGGACTTGCCCGTGCCGGTGGAGCCCGTGACGAGGATCATGCCCTGGTGGAAATCGCAGAGTTTCGTGACGATGACGGGCAGCCCCATCTTCTCCAGCACGGGCACCTCGGACGGAATGGCCCGGAAGGTCGCGCCGATGCCGGTGTCCTTGCGGTACACGTTGACCCGGAAGCGGCCGCCGTCGGCCGATACGTACGAGAAGTCGAGATCCTGCCCTTTGCCGAAGTGCTCGGCCTGGGAGCGGCTCATGATCTCCGTGATGTATCCCTCGAGCTCCGCGGCGCGCAGCTCGCGGAACTTGATCGGCAGGAGGTCGCCCTGCATGCGCAGCATCGGCGGCACCCCGACGGCAAGGTGCACGTCCGAGCAGCCCTGCTGTGCTCCCAGCTTGAGAAACGCGTCTATACGCGCCAAAGAAGGTCTCCTAGCTTGATTGGCTGTCCCGACACAGGCCCGCGCCCGTTCCCTTTTGCCCGCTTATGTCGTCAAAATCAATGGGTTGTACCCAAAAATTTGACGTAACGCACGCCTTCGCACGACCCGAAGCACGTGGCATAGGCACAAGGACGTGCCCCGCCGCCGCAGGTGGCGGGCGTTGAGCAAAAAACCACGCTTTTTTGCTCAACGCGCGCTGGGTCGGGCGGGAGCCCGGATCCAGCGCTTCACAAGAGGTGCTTCGACAGCGCCGCGCGCAGCTCATCCATGCTCTGGTGGCGCTTGGCCTTATCGACCGCCATCGCTTTCATGACCAGGTCGGAGAGTCCCGCGGGCATTGCGGGGTTGAGCTCCTGCGGCGGGCGCGCCTTGCCCTGCACGTGTTGGTACATGACCGACATGTGATCGCCGCGGGAGTAGGGCGGCACGCCGGTCAGCATCTCGTAGAGCATCACCCCGAGGGCGTAGATGTCGGCCCGCTCGTCGACTTTCTTGCCGAGGATCTGCTCGGGCGCCATGTACTTCGGCGAGCCGATGACATACCCGGTCTTGGTGAGCTGGGTGTCGCCTTCGCGCTGCGCGGCGGCGACGCCGAAATCCACGATCTTGAGGAGACCCTCCTGGTTGATGAGCACGTTGGCGGGCTTCAAGTCGCGGTGCACGATGCCCACCTGGTGCGCGACCGTCATGCCGGTGCAGATGTCGCAGCCGAACTGCAGCGCCCGCTTGAGCTCGACCGGCTTGTCGCCGACGATCTCGGCCCCCAGGGTGTGCGAGGGGAAGTACTCCATGGAGATGGCGTAGTTGCCCTGGATGAAGAGAAAGTCGTAGATCCGGATGACGTTCTTGTGCGTGATCTTGCGCGAGTAGCGCAGCTCGTGGACGAAGCGCTTCATGACTTCTTCGTCCGTCGAGACGTTGGGGTTCAGGAACTTGAGGATCAGCCGCTCGTCGACCACCGTGTCCTCCATCAGCAGCACGGTGCCGAAGGCGCCGCGGCCGATGCGGTCGATGTACTTGTAGCGGCCCTCGATGATGTCGCCGGGCTTGAGCGTCTGGATGTCGAGTCGCGGCGGCCCCTCGGCGATCCGTGATTGCGCAGCCGCATCGATGACTGCCGTGCGCGCCGCCGCCTCCATGGGCGGAGCCGGCTGCGCCGGGCGGGCCGCGGTGGGCGGCACCGGAAGCGGCGTGCCGCCGGTGATCGCCATGCCGCCTGCCATGCGATGGTCGAGCTCGGCGAGCGCCGCATTCGCCACCCGGGCGATGGTCTGATCGGGCGAGCCGGCGTGCGTCTGCAGCTCCGTGCGCAGCTGCTCGGCATGACGGTCATCGACCAGCTTGGAGAGCGCCTGCATCGCCTCGATCCGCAGCTCCCGTTCCGGCCTCGCCATGAAGGGCAGCAGGGTGTCGACGAGCTTGGCATCGCCGAGCTTGCCCAGCGCTCGCACGACGATCGGCGTCGCCTTCGAGTTGCCGCCCTTCAGCATCTCCGTCAAGCGGGGGACGGCCCGCCTGCTGCCGATCTCCGCCAGCGCATCGACCGCCCGCTCGCTCACCCACCAGTCCGGATCGCGGGTCGCCTGGATCAGCGAATCGACCGCGCGCTCATCCTTCGTCTGGTTGAGGATCTCGATGGCGGCGCGGCGGATGTCCTCGTCCTTGTCGCGGACGAGCTCGAGCACCGCGTCGATCACCCGCGGGCCGCCGATCTTTCCGAGCGCGTCCGCGGCGCGGCTGCGCACCCACCAGTCGCTGTCCTTCAGCGCCTCGAGCAGATGCTTCACCGACTTCGCGTTGCCGACTTCGTTCAGCACCTCGACCGCGGCGCGGCGCGCATTCTCGTTCTCGTCCTTCAGGATCTCGATCAGGTAGCGGATGGTGTCCGGATCGTTCGCCTTGATGACGACGTCGATGGCCTTGTTCTGCACATCGATCTCGGGGTCCCTGAGCAGGGCGCAGACGCGCTCGATGTCGATCTTGCCGTCCATGCGTTGCAGCGCCGAGAGCGTCGCCCCACGTATCAGCTTGTTGGGGTCCTTGAGCAGCCCCTGTAGCGCTGTCTGCACTTCCGGCGTGTTGAAGCGAGCCAGGATGTTTATGATGTGTACCCGCGCGATCGGATCCTTGCCGTGCACGCGGCCGATGAGCTCCGGCACCGCGTCCGCGCCCGCGATCTCGCCGATGGTCCGGAAGAGCGCCGCCTTCTCGTTCGGCTCCTGCATGTAGGCGGCAGCGAGGAGCTCGCGCACGCCGAAGCGGGACTTGTGAGCGGCGATCACCTCGAGCAGGGCGGATTTGGAGACGCCGGGCGTCGCGAGCGCCTCGATCAGCAGGTTCGGCGGATAGCTGCGGCTGCTGGTGAGCGCCCAGGCGATGCCCGCGACCACGCGGGGGCTGCCTTCGACGAGGCCGCGCACGAAGATCGGAAACGACTTCGCGGTCACCAGGCCGGAGAGGACTTCCACGAAGGCAAGGGTCGCGTTCTTGTCGGCATCCGGCAAAGCCGCGAAGACCGATTCAATGGCGGTGGGACCGAGATCCTTGAGACGCGCGACCGCTTTCTGGGTATCCGGGCTTGCCGGATCGGTGCAGGACCTGATCTCGGTGATCAGCCGGTCGGCGCGCAAATTGGTGAAGAAGCTCATTCAGCCTTTCCGGAGGGGCACTCCCGCACGGCTCCCCCCGCAAATCCGCCTCCACGCCGCGTATCGAGAAATCGGTGCCCAAATGCGCAAACCCACCCACCCGCCGGGGCGCGCTCAGGCGGTCGGTCGGAAACGCTCCGAAATTATGCCATAGCCCTGGACGCGGCACGACGCGGAGTCCCCGCATGTGAGTGGCCCGGGAAACCCTCTACAATCGCCGTTTCGACCCACCTATCGCAGCGATTCGCACAATGGCCGACGATTCCACTCTGAACGCCGTCAGGACCGCCCTAAGGGCGTACGTCGACCCGTATCTTCACGAAACCCTGGGGGAGGCGGGCGTGCTGCGGGAGTTGACCGCGCACGGTGATGGCTATCAGGCGCGGATCGCCTTGGGCTATCCGGTAGGCGGTTACCAGCAGGAGTTTGCCGCCGCGCTCGAGGCGCATCTTGCGGCGGCGGGGCTCAGGGCACCGCTCGCGGTCGAAGTGGAGGCGGATATCCGCTCGCACACGGTGCAGCGCAATTTGAAGCCGCTGGGGGAGATCAAGAACATCGTCGCCGTCGCCTCAGGGAAAGGCGGCGTCGGCAAATCCACCGTCGCCGTGAATCTGGCGCTCGCGTGGGCGGCGCAGGGTGCGCGCGTTGGGATGCTCGATGCGGACATCTACGGGCCGAGCCAGCCGCTCTTGCTGGGGCTCGAGGGGCAGCGGCCGACGTCGCCCGACGGCAAGCACCTGCAGCCGCTCGAAAGCTATGGGGTGGCTGCGATGTCCATTGGTTTCCTGGTGGATGCGGAGCAGCCGATGGTCTGGCGCGGTCCCATGGTCACGCAGGCGCTCACGCAGCTTCTCTCGGAGACGCACTGGGGTACGCTCGACTATCTGGTCGTCGACATGCCGCCCGGCACAGGCGACATCCAGCTCACGCTGGCGCAGCGGGTCCCCGTGGCGGGAGCCGTGATCGTCACGACGCCGCAGGACATCGCGCTCGCCGACGCCCGCAAGGGTCTCAAGATGTTCGAGAAGGTGTCGGTACCGGTTCTCGGCATCGTGGAGAACATGAGCGTTCACATCTGTTCCAACTGCGGGCACGCGGAGCACATTTTTGGTGCGGGTGGCGGCGCGCGGATGGCGGAGCAGTACGGCGTGAAACTCCTCGGTGAGCTGCCGCTCGACGTTCACATCAGGGAGGAGGCCGACGGCGGGCGCCCGACGGTGGTGGCCGCGCCGGACTCTCGGCGCGCCCAGGCGTATTTCCAGATGGCGCGCCGGACGGCAGGCGCACTCGCGATGCGCGCTCGCGACCGCAGCGGCGTGTTCCCGAAGATCGTCATCGAGGAAAGTTGACGCGGGATGATGGCTGTGTCTCAAGAAGCTGCTCGGTCACCCGTCTACACGGGGATCCTGCCGTGCCAAAAAATCAGGGAAATGCTGGACGCACGTCAAATCCTGCCGGCCCCCATGAACCAGATCGATCCCGACCAGATTCAGCCGGCGAGCATAGACCTCCGTCTCGGCGAGTACGCCTATCCCCTCGATGCGAGCTTCCTGCCCGGGAGGGGAATGAAGGTGCTCGACAAGATGGAGGCGTTGGACTCGAGCTGCGAGCGCTTCAAGCTCGATCTTCGCAACGGCGCGGTTCTGGAGAAGGGCCGCGTGTATCTCATGCGGCTTCAGGAGACGATCAACCTCAGAAGCGACGTTGCCGCCTTCGCGAACCCCAAGAGCTCGACCGGCCGCCTCGACATTCTGACAAGACTCATCGCCGATGAGGCGACGCGATTCGACCAGGTTGCAGAAGGCTATGAGGGGCAGCTGTACCTCGAAGTTGCTCCACGCACCTTCAGCGTGGTGGTTAGAACAGGGACGCGCCTGAATCAGCTGCGGTTTCGCCGCACGCGCGGAGAAAATCCCAAGCCCGTCACTGCCGCCGATTGGAAATCCCTTCTCACGGAAGGGCAGATCGCCGACTCAATCGCCCGGAGTGAAAGAACCGGGATGCTGCCCTTCACGATCGATCTGGATGGGGCCGGCGTCGATAACGGACTCATAGGATGGCGCGCGAAGAAGCATGCCAGACGCATCGATCTGGACCGCCGGGACTACGATCCGCTGGACTTTTGGGAACCCATTCGTTTTCACAAGGAATCCTCGCTGATCCTCGACCCGGATGAGTTCTATATCCTGGTAACCAAGGAGGCGATTGCCGTGCCGCCGGAGTTCGCCGCCGAGATGCTGCCATACGATACGCGGGCCGGTGAGTTCCGCGTTCACTACGCCGGTTTCTTCGATCCCGGATTCGGCTGGGACACGCGCACGCGACGAGCCGGCAGCAGCAGGGGCGTGTTGGAAGTTCGCTCCCACGAAGTGCCCTTTCTGCTCGAGCACGGACAGACGGTGGGTTGGCTGCGCTACGAGCGCATGGCCGAGCGGCCGGATATGCTCTACGGAAACGATACGGCGTCGAACTATCAGGGGCAGCAGTTGAAGCTGGCGAAACAGTTCAGGCCATTCAACTCAGCCTGAGAGTTTGCCGGTCCCTGTAGCCGCGCTCGTCGTCCTGATGCCGCGGGACGCCGTGAGGGCACGGCGTTTGCTCCACGCCTCTCATCGATGCAGACCTCACCGCCGAATCGCCTTCTCGAAGCGCTGCTTCGCCATTGCAAGGCATTCCACATCCGCACCGACCCGGTGAGCTTCCCGGTCGGGCATGCGGTGTATGTGGTGGGACAAACCCTGTCGCACGTCTACTTTCCGACCGTGGGGGTGCTGTCGGTTGTGCTGCAGCTCGAGAATGGCGAGAGCGCCGAGGCCCTGACCGTCGGCAACGAGGGATTTGTGGGATTGCCGGTCTGGCTGGGGCTGAAAAGGAGCGTTGAGCGGGTCATTCAGCAGGCCCCGGGGGAAGTGCGGCGGATCCCGACCCGGGCATTCTGCGATCTGATCGAGGACAGCCGCGGCGCCTCGCGGCTGCTGAAGCGCTTCGCGGCGTACAGCCTGCAGGCCGCCTACCGCGCTGTGGTCTGCAACACTCATCACACGGTCAGGCAGCGGGCGTGCCGCTGGATTCTGGCAACCGCCGATCGTGCACAGGCGGGTCAGCTTCAGCTGAGTCACGCGCTGCTCGCGCAGATGCTGGGGGCCCAGCGCCCCACGGTCAGCGAGGTAGCAAACCGGCTCAGGCGGGAAGGAGTGCTCGGCTACCGGCGCGCGATGATCACCGTCCTCGATCGAGGCCGGCTCGAGGAGCGGGCCTGCGAATGCTACCGCGTCATGAACGACCTCTACGCGCAGCTCGTCGCGCCGCTGCTCTGAGTCCTGTGTCAGGTAGATGACATAGCAACCGCGCCTCTCCTGCTACGCTCGCACACGAGCGCCGGAGAGGACAGCCTTGATAGCGACAGACGGCCCACCCGACCCACACGGCGGTCCCGAAGGCAGCGCAGCCCAGAGCGCCGCCGCGCACCTCGCCGCGATCGTGCAATCCTCCAATGATGCCATCATCAGCAAGACTCTCGAGGGGACGATCCGGTCCTGGAACCTCGGCGCGGAACGCATCTTCGGCTGGGCGGCCGCGGAGGCGATCGGCCGCTCGATCACCCTCATCATCCCGCCCGACCGGCTGGAGGAGGAACAGCACATCCTCGATACGCTCAAGCGCGGCGAGCGGATCGAGCACTTCGAAACCACGCGCGTGGCGAAGGACGGCCGACCTATCGAGGTCTCCCTGACGGTCTCGCCGATGCGAAATGCGGCCGGAGTCGTGATCGGCGCATCCAAGATCGCGCGCGACATCACCGCCCGCAAGCACGCCGAGAGGCTGCTTCAGGAGCGTGAGGAGGCGCTGCGCCTCGCCGATCAGCGCAAGGACGAATTCCTGGCTCTGCTCGGCCACGAGCTGCGTAATCCGCTCGCGCCCATCCACAACGCGACCGAGGTGCTGTCCTGCTTGCTGCCTGCGGACTCGCGCGCCCTCGTCGCCGTCGAGATGATCAGGCGTCAGGCCGCGCAGCTGACGAGGCTCGTCGATGACCTGCTCGATATCGGACGCATCACCCAGGGGCGGATCCGGCTCCAGCTCGAGCCGCTCGAGCTCGCAACGGTCATGGCGCAGGCCTTCGAGACGATCGCGCCGCTGCTGCAACAGAAGCGACACAAGGTCTCCGTGATCAGCAGCTACGAGCCCTTGTACGTGAACGGCGACTTCGTCCGGCTGGTTCAGTGCGTGGCCAACATTCTCAGCAATGCCGTCAAGTACACCGATCCCACCGGGGAGATTCAGGTTCGGTTGCGCGCTGAGGAGTCGAGCGCCGTCATCGAGATCAGCGACAATGGTCTCGGGATCGCGCCGGACCTGCTGCCGCGGGTGTTCGACATCTTCGTGCAGGGGGAAGGCTCGATCGACCGGGCGCAGGGGGGCCTCGGAGTTGGATTGGCCATCGTCAAACGACTGGTCGAGCAGCACGGCGGCACGGTCGCCGTGCGCAGCCCGGGCACGGGGCAGGGCTCAACGTTTGCGATACGGCTGCCGCGGATCCCACGGCCGCAGGCCCTGGCAACGCAGGAGCCGCCCGTCAAAGCCGCGCCCCGGCGCGTGTTGATCGTCGACGACAACGCCGATGCGGCGAACTCCCTGGCGATGCTTCTCGGCCTTCACGGCCACGAGACCCGGGTGGCTTTCAGCGGCCAGGAGGCGCTCGAGCGCATCGAATCGTTCCAACCTGACGTCGTGCTGCTCGACATCGGACTGCCCGAGACGAACGGCTACGCGCTCGCGGCACGGCTGCGGTCGCTACCCAAGCTGCAGGGCGTGCGACTCGTTGCGCTCACCGGGTACGGTCAGGCGGAGGATCAGCTGCGGGCGCTGGCGGCCGGCTTCGACGCTCATGTGGTGAAGCCCGTAGACCTCTCGGCGCTCGAGCGCGCCCTCGCCGGCGGCTGAGGTCATTTGCGCGCGAACGCGCGGATCTCGAGTGACACCCGGGTGCGGCCCTTGACGTGCTGCTCGGCACGCGCCGGCATGTAATCGAGCGCCGGGGCAAGCCAGAGGTAGGTCGTCTTGTCAGAACCCGGCTGATGGCTGGTGTAGAGGATGGTGCGCAGCTTCCCCAGCGGGGTGTCGACCGTGCTTTCCTCGTGACGCACATACTCGAAGCGGTCGATCTCGTCGGTGTTGAGCATCCAGAAGCTTGCGGGTGGATGCTGCGCCTGAAGCTCGAGCATCAACGCGATCTGCACCGACAGCGGGTCCTGCGTCCCGGGCTGGAGCCTGAGGTTCAAGAGCTTCCCCTTGGCCATGCCGGTCGCCTGGCCGCTTTCCCAGTCGAACTGCACCATGACGTCCTGGCCGGTGCCACCTGCCTGGAAGGTCAGCGGCTCGACATCGCCCGCCGTGACCTTGAAGCGGCTCGACTGGCGCAGCGGGTGGGGAAACGCCAGCCGGAATACACCGTAGGCTTTGTCGGTCGAGGTATACAGGTACAACTGCGGCCCGGTCGCCCGCAGCTCGAGGGTCGAAGTGCCGGCGGTGATGCCGTGCCAGGCGATGGTGTAGGTAGCGACGAACTGCCTCGGGCGCGAGGGCGCTTGCGCCGGCGCCGCCTGCGCCCAGGCGGCCACAACCAACATCAGCGCGACGAGCGCCGCGCGCTCAAGTCTGCGGGCTGCCATCGAAATCCTCCACCAGCGGCGTCGCCAGCGGCTTGCCGTCGAACCAGGGCCGCTCCTCGCGCCACGCGAGCCTGCCGTCGGCGAGCCAGCCGATCACGCGCGGATAGATGATGTGCTCGGTGGCCTGAACGCGAGCTGAGAGAGCGACCTCCGTGTCCCCCGGCTGGACGGCGACTCGCGACTGGAGAATGACCGGCCCGCCGTCGAGTTCCGCGGTGACGAAGTGCACACTGGCCCCGTGTAGCCGCTCGCCCGCCGCGAGCACGCGGCGGTGGGTGTGCAGACCGGGGTACATCGGCAGAAGCGACGGATGGATGTTGAGAATTCGGCCGGCGCGCGGCTCGACGAACTGTTGCGACAGGATGCGCATGAAGCCCGCGAGCACGATCAGGTCCGGTCGCACCTCCGCGAGGGTCTCATCGAGAGCTGACTCGAAGCGCAGCCGATCAGCGGCGCCCGCCCATGCGACCATGCGCGTGTCGATGCCGAGAGCGCGGGCGGTGTCGAGGCCCGCGACGCCGGGACGCTCCGATATCACGAGGCTCACGCGGGCATTGATCTGTCCGCCGGCGCAGGCGCGCGCGATCGCGGTCATGTTGGAGCCGCGGCCGGAGATGAGAACCGCGAGCTGCAGCGGGCGCTTGGGTGTCACTCGACGATCACGACGCCGCGGCTGCCTGGACGGATCTCGCCGATGACCTGTGCCGACTCGCCGTGAGCGGCGAGGATCTCGACCGTCTGCGGCGCATGTGTCTTCGGCACGACGGCGATCATGCCGATGCCGCAGTTGAAGGTCCGGTACATCTCTGCCGTCTCGATGTGTCCGACCTGCTGCAGCCAGTCGAAGACCGGATCCCGATGCCAACGGCGGCGCTCGAGAACGGCTTCCAAGCCGTCAGGCAGAACGCGCGGGATGTTGTCCGTGAGGCCGCCGCCGGTGATATGGGCGAACGCATGCACCGGAAGCTGCCGCGCCAGCGCAAGAAGGGCCTTCACGTAGATTCTCGTGGGAGTGAGCAGCCGCTCGAGAAGCGGCTTGCCCTCGAGCTGGGTATCGCTGCCGGTGACGCTCAGGGCGAGGAGCTTGCGGATCAGAGAGTAGCCGTTCGAATGTGGCCCGGAGGAGGCGAGACCGATGACGGCATCGCCGGCACGCACGGCGCTGCCGTCGATGATCGCGTCCTTCTCGACGACGCCTACGCAGAAGCCGGCGAGATCGTAATCCTCCCCATAGTAGATGCCCGGCATCTCCGCGGTTTCGCCCCCCACCAAGGCGGCGCCGGCCTGCGCACAGCCCTCCACGATGCCGCGAACCACGGCTTCGGCCACATCGACCCGAAGCTTGCCGGTGGCGTAATAGTCGAGGAAGAAGAGCGGCTCGGCGCCCTGCACGGCGATGTCGTTGGCGCACATGGCCACGAGGTCGATGCCGATCGTGTCGTGGCGAGCGGAATCGATGGCGAGGCGGAGCTTCGTCCCCACGCCGTCCGTTCCCGAGACCAGCACGGGATGCCGGTACCCTGCGGGCAGCTCCACCATCGCGCCGAAGCCGCCGATGCCTGCCAATACCTCCGGACGTCGCACACGCGCGACGAGCGGCTTGATGCGCTCGACGAGCTCGTCGCCGGCATCGATATCGACACCGGCATCCCGATACGTCATGCCGCGGCCCTCGCCCAAGGAAACGCCCTCGTGTAATGGGAGATCGCGCGTGCCGCAGCCCGGCTGCTCGGGCGGGGGGGATTGCGCGTATGGTATTGTACATTTTGCCCGATCCACGGCGCGATCCAAACACTGCCGCATGCCCTGCCGCAAGACAACCGCGAAGAGCCTTGTCCGCGAAGCGCTGCTGCTCGCGGCGTGCGCCGCTTTGCCGGTGGTGGCCTGGGCGGCGCGCCCGGTCCCCGTATTCCAGGTCGATGTCTCGGGCCAGTCCCCGCCCGACCTGCAGCAGGCCATGCGTGACGCGCTGGTGCGGGCCACGGGGCGGCGGGAATCGGCGACCGACCCCGTGTTCGGCGGCCTGATCGCGGACGCGCCGAAATACGTCCAGGGGTACGACCGCGGCCCCCAGGGGGAATTGCAGGTCATCTTCAACGCCGCGGCCGTGGATAAGGTCATCGCAGCGCTGGACCGCAGCACCTGGGACCCGAACCGGCCGTTTACCCTCGTCGTGATCTACCCGGCGCCGGACCAGGCCGATCAGGCGGCGGATCAGGCCGGCCTCGAGCAGGCCGCGGAGCAGCGCGGGCTGCCGATCAGCGTCGTGCCTCTGCCGGTCGTCGACAGCAGCGGCAACCTGCTTGCACGCGAAGCGCTGCTCGAAATGGCGCAGCGTTACGGGGCGGAGCAGCTTCTCGTGGGACGTCCCCCGGCCCCGGCCCCGGCTCCGCCGGCCGCGGCGCGGGGCGCTACGGCGCCACCCACGAGCGCAGCGCCATCGGGCGGCGCGGAGCCTGCCGCGACCGCACCCCCGGCAGCCGCCCAGGCACCGGCACCTGTGACGACTCCCCCGGACGAGTGGCAGTGGACGCTCTATACCGATTTCACCAGCCAGAGCTGGAGCGGGCCGCTGACCGTGGGGATCGACGACACCGTCGATCTGCTCGCGCCGCCCGCGGGGGCTGCCGCCGCCAATGCGCCGGGGGAGACGGAAGTCGAGATCGAGGGAGTGTCGAGTCTGGCCGACTATGCCAACATCGAGCTGATGCTCGGGGCCGTCCCCGGAGTGAGCGAAGCCAACGTCAGACAGGTTGACGGGAATTCGGTCGTGTTTGACCTGACGGTGCGGGGCGGTGGCGCCGCGATCGATCGGGCGCTGTCGAGCTCGCCCAGCTTCGCGCGCGTCGGGTCCGCGGGCGCGGGCGCCGGTGCGCGCGCACCGCTCGTATACCGGTATCGACCGGGTTAGCCCCATCGAGCCGCACGCCGACGCAGCCGCTTCCCTACCGTGCGTCACCTGCCCAACCTCATCTGTCTGGTGCGCCTCGCGCTCATCTGGCCGGTGGCGACGGCGCTCTATGGCGGCCGATATGGCCTCGCGCTCGCGCTCTTCGTGCTGGCCGCGATTTCCGACGGACTGGATGGTTACCTTGCCAAGCGATTCAACTGGGTGTCGGAGCTCGGCAAGATTCTCGACCCCTTGGCGGACAAGCTCCTGCTCGTCACCGTGTTCGTCGAGTCCACCTGGCTCGGCCTCGTGCCCTGGTGGGTGACCGCGGCGGCGGTGGCGCGCGATGTCATGATCGGGCTGGGCGCGCTCGTCTACCGGCTGTGGTTCGGCGCGCTGCGCGGCCGGCCGACGATCATCAGCAAGATCAACACGGCGGCACAACTCCTTTACCTGACGGCGGTCATGTTGGGGCTCGCGGTCGCCTTCCCGCCGCATGGCGTGCTGCGGGCGCTCGCTCTCACCGTCTTCACGACTACCGCTCTGTCCGGCCTCAACTACGTGCAGGCGTTTACCCGCCGCGCGTGGTCGGTGAGCGCGCAGCGCGCGAGCGAAATCAAACTGCGGGACCCCGATGCCCGGGAGCGGGACAGGGACGGGGAGCACCGCAAAGACGCCAAGCGTACTGCCTGAGGGCTGCAGGTGGATCAGCTTCCCCTCGGCGTGCGTCTTCCGGACCGGGCGGTGTTCGCGAGCTTCCTGCCGGCCCGCAACCGCGAGGCGCTCGAGCATGCGAGGCGCATCGCCGGCGGTGAGGCCGCCGGCGCGACCTGGCTCTGCGGCGCCGCGAGTGCGGGCAAAACGCATCTGCTGCACGCGATATGCGCGCAGGCGACGGAAGCGCGGCGCGCGGGATATTTTCCGCTCGCGCAGCTCGCCGGCCTCGGTGTGGGCGTGCTCGATGGGTTGCCGCAGCTTCAGTGCGTGTGCCTCGATGATCTCGAAGCGGTTGCCGGCCGTCTCGAGTGGGAAAAGGCGATCTTCGGTCTTCTCAGGGAGGTCGAGGAGTGCGGCGGCGCGCTCGTCATGGCGGCGCGGCCGCCGCCGGCGCGGCTCGCCTGGGCCCTGCCCGACTTGGGCTCGCGCTGCGCGGCCGGCGCCGTTCTGACGCTGCGCGCGCTCGATGAGACCGAGCAGCAGCAGGCGCTGCAGCTGCGGGCCCGGCTGCGCGGTTTCGAGCTTCCCGAGGAGACCTCGCGCTGGCTGCAGCGGCGGTTCCCGCGCGACATGTCCAGGCTCTATGGCCTGCTCGATACGCTCGATGAAGCGGCGCTCGCCGCCCAGAGGCGCCTGACGGTGCCCTTCATTCGCGAGGTGTTACGTCTTTCCTAACTGTACCGCCAAGGAGGCAACACGTAGTCCCAGTACCTGCGCGAGCGAGCGCTCGTCCTCCGTCAGCGCCGCCTCATCCTGAGCGCCGGCGACATGTGATGCGCCGTAGGGCGTGCCACCGGAGCGCGTCTGGCGCAGGCTGCGCTCCGTATACGGCAGGCCGACGAGGTACATGCCGTGGTGAAGAAGCGGCAGCATCATCGAGAGCAGCGTCGCCTCCTGCCCGCCGTGAAGGGTCTGCGTCGAGGTGAATACGCCGGCAGGCTTGCCGGCGAGCGCGCCCGAGACCCAGAGGCTCGAGGTCGAGTCGAGGAAGTATTTCAGCGGCGCCGCCATGTTGCCGAAGCGCGTGGGGCTGCCGAGGAGGAGGCCGTCGGCGTTGCGCAGGTCCTCGAGAGTGACATAGGGAGCGCCCGCCACCGGCACCGCCGTGGCGGGGCGCGCGCTCTCCGCGCTGACAGGCGGTACCGTGCGGAGCTTCGCGGCGGCGCCGGCAACACTCTCGATGCCACGGCAGGCCTGACGGGCCAGCTCCGCGGTCGCGCCGTTGCGGGAGTAGTAGAGCACGAGAATTTCGATCATGCGGTATATTAGCCCCATGATCTGGAGGAAATGCCTGGTATCGGGCCGGGTGCAGGGGGTTTTCTATCGCGCTACGGCTGCGCAGCGTGCGACGGACCTGGGCGTGCGTGGCTATGCGCGGAATCTGCCGGACGGCAGGGTCGAAGTGCTTGCCGGCGGTGAGAGCCAGGCGGTGCAGGCTTTCGTCGAGTGGCTGTGGATCGGCTCGTCGGCCTCGAAGGTGATCGCGGTGGAGGTTACCGACGCGCCGCAGCAGATCGAGCGCGCACCCGCGGGTTTTCACACGGCGTAAGTCATGATCGGCCAAAAAACCACGCCTTTTTGCTCAATGCGCGCTGGGCCGGGCAGGGTGCGACGCAGGCGTCGCACGGGTGGCCATGGATGGACACCCCGGGCTTGCGCGGAGCAGGGACTGCGCAGCGCAATGGCCGGATCCAGCGCTTGAACGATAAAATCCCAGGTCGTCCGCGCCCGACCACCTCTCCCAAGCCGTAAGCACCCGGTCGGGATAATCCGGGTGACCCACGCTGCCGTTGTATTCCTCCAGCGCGAGGCGCACGTCATTGTGCGTGTTCTCGAGATAGAAGCGCAGGATGGCGCAGCCCATGCGGATGTTGGGGGTGACGTGTACGAGCTCCCAGCCCTGCATGCCGAGCCGCTCCGGCCAGTAGGGCATCACCTGCATGAGCCCGACGGCGCCGCTCGAGGAGACCGCCCAGCGGTTGAAGTCGCTCTCCACCTCCATCACCGCCATGACCAGCCCCGGCGGCAGTTTGGACTCACCGGCCTGGTGCGTGTCGCAGTAGACCTGCCGGAGAATCGAAAGCCGCTCGGCGGGGTCGTGCACGAAACGCCGGAGGCGCGGCTCCATGAGCGTGTACCAGACGGCCGCGTCATAGCGATCGGCGAAGCACTGCGCCTGCGAGATGGCGCGCTGCACGATGGGACCGAGCGCCGGATCGCGTTGCTGATTGGCGCGGGCGGGCAGCACGAGAATGCTGCAGGCGAGCAGCGTACCCGCGAGGCCCCTCAGGCCCGCGGTGCGCAGCGCCGCCCTAACGGCCGATACGCGCTTTGATGAAAGCAACCGCCTCTCCGGCCGCAAACTCCGTGCTCTCGGTGTCCCGCCGCTGCCGGTACTCGAGCCGGCCGGACTCGAGGCCGCGCTCGGCGACCACCAGCCGGTGGGGAATGCCGAGCAGCTCCGCGTCGGCGAACTTGACGCCGGGCCGCGCATCGCGGTCGTCGTAGAGCACCTCGATCCCTGCGGCGGTGAGCTCGTTGTAGAGGCGGTCGGCAACTTCGCGCACCCCGGCGGATTTCTGCAGGTTGAGCGGCACCAGCACCACCTGGAAAGGCGCGAGCGGCTCGGGCCAGATGATGCCGCGCTCATCGTGATTCTGCTCGATGGCGGCGGCCACGACGCGCGTCACACCGATGCCATAGCAGCCCATCAGGAGCGTCACTTC
Organism: Steroidobacteraceae bacterium; assembly: GCA_050739095.1. Taxonomy (GTDB): domain Bacteria; phylum Pseudomonadota; class Gammaproteobacteria; order Steroidobacterales; family Steroidobacteraceae; genus 13-2-20CM-66-19. Next base: position 172,291 of record JBOIAR010000004.1, on the reverse strand, counting down.
CTTGCCCGACTCATCGAGCACGGTTGCCTTGAGGGGCTCGCTGTACTTGCGGCCGAGCTGGAAGATGTGTCCGACCTCGATGCCGCGGGCGACTTTGAGGCGTCCGCGGCCGCTCGGGCTCGGGTCGCCCTCGCGCACGCTGCGGATGTCGGCCGCCGTGACCTCGCGCACATCACGCTCCCAGTTGACACCCGTGAGGTGCATGTCCTTGCGGTTGGCGCCGCAGACGAAGTCGGCGAGAGCCAACGCGCTGTGATCGGCGTAGATGCGACCGCGCAGATCCACCGGGCCGATGAAGCCGGCCTCGGCGCCCGTGGCGCGCGCGATCCGCTCCGCGCCCGCCATGCGCAGGGGACTCGCGACGCCCGGCAGCCGCTGCGCCTTGGTGGCGTTGAGCTCGTGATCGCCGCGGATTACGAGCGCGACGACGTCCTCCTCGGATCCTTCGACCAGCAGCGTCTTCACGCAGCGCGAGGGTGCCACCTTCAGCATCCGCGACACTTCCTCGATGGTCCTCGCGCCGGGGGTCGCCACCTCGGTCAGGGATTCCCTCGCGGCGGGGCGCGGCTCGGCCGGCGGCAGGGCCGCGGCAGCCTCGAGGTTGGCGGCATAATCGTCCTCATCGGAGAAGACGATCGCGTCCTCGCCGGAGGCGGCGAGCACGTGAAACTCCTGCGAGACATCGCCTCCGATCGGCCCGGAATCGGCCTTGACCGCGCGAAAGTCGAGCCCCATGCGCGTGAAGATGCGGGTGTAGGCGTCGTACATCGCCCGGTAACCCTGCTGGAGCGACGCCTGATCGACGTGGAAGGAGTACGCGTCCTTCATGATGAATTCGCGCGCCCGCATGACGCCGAAGCGCGGGCGGATCTCATCGCGAAACTTCGTCTGCACCTGGTAGAAGTTCACGGGGAGCTGGCGGTAGCTCTTGATCTCACGGCGGACGATGTCCGTGATGACTTCCTCGTGGGTGGGGCCCGCCACGAAATCGCGCTCGTGCCGGTCCTTGAACCGCAGCAGCTCCGGCCCGTACTCCGTCCAGCGCCGCGACTCCTGCCAGAGCTCTCCCGGCTGGAACACGGGCATGATGAGCTCGAGCGCGCCTGCCCGGTCCATCTCCTCGCGGATGATGGTCTCGGCCTTGCTCAGCGTCCTGAGGCCAATCGGCAGCCAGGTGTAAAGACCTGCCGCCAGACGCCGGATGAGCCCCGCCCGCAGCATGAGCTGATGGCTCACGATTTCGGCCTCGGCAGGAGTCTCCCTGGCGGTGTTGATCGGGTACTGCGAGAGCCTCATCGGTGCCTGGGTCTTTCAGGGGGTAAAGAAGCGACCATCTTAGCAGGAGGCCACCTGCTAAAATTCGCTCCCCAGCCGCCTGCAATGCCGAGCCAGTCTTGACGTCCCCGAGCCCGATCCCCGAGAGTGCGCTGAGCGTGGAGCCGGATGCCGACAACGAGGTCAAGCCGCGGCGCAAGGGGATCTACCTCCTGCCGAACCTGCTGACCACCGGCTGCCTTTTCTCGGGCTTCTACGCCATCGTCGCCGCCATCGACAAGCACTTCGCGCCCGCCGGCATGGGCGTGTTCGTGGCGATGATATTCGACACCCTGGACGGACGCATCGCCCGGCTCACCCACACCGAGAGCGCCTTCGGCAAGGAGTACGACAGCCTCGCGGACATGGTGTCCTTCGGCCTCGCTCCCGCTATCGTTGCCTACCAGTGGGGCGTGGTACGGATCGCGGAGTTCGGCCACGAGTGGGGGCGCTTCGGGTGGCTCGCGTGCTTCTTTTATGCCGTGACGGCGGCGCTGCGGCTCGCCCGCTTCAACGCGCGCGCCCCCACCGCCGACAAGCGCTTCTTCGAGGGCTTGCCGAGTCCCTCGGGCGCCGCCCTCGTCGCCGCATTCGTGTGGTCCTCGAGCCAATGGCATCAGCCCGGCCTTACCGGCCTCATCCTGGCCTTCACGGTGACTGCGGCGGCGGGAGCGCTCATGGTCAGCCGCTTCGGCTATCCCAGTTTCAAGCAGTTCAACCTCGATCGGCGCGTGCGCTTCGTCTCCCTGCTGCTGGTGGTGCTCATCGTCGTCTTCATCGCTGTCGTGCTGAACGCGACCGATCCTCCGATACTGCTGCTGGCGATCTTCGGCACCTACGCGGCCTCGGCCCCCATCATCTGGCTGTTTCGCCGCATTCGCCGCTTCCGGCGAGTCACCCCGGCCTGATGGACCGCGCGCGGCGCGCCGACTACCTGCGGGCGATCGGCATCGACATCTGGGTGCCGAAAGCGAACCCGTCGGCGGCATCGCCCACCGCGCCCGAGCCCGCACGGGATCTCAATGGAACGGCAGCGTGGGCGGCGCTGCGCACCGAGGTGCTGCAATGTACCAAATGCGCCCTGCATGCCGGCCGCACCCAGGGGGTCTTCGGGGTGGGCAACCCGCGGGCCGAGTGGATGGTGATCGGCGAGGCGCCCGGGGCCGAGGAGGATCGGCGCGGAGAGCCCTTCGTCGGGCGTGCCGGGCAGCTCCTGGACGCGATGCTGCGTGCCATCGGCCTGAGCCGTGCCGAGAACGTCTACATCGCCAACATCCTGAAGAGCCGGCCGCCGAATAACCGGGATCCGCGCCCGGAGGAAGTCGGCGCCTGCCTGCCATACCTGCGGCGCCAGATCGAGATGGTGCGCCCGCGGCTGCTGCTCGCGGTCGGCCGGATCGCGGCCCAGAACCTGCTGGGAACGGACGAGTCCTTGAGCCGCCTGCGCGGCCGCGTGCATCGGTTCGGCGAGCTGAACACGCCCCTCGTGGTGACGTATCATCCCGCCTATCTCCTGCGCTCGCCGGCCGACAAGCGCAAGGCGTGGGAGGACCTGAAGTTCGCGCGTAGCGTGTTCCGGCAACTGACGACAGGGTCCGCAGATGGCCATCGCTCCTGAGCTGCTCGATGCCGCCCCGGAGGTCCGCATCCGCCCCATGACCGAGGCGGACGTCGCCGAGGTCTTCGCCGTCGAGCGCGCCTCGTACCAGTTCCCCTGGAGCGAGGGCATCTTCCGCGATTGCCTGCGGGTCGCATATGTCTGCCGCGTGCTCACGCTGGGGAGTCAGGTCATTGGGTACGGAGTCATGAGCGTCGGAGCCGGAGAGGCGCATGTGTTGAACCTGTGCGTCGCCGACGCGTATCGCTGCCGCGGGCTCGGCCGGCGCATGCTCGGATATCTTCTGGAGCGCGGGGCCGCGGCCGGCATGAGCGAGGCGTTCCTCGAGGTCAGGCCCTCCAACACCGCGGCCATCCGGCTGTATCAGGCGACCGGCTTCGAGCAGGTCGGCATGCGCCGCGGCTACTACCAGGCGGTGGGCGGCAGGGAGGACGCCGCCGTGCTCAGACTCGCCCTGCGCGGACGCCGCGCCCCACGCCCCCCGACCTGACGACACGATCCATGAATGCAACGACTGCCGAGATCCGTCGGCGGCGGACTTTTGCGATCATCTCGCACCCCGACGCCGGCAAGACCACGCTTACCGAGAAACTGCTGCTCTTCGGCGGCGCCATCCAGATGGCGGGCACCGTCAAGGGCCGCAAGGCGGCGCGCCATGCGACTTCCGACTGGATGCGGCTCGAGCAGCAGCGCGGGATCTCGGTGACGTCCTCGGTGATGCAGTTTCCCTACCGCCACTGCATCGTCAACCTGCTCGACACGCCGGGCCACGAGGACTTCTCGGAGGACACTTACCGCACCTTGACGGCCGTGGACTCGGCGCTGATGGTCATCGACTGCGCCAAGGGCGTCGAGGAGCGCACCATCAAGCTGATGGAGGTCTGTCGGCTGCGGGATACGCCCATCATAACCTTCATCAACAAGCTCGACCGGGAAGGTCGGGCGCCGATCGAGCTCCTCGATGAGATCGAGAAGGTGCTCGGGATCGCGACCGCGCCCGTCACCTGGCCCATCGGCATGGGACGGGAGCTGCGCGGGATCTATCACCTGGTGCACGAGCGCATCTGCGTGTATCTCGCGGGCGAGCGCGGCCGGGTCGGCGAGAATCGGGTGATCGAGGGGCTGCGCAGCGCCGAGGCCCGGGAGCTGATCGGGGATCGCCTGGAGGCGGTCGCCGAGGAGATCGAGCTCGTCAGGGGCGCGACCGCGGTATTCGACACGGCGGCCTACCTGGCCGGCCGGCAGACGCCGGTCTTCTTCGGCTCGGCGATCAACAACTTCGGCGTAGAGGAGCTGCTTGCGGCTTTCACGGAGCACGCGCCCGGTCCGCAGCCGCGCAGCGCTCGTGAGCGGCCGGTGGAGCCGCTGGAGGAGGCGCTGTCGGGCTTCGTGTTCAAGATCCAGGCCAACATGGACCCGGGGCATCGCGACCGCATCGCGTTCCTGCGCCTCTGCTCGGGGAAGTACACCCGGGGCATGCGGCTCTATCACTCGCGGCTCGGCAAGGAGGTGCGGGTGGCCGATGCGCTCACTTTCATGGCGGCGGAGCGCGCGCACGCGGAGCAAGCCTACGCGGGCGATATCATCGGGTTGCACAACCACGGCACGATCAACATCGGCGATACGTTCACGGAGGGCGAAGCGCTCGCCTTCACCGGAGTCCCCAACTTCGCGCCGGAGATCTTCCGGCGTGCGGTGCTGAAGGATCCTCTGCGGATGAAGGCCCTGCAGAAGGGGCTGGCGCAGCTCTGCGAGGAGGGCGCGACGCAGCTTTTCAAGCCGGTGCGCAACAACGATCTCATCCTCGGTGCCGTGGGGCCGCTGCAGTTCGAAGTGGTGGCGTTCCGGCTGCAGGATGAATATGGCGTGCAGTGCGTGTTCGAGCCGGTGAACGTGCATACGGCCCGCTGGATCGATGGCGCGGATGCGGGCAGGCTCGAGGAGTTTCGCAACCGGGCGCACGACAACCTGGCCCTGGATCACGCGGGGGCGCTGGTGTATCTCGCGCCGACGAGGGTGAATCTCGAGCTGACGATCGAGCGCTGGCCGGGTATCACGTTTCGGGAGACGAGAGAGCACGCGGTGTGAACATTCGGGTGCCGGGGCACTGCTTGAAAAGGCATTTCCCGGGAACGCCGTGTTAGGCGCGTCGCAATGGCCGTCCCTGGCGGCAGGGCCCCCGGGCCGGCCGATCCCGGCCGGGCGTTCGCCGCTTCGCGGCTCACCCATGTAGGCTGCCGCAAAAACGTCCTGTTTTTGAGGCTCCCGGGAAATGCCTTTTCAATCGATGCCCCGCCGTACGGACAGACGCGCAACCGCGCGCTCGAACGATCGGAGGTCGCGATCCGAGGGTGGCCCGAAGCGGAGCTGGGCGTATTGCTCGAGCAGCGGCCGTACCCGGGGCGCCAGATCGGGCCGGTACCCGACGATGACCTGCGCGTAGGCGAGCGGTCCCTCGTGCGGCGCGCGTGCCCGGCCGGTCCTCGCCAGCTTGCGGCAGAGCCGTGTGTAGGCGCGTCCGAGGCGGTCGGGCCGCGGGCCGCCCTGTCCTTTGCCGAGCTGCCACGAGACCCACGCCAGCCAGGCCAACAGCGTCACGCCGAACGCCCAGCCCGCATCGCCGAGGTCGGGCGAGCGAAACCCAAGGTCGCGGAGCAGGTTGAGCTGGGCGCGGTAGTTGAAGCTCACCACGCGCTCATTCCACCAGCCGTTGAGCGCCTCCCAGCGCTCGAGGGCGGCGCCCAGCCACGGCCAGGCGTGCACCAGGCGCGCGGAGGCGGAGACAGCGTTGGGTAGGAGATCGAGAATGCTGTGGTAGAGCCTTTCGGGCTCGACCACCGCGGTGGGGTCCACACGCGTCCATCCGCGCCCCTCCAGCCAGACTTCCGCCCAGGCGTGCGCATCCGACTGGCGCACGATGAGCGTGCTGTCATAGGGATTCCATTGGCCGCCGAGATAACCGGTGACCACTCGCGCCGGGACACCTCCGGCTCTCATCACATCGACGAAGGCCGAAGCATAGTGACCACAGAATCCCGCGCGGGTGCCGAAAAGAAAATCGTCGACCGCATTTCGCCCGAGCGGCGGCGGCGTGAGCGAGTAGGAGAATCCTCCTGTGCGCAGGAACGCGAGGACCGCCTGTGCGAATGCGACGTCCGACCCCGCGCGACGGCGCAGCTTCAAGGCCCAGGCGAGGGTGCGGGGATTGCGGCCCGGCGGAAGCTGCGTGTCCTCGCGCCGCGCCGCGGACGAGAGCGGCGCCAACGAGCGGGTGTGCACGCAGGAGATCGCGTCGTAGCTCAACGCCTGCGATACCGCTTGCCTGGCGATGAGCTGGTAGTCGTCGGTGTAAAGGACGCTTGCGCTCGGCGAGCCCATGACAGTGTCGAGGGCGAGCCACCAGTGCCTGAAGGTCGGCTCGAGGTAGACGCGATAATGGTAAGGCTGGGAGAGGCAGCGGAGCGGCTGCGCTGCGCCGACCAGGTATGCGTACGGCCCCAGGCTCCATGTCGCGCCGTCGAATTCGTGCATCACGGGGCCGCGCCAGTAGCGCTCTTCGGGTGGCGGGGGCCTGCCGTCGAAACGCACCCGAAACGCGATGTCATAGGAGTCGGTCAGACGGGTGATGCTGCCCGGCGTCAGCGTATCGCCGAGTCCGGTCATGGCCGCGCCCCCGCCTGTCAGCCCCCAGAGGTGGCCCGGCAAGCGCGGAAAGAAGAGAAACAGCAGGATGGCGAGCGGCGTGGCGAAAAGCAGCGTGCGCCCCGCAAGCGCGATGACCTCGCGCGTGCGCAGGCCCCTCGGCGCCGGGAAGGATCCCTCATCCGCTGCGGGCGTGTAAGCCACGACCGCCAGCGCCGCGCAGCACAACAGCGCCTCGACCCCGTAAAGCGGCAGCCGTGCGAGCGCTTGTCCATCGAGGCATGCCGCCAGAAGAAGAAACAGCGCCCCGCCGATCACGATGTACTGATCGCGGCGGCCGCGCGTCTCGAGCAGCTTGATGGCCGCCATCAACATGAGCATCGCCGTGCCGGGACGGAGGCCGTTCACCGTATGGAACTGCACCAACACCGCCGCCACGAGCGACAGGCCCAACACGACGCGCACGGCGCCTCGCGGCAGCGGGACCGCGCCGGCCGCGGCCGCGAGCCGCCATCCTACGAGCGCGAGGGCGCTGATCGTGATCCAGGCGGAGACTTGGGTCGCGTGCAGCAGAACGGCCGCCGCGCAAGCCGCGCAAACCCACAGCAAGGCCGGCGATGGTGCGACCGGTGCGGCGCGTGCGGCGCTCATCACTCGTAGAGCGCGAGTGCCGACAGGCACCGGTGCCGGTGATCCGACCCGCGATGCGCCGGGATGCGCTGGCGCGGGAGCTCGAGCCCGTACAAGTCCCCGGCCGCCTCCGCGTCGAGGATCCAGCGTGCGAGCTGCGCCAGGCGCGCCTCGATGTCCGGTTGGCGGGCACCTTCGAGCGACAGCAGGCGCAGAGGCGAGCCGGCCGAGCTGTATTCCTTGACGAGCAACGGCGCCTCGCGCGCATACGCCTTCCAGGCCACCTGTCGCGGAGAGTCCCCGTCGCGAAACGGACGCAGCCCGAGCCACTCATCGGCGCCGGCCGCGCCGCGCGGCCGCGTGCCGGCCAGGGCGGCGTAGTCGGCCGGTAAGGGCAATGCGCCGGCGGCGCGCGGATAGACGAGCACTTCGATGGGTGCGTGAATCCAGGTCCAGACTCGAAACAGGCCGAAGGGATGCGAGCTACTGACTCGCAGCCGGTCGATGCGCTGCAGGCCTCGCCTCCCCGCGCGGATCGGCAGCTCGACCTGGCCGCGGCTGCCGGCAGGCAGGTCGAGCGTCACCGCGGCGCCATCCGCCACCGCGGCCTGTATGCGATAGCGCCCGCGCCGGGATGCATTCTCGAGCGTCAGGCGCAAGGTGCCGGCGCAGCCCGCGAAAAGCGAAGCAGCCGCGGCCTCGAGCAGCGACAGTTCCAACAGGTTGCGGTGACACTCGTGCATGGCCACGACCGCGAAGCCCGCCAACAGGAAGGTGAGAAGCAGCGCCAGGCTGTTGGCATAGTTCAGCCCCGCGGCCAGCATCGTCAGCACCAGAGCGCCGAAACCGATTCCGGCGCGAGTCGGCAGGATGTAGAGACGGCGCCGGCCGAGTGTCAGCGGCAGTCGGTCGGGTCCCTGGCGGCGCCGCGCCCAGTCGGCGGCGCGCGCCTGCAAGCGTTCTCGGAGCCTCGCAGAAGCTGCCATCGCCTCATCTACAGCGGAACGGGCACTGTTCTGATCAGCTCAGCCACCACATCGGTCCCGCCCGGGGAGCCGCTCGAGTCATGTCGCCCTGCCTCGCGGCGCTCGAGCCGGTGCGCGACCACCACCGGCAGCACCGCCTGCACATCCTCCGGAAGCACCGCTGTGCGCCCGGCGAGGCACGCCCACGCCTGGGCGCAGCGGATGAGTCCTTGCCCGGCCCGCGGTGAGAGTCCGATCTTCAGATCCGACCGCTCGCGCGTTCTGGCAATGAGGGTCTGGGCATAGTCGAGCAGAGGCTCCGATACGTGAGTGGCGCGCACGAAGCCTTGAACGCGAATCAGCGCTTCGGGCCCGAGCACCGGCTCGAGGCGGGGAATGAGGTCGCGCCGGTCCCCGCCCCGCAGCAGCTCGCGCTCGTGCGCGGCGTCGGGGTAGCCCAGTGTCACGCGCATGAGGAATCGGTCGAGCTGCGATTCCGGGAGCGGGAAAGTGCCGAGCTGCTCGTGAGGATTCTGGGTGGCCACCACGAAGAAGGGCTCGGCCAGGCGATAGGTGGCGCCGTCCACGCTGACCTGGCGTTCCTCCATCGCCTCGAGCAGCGCGCTCTGGGTGCGCGGACTCGCCCGGTTCACTTCGTCGGCCAGTAGGAGCTGGGTGAAGATCGGTCCCTGACGAAACTTGAATTGCTGGCTCGCCCGATCGAAGATCGACACGCCGATGATGTCGGCCGGCAGCAGGTCGCTGGTGAATTGCACGCGCTGCCACGCCAGTCCCAGCACCTGAGCGAGCGCGTGCGCGAGTGTGGTTTTGCCGACGCCGGGGACGTCCTCGATGAGCAGGTGGCCGCGCGCGAGCAGGCAGGTGAGACAGAGCCGCACCTGCCGCGGCTTGCCTAGAAGCACGGTCTCCAGGGCCTGCAGCGCGGTTTGCAGCGCCGTCGCATCGCGATTCGGCGCCGGCGCCGCATTCACACGGGCCCCCGCAGATCCTGCACGCGCTTGAGTTGGGTCGCGAGGCGGGTCACGGTTTGCTCGAGATCGGCGCGGCGCTGGCGCTCGGCGGCGACGACGGCCTCGGGAGCGTTGCGGACGAAGTCGTCGTTGCGCAGGCGGGCGCGGGTCTTCTCGAGGTCGGCTTGGGCGCGCGCGAGGAGCTTGCCCAGCCGCTCAGCTTCGGCGGCGGCGTCGATGAGGCCGGCCATGGGGACGAGCAGGGTGAGATCACCGACGAGAGCGGTCGCCGACGGCGGTAACGGCTCGGCCGGAGCGAGCGCGCGGGGCGGCTCGATGCCTGCCAGGCGCTCGAGCCAGGCGCGGTGTCGGCCGATGAGCTCGACATCGCGCGGTGAGGCGTTGCGGTAGAGAACGGGGATGCGCCGCGAGGGGTTGATGTTCATCTCGCCGCGAATCTGGCGGACGGCGAGAGTGAAGGCCTGGATCCAACTCACCTCGCGCTCGCTCGCCTCATCGGCCGGGAATTCGGCCGGCCGCGGGAAGGGCGCCAACATGACCGTCGGACCTGCGCCTCCGGCGAGCGGCGCGAGGCGTTGCCAGATCTCCTCCGTGATGAAGGGCATGATCGGGTGCAGTGCGCGCTGCAGGGCCTCGAGAACCTCGAGCAGCGTGCGGCGCGTGCCGGCGCGTGCTGCGGGCGAGGCGGAGTCGGATTGCAGCACGGGCTTGGTGAGCTCGAGATACCAGTCGCAGAACTCGTACCAAGTGAACTGGTAGAGCGCGCTGGCGGCGTAGTCGAAGCGATACTCGGCGAGAGCCTTCTCGACGGTCTCGACCGTGCGCCCGAAACGCGAGCGGATCCAGCGGTCGGCCACGGAGAGCGCCACGACGCCCGCTGCGCGGTGAGCCGTTCGCGGTTCGTCGCAAGAGCCGTCGCCGACGCTCATGGTGACGAAGCGCGCGGCGTTCCACAGCTTGTTGCAGAAGTTGCGATAGCCGGCAACGCGCGCAAGATCGAAGCGGATATCGCGGCTCGGGGAAGCGAGGGCGGCGAAAGTGAAGCGCAGCGCATCGGTGCCGTGCGGCGCGATGCCCTCGGGATACTCCTTGCGGGTCGCTTTCTCGATCTTCGATCTCATCTGCGGTTGCATGAGGCCGCTCGTGCGCTTGGCGACCAGCGACTCGAGGTCGATGCCATCGACGATGTCGAGCGGGTCGATGACGTTGCCCTTGGACTTCGACATCTTGTTCCCGTGCTCGTCGCGGATGAGCCCGGTGATGTAGACCTCCCGGAACGGGACGTCACGCATGAACTGGAGGCCCATCATCATCATCCGCGCCACCCAGAAGAAGATGATGTCGAAGCCCGTGACGAGCACGCTCGTGGGATAGAATTTCGCGAGCTCGGGCGTCTTCTGCGGCCACCCCAGAGTCGAGAAGGGCCAGAGCGCAGAAGAAAACCAGGTGTCGAGCACGTCCTCGTCCTGACGCAGCGTGACATCCGGGCCGAGACGGTGTTTCCCTCTCGCTTCCGCCTCGCTGCGTGCGACATAGAGGTTGCCCTTTGCGTCATACCATGCGGGGATGCGATGTCCCCACCAGAGCTGACGGCTGACGCACCAATCCTTGATGTTGCGCATCCACTCGAAGTAGGTTTTCGACCAGCCCTCCGGCACGAAACGCGTGCGGCCGCTCTCGACCGCGGCAATGGCCGCAGCGGCGAGCGGCGCGACCCTGACGTACCACTGGTCGGTCAGAAACGGCTCGAGCACCGCGCCGCTGCGATCGCCACGGGGGACCACGAGCTTGTGCTTCTCGACCTTCTCGAGCCGGCCGGCCGCCTCGAGCTCGGCCACCACGCGCTTGCGGGCCTCGAAGCGGTCGAGGCCGCGGAAGCGTGCCGGGACATTGTCGTTGAGGGCGGCGCGCGGCGTGAGGATGTTGATCTGCTCGAGCCCGTGCCGCAGTCCGATCTCATAGTCGTTGAAATCGTGTGCCGGCGTGATCTTCACACACCCCGAGCCGAAGGAGGCATCCACGTACGGGTCGGCGATGACGGCAATCGAGCGCTCCGCGAGCGGCAGTCGCAGGCGCTTGCCGACGAGATGCCGATAGCGCTCATCGTCCGGATTCACGGCGACGGCGGTGTCCCCCAACATGGTTTCCGGACGGGTCGTGGCGACCACGACGTGGCCGGAGCCGTCCTCGAGCGGGTAGCGAAGGTGCCACAGATGGCCTTCCTCCTCCTCACTCTGCACCTCGAGGTCCGAGAGTGCGGTGAGCAGCACCGGGTCCCAGTTGACCAGTCGCTTGCCGCGATAAATGAGCCCGTCGTCGTGCAGGCGCACGAACACTTCCACCACCGCCTGCGACAGGCCCGCGTCCATCGTGAAGCGATCGCGCGACCAGTCGACGGAGTCGCCGAGCCGGCGCATCTGGGCCGCCATGATGTCGCCCGACTGCGCCTTCCACTGCCAGACCCTTTCGACGAACGCCTCGCGACCCAGAGCCGCGCGATGCGTACCCTGCGCCTCCAGCTGCCGCTCGACCACCATCTGCGTGGCAATGCCTGCGTGATCGGTGCCGGGTTGCCACAGCGTGTCATCACCGCGCATGCGGCGATAGCGGGTGAGCGCATCCATCAGCGTGTGCTGAAACGCGTGGCCCATGTGCAGCGTGCCCGTCACGTTGGGCGGCGGAATCACGATGCAGAAGGGCGTGCCACGGCCGCCGGGAGCGAACCAGCCGCGGGATTCCCACTGCTCGTAGATCCGCCGCTCGATGTCGTGCGGCGCATACGCTTTGTCCATGGCGAGACGACGGGCCCTGACCGAATTGTCAGGGCATTATAGCGAGCGGCGGCAGCTAGTCTCGGTCGGCGCGCAGCGTATGCGTGCTCGGCTCGATGCCGAGCTGCCGGTAGGCCTTGAAACGCGCCCGCCCGGCGCGCCGCCGCTCCTCGTCACCATCGATGATCTCCGCGATCCGCGGCGTCAGCTCCAGGAAAGGCGGCGGCTCGGCGGCGAGATTGATGACGAAATCGAACGCCTCCGCCGGCGGCGAGCCCGCGCTGAGCCGCACCGGCGCCTCGTTGGAAGTCAGCCACTCGTGCGGCACGAAACTGCCGTCGGCGAACGTCCAGAGCAGCTCATCGAGCGTCTCGAGCTCGGCGCGGTCGGTGTGCCAGATGAGCGCGCGCTGCGAGGCCAGATAGGCCTTCTCCGCCAGCCGGCAGGCGAGCTTGAGTCGCGCGGCCGCCGCGCTCTCCTCGATCACGTAGAAGTCGACGCGCAGAGTTTGCAGGTGCATGCGCTGCTCGCGCCGGCGGGTCTTCCGGGCCCTCAGCGGTGAAGGAGGCGGGCGGCGAGGAATCGGCGCCGCTCGAAGCGGCAGTAGCTGAGGTGCCGCCGCTGTCGCCCATGACTTACACCGTGGCGCCTCAGAGCCGCGCGCGACGGATGAGGAAATCCGCGAGAAGCGCCGTCGGACGCCCAGTGCTGCCCTTCTGCGCACCGCTCCGATATGCGGTGCCCGCTACGTCGAGGTGCGCCCATTTCATCCCCCGTGTGAACTTGGCGAGGAACGCGGCGGCCGTGATGGCGCCGCCGTCCCGACCGCCGATGTTGGCAAAGTCCGCGAAATTGCTCTTGAGCTGCTCCTCGTACTCCTCCGTGACGGGCAGCGGCCAGGCGCGGTCGTCGGCGCGCACGCCCGCTTCGACCAGCTCCGTGACCAGCGCTTCGTCATTGCCCAGCGCGCCGGAGTGGTGATGTCCGAGGGCGATGACGCAGGCGCCGGTGAGCGTCGCAATGTCCACCACGGCGGCAGGCTGAAAGCGGCGAGCGTAGTGCAGCGCATCGCAGAGAATCAACCGGCCTTCGGCATCGGTGTTGAGAATCTCCACGGTCTGCCCGGAGGCGCTGGTGGCGATGTCGCCGGGCTTCACGGCTTTGCCGTCCGGCATGTTCTCGACCGCGGCGACGAGCCCCACCACGCGCAGCGGCAGATCGAGCGCCGCGGCGAGTGTCAGTGAGGCGATCACCGCGGCCGCGCCGCTCATGTCGAATTTCATCTCGTCCATGGCCGGCGGGTCCTTGAGGGAGATGCCGCCGGTATCGAAGGTCACGCCCTTGCCGACCAGCACCACCGGCGGCCGTGCGGATTGGCCCGCGCGGCCCTTGCCGGCCGCCGCGCCGCCATGCTCGATCACGATGAACCGCGGCGGCTGGGCGCTGCCCTGCGAGACCGCGAGCAGACAGCCCATCTTCTCCCGGCGGATCGCCGGCTCATCGAGCACCCGCACGCGCAGCGACCGATGCCGCTTGGCGAGCGCCCGCGTCTCTTGCGCGAGAAACGTGGGCGTGCAGACGTTCGCCGGCAGATTCGCGAGGTCGCGCTGCACCTTGCAGGCCTCGGCGATGGCTGCGCCATGCGCCAGGCCGCGGCTCACCCTTGCAGCCGCGCTCCTGCCCACCGGGCCTGCGAGCACCCGCTCGAGCGGGGCGGGTTTCGGCTTCTTGGTGCTTTTGAGATCGTTGACGCGGTAGAGGCCCGCGCCGGCGATTTCCGCCACCGCGCGGCCGAAATAGTAGTCGTCGAGCTCCTTCGCCTCCGGCCTTGCGAGCGCCAGCCCGACGCTCTCGACACCCGTCTTCGCCAGCGCCGCGACGGCAGCGGCCCAGGCCTTTCGCCACGCCTTGCAGCCAAAGCGCTTCTTCGGGCCAAGGCCGGTGAGCAGCACACGAGTGGCGCCGATTCCCGGCAGATCCGCGAGCAGCAGCGTATCGGCGACCTTGCCCGGGAAATCGCCGCGGCCGAGGAGCTTCTCCAGCCGCCCGGCGCACGCCGAGTCGAGGGTGCGGGCCTCCTCGCTCAGCTCCCCTTCGTCGAAGACGCCGACGACGAGGCAGTCCACCTCGAGGGTGGCGACCCCCTTGCTCCAGGTCTCGAATCGCATCGCATGTCCCCTAGGCCGGCCGAGCGCCGGTGTATTTTTTCGCTCGCGGCCGCGAACCATTGAGGTGCGCAACCGTCTGCTTTACCTTAGTTATTTTAGTGTAACCCACCGGCGCCGGTCCGGCGGGGAAAGTCACGGCAGGCCATCAGTTGGGGAAAATCCTCGGGCGCTATATCCTGCGCGAAGTCATCACCACCTCGATCGTGGTGATGGGCGTGCTGCTCGTCATCCTGCTCGTCAACCAGGTGGCGGCGGTGCTCGAGCGGGCCGCGGCGAGCCAGTTTCCCCAGGGGGTGGTGCTGGAGCTCATCTACCTCGGGGTGCTGCAGTACCTGAGCATTCTCGTCCCCTTTGGGCTCCTGCTCGGCATCGTGCTGGCCCTCGGCAGGCTCTATCACGACAGCGAGCTGGCCGCGGCTCTCGCCTGCGGCGTCAGGCCCATGGCGCTATACGGACCTGTGATCGGCCTCGGGGTGCTTCTGGCGATCGGGCTTGCGGCACTGACGCTGATCGTTGCGCCAGGGGCCACGGCGCAGGCGCTGACGATACGCAACGCCGCCGTGCGGGCAGGGCAGTTCGCGCCTCTGCAGGCGGGTACCTTCCGCTCGTTTGGCGGCGGCAGCGCCGTCGTCTATGCCGAGAAGGTCGATCCCGACGGAACGATGCACAATGTGTTCGTCGAGAGAAACCAGGGTCCGGTAGTGGAAGTGGCGGTCGCCCTGCGGGCGGTGCACACCGTGGCTCCGGACGGCAACACCCAGACCATCAAGCTGCTGGATGGTGAACGCCTGGAGGGCGTCCCCGGCAGTTCCCAGTTCCGCAGCAGCAGTTACGCCGAGCTCACCATTCCGGTGCGCGTGCCGCCGGCCAATGGGGTGATAACGGACCTCGATGCGCAACCCACCGCGGCGCTCCTTGCCTCGGCCGACCCGAGGCGCCAGGCGACGTTCCAGTGGCGGCTCTCGATGCCGCTGATGTGCATCGTCCTCACGGTGCTCGCGGTGCCGCTCGCACGCCTGAAGCCGCGCCAAGGCCGCTACGCGCGCGTATGGGTCGCGGGGGTGGTCTATGTCGTCTATTTCAACCTCATCTCCGCCGGTCAGGCGTGGATTGCGCGGCAGGTCATCCCCGTGGCGCTCGGCCTCTGGTGGGCGCATGCCGCCGTCGCATTGCTCGCTCTGGCGGTGATCTTCGGGCCGCAGGCCGGCCAACGCCTGCGCTACCGGATGGCTCGCGCATGAGCGTGCTCGACCGCTACATCGTACGCACCGTCCTCGGCGCGGTGGCGCTCGTCACGGTGGTGTTCCTCATCCTCGGGGGCCTGTTCGTATTCATCAGTCAACAGCACGATATCGGCGTGGGTCACTACACCGTGGCGGATGCCATGTGGTACACGCTGCTCAACCTGCCGCAGCAGGTGTATCAGCTGCTGCCGATCACGGCGGTCATCGGCTCGCTCCTCGGCCTCGGCCAGCTCGCGCGCGGCAGCGAGATCACGGTCATTCGCGCGACGGGAGTGTCAGTGGCGCGCCTCGCCGGCACGGCGCTCGTCGCCGCGGCGCTGCTCATCGCCTTCGAGTTCGCGATCGGCGAGTTCGTGGCGCCCCAGCTTCAGGAGGCGGCGAACCAGCAGAAGGCGTTCAGCCAGTTCAACAGCGTCAGCTTCGGCGGCGGCACCGGCGCCTGGGTCCGCGACGGCGACCTGATCCTGAACGTCGCGAGGCAGTCGGGATCGCGGCAGTTCGCCGGCATGCAGGTGTTCGAGATGTCGCCCCAGCACACGCTGCTCTCCATCGGTCATGCCGCGAGCGCGACGGCCGCCGGGCATCGTACGTGGATGCTCCGCGGCTATACGGAGTCGAGTTTCCTCTACCAGAGCGCGGATGCGCCGCTCGCTCAGCCGGCCTGCGGCCAGCCTGCCGCGCAATGCCGTCCGCCTCCCGTCGCGCAGGTGACGGCCAGCGCTCCGGGCAGGAAGGAGCTGCAATCCAACGTCACCGCGGGCTTCCTCGGCCTCGCGGTGCAGGACCCGGAGCAGTTGACGCTGCGCTCGTTATGGCAGCTCATCGGCTATTTCCATACCAACTCGCTCGACGCCACGCAGTACCTTTTCGCCTTCTGGTCGAAGATCGCGCGCACGGTGGCGATCGCTTTCTCCGTGCTCCTCGCGATACCGCTCGTTCAGGGCTCGATGCGTGCGGCGGGAGCGGGCACGAGACTCATGCTGGGGCTGGTCATCGGCATCGCCTTTTTCCTGCTGCAGCGACTGATCGAGAGCGGGACGATCGTTTTCAACCTCGATCCGGTGATACTCGCCTGGTTGCCTACGGCGCTGCTGGCTACGGTGACCCTGCTGCTGCTCGCAAGAGCGAGATAGGGCGTCCGGCGGCGCGAGCGTAAAAAGCCTTTGCCGGGGACGCTGCAAGTACGTCCCTGTAAGCTCGCGGAGCAACTTTCCGCGC
Source organism: Steroidobacteraceae bacterium (assembly GCA_050739095.1). Classification (GTDB taxonomy): domain Bacteria; phylum Pseudomonadota; class Gammaproteobacteria; order Steroidobacterales; family Steroidobacteraceae; genus 13-2-20CM-66-19. The sequence continues at coordinate 155,729 of JBOIAR010000004.1, read as the reverse complement.
TCTCGCTATCTTGCTCCGCGCGGAAAGCCGGTGTTTCGCCGTCCTGGCGAAACCCGCTCGGCGCATGCGCCGAGCCCTGTTGCTCAGCGCCCCGGCAAAGACTTTTTACACTCGCGCCGCCTTTTTGGCTATTTCGAGCGACGAGTCTTCGGGCGCGCTTTCCTCGCGGGGAGGGGCTTCAGCAGGCCGTCCAGGGGTTGGAAGACCTCGACATAGCGATAGTCGGGGATCTCGTAGTCCCAGCCCTGCACCCGCGAGTTGATTTGTTGCGCTTCGGTGTCGGCCGATTTGCCGGTCGCGCGCGCGGACACGTCGATGTAGTCTTTGTTGCTCTCTTTGTAGCCGCTGACGTCGATCTCGAGACCGTCGAAAGTCTTGAAGACCGCGTGCGAGAGGTCGGCTCCCTTCGAGGGTGTGGCGGCCTTGCGCACGTCGCTGAGCGTGAGGTTCGAGAGAGCGCTGCCCATGGAGTCGGCAGCGTCGGCGCTGGCCAGCTCGCGTCCGCGCGGGACGCCGCGGACGGTGAAGTCGGCCTGGGTCTTCTGGTCGCGCGAGACACTGAATCCCGGTCCCTTGGGCGGCTGCTCGGCGATTTCGCTGACGCGGTTCTGGTCGATATCGAGTATGGTCGGATCGAGCCAGAGCTTCGGGTCGGCATCGACGAGAATGAGGGGGCTCGCGAGCAGGCTCTGGCGCGAGTCGACGACCCGCACGTAGCAGTCATTGGCGTCCATCGAGCTGCCGACGATCAGCGACCAGGTCTTGCCGGGGGAGACGATGTCGATGCGCGCGCCGGTGGCCTCAGGTCGTGTCACATCCTGCACCCCGAGCACCGGGTAGTTGCGGGCAATGCGCGTCTTGCGCTCGACGGCTTTGAGCGAGCCGAGATCGAGCAGGAGCTTGCGCAGCTTGCCCGAGTCGGCGGGATAGCCGCGCTCGCCGACGGTCCAGTCGGTCGCCTGCCGGTCGAGGGTCGTCTGCGCGTTGTCGGCCTTGGTGATGCGAATCTGCGTGACGTCGTTGACCGAGCCTTCGAGGCCGGGCAGGACCAGCGTGCCTGCGACCGAGCCCTGGCCCGTCTGGCTGCGGCTCGACACCCAGACGGCGAGCGCGATGATGACGATGCCGATGGCGAAGAGGACGCTGACGCGGCGCGTGGTCATGAGAACCTGTCCTTGTTGTTCGGGGCGGCGGCCGGACGCCGGCGGCGCACCGCGGCGATGAGAAGCGCCGCCAGCGCGAACACGGCCGGCAGGACGATGATGTTGATCACCTTGAGCTCCGTGCCCAGCTTGTCGATGTCGCTGACCAGGCCCGCCTGCACGGCGCGCAGGCGCTTGCGGATCTCGAGCCTCTCCGCCTCGAAGTGCTCGATCTCGGACTGTTGCGCCGGCGTCAGGATCTGCGCCGACTTGTCGTTGCGCTTCGATTGCAACAGCGTCAACTGCTGCTCGGTCTGCTGCAGCTCCTGCTGCAGCTGCGCCTCCTGGGCATGGTAGCGGCCCTCGGCCGCGCGGCGCAGGGCATCGACCCGCAGGAAGGGGCGGGTGAAGCCGGCCCGGCCGCGGATGCTGATGAGGTCGGAGCTGCCCGAGAGATTGTCGAGAGCATTCAGCACCAGATCGCCGTTGCTCGCCCAGGCCTGAGCGACGTTCTGGCCGAAGAGGCTCTCCTCGTGCACCCAGAGATAATCGGCGAGCATGTCGGAGTCGGCGAAGACGACGAGATTGATTGGCTTTACCGACGCTTTGAGATCCCGCTGGCCCGCGGGCAGCGTGACGCCCTTGGGCGGACCGTCGGGGAATGCGGTCTTCACCATGCCGGTGATGCGCGCCGCAATGGTGTAGCGCACGCCGGTAGGCTTGAAACCGTCCAACAGGGTTGCCGGATTGAACAACATCGCAAAGCGCTGGGCGGGCATCGGCTGCGCATCGGCGCTCGACTGGATGAGCGGCTCGAACTTGACCGCCGTGCCTTTGATCGCAGTCAGGTAGCCGGCCGTCTCGACGTTGACGTTGGAAAGGCCTGCGGTGATGACATCGCTCTGCGACAGCGAGTCACGGTCGAGACCGAGGATGCCGAGGTGCTCGACCGGCGGCTCGCCCTGGCGCATCGCGACGGTGAGCGCGTGCCCGCGGTCGGCAACCACTTCACCCGGATCGAAGCCGACGCCCCACGCGGTCAGCAGCTTCTTGAGATGAGAGGCCCGGTCGGCGCCCATCGATTGCAGCGGATTGCCCGCGGACTGGTCCGCCTCGGCGAGCGGATCGACGAAGACGAGGACATGGCCGCCGCGCAGCGCGTACTGGTCGATCGCGAACTGTGTAGCGGGCGAGAGGTTTTTCGGGTCGACGAGCACGAGCACCCGCACGTTGGGGCCGATGGAGGTGGCATTCGGCGCGAGCGGCTGCAGGTCGAAGAGCTGCTCCGCCTGCGAGTAGACCAGCCAGGGTTGGCCCATCTGTCCGGTCCGGGGGTCATAGCCGCCGGTCATGGGCAGAGTGGAGAGCCAGTCGACCACGGGCTTCTCGGGGTGCGCGAGCTGGTAGATGAGCTTCGCGACGTCGTACTCGAGGAAGCGCTGCTTGGCCGGGTCGAAGAAGGGAATCGCCTGCTGGCCGTTGGTGGAGTTGGTTCCGGCGAGGCCGAAGTAGAACTTGGTGCCGGCCGCGTCGATGGCCGTGCCGGTGACGCCCAGCTCCGCCGCGCGGTCCTCCTCGACCGAGAACGGCTGCGGGTCGATGACGTGCAGATGGATCATGCCGTCCGAGCGGCGCGCCAGCTGCTCGAGGAAATCGTGCACGCGCTGGCCGTAGGGGCTGATCTGCGGGATGGATTCCGCGGCCTTGGCCGAGTAGAAGAAATAGAGGTCGATCGGCTCCGTGATGCTCTTCAGGATCCGGTCGGTTCCGGGTGAGATGGTGTAGAGGCGGTTTTGTGTCAGATCGAGCTGCCAGCCGGCGAGCGAGTAGTTGAAGAGGATGGTCAGGCCGATGAAAGTGAGCGCCAGCGCCGCAACCGCGCCCCAGCCGAGTGTCGAGCGTTTCGTCATGAGGCGCTCCTAGTCCGCTTTGCGCAGGTCGAGGGCGACGGCGGTGGTGAACAGGAAGAATCCGATCAGCATCGCGAAGTAGAGGAGGTCGCGCGCCTCGATCACGCCCTTGGCGATCGACTGGAAGTGGGTGAGGAAGGAGAGCGAGGCGATGGCCTCGACGAGCGCCTGCGGCGCCCAGCCCTGAAACGCGTCGATCACCATCGGATACCCGGCGAGGAGGAACGCGAAACAGACGGCGACGCCCAGGATGAAGGCGACGACCTGGTTGCGGGTGAGGGCCGACATGCACGAGCCGACCGCGAGAAAGCCGCCGGCCAGGAGGAGACTGCCGAAGTAGGCGGCGACGATCGCGCCGTTGTCGGGCTTGCCCAGATAGTTGACGGTGATCCAGATCGGGAAGGTGAGCGCGAGCGCCAGGGCGGTGAAGAGCCAGGCCGCGAAATACTTGCCGAGAACGGCCTCCCAGAGCTTCACCGGCTGTGTCATCAGCAGCTCGATGCTGCCTGACTTGCGCTCCTCCGCCCACAGCTTCATGGAGATGGCCGGAATGAGAAAGAGGTACAGCCACGGATGAAAGGCGAAGAACGGCTCGAGGTCCGCCTGACCGCGCTCGTAGAAGCCGCCGAGGTAGAACGTGAAGGCGTTGGCCAGCACGAGGAAGATGAGGATGAAGACATAGGCGAGCGGCGTCGCGAAGTAGCTTGCGAGCTCGCGGCGCAGGATGATGCCCACGTTGCGCATGACGCCCCCAGGTAGTCGGTTATGTGGTGATGGAGCGGAACACTTCGTCGAGCCGCCCGGATTCGAGGTGCAGCTCCTTGAGCACGAGCCCCTTGCTGCTCGCCAGCTCGGAGACGGCCGCCAGGATCGCGGCACCGGAGCGTGGCAGCGCCGTGAGGCGCACGTCCCGCTCGCTGACCTCGACATCCGCCACCGAGGGTAGCGCGGCTACCGCAGCGCGGGCCGCGGCAAGCTGCTCCGGCCGCTCGAGCTGCAGCGATACCGCGTTGTAGTAGCGCGATCGAGCCGCAAGCTTCAGCGGCGTGTCGTCCGCAACGATGCGTCCGCGCGCGATGATGATCGCGCGATTGCAGACGGCATCCACCTCCTCGAGGATGTGCGTCGAGATCACGATGATCTTGTCGCGCGCCATCTCGTTGATCAGGGTGCGGACCTCGAATTTCTGGTTGGGGTCGAGCCCGTCGGTCGGCTCATCGAGGATGAGGACGGGCGGGTCGTGAACGAGCGCTTGCGCAAGGCCCACGCGGCGACGAAAGCCCTTCGACAATGTCTCGAGCGACTGCTCGAGCACGGAGGCCAGCTGCAGCCGCCCGATGACGTAGTCGAGGCGTGCGCGCCGGCGTGATCCTTCGAGACGGCGCAGATCGGCGATGAACCCCAGGAAGCGGCGTACGCGCATCTCGCCGTAGCCCGGCGCCCCCTCCGGCAGGTAGCCCAGCCGCTCCTTGGCGGCCAGTGGCTCGGCCTCGACGTCGTGCCCGCATATGCTCGCCTTGCCGGAGGTTGGCGTGACGAAGCCGGCCAGCATCCGCATGGTGGTCGTCTTGCCCGCTCCGTTGGGTCCGAGAAACCCGAGCACCTCGCCCGGACGAACCTCGAAGGTGACGTCCTCCACGGCCGTCACTGACTCGTAGCGCTTGGTGAGATGCTCGGTCTTTATCATGCGGTCGGCTACCTCCGAGGTTGCGGTAGATGCAGGCAATCGCAAAAAGTTCCGTTCAGGACGGCCGCCATCCGCCACGGTCGGAGCGCAGGCGCCAATAGAGCATCATGATCCCGCCGCCGGCCATTCCGCCGAGGTGCGCGAAGTGCGCGACGCTCGCCTCCCTGCCGGTGACCCCGAAGAAGAGCTCGAGCACCGCATAGCCCGTGACGAAGAGCCATGCGGGCACGGGAATGGCGAAGTAGAGGAGAAGCCGGGCGCGTGGGAACAGCAGCGCGAATGCGAGCAGTATGCCGAAGATACCTCCGGAGGCGCCGATGGTGGCCTCCGGGGCTTGGAACGCGTAGTCCACCGCAAGCTGCGTCGCGCCCGCGGCGATGACACACACGAAGTAAAAGCCGACGAAGCGCCGCGCGCCCCAATACTGCTCGAGCAGGGGCCCGAACATGTAGAGCGCGAACATGTTGAAGATGATGTGCCAGATGTCTCCCGGGTCGTGAAGGAAGGCATACGTCACGAGCTGCCAGACGCGAAACGGCGCCTCCCCCGGTGGCGCGACCGGCCAGAGCGCAAAATGCACCAGCATGGGTGTCGCCGCCAGCTTCTCCAGAAGCCATACGAGCACGTTGACGACGATGATGGCCCGGACGGCCGGCGTGAGCTTCGGGAACATTCGCGCAGTTTAACGCGAGGGAGGAAGTTGGCTGCCGAGGCGCTCGGCCGCCGCCTTGAGGGCGGGTAGTTCCTTCTCGAGCAGCTCTCTCCGGGAGACCCGCGAGGCCTGGGTGCTCACGTTCATGGCCGCCACCGTGGCGCCGATGACATTGCGCACCGGCACGGCGATCGAGCGCAGGCCGATCTCGAGCTCCTGGTCGTTGACGGCGAAGCCCTCGGCGCGTACCTGCGCCAGGATCTCCTCGATCCGCCGGCGCGAGGTCACCGTGAAGCGAGTGTGTGCAATGAGCTCGATTTTCGCCAGCTCCTGCGCCGTCTGCTCGGCCGGCAGATTGGCGAGGAGCACCCGCCCGAGCGCGGTGCAGTAGGCAGGCAGACGGCTGCCGACGCTCAGCGTGACGGCCATGATGCGCCGGGTCGCCGCTCGCGCCACGTAGACGACCGCGCCATCATCGAGAACGGCGACCGATGTGGCTTCCGCGAGTTGCTCGCTCAGCTCCTCGAGCACCGGCTGCGCGGCGATGGGGATAGGGGCCGTCGACAGATACGCATATCCCAGGTTGAGAATTCTCGGCTGCAGGCTGTAGGTGCGGCCGTCGGCCGCGGCATAGCCGAGCTCCCGCAGCGTGTAGAGGCACCGGCGCACCACGGCGCGAGTGAGGCCGGTCGCGCGGCTCACGTCGGCGATGGTGAGGCGCCGGTCGACGCCGGAGAACGCGCGGATGACGTGCAGCCCGCGGGCGAGCGAAGTCATGAAGTCGGGATCGCCGCCGCGATAGAGCCCATCGCGCGGATCGTCCGCGGCGCCGGCGCGCGGCGCGATAAACGTACCCGAGCTCTTCGGAGGCGCTTTGGAATGCAACACGACCTGTACGCACGACACACAGCGACCAGTACGGTAATCGTACCCCGGGCGCGCCGGCGTGTCATCCCGCAGCGCTTCCGCCGCCGGAACCTGCCAAAATGCGTTTCCTTGGGATCATCGTTGCGCGGCGGCGGAACTCAGAGGCATGAAGATCGCGGTTCTCTTTGGCGGCACGAGCGAGGAGCGGGACGTGTCGATCGCGAGCGCGGCGCAGGTGATTCCGGCGTTGCGCGGGCGCGGGCACGAGGTGGTGGCGGTCGATACGGCGAGCGGCAGGCTTTCCGGGCAGGCGGAGCAACGGTTGCTCACGAGCGGCGTCGGGCCGCAGCCGCCCTCGGGCTCGGCGCTCGCGGGAATGAAGCGGGGCGCGCCGGTGCTCGCGGCGGAGACGGCCGACATGCACGATGTCGATGTGGTGTTTCTCGCGCTGCACGGCGGTGCCGGCGAGGACGGCCGCATCCAGGCGGTGCTCGACCTCGCGGGCCTTGCCTACACGGGCAGCAATCACATCGCGAGCGCGACCGCCATGGACAAGGATCTCTCGAAGCGGCTGTTCTGCGCCGCGGGCGTACCGACGGCGCAGTGGCGGATGGCGCCCGTGACCGCGCAGGAGATTGCCGGCGCGCTCGGCTGGCCGGTCGTCGTGAAACCCAACAAGCAGGGCTCGACCGTGGGGCTGAGCGTCGTGCGCGGGCCGGATGCGCTGCCGGCGGCCCTCACGCTCGCGCAGCGCTTCGACGATGAAGTCATGGTGGAGCGCTTCATCCCGGGCCGCGAGCTGACCGTCGGCGTGCTGGAAGGGCGGGCATTGCCCGTCGGTGAGATCATCGCGCCGGGCGAGGTGTTCGACTATCAGGCGAAGTACCAGAGGGGCGGCGCGCGCGAGATCTTCCCCGCCGATCTTCCTCCCGCGATCGCCGCGCGCGTGCAGGAGCTCGCGGTGCGCGCGCATGCCGCCCTCAAGCTCGGCGTCTACAGCCGGATCGACTTTCGGATGGATGCGCAGGGCGGCATATGGTGTCTCGAAGCCAACTCGCTCCCCGGCATGACGGCCGCGAGCCTGTTGCCGCAGGCCGCCGGCGCCGCGGGCATCGGCTTCCCCGAGCTGGTCGAGCGGATCTGCAACGCAGCCGTGCGCAAGCGCGGCAGTTGACCGCGCCGCTTCGGCTCGCCAGCAAGTCAGTCAGCCACGAACGCGCCGCGCGCGGCCCGCGGCAGATTCTCCGAGCCGTGCGACGGCTCGCATGTTATAGTTTGATCATCGGCGTTGCGACACGGAGTTACCGTCTCCGCAGGCTCATGGCAATATCCAACAACATAGTGCGCTCCCTGGCGCTCGCCTCGCTCGGCGGCACGCTGGCAGGCTGCGTGGTGGGACCAAACTTCGTCAAGCCGAAGCCGAACGTGCCGGCGCAATGGTCGGCGACCGCGGCCAGCAACGGCAGCGAGGGGGCGGCGCACGTGACTTTCGCGAGCGCGCAGACCGTCGCGTGGTGGTCGAGCTTCAACGACCCGACGCTGACCTCGCTCGTGCAGCAGTCCGCCATGCAGAACCTGGACGTGAAGCAGGCGGTTCTGCGCATCGCAGAGGCGCAGGCACAGGCCGCCGTCGTGGCCGGAGGGCTCTGGCCGAGCCTATCGGCCAACACCTCCTGGTCGCGCCAGCGGCTCAGCACCAATACCCTGAACGGCGGCTTTTTCGACATTCACTTTCCGGGCGTGAGTCTGCCGCCGGAGTTCGTGAATCCGTTCGATCAGTATCAGCTCGGCCTCAGCGCCTCCTGGACGCTCGATCTCTTTGGAACCGAGCATCGCTCCATGGAGGCCGCCAACGCCCAGACGCGGGCGGCCGTCGAGGGCGAGCACGCGGCGCTGCTCTCGATGATCAGCGATGTGGCGGCAAGCTACATCGACCTGCGCGGCGCGCAGCTTGAACGCCGGATTCTGGAGCGGAGCCTGGCGACGCAGCGCGATCTCCTGCAGCTCACGCGTGATCGGCGCAACGCGGGCCTGACCTCGGACCTCGATGTCCAGAACGCCGCGGCCGAGGTCGACACGACGCAGGCGCAGGTGCCGCTCGTGGATCGGGAGATTACGACCGACATCAACGAGTTGAGTGAGCTCATGGCGCGCCCGCCCGAGGCCCTGCGGACCGAGCTCGAGCGGGTGCAGCCCGTGCCTCCCGTGCCTCCCATCGTACCGATCGGGCTGCCCTCGGACCTGGCGCGCCGCCGGCCGGACATCCGCGAAGCCGAGGCCAATCTGCACGCGGCCACGGCGGAGATCGGTATCGCAGTCTCCAACTACTTTCCGCAGCTGACGCTCACTGCCGCGGGCGGGTACCAGTCGGAGGGACTTTCGCAACTCGTGCAGACGGCGAGCCACTTTGCCTCGTTTGGGCCGGCCATTCAGCTGCCGATCTTCGAGGGTGGACGGCTGCGCGCGACCGTCCGGCTGCGAAGGGTGAAGGCCAAGGAGGCCGCCGTCGCCTATGCGCAGGCCGTGCTCACGGCCTTGCATCAGGTGGAGGATGCGTTGGCGGCCTACGGCACCGATCAGGCGAGGCGCGCAGCGCTGCAGGCGGCGGTGACCGCGAGCCGCAATGCCCGCCTGCTCGCGCGCCAGCGCTATCAAAGCGGGGTGGCGAGCTTCATCGACGTCCTCGATGCGGAGCGCACGGAAGAGCAGAACGAGCTGTCGCTCGCGGACGCGACCACAGCCGTTTCCGCCGACCTGGTGCAGCTTTATCGGGCGCTCGGCGGTGGCTGGCAACCACCGGGGAAGGCATCACAACCCTGAGCCCCCCACCTGTTCCATTCGCGCGACAGCGCCGCGATCGGCGGATGCGCGCGCGATGACTCGCGGGCCGCCGCGCGGTATAACAATCCCTTCCCGCGGCGCAGCGCAGGTGCGACCTCATGGCCGGCCAGTCCTTCGAAGTCACCAGTCAGCATCGCTGCTTCGGCGGCAGCGTCGGCTTCTATCGCCACGAGGCGCGCAGCACCGCCTGTCCTATGCGTTTCGCGGTGTTCACGCCCGCGCAGGCCAAATCGGCGCGCGTGCCGGTGCTTTACTACCTCGCCGGGCTCACGTGCTCCGAGGAAACCTTCATGATCAAGGCGGGGGCGCAACGCATCGCCGCCGAGCTCGGGCTGATGCTCGTCGCCCCTGACACGAGTCCGCGCGGCGTCAAGTTACCGGGGGACAGCGACTCCTGGGACTTCGGCGTGGGCGCGGGCTTTTATCTCGATGCCACGGTGGAGCCATGGTCGCGTCACTACCGCATGCATACCTACGTGACGCAGGAGCTGCCGGAGCTGATCGAGGGGCATTTCCCGGCGGAGGGGGAGCGCACGGGTATTTTCGGGCACTCGATGGGCGGCCATGGGGCGCTGACTCTCGCATTGCGCAATCCCAGCCGCTATCGCTCGGTGTCGGCGCTCGCGCCGATCAGCGCGCCGCGGCGCTGTCCGTGGGGACAGAAGGCCTTCAGCGGCTATCTTGGGGCGGATGCGGGCCAGTGGGCCACCTATGACGCCTCGGAGTTGGCAGCCAGGGTGACCGATGGACCGCAGAGGCCGCCTATCCTCGTGGACCAGGGGCTTGCGGACCAGTTTCTGGGATCGCAGCTTCATCCGCATTTCCTCGAGGAGGCCTGCCGGAAGTCGGGGATCAGGCTGAGCCTCAGGCGGCACGAGGGATATGACCACGGCTATCACTTCATCTCCAGCTTTATGGAAGATCACCTGCGGCATCACGCCCGGCACCTCGGGCTCTGACTACCCGCGTCGATCGAGGCAACCGCTGCGTCCCGGAAATCGAACAGTCCGCGGGCGCTCCGAGGGCAGGGGCGCTCGCCAGGAGGAGACGGAGGCAGCGCCGGACGTATACTTAGGGTATGACGACATTGTCTCCCGAGCACGGGGCGGCGGTTCGGCGGATCGTAGGAGACCTCAAGGGGCGGCCGGGGCCGCTCGTTGAGGTGCTGCACGCCATTCAGGCGCAGCTCGGGTATGTGCCGCCGGCGGCGGTGGCGCTCGTGGCCGAAGGGCTGAACCTCTCGCGCGCCGAGGTTCACGGGGTCATCTCCTTCTACCATTACTTCCGCAGCACTCCCCCGGGCGCTCATACCGTGAGCGTCTGCCGGGCGGAGTCGTGTCAGGCGGTGGGGGGCGAGGCGCTGGCTGCGCACGCGCGGCGGCGGCTGGGAGTAGACTTCCATCAGACGACGTCCGACGGGCGCTTCTCCCTGGAGCCGGTCTACTGCCTCGGCAATTGCGCCTGCTCACCGGCGGTGATGATCGATGGCCGGCTGCATGGCAGGGTGACGCCGGAGCGCTTCGACGCGCTGCTATCGGACGCCGACCGCAAGCGATGAGCGTCCCCGCATGACCTTCACCGTGTATGTGCCCCGCGATGCCGGCGCTCTGTCGCTTGGCGCGGGTGAGGTCGCCCACGCAATCGCGCGGGAGGCGACCGCGCGCGATATCGAGCTGCAGCTCATCCGCAACGGCTCGCGCGGCGCCTACTGGCTCGAGCCGTTGCTCGAGGTCACGACGGTGCGCGGCAGGATGGCGTACGGGCCAGTCGGCGTTGGCGACGTGCCGGGCCTCTTCGATGCCGATTTCCTCAGCGGCGCCGCCCACCCCCTGTCGTTGGGCCTCACCGACGCCATCCCCTGGCTCGCGAGCCAACAGCGCTTGACCTTCGTACGCGTCGGCGTCGTCGACCCGGCGAGCGTGGCAGATTATGTCGTCCACGGCGGCTATCAGGGCCTGCGCCGTGCGCTCGCGATGAGCCCGGAGGCCATCGTGGAAACCATCATCGGCTCAGGGTTGCGCGGGCGGGGCGGGGCCGCCTTCCCGACCGGCATCAAGTGGAAGACCGTGCTCGAGCAACCGGCCGGCCAGAAATACGTCACCTGCAATGCCGACGAGGGTGACTCGGGCACGTTCTCCGACAGGATGCTGATGGAGGGCGATCCGCTCAGCCTGATCGAGGGCATGACGATCGCGGGAGTCGCCGTCGGGGCCACTCAGGGCTACATCTATCTGCGCGCGGAGTATCCGCACGCGCACCGCGCGTTGAACCAGGCCATCGCGGCGGCTTATCAGGCACGTTATCTCGGCGCCGACGTGATGGGCGGCGGCAAGCGCTTCGACCTCGAGGTTCGCTTGGGCGCCGGCGCCTACATCTGCGGCGAGGAGACCTCCATGCTCGAGAGCCTGGAGGGCAAGCGGGGCGAGGTCCGGGTGCGCCCGCCGCTGCCGGCGATCAAGGGCCTCTTCGGCCGGCCGACGATCGTCAACAACGTGATCACGCTGGCCACGGTGCCGACGATCCTCCACCACGGAGCGGCGCACTACGCGGGCCTTGGCGCGGGCCAATCACGCGGCACGCTGCCGATCCAGCTCGCTGGCAACATCAGGCGCACGGGGCTCGTCGAGCGGGCGTTCGGCCTGACGCTGCGGGAGCTGCTGCATGATTATGGCGGCGGCTCCGCCTCCGGCCGGCCGCTGCGGGCGGTGCAGGTCGGCGGGCCGCTCGGCGCCTACATCCCGGCCTCGCAGTTCGATACGCTCGTCGATTACGAGGCGCTCGCCGGCATCGGCGCGCTGCTCGGCCACGGCGGCATCGTCGCTTTCGACGACACGGTCGACATGGCGCGGATGGCGCGCTACGCGCTGGAGTTCTGCGCGATCGAGTCCTGCGGCAAATGCACGCCCTGCAGGATAGGCTCCACGCGGGGCATGGAGGTCATCGACCGGATCATCGAGGGGCAGGAGACGGAAGGCAACGTGCGCAAGCTCGAGGAGCTCTGCGAACTCATGGTGCAAGGGTCTCTGTGCGGCCTGGGGGGCATGGCCCCCTTCCCCGTGCAGAGCGCGTTGCGTCACTTCAGGGAAGACTTCGGAATACGGAGTTAGCCATGTTTGCGATCGATTACGAGGATCTCGGAACTCCGGCGCCCGTCGAGGCGGGCGCGGTCGTGACGCTGGAGGTCGACGGCAAGTCCATCACGGTCCCGGCCGGCACTTCCGTCATGCGCGCCGCGGCGCTCGCAGGCGCGCGGGTGCCGAAGCTCTGCGCCACCGACACGCTCAAGGCCTTCGGCTCGTGCCGCATGTGTCTGGTCGAGATCGAGGGACGCAAGGGCTACCCGGCTTCCTGCACCACCACCGTCGCCCCCGGCATGAAGATCCGCACCGGCTCAGACAAGCTCACGCAGCTGCGCCGCGGGGTGTTGGATCTTTACCTGTCCGAGCATCCGCTCGATCCCGCCGGCCCGCATTGCGAGCTTCAGGACGTGGCACGGATGGTCGGCCTCGCGCACACCTCGTACGGCCCGGGCCCCGTGCGCGAGCCGATGCCGCGCGATGAGAGCAATCCGTACTTCACCTTCGATCCCGAGCAATGCATCGTCTGCTCGCGCTGCGTGCGCGCCTGCGACGAGGTGCAGGGCACCTTCGCCCTGACGGTGCAGGGGCGCGGCCTGGCGTCGAAGATCGCGGCGAGCCAGGATCAGCCGTTCCTCGAGTCCGAGTGCGTCTCCTGCGGAGCCTGCATCGAGGCCTGTCCGACCACCGCCCTGATGGAGAAGTCCGTCATCCGGCTCGGTCAGCCGGAGCGCGCCGTCACGACGACCTGTGCCTATTGCGGCGTCGGCTGCAGCTTCCAGGCCGAGGTCCGCGGCAACAACTCGGCGACCGAGGTCGTGCGGATGGTGCCGAGTCGCGACGGCGACGCCAATCACGGCCATGCGTGCGTGAAGGGGCGCTTCGCCTACGGCTATGCGACGCACCCCGACCGGATCCTCAAGCCCATGGTCCGCAAGACCATTCACGACGACTGGCGCGAGGTCTCCTGGGAGGAGGCGATTCGCTACGCGGCGAGCGAGATCCGGCGCATCCAGGCGAAGTACGGCCGTGACTCGGTGGGCGGCATCACCTCCTCGCGCTGCACCAACGAGGAGACCTTCCTCGTGCAGAAGATGGTGCGCGCCGCCTTCGGCAACAACAATGTCGATACGTGTGCCCGCGTATGCCATTCCCCGACGGGTTATGGCCTGAAGAGCACGATCGGCGAGTCGGCCGGCACGCAGGCTTTCACCTCGGTGGCCAAGGCCGACGTCATCATGGTCATCGGCGCCAATCCGACCGACGGCCATCCCGTGTTCGCATCGCAGATGAAGCAGCGCCTGCGCCAGGGGGCGAAGCTCATCGTCGTCGACCCGCGCGCCATCGGCCTGGTGCGCAGCCCGCATATCGCAGCGGACGCACATCTGCAGGTGACCCCGGGCACCAACGTCGCCATCCTCAACTCCCTCGCGCACGTCATCGTGACCGAGGGGCTGACCAAGGACGACTACGTCGCCGAGCGCTGCGAGGCGCCCTCCTACCAGCTCTGGAAGGAGCTCATCGCCGCGGAGCGCAACTCGCCGGAGGCGATGGAGGCGATAACCGCAGTGCCCGCGGACCTCGTGCGTCGCGCGGCCCGGCTGTATGCGGCTGGCCCCAACAGCGCCATCTATTACGGCCTCGGTGTGACCGAGCACAGCCAAGGCTCGACCGCCGTCATGGCGCTCGCCAACCTCGCCATGGCCACGGGCAATCTCGGCCGTGAGGGCGTCGGCGTCCAGCCGCTGCGCGGCCAGAACAACGTCCAGGGCTCCTGCGACATGGGCTCGTTCCCGCACGAGTTTACCGCCTATCGACACGTCTCTGACCCGGTGGTGCGGGGACACTTCGAGCAGGCGTGGGGCGTGACCCTGCAGCCGGAGCCCGGCCTCAGGATTCCCAACATGTTCGAGGCGGCGCTCGACGGCACCTTCCGCGGCATGTATGTGCAGGGGGAGGACTTCGTGCAGTCCGACCCCAACACGCACCACGTCGCACGCGCCATGGCAGCACTCGAGTGCGTGATCGTGCAGGACCTGTTTCTCAACGAGACGGCGAAATTCGCGCACGTGTTCCTGCCGGGGTCCACGTTCCTCGAGAAGGACGGCACCTTCACCAATGCGGAGCGGCGCGTCTCGCGGGTGCGCAAGATCATGCCGCCCAAGGCGGGGTACGAGGACTGGCAGATCACGATGCTGCTGTCGGAGGCGCTCGGATACCCGATGGGCTATCGCCATCCGTCCGAGATCATGGAGGAGATCGCCCGTCTCACGCCGACCTTTGCGGGCGTGACCTACGATAAGATCGATCGCCTGGGCAGCGTTCAGTGGCCGTGCAACGATGCTGCGCCCGAGGGTACGCCGACCATGCACGTGCATCAGTTCGTGCGCGGCAAGGGCAAGTTCTGCCTCACCGAGTACGTGCCGACGAGCGAGCGCTCGACCAGCCGCTTCCCGCTCATCCTGACGACCGGCCGGGTGCTGACGCAATACAACGTGGGCGCCCAGACGCGGCGCACCGATAACGTGGTGTGGCACGCGGAGGACCTGCTGGAGATCCATCCGCATGATGCGGAGGTCCGCGGCATCAGCGACGGCGATTGGGTGGGGCTCACCAGCCGGGCGGGCGATACGGTGCTGCGCGCCAAGGTCACGCAGCGGATCGCTCCGGGCGTCGTCTACACGACTTTCCACTTCCCGGAGACCAATGCCAACGTGGTCACCACGGAGAACTCCGATTGGGCGACCAACTGTCCGGAATACAAGGTTACCGCCGTGGAAGTGGTGTTGGTCAAACAGAAGGACGCCTGGCGCAAGCGGGCAGCCGAGGAGCGGGCGATCCGTAAGCCGGCGCGCCGGCGGACGCGCGATCCGGCGCCCGCCTGAGCAGGCCGGCGACGTGCAGCCGGTTGCGGTGGAGCTCGGGGTGGAGCGCTGGCGCCGCGGCACGGTCACGCGGGAGCAGGATCTCGTCGCCGAGGAGATGCCGGTCGCGCTCGTCTATCACGGCGTGCCGCACGTGGTGATGCTCGCGACCCCTGCGGACCTCGAGGACTACGCGACCGGATTCACGCTGAGCGAGGGCCTCGTAGCGCACCCGGACGAGATCCGGGGCGTGGAGGTCATGTACGGGGAGGAAGCGGTCGAGGTCAGAATCACCGTCGCCTGGGAGCGTTTTTCGGCTCTGCTCGACCGCCGGCGCAATCTGACAGGGCGCAGCGGTTGCGGCCTGTGCGGCCAGGAGACCGTCGAGCAGGCCGTCCGCGACCTGAAGCCCGTCGGGCCGGGCGCACGGATGAGCGCCGCGGAGCTGCACGAGGCCATCGCGCAGCTGGCGCGGCTGCAGCCGATCAACGCCCGCACCGGCAGCGTGCATGCGGCGGCCTGGGTCCTGCCCGGGAAAGGCGTTCAGCTCGTGCGCGAGGATGTCGGTCGCCACAACGCGCTCGACAAGACGATCGGCGCTCTGGTGCGCTCTGGAGTGGATCCCGCGGGCGGGGCGCTCCTCCTCACCAGCCGGGCGAGCTTTGAGATGGTGCAGAAGAGCGCCGCGGTGGGTGTGGCGTTCATCGCGGCCCTCTCGGCGCCGACCGCCTTCGCGGTGCGCCTCGCGCAGCGTGCGGGCGTCACACTGGTGGCGTTCGCCCGCGAACATCAGCACGTGGTCTATGCTCATCCCTGGCGTCTGGAACCCCCATGAACATCGATCTTCTCATCAAGATGACCAACGAGATCAGCGCCTATTTTGCCGCCGAGCCGGATTCGGAGCAGGCCGCGAAAAGTGTGGCGGGACACCTGCGTCGCTACTGGGAGCCACGCATGCGGCGCCAGATGGTCTCCTATTACAAGGAGCGCCGCGGGGCGGGCTTGAGCGACCTGGCGCTGCGCGGGGTGGCGCTGCTGGCCGCCGAAGAGAGCTCGAGAAGCGCTCTATAGCCAGCAGGCGGCCCAAAACTTATCATTGAGGGTCCATATGACAGGCTCCCCTCCGAGAGACCATGACTGACGGCCCGCGCAAAGCGCTGATCTGCGGGTCGGTGGCGTTCGACACCCTGATGGTGTTCGAGGGCCGCTTCCGCGAGCATATTCTGCCGGAGCAGATCCATATCCTGAACGTGGCATTCCTGGTGCCGCAGCTGCGGCGGGAATTCGGCGGGTGTGCCGGCAACATCGCCTACAACCTGCGCCTCCTCGGCGACACCCCCGTCCCGATGGCGACGGTGGGGCGGGATTTCACGACCTATCGGGAGTGGCTGCAGCGCATCGGCCTGCCGCTGGATCACATCCGCACGATTGACTCCGAGCTCACCGCCCAGGCGTTCATCACGACCGATCTCGACGACAACCAGATCACCGCCTTTCACCCGGGCGCCATGCAGCACGCACACCTCAACAAGGTGAACGACGCCCGCGATGTAGACATCGGCATCGTGGCCCCGGACGGCCGCGAGGCCATGATCGAGCACTCGGAACAGTTTGCCGAGCTGGGTATTCCCTACATCTTCGATCCTGGACAGGGGCTGCCGATGTTCGACGCGGCGGATCTCGGCCGCTTCATCGAGCAGGCGAACTGGCTCACGATGAACGATTACGAGTGGCAGCTGCTGCAGCAGAAGACCGGATTGACGGCGCGCGACCTGACGCAGCGCCTGGAAGCGGTAATCGTTACGCGCGGGCACAAGGGCTCGACCATCTATACGCATGAGGGGCAGCTCGAGATCCCGTGCGCGACGGCCTCCGCCGTGGTCGATCCCACGGGTTGCGGCGACGCCTACCGCGCGGGCCTGCTGCACGGGCTCATGCGCGACCTCGACTGGGAAACCACCGGCCGGATCGCGGCCGTCATGGGCGCGTTGAAGATCGAGTCGCGGGGAACGCAGAATCATCGCGCGACGCTCGAGGAGATCGAGCGTCGGCTCGCCGCGAGCTTCGGCGATGCCGTGGCCGCCAGCGCCCAGCTTGTCTCGCGCCACTGATCGCAATCGAACATCTCAAACATCAACAGGAACCGGATACCTATGGCCAACGACTATCTCTTCACTTCCGAGTCGGTCTCAGAGGGGCATCCCGACAAGGTGGCCGATCAGATCTCGGACGCCGTCCTGGATGCGATCCTCAGGGAGGACCTCCGCGGTCGTGTAGCGTGTGAGACGCTGGTCAAGACTGGAGTCGTGATCGTCGCCGGCGAGGTGACGACAAGCGCCTGGGTCGACGTCGAGGCGCTCGTGCGTAGGACGGTGCTCGATATTGGTTACGACTCTTCGGAAATGGGTTTCGACGGCGCCAGCTGCGGCGTTCTGAACATCATCGGCAAGCAGTCCCCCGATATCGCACAGGGTGTCGACCGTAAGGACGAGCGCAAGCAGGGCGCGGGCGATCAGGGGCTGATGTTCGGCTACGCCACCAACGAGACCGACGTCCTCATGCCGGCACCCATCACCCTGGCCCACCGCCTGGTCAAGCGCCAGGCCCAGGTGAGGAAGTCCGGCAAGCTCCCGTGGCTGCGCCCCGATGCGAAGAGCCAGGTGACGCTCCGTTATGAGGACGACCGCCCGGTCGGCCTCGAGGCCGTGGTGCTCTCGACCCAGCACAGCCCTGAGGTGTCGACCAAGGCGCTGCGCGAGGCCGTGATGGAGGAGATCCTGAAGCCCGTCATGCCCGCCAAGTGGCTCGACAAGCGCACCAAGTTCCACATCAACCCGACGGGCCGGTTCGTGGTCGGCGGCCCGGTCGGAGATTGCGGCCTGACGGGCCGCAAGATCATCGTCGACACGTATGGCGGCTACGCGCGTCATGGCGGTGGAGCCTTCTCCGGCAAGGACCCCTCGAAGGTGGATCGCTCCGCGGCCTATGCGGCGCGCTACGTGGCCAAGAACATCGTCGCGGCGGGTCTTGCGGAGCGCTGCGAGGTGCAGCTCTCCTATGCAATTGGCGTCGCCGAGCCGACCTCCATCATGGTGGAAACCTTCGGCACGAGCCGGCTGTCGCGCGAGCAGCTGACGCTGATCGTGCGCAAGAACTTCGACCTGACGCCCTTCGGCCTGCGCGAGATGCTCGATCTCGCGCGCCCGATCTACCAGAAGACCGCTTCCTACGGCCATTTCGGCCGCACGGAGCCGGAGTTCACCTGGGAGCGGACTGACCGCGCGGCGGCGCTCGGCGCCGAGGCGAAGGGCGCCAAGGCCGCTTAAGTTTAAGCGCTGGATCGGGGCACCTCCGTGTGCCTGGGTCGCCAGGATCCCCCGCCGCAGCGGTGCGGCGAAGCGGCGCCTCTGAGGAGCGTTGCGACAGATCGACCGGACGCCGGGCCTTTCCCGGCGTTTCCGTCCACCTGCCAGGCTCAGAGGCGACCGCGGTTCATCACACGGCGCTCACCCAAGTCATTTGGAGTACTCATGAACGCCACACTGAAGTCCGCCGCCGCCCCGAGAGATTGCAAGGTCGCCGACCCCGCGCTCGCCGACTGGGGCCGCAAGGAAATCCTGATCGCGCAGACGGAGATGCCGGGCCTGATGGCCATTCGGGAGGAATACGCGCCCTCGCAGCCCCTGGCCGGTGCGCGCATCAGCGGCTCCCTGCACATGACCATCCAGACGGCAGTGCTGATCGAGACGCTGCAGGCGCTCGGCGCACGCGTGCGCTGGGCCTCGTGCAACATCTTCTCCACCCAGGATCATGCGGCCGCAGCGATCGCGGCGGCCGGAACGCCGGTCTTCGCCTGGAAGGGCGAGTCGTTGGCCGACTACTGGGATTACTCGCACCGGATCTTCGACTGGCCGGATGGTGGCTACACCAACATGATTCTCGACGACGGCGGCGATGCGACGCTGCTGATGCATCTCGGCGTGCGGGCGGAGACTGATCCGGCCGCGATCGCCAAACCGGCAAGCGAGGAGGAGACGGCGCTCTATGCAGCCATCGGGGCGAAGCTGAAGGCCGATCCGAAGTGGTATGGCACGCGCATCCGCCACATCAAGGGGGTAACGGAGGAGACCACCACCGGCGTCAAGCGCCTGTATCAGATGGCGAAGGATGGCGCGCTCGCCTTTCCGGCGATCAACGTCAACGACTCGGTCACCAAGAGCAAGTTCGACAACCTTTACGGTTGCCGCGAGTCGCTGGTCGACGGCATCAAGCGCGCGACGGACGTCATGGTGGCCGGCAAGATCGCGGTCGTCTGCGGATACGGCGACGTGGGCAAGGGCTGCGCGCAGGCGCTGCGCGCGCTTTCCGCCCAGGTCTGGGTGACGGAAGTCGACCCGATCTGCGCCCTGCAGGCGGCGATGGAGGGTTACCGGGTCGTCACCATGGACTACGCGGCCGACAAAGCCGACATCTTCGTCACCGCCACGGGAAACTTCCACGTCATCACGCACGCACACATGCACCGCATGAAGCACAACGCCATCGTGTGCAACATCGGCCACTTCGACAACGAGATCGATGTCGCGAGCCTGAAGCGCTACCCGTGGGAGAACATCAAGCCGCAGGTCGATCACGTGATTTTCCCCGACGGCCGGCGCCTCATCCTGCTCGCCGAGGGGCGGCTGGTGAACCTGGGATGCGCCACGGGTCACCCCAGCTACGTGATGAGCTCGAGTTTCGCCAACCAGACCCTCGCGCAGATCGAGCTTTACGGTCACCCGGGCAAGTACCCCGTGGGCGTGTACGTGTTGCCGAAGCCGCTCGATGAGAAGGTCGCCCGGCTGCAGCTCACGAAGTTCGATGCCGAGCTCACCAAGCTGACCGACGCCCAGGCCCGTTACATCGGGGTGGACAAGGCAGGCCCCTACAAGTCCGACCACTACCGTTACTGAGCGTTTCCAGAGGACTCAGAGGGGGGCAGTCCGGCCGGCGCGCATTATGTAAGGACTACCCCCCGCAAGTCGATTCAAACTGACGCCATTCGGCGACAGCATCGTTCGTGCGGCGCAGCCGGGCGCCGCACGGCGGTCCCCATGTCGGCCGGACCCGGTGACATTGCTACAAACCGTTACCGTCCGCCGGGCACGCCTCCGAGAGCCGCCTGCGCACGTGCGAAGAGACCTCTGCGATCCGCCGTCGCGAGTCGCAGGGCGCCGGGAAACCGCCGGCAAACGAATGTTGCAAAAGTTACCTCACCGGCCCATGCGTCGGCTCTGCACCAGACTCGAGCCGGAGCGCTGGCTCGATCCCTCCCAACTGACACGAGCGTTCCCTCCGCGCTGCGCGGATGCTGCGCACTGCACAGCCTCGGCCTGATGCTCGGACGGCATCGCCGGCCTCCGCGGTTGCCCAACCGGCAACATCCGGACCGGTTCGGGGTCACCCCGAACCTACAACATGTCGGTGCACCCATCTTCGGGCCATGTTGGACGAGCCTTTTTTCTCAAAAGCGTGTATGATTCCGCCCCGACCCTACAGTTGGGTGTTTTCTGGAGTATCGAGTAATGGCGAAACGTCCCCCGAACGACGGCGCGTCCTGGAGCGCCAGTGAGTTGAAGACCTTGAAGTCGCTCGCGAAAGCGGGAACGCCGACCAGCGAGGTCGCGAAGAAGCTCGGGCGTACCGCGGCGGCCGTGCAGCAGAAGGCCATGCGGGCTGGGATTTCCTTCCGGGCGGCCAAGCGAGCCGGCGCCCGCAAGAAGAAGTAAGCGACGGACGAAGCACGGACGGGGGCTCGCCTCGCGGCGCGCCCCCGTCTGCGTTTAAGGCTACGCCACCCTTGCCATGGCCGGCGCGACTTGTCAAACTTGCCGGCGTTCATTCGTGCGGCTTGGGGCCGAGAACAAAGAGGGGGCGGCATGCGGCGAAAGATCGGTTCCACGTGTGTAGCGGTGGCTGCGCTGGCGTTGGCCGGCTGCGGCGTGCAGGTCCAGGACGAGACTCCGGCTCAATTCAAGACCAACGCATCTATCGGCATGTATCCGGTCACCGCCAGGGTGACCGGAGGTATGCTGGTGAGCCAGCCGGTGTACCTGTTCATCATCTCGAAGGGACAGAAAGTCCCGCTGTCCTACCAGGACGGAACCTATCAGACGATGTTTCCCGTGAAGTGCACGAGCAGCTTTCCGCTGCAATTCCTCGCGGTGTGGCGCCTGCAGGTGGGGACGACGCGGTCGGGGCTCTTCCCGGCCCAGCCCCGTGAGATCACGTTGACGCCGCCACCCCTCACCCCGGAGCAGGCCATCGACACCTCGGGCAGGCCGGACAAGAAGACGCGCTCCTGGCAGGGTAACGTGCAGTACAACTTCGTCACCGCCCCGGACGCCCATATCACCGGCGCCCACCTCGAGCCGGTGAGTCAGGACAAGGCGGACGTGAAGGCAGCGAAGGGGATCAGCGTCGTGAGCACCTTCCCCGTCGATGCCACCTGCGGGACCCCGACCGCCGTGGAACTGGCATCGAAGGAGCAGCACGCGCACGCGAACCTCGTCATCGACACGGACCTGCCGGCCTACCCGCACTGGACGACACGAGTGGACTTCGCGCCGCAGTCGCAGTAAGCGGCCGCGCGCACTGTACTGATGCCGCTCAGCTCCAGCGATCGGTTCCTCGGCCGTGTCGAAAATTACGCGAGGTATCGGCCCAGCTATCCCGCTGCCGCGATCGATCTCCTGGCGGCGCGCTGTGGACTGAAACCTGGCGCCAACGTCGTCGATCTCGGCTCGGGCACCGGCATCCTCTCGCGACTGCTGCTCGAGCGCGAAGCGCAGGTATTCGGGATCGAGCCGAATAGCGAGATGCGCCGGTATTCCGCCGAGGCGCTTGGCGGCGGCGAGTTCCACAGCTGCAATGGCACAGCGGAGAGCACCGGAACGGCGGACGGGTTCTTCGACCTGCTGGTCGCCGGCCAGTCGTTTCACTGGTTCAATCCGGAAAAGACGCGGAGCGAGGCGCTGCGCATCCTGAAACCCGGCGCCTGGGCGGCGCTGCTCTGGAACGAGCGGCGGCAGGGAGTCGTCCCGTTTCTCGAGGACTACGAGGCGCTGCTGCGCCGCTACGCGCCGGAGTACGACGCGGTGGCGCGGCTGCGCGCGGAGGAGGGCGGCCTCCGCCGTTTCTTCGGCCACGAGCCGGAGCTCGCCCCTTTCCCCAACCGGCAGGTGTTCGATTTCGCGGGATTGGCGGGAAGGGTGCAGTCCGCCTCCTACGCACCGACGCCCGATCGTCCGGAGCACGAGCCGCTGATGACGGGCCTGAGGGAGGTGTTCGACCGCCATCAACAGGACGGCCGGGTCGTTTTCCCCTATCGGACGCTCGTGTATTTCGGGCAGCCGGGCCGGCCGGCGTAGCACCGCGCTCGCGACGGGCGGTCAGGCGCGCGTCCACATGTCGCCCTCACTCGTCGTTTTCGATCTCGACGGCACGCTGATCGACAGCGCGGCGGATCTGGCGACGGCCGTCAACGGCATGCTCGGCGAATTCGGCGGCGCGCCGCTGTCGGTGCAGGAAGTGCGGCGGATGATCGGGGACGGCGTCGCGATGCTGGTCGCGCGCGCTCTCGCCGCACGCGGCTGCGGGCAGGCGGACCCCGCCGCAGCGTCGCGGCTTTTCATGCGGCATTACGAGTCCGACGCGACCTCACGCACGACAGCCTTCCCCGGGGTGCGCGAAGCGCTCGCGGCGCTTCGCGCCGACGCCATTTCACTCGCGGTGTGCACCAACAAGCCGGCGCGCATCGCGACCGGCATTCTGGAGAGCCTCGGGCTCGCCGGGTATTTCGCACGGCTGGTCGGGGGCGACTCGCTGCCGTTTCGCAAGCCCGATCCGCGGGTATTGCTCGCGATGCTGGAGGAGCTCGATGCGCCGCCGGAACGCTCGCTCCTGGTCGGTGACAGCGAAGTCGATGCCGCGACGGCGCGCGCGGCCGAGGTGCGCTTCGTGCTCATGAAGCATGGCTACCACCGCGGGCCGGTGGAGGACATTGCCTGCCTCGCGGCGCTCGAAGGATTCGCGCAGCTGCCGGCGCTCGTGCGCGCGCTGCCGCGCTGACAGGATCGCCGGTTCCCTTCGGCTTGCGGCGGGTGTATGGTGGTAGCGCTACCTTAGCGGCTGGGACCGCGATTCAAGCGTCCGCGGAGACAAGCATGACGTTGCGAAGACACTGGCTCGTCCCGGCTGCCGTCCTCATCGTCGCCGCCACCGCGGCTCAGGTGCCCTGCGGCGCCGCACCGCAGCCCTTCCACAACTTCAAGGTGACCGTCTACATTCCGGTGCAGGTCGTCGAGCACATGGCGCATGACCCGGCGTGGATGCGCTCGAGCTGGCGGACGATCAGCGGCCGGCTGCACGTCGATCAGGTGTTCATCGAGGACTACCGCTCGGGCGTCAGCGCGGACGATGCAACGATCGCGCGGGTGAAGCGGTTCTTCGTCTCCCAGGGCGTCGCGGTCGCCGGCGGCATGGCGATGCTCGGCGCGGGACGAAGCGCCCAGTTCCAGACCCTCGACTACACGGTGCCGCGGGATCGCAAGCTCGCGAGCCGCATGTCGGCTCTGCTGGCGCGGCACTTCGATACGTTCGTGCTGGATGATCTCTATTTCTTCAACACCAAGAGCGACTCGGACATCGCCGCCAAAGGCAGCCAGAGCTGGGCGCAGTTTCGCATGCGCACCATGGACGAGGTATCGCGCGATCTCATCCTCAAGCCCGCCAAGGCCGCGAACCCCAAGGTCAGGGTCATCATCAAGTTCCCCAACTTCTATCCCTCCTTCCAGGAGATGGGCTTCGACCTGAGGAACGAGCCGCGGATCTTTCCGGAGATCTGGACGGGCGATGAGACGCGCTACGCCCCCACCACCGACCAGCAGCTGCGACCGTACGAAAGCTACGAGATCTTCCGCTACTTCGAGAACATCGCCCCGGGGCGAAACGGCGGCGGCTGGGTCGACACAATCGCGATGCAGTACCTCGACCGCTACGCCGGGCAGCTCTGGGACACGATTCTCGCCAAGGCGCCCGCCATCAACCTGTTCGAGTACTCGGATCTCCTCCGTATCGCCGATCCGCGCAACCGGGAGGCCTGGCAGTATCTGCCGACCACCTTCAACTATTTCGACATGGCGCGCCAGTGCTGCGGCGGCTTCCCCGGCACGCCGGGCGCGAGCTATCCGCTGCTCGCCGATGTCGCGGAGTACGCCCTGCGCAAGGTGGACGAGGTGGCGGGCGCGCTCGGTGAGCCCGTCGGCCTCGCGGCCTATCGGCCCTACGACTCGACGGGCGAGGACTTCCTGCCGGAGACGGCGGGCATGGTGGGCATCCCGGTCGAGATGTATCCGCAGTGGCCGGATGCGACGCGGGTCTTCCTGACACAGGCGGCCGCGCAGGATCCCAACATCGTGTCGGAGATCGAGCGGCATCTGCGCGCCGGCGACGACGTGATCATCACCTCGGGGCTGCTGCGCGCGATCCAGGACAGGGGCTTCGATCAGGTCACCGACATGCGCGTGACCCGGGACGTGGCGCCGGCCAACGAGTATGTCGAGGGATTCGGATTCGGCGCGGGCACGATGCTCGGCCGTTCGAAGCCGATCCTCTTCCCGCTCATCCATTTCTATACCAACGAGGAGTGGGCGGTGCTGCGCGGCATCGGCAATCAGGCGGGCGTGCCGCTCCTGCTCATGGATCACTACGGCAAGGGCGAGCTCTACGTCGTGGCGGTGCCGGAGGAGATGAACGATCTCTACTCCCTGCCGGCAGCGGTGCTCGATGCGCTCCGCCGCTATCTGACGCCCGATCTGCCCGTGAGGCTCGAGGGACCCGCGCAGGTGAGTCTTTTCGAGTACGGTAACGGCAGCTTCGTCGTCGAGTCCTATCTCGATCAGCCGGTCGCCGTCCGGGTCGTCGGCGGCTTCGGGCAACTCACCAACCTGACCACCGGAGTGACCTTGGGCGGCACGCCCATGCCCCCGATCCCGGGCTTCCTCGCGCCATCCGCGGCGGCGACAACCTCGCGACAGTTCGGCTACGAGCTTCGCATCGAGCCGCATAGCTTCCTCGCCTTCCGCGAGGGCCACTGATGTGAACTGAGTCACGGAATATCGCCACCGCGCGACAGACCGGTGCCGTGGCGAGCCGACATGTTGCGGGCTTGGGCGCTTGTCGGCGGGGGTTTGTAGTAGGTTCGCAGGGTGATACCGGTCGACGAGAGCGCCGCGAGTCTCGAGAAGGCGCCCCAGGCGGGCTCCGGGCCTTCTATTCCCCTCGCGCCGCCTGCCGACACGAATTTTCCCGAGGGCGCGCTCGCCAAGGCCAACCGCGAGCTGCGGATGCTGATCGTCTGCAAGCGCGCGCTCGCGCGCGCGCAGGACGAGTCGGGGCTGCTCGCCGAGAACTGCCGCACCCTCGTCGGCCCGGGCGGCTACCGGCTGGCCTGGGTCGGTTTCGCCGACAGGGAGCCTGGGTGCGCGGTACGCGTCGTCGCGCATGCCGGCCCCGACAGCGGTTATCTCGAGCGGCTGCGGGTGAGTTGGAGCGACGATGAGCTGGGCCACGGGCCCACCGGCCGCGCCATCCGCGAGCGCAAAGTACAGGTCTGCCGACACATCGACGCGGATCCTGACTTCGCGCCCTGGCGGGAGCAGGCACATCGCGAGGGCTATCGCTCCTCCGTCGCGCTGCCTCTGCTCCTCGACCAAGAGTGTATCGGCGCTCTCAGCATCTACGCGGGCGGTCCCGACGCCTTCGATGGGACGGAGCTCGCGCTCCTCGAGGAGCTCGCGGCCGACCTGGCCTTCGGCATGAAGGCGCTGCGCACACAGATGGAGACGCGCCGGCAGCAGAAACGGATCGAGCGCCTCGCGCAGATCGTGCGCATGCAGAGCGCGATGAATGCCGCGATATTCCGCCTCCGCGAACGGGACGAGCTGTTGCGCGAAGCCTGTCGTCTCGCGACGGGCCTCGGCGGGTTCTTCGGCGCGGTGGCATGGGTAGTGGTGGGGAGCGGGCGCTGGGCGTGGCTCAAGTACCGTACCGGAGCCACGGTGCTCGACAGCGAGACGCTGCAGCGTGTCGACGTCGGCAGCGGCACCGAGCCCGATCCGAGCCTCGCAGGCCGCGCGCTGCGCACGGGCAAGGTCACTGTCTGCGCGGACATCGCGCGGCCGGACGTGCCGATTGCCGCGCGCGAGCGTCTGCTCGCCCGTGGCATCCGGTCGCTGATCGCGATGCCCTTGATCGTCGACGACAGACGGATTGCGGTGTTGACGTTGACCGCGCAGGACTTCGCGCTGGCGGAGGACGGCGAGCTGCTGCAGCTCCTCGAGGACTTGACGATCAGCTTGTCGTCCGCGTTGCGCGCCATCGAGCATGCCAACGCGGCGCGATACCTGACCCGCTACGACCCGCTCACCGGCCTCGCCAAGCGGGCGCTCTTCTGCGAGCGTCTCGATGGGGAGCTGCAGCTTCGCAACGACGCATGGCCCGAGGCTCGGCTCCTGGTCGTCGCCTTCGACATTCGGGGACTCGGCAGCCTCAATGCCACCTATGGGCAGCGCTTCGGCGATCTCGCCCTGCAGAGTCTGGCCGAGCGGTTGCGGCGGCACGCGGGCGGCGAAGAGCGTCTCGGCTATCTGGGCGCCGGCACTTTCGTGTTGATCGAGCGCACGACGGAGCCTGTGCTCGACAGCGCGCAGCTCGTGCTCGATGCGGCCGTGCTCGAGGAGCCCTTCGAGATCGATGGCCGGAAAATCCGTCTTTCAGTGAGTTACGGTGCGGCCCCGCATCTGCAGGACCGGGCGAGCGGTACTCTCCTTTTGCAGCGCGCCGAGGCTGCCTTGAAGCGCGCGAAGGAATCCGGCGAGCATTGTCTGCAGTACCGGATGGAGATGAGCCGCGAGACCTCCGCGCGCGTGGCGCTCGAGCACAAATTGCGCGCCGCCCTCGATGAGCAGCAGTTCGTGCTCTATTACCAACCTGAGATCGATCTCAGGACGGGTGAGATCGACTCGGTCGAGGCGTTGCTGCGCTGGCGCGATGCCTCCGAGGGCCTGGTGCTTCCGGGCCAATTCCTCTCCGTCCTGGAATCCTCCGGGATGATGGTGCCGGTCGGCAACTGGACGCTGCTCAAGGCGGTCGAGGACCTGGAAGGCTGGTGCAGAGCCGGATATCGCCCGATGCGCGTCGCGGTGAATGTCTCGGCGCTGCAGCTCAAGCAGCGCGAGTTCGTGCATGGCCTCCTCGGGCTCGCCGAGCGGCTGGTCCCGCTCGCCGGCTTCGGACTCGACATCGAGATCACCGAGACCACCCTGCTCCAGGACCTCGAGGGCACGAGCAGCAAGCTGCGCGAGCTGCGCAAGGCGGGCATTCGCGTTGCGCTCGATGATTTCGGCACCGGCTACTCCTCGCTGGCGCTGCTCTCGAAACTGCCGGTCGATGTGCTGAAGATCGACCGCTCGTTCGTCACCGGCCTGCCGGACGACCAGGCGAGCGTGACGCTGGTGAGCAGCATCGTCGAACTGGCCTCGGCGTTCGATCTGATCACCGTCGCGGAAGGTGTGGAGACGGAGGAGCAGCTCGCGGCGCTTCGTGCCCTGCGCTGCAGCCGTTCGCAAGGGTTTCTGCACGCTCATCCCGTTCCCGCGAGCGAGCTCGAGCAGATGCTCACCCGCGAGCCCGGCCCGCGCAGAGTCAGTGTGCGGCCGATTTGAGCTACAATTCCGGCCTGGAATTCGCTCGCACATTGCCCTCCGGGCACCCCCAGAACAGCATGATGCAGGGGTCGATGGGCTGAGGCTGCTCTACGGAGACGCCCCGGCCGCCGCGACCACGCTTGCCGGCCTGCTCCGGCGCGTGGCGAGCCAGGAGCCGAGGAGAATCAGGCCG
Organism: Steroidobacteraceae bacterium; assembly: GCA_050739095.1. Lineage (GTDB taxonomy): Bacteria > Pseudomonadota > Gammaproteobacteria > Steroidobacterales > Steroidobacteraceae > 13-2-20CM-66-19. The sequence continues at coordinate 127,750 of JBOIAR010000004.1, read as the reverse complement.
AACCCGATCAGGCCGCCTACCCCTAAGCGTTCATCGAGCAGCACGACGCCAAGGAGCGTAGCGACGGCCGGGTTGATGTAGGTCACGATCGACGCCCGCGATGCGCCGGCGTGTTTGACCAGGTAGAACATCAACAGCATGGAGAGCGCAGTGCACACCACTCCGAGGATGGCGACGGATGAGAGCGCCAAGGCACTCGGCCACCGCCGCGGCAGGGAGAGCATCGCCGGGACCAGCAGCGCCAGGCTCGCGATCGAGAGACTGCCGGCGACAGGCCCGATCGAGTCGACGGAGTGGAAGTGCCTCTGGATGATGAGCGGGGCCATCGCATAGCCGAGCGTCGCGATGAGCACGCATCCGACGCCGACCCAGGCGAGCGGTCCGGAGAGCGTGCCGAATCCCACCAGCGCAACGACACCCCCGAGGCCGACCATGAGCCCGGTGAGCCGCAGGGCTCCGAGCCGCTCGTGAACGCCGAAGAAACGGGAGATGAGCGCGATGGTGAGCGGCACCGTCGCGATGAGAATCGCTGTGACGGAAGAGGGGATCCAGCGCTCGCCCATGGCAATCGCCGGGAACGGTATGGTGAACTCGAGGAGGGCGAAGGCCAAGACCGCCCTCTTGTGGGTGATGAGCGCGCGCAGCGCCCCGCGGCGCCAGGCGATGGGCAGCAGGATGAGCGCCGCGAGCGTGATGCGCCCCCAGGCCACATCGAACGGGGAAATCTCCTGGACCGCGATCTTGATGAAAAGATACGGCAGGCCCCAGACGATCCCGAGGGCGGCGAAGACCAGCCAGGTGCGTGCGCTCACGTGTGCAGAGCCCTATCGCGCGATTCGTCATCAAGCGTAGGCACACGGAGGTGCCCGCCGCCAGGGTGGGCGAGCGGCGGGCAAAAGTCGCGCCTTCTGCCCGCCGCCGCGCTGGGCCGGGCACGATGCCCGGATCCAGCGCTTCAAACAAGGGTACGACAGCTCGCCCGGCGGCGCCTCTCCCGGGCGTATCATGGCTCGCCTGCCTGGGAGACTCACGCCATGTCCGCCAACCCTTCGAGCGCTGCCGAAAGGCGCCGCCGCTTCCACGAGCTGCACCGCAGCGGCTGCTTCGTGATCCCGAATCCCTGGGATGCCGGCAGCGCCCGCTATCTGCAGGCGCTCGGATTCAAGGCGCTCGCCACCACGAGCTCCGGGTTCGCGTGGTCGCAGGGGTGTCCCGATGGCGGTGTGCCGCGGGAAGCGGTGCTCTCGCACCTGCGGGCGATGGTCGATGCGACCGATCTGCCCGTGAATGCCGATTTCCAGGGTGGCTTCGCGCACGATCCCCAGGGAGTCGCAGAGAGCGTGCGCCTGGCGGTCGACACCGGCGTCGCAGGTCTTTCGATCGAGGATTCGACGGGCGATATGGCCAAGCCCCTCTACGACTTCGAGGATGCCGTCGAGAGAATGCGAGCGGCGCGCAGGGCGATCGACCGGACAGGCGGCGATACGCTGTTGGTCGGGCGCGCGGAGTGCTTCCTCGTGGGCAGGCCCGACATCGACGAGACGATCTCGCGGCTGCAGGCGTACGCAAGCGCGGGCGCCGACTGCCTCTACGCGCCGGGCATCCGTTTGCCTGAGCATATTCGCCGGGTCGTCGACGGCGTCGCGCCGAAGCCCGTCAATCTGCTCGTCGGCTACGCGAGCGCGCTCTCAGTCACGGAGATCGCGGCGCTCGGCGTGCGTCGCATCAGTGTGGGCGGTGCGCTCGCGCGCGCCGCGTGGGGCGGCTTCGTTCGCGCGGCGAAAATGCTTGCCGAGCAGGGGCGCTTCGACGGCTTTGCGGCTGTGATCTCTCATGACACCCTCGAGTCCCTGATGAGAGTGCCCGCCGGCGACCTGCCGATCCGCGGGCTGTAGGGATTTTTCAAGTCGCAGACGGCAATCCTCATATTACGCTACGTACTCGCGAGGCAAGGGCCGCATTACGACAGAGGCAACGCTAATGAAAAAGATAGACGTCTCGGCTGCCAAAGCGGCAGTCGGCAGCGGGTATCCCGCCCCCTACGATGAGCCTTGCCGGCAGCGCAAACGGGTGCGGTTGGGCGATGCGGCGGGACTCACCCAGTTCGGTGTCAATCTCCTGCGCCTGCCGCCCGGCGTCTGGTCCAGCCAGCGCCACTGGCACTCGGCCGAGGACGAGTTCGTGTATGTCCTCGAGGGCGAAGTGGTGCTCGTGAGCGATGCGGGCGAAGAGGTGCTGCGGGCAGGCGATTGCGCCGGATTCAAGGCGGGCGATGGCGACGGGCATCATCTGCTGAACCGCACGAGCGCGGACGCCGTACTTCTCGAGATCGGCACGCGCGATCCGGAGCGCGATGCGGTCGATTATCCCGGCATCGATCTCACGATTCGGGCGGGAGCGCGCACGTTCCTGCACAAGGACGGCACGCCGTACCCGCCGCGGCCGCGGTGAGCGTTGGATCAACCGCCGGAGGCGCCCGTCAGCCTGGCAATGCGCTGCAGCGCCGGCGGGTGCGAGTAATAAAAGGCGGTGTAGAGGCGATCCGGCGTCAGCGTGCTCGCGTTGTCGCGATAGAGCTTGACGAGGGCCGAGGCCAGCTCCTGCGCGCTCGCGTGTTGGGAGGCAAAGCGGTCGGCCGCGAACTCGTGACGGCGTGACCAGAGGGAGCCGAGCGGGGTGGTGAAAAAGAGCGCCACGGGCACGACCAGCGCAAAAAGGAGCAGCGCCGCGTGCGGCGATGGGATCGGTACGCCCAACACCCGGTAGAAGCCCGGCCTGGCGGCGAGCCACCCGAGGACCGCGAAGCCGGCGAGCATCGTCGCGCAGGACACGAGCAGCCGTTGGCGGACATGCCGCAGGCGAAAGTGCCCGAGCTCGTGGGCGAGCACCGCTTCGATCTCGGCGGCGGCGAGCTGCTCGAGCAGGGTGTCGAAGAACACGATGCGCTTGTGCGGGCCGATGCCGGTGAAATAAGCATTGCCGTGCGCGGAGCGGCGGGAGCCGTCGATGACGAAGACGCCGCTCGAGCGGAAACCGCAGCGCGCGAGCAGCGCCTCGATGCGGCCCTTGAGCGAGGCGTCCTCGAGCGGTGAGAACTTGTTGAAGAGTGGCGCGATGAAAGCGGGCCAGGCCCAGGTGATGAGCAGTGTCACCGCCAGCCAGCAGCCGAATGCCGCCAACCACCACCACCTGCCGGCGTGAGCCATCAGCGCCAGGACCGCGAGAACCAACGGGCCGCCGATCAGCACGGCGAGCGCGAGTCCTTTGCCGAGGTCGGCCAGGAAGAGCATCGGCGTCGTGCGGTTGAAGCCGAAGTGAGCCTCGATACGGAACGTCCGCAGCAGCGACAGGGGCAGGCTGGCCAGGCCTACCACTGCGGCAACGGTGCCGATCACCGCCATGCCGAGCCATGGCTCGACCCATCCGGTGTGCCGCCAGAGAGTGTCGATGGCGGCGATGCCGCCGCCTACGGTCAGCGCCAGAGTGACCACCGCATTGATCACGGTGCCGACGCTCCCCAGCCGTAATTTGGCGACGGTGTAGTCGGCGGCCTTGCGGTGATCTTCCGCCGACAGCCGGCCCGCGAACGGCTCCGGTATGCGATCGCGGTGAGCTCTCACGACTTCGCCCTGACGCGCGGCGAGCCAAAGCTCTACAGCCGTGACGAGCGCGACTGCCGCAATGAAGAGCGCCGTGGGCCAATGCATCGGGGTCTCACCGTTTCATTCAAGTGCCGCAGAACGTCCGCAGCACGCGCTCCGACGGGCTCGGCGGCTGGCCGTACTCGCTCCTCTCAGGCTGCTCGTCATAGGGACGCTGCAGAACCTCGAGGAGCGCGCCGAAGGGCCCGTGATCGCCCGCCTCCGCAGCATCCAACGCGGCCTGCACGCGGTGATTGCGGGGAATGAAGGCGGGGTTGACTTCACACATCGCGGTGGCCTTCTCGGCCGCGGGTTGCGGGTCCCGAGCCAGGCGTTGCCTCCAGTCGCGCAGCCACGAATCGATCTCAGGGTTCCCGCCGAGCAGCTCGCGCAGCCGCGGCTGCTCGTCGGAGCCCGCCGCCGCGAGCGCCAACCTTCGCAAGGTGTTGGTGAAATCGGCCTGCGATTGCTGCATGGCTGTGAGCAGCCGCCTGATGAGGTCGGCGTCACCTTCCAATAGGCTCGAGAGCCCGAGCTTGCGGCGCATGCCGGCGAGGAAGGCGGCGTCGAATTGGGTCATGAAGGACTCGAGCACCGCTATCGCAAGGTCGACGGCTCTGTTGGACTCCGGATCGATCAGCGGCAGCAACGTCTCGGCGAATCGCGCCAGATTCCACTGCGCGATGGCGGGTTGGTTCCTGAAGGCATACCGTCCCCGGTGATCGATCGAGCTGAATACGGCGTTCGGGTCGTACTCATCCATGAAAGCGCAGGGGCCGTAGTCGATCGTCTCGCCGGCGATCGACATGTTGTCCGTGTTCATGACCCCGTGGATGAAGCCGAGCAGCATCCAGTCCGCGATCAGGGCGGCCTGTCGCTGCGCGACGCTTTTCAGCACCGCCAGCGCCGGCACCGCGGCGTCGCCGGCCTCGGGGTAATGTCGTGCGATGACATACTCCATCAGCGCACGCACGGCGTCCTGGTCGCCGCGAGCGGCAAAGTACTGGAATGTCCCGACCCGAACGTGGCTCGCGGCCACGCGGGTGAGCACTGCGCCGGGAAGCGCGCTTTCCCGAAACACCTGCTCGCCTGTCGTGACCACGGCGAGTGATCGGGTGGTGGGGACGCGAAGGGCGTGCATGGCCTCGCTGACGAGGTACTCCCTGAGCATCGGCCCCAGGGCCGCCCGACCATCGCCGTTGCGGGAAAACGGCGTCAGGCCTGCGCCTTTGAGCTGGATGTCACGCAGAGTCCCGTTGCGCCCTTTGATCTCCCCGAGAAGGACGGCGCGGCCGTCACCCAGCGATGGCACGAACGTGCCGAACTGATGCCCGGCGTAGGCCATGGCGATCGGCTCGGCATCCTCCGGCAAGCGGTTTCCGGAGAGCATGGCCGCCGCTTCGGGCTCGAGCACGTCGGGATCCAGGCCGAGCTCCCGGGCGAGGCTTCTGTTGAATGCGACCAGCTTCGGGTCGGCGACGGCGGTGGGCGCGACTCGCACATGGAATCGGCTCGGCAGGGCGGCGTAGCTGTGTTCGAGTCCCAGGCGCATTGTCCACGCATATTAGCGTGCTGACGCCTGTGTGATCACGTCAGACCGGAATGAACCGCATCTGGCGGGCTCGCACGATGCCCTCGGAGTCGGACGCCGGGCCTACCGGGGCGCGCGAGTCGGCAGCGGCGGGAAACTCGTACTCTGCTTCGGCGCCGAGCCGCGCTGACTCACGATGACCGCTGCGGCTCTGTTCGCGTAAGTCGCGGCCTCGGCTCTGCGGAATCCCGAGATCCTGGCCGCGAGGTAGCCCGCAAAATGCGCATCTCCCGCGCCCGCGGTATCCGCGACGGTCACCGGCTCAGCGGGGACGTGCTCGCACTCCCGTCCTGATCCAACCCAGCACCCTACTGGGCCGCCGCGGATCAGATATTCGGCCGATAGATGGCTCACACGCTCGATGATCTCGGGCGTGCTTGCAGCGCCCCAGAGGCTCTTCTCATCGTCGGCACCGGTCGCGATCGCCGAAGCCAGCCGCTCGAAAGTGCCGATCCGCTCGCGAGCCTCCGTGTCGCTCTCCCAAAGACGCCTGCGGAAATTGCAATCGAACACAACACGGCACTCGTCTCCATGGAGCTCGACCCAACGGCAAAGGTGCTCGAAGCTCTCGGCGGAGCAGAGGGCGAGCGTGATTCCGGTGACGAGGAGCAGCTGGGCGTCGCCGAGGAGCTCATCGAATTGCGCGAGAGTCGCGGACCGAAGGAACTGCCGGGCGGCGGACTGTCTTCGCCAGTAGGAGAACCCGGCGCCGTGCGCCGCATCGACAGGCAGGCCATAGATGCCAGGCTCGCCCTCGATCGGCGCCTCGGTGAGCCGAAGGCCTTCGCGCTCCAATCGGGCTCTCAGCCACGCGGAATATCCGCTACTGCCAAGCGCGGTGACCAGAGAGAGCTCGGGGCGCGATTTCCCGAGAATCCTGGCGAGACACACCATAGAGTTGGCGACATCGCCGCCCAACGCCAGGCGAATCTCGGCGGCATCGGCCGGTTGCAGCTCGAGCAGCGGCTCGCCCAGGGCGGCGATCCGACGAGGAGGGGTCCAGCACCGCTCGGTGGGATCAAGCGTGGCAGTCACCCGGCCAAGAGTACACAAGCGCCTCGTCGCGGACCAGTCACTCGAGCGCGCGCGATGCGACCCCCTGCCCTCTGCGGCTCAGGCTCAGGACCCTGCCTGTGTGTTTAACGTTGAAACGTTGAGACTCATCGAGAGCCCACAGATTCGCCCCCAGCACCCATGGATAGCAGATCCTCGCGGTCGGACCGTGCTGTCCCGGTCCCGCTTCCCGACAGTGTGCATGCGGCCAAAGCAGCGCGGCTGCGGTACGTCAGCGATCGCCAGCCCGGCATCACCCGCAAGCTCCAGAAGGGCGGCTTCGTGTATCGCGACGCGCAGGGCTCGAGAATCGATGATTCCGCCGAGCTGGCCCGCATCAAGGCGCTCGCCGTGCCGCCCGCGTGGCGCGATGTTTGGATCTGCCCGCAAGAGAGCGGGCATCTCCAGGCCACCGGGCGGGATGCGCGGCGGCGCAAGCAATACCGCTATCACCCCCGCTGGCGCCGCACCCGGGATGAGACCAAGTATGAGCATTTGCTCGAATTCGGCGGGGCGTTGCCGGCGATCCGCCGCCGCGTCGAAGCGGACCTGAGCCTGCCAGGGCTGGCCCGCGAGAAGGTGCTCGCCGCCGTGGTTCGTCTCATGGAAGACACACTGGCGCGGGTCGGCAATCCCGAGTATGCCGTGCAAAACAACACCTTCGGCCTGACCACGCTGCGTAATCGCCACGTGCGGATCACGCGCGGCCGGATCGAGCTCGACTTTCGCGCCAAGCATGGCATCCGGCATGTCAGTCTGGTGAGCGACCGCAAGCTCGCCCGCGTCGTGAAGAACTGCCGCGATCTGCCGGGATCCGAGCTCTTCCAGTACCTCGACGAGAGCGGTGAGCGGCACTGCATCGATTCCGCCGACGTCAACGACTATCTTCGCGAGATCTCGGGTCGCGACATCACCGCCAAGGACTTTCGCACCTGGGCCGCAACCAACCTGGCAGTGCTTGCGCTCGCGGAGCAGGAGGAGAAGCCAACGAAGAAGGCGCAGATCGAAGCCATCAGACAGGTGGCGAAGCGATTGGGTAACACGCCCGCGATCTGCCGCAAGTGCTACATCCATCCAGCGGTGCTGGACGGCTATCTCGATGGGAGCCTGCGCAGGATGCTCGCCGCCGTCGGCAACCATGAGGAGCAGCATCCGCAGATGTGGCGAATCGAGCGGATCGTCATGCGCTTTCTCGCCGGGTGACCGGCGGCAAATCGGGTCTCGGCGGGAACATAGCAATGGCGGCGAGGATAGCGCGGCCGAGCCATTTTGCGGCAGTGCGATTTACCGATGCGGCGGACATCGCGGCGCAAGCGGCGGAGCGCCACCCTCGCGGCTATCCTCCCGAGGCAGTGTCTCGCGAGGCTGGGTGGGGGATGACGATGTCGAGAGTAATGACGCGCAAATTCGCCGGGCAGGCCCCGGCCCCGCTGACCGGCTACTGCGCGCAACTCGCTCGGCTCATCTCACTCCTCGGCCCTTGATCTTCCCAACCAGTTAGGAGTACACCCCAATGAAGAGCTGTCCCGGGTTGCTTGCAGTTTTGCTGATCGTTGTATTCGGGGGTCCTGGTCTTACGGTGAGCGCTCTCGCCGCGTCTCGATCCCCAGCTACTGCGGTTACCGCCCCCAAGGCCGCGAGATCGGCGACAGAGGCTAGCGTGACCGTGGAAGGCAACAAGATTGATTATACGGCCACGGCTGGCACCATCATTCTGACGGATCACTCCGGCAAACCCACGGGCAGTATGTTCTATGTTGCCTATACCAAGCGCGGTATAAGCAACGAGAGCCAGCGTCCGGTGACGTTCTTTTACAACGGCGGGCCGGGCTCCTCGACCGTCTGGCTGCATATGGGTGCCTACGGACCGCAGCGCATCGTGACCGCGGACCACACACACACGCCGGCGGGGCCCTATCAGCTCGTCAACAACGAGTACAGCCTGCTCGACGTTACCGACGAAGTGTTTATCGACGCCATAAGCACAGGCTACAGCCGTATCATTCGGAAGGACGGCGGCGGTGTCGGTACCAGGAAGGATTTTTACGGTGTGGATCCGGATGTGCAGGCGTTTGCCCAGTTCATTACCAAGTACCTCAGCCAGAACAACCGCTGGAACTCGCCCAAGTACCTGTACGGGGAAAGTTACGGCACGTTGCGCTCGGAAGTGCTCGCGAATTACCTGATAAGAAGGGACGATATGGACCTGAACGGGGTGGTGCTGCAGTCGGCCTACATGGGAAACGCGATTCCCCGCGGTTCTGATATCCAATACGAGACAACCTTGCCTACCATGGCAGCTGACGCCTGGTACCACCACAAACTGCCGACGCAGCCCGCGGACCTCCAGTCCTTCCTGACGCAGGTGGAGCAGTTCGCCATGAACCGGTATTCGGTGGCATTAAATGCCGGTAATACCTTAGCTCAGAGCGATTTCAGCAGCGTTGCGCAGAAATTGCACGACTACACCGGCTTGAGTGTGGATTACCTCGAGCAAGCCGATCTGCGTGTTAGCCCACAGGAGTTTTTCCACGAGTTGCTGAACGGTCAGGATCTAACGGTCGGCCGGCTGGACGGCCGATTCACCGGACCAACTATGGACCCTTTGAGCGAGACAGCACAATATGATCCGCAGGCAGCGGCGATCAGTTCTGCGTATGCAGCTGGATTTAATTGGTATGCGGCCAATATATTAAAGTACAAGACCGATCTCTATTACCGGCCTGAAACACGCGTGTCGCCGTGGCCGCGGGGTGACTCGATCCCGGGTATCAGGAGCTATGGTGGTCCTCCTCCGGTAAACGGGGCTGTTGACCTGGCTCAGGCCATGAAGTACGACCCTGACTTGCGGGTGCAGGTGGAGTGCGGTTATTTTGACTTCGCAACGGATTACTATGGAATGGTTTATTCGGTAAACCACATGAAGATTCCACCTGACTTACAGTCGCATATTGAGTTCAAGTATTACGAATCCGGGCACATGATCTATGTGCACGTTCCTGACCTGAAGAAAATGCACGATAACGTCGCGGCGTTCATCCGCAGTAGCGATAATCTGGCCGGATGATGGGGTAGTCCTGATGGACTTCACGGCGGGCCGGCGGAGATATCATCTCGCCGGCACGGCATCGAAGGCGACGGTGAGGCGCGGCTGAGGGCTCTGGAACGGCACGGTGCCGTGCCAGAAATATGACGGAAAGAGCACGAGCATGCCGGGAGCCGGACGGACCGAGTATTCGGGCTCGAGTGAGGGGGTCGTCAGGAGGCCGGGCGTGCCGAAGGAGAGTATGCCTTCGTCCGTGCGCGCGTCGGCCATGATGTCGGGCAGCTCGACATAGAAGGCGGAGGAGATCCAGCCGCGCGGATGGACGTGGCTCATATGAAATCCGCGGTTGCGCAGGCGCACCGACCAGCTGCCGTTGAATCGCCATTTGCCAGCGTTGCGGCCGCGAAGGGCATCGGTGCCCTGGCCGATGTGCTCGAGGTATCGCGTGATCGGTGCCGCGAACGCCTCGAATAGACCACGGATTGCCGGGTCGGTACTGCGTGTCAGGTCCTGGGTCGTCTCGGTGCCGTGGCGCAGTGATTGAAAGAGCAGGGCATGGCCGTTGGGGTCGTGCAGGCGGTTGAGACTTGCCGTGAGGCCCGCGAGGAAGCTCGCGAGATCCGTCCAGGGCGGCGGCGGCTCGATGGCGAGTGGCAGGATGAGATTCCGATAGTCACAGAGCTGCGCATAGCGCTCATCGCCCAGCAGGCGCAGAGCGGTTGTCTGCAACGCAATCAGATACTGATCGTCCGGCGCCTGCGTGAGGAGCGCCTCGCAGTTCTGCAGAGCGCCCTTGGCATCGCCCACACCGAGTTGCGCTGCTGCGAGGAGGTTACGGGCGGGAGTCTCATCGGGCAGCAGGCGCATCGCCCGCTGCGCGAGTGAGAGCGCCCGGGCAGGCTCGAAATCGAGCGCCGATAGTCCCGCACGCACGAGCAGCACGGGCGGCGCCTGGGTGCGCTCGGCCCGCGGCGCGAGGCACTCATAGGCAGCCCGGGCATCACCCGCGCCTTGCAGGATGGCTGCCTTGGTGGCCCAGAGCGCATCATCGTTGCCGAACCGCTGCAACGCCTGATCGAGCGTTTCAGTGGCCTTGGCGAGATCGCCCGTGCGAACCCAGATGAGCTGCGCGAGGGTGTTGTGCGCCTCGGTGAGACGCGGCTCGAGCCTCAGGCAATCGCGCAGCGCAGTCTCCGCGCGCTCGTTGGCGCCTTCCGCCATCAGGCTCCTGGCGTAAGTCAGGCAGAGCGTCGCCGTCCTGAAGCCGCGCGCCAGAGCCCGATGCGCGATCTGCCCGGCCTCGGCATGGCGGCCGACCGCGTTGAGGGCGATCGCGAGCGCTTGGGCGGGCGCTGGGCTGTCCGGCGCGGCGCCGGCGAGTCTGCCGTAGAGGGAGAGGGCATCCGCCTGCCGGCCGAGCGCGATGAGCGCCGTGACATGTTGCGTGGCGAGCTCCGCGTCCAGCCGGCCCGGCGTGCAAAACGGCGCGGCGACTGCCAGCGCGTGTGCCGCGCGCCCGGCATCGTTGTAGTAACGCGCCAGCAGCAGGGCCGCGCGTGGATCGGCTCGGGTGCCCTCGAGCGCGCGCTTAAGCACGGTCTCGGCTTCGCTGCCGCGGCCGCTCGCCAGCAGCAACTCCCCGAGCGCCGTGTGCGTCGCCGTCCAGAGCGGATCGAGCTCGAGGGCGCGCCGCAACAGCGCCTCCGCGGCCCGCGCATCCCCCAAGGCGAGCTTCGTGCCTGCCAATAGCCGCAAGGCTTCCACGAAGGTCGGGTTGGCCTCGGCGATGGCCTCGAGGCGCTCATGCGCCGCGCGGAATTGGCCCGCCTGGAGCAGGGCGCCGACGGCGCGCATCGCCTCGAGGACGGAAGCCGGAACAGACACTCGAGGTGAACCCCCAGATAAATCGAACAGGAATCGCAGGAATCGCAGGAACGCCGGCCGATTCTCGCACGGAAGGCGCCGGCACGCAGCGGCTCGCGGACCGCACCTCCTTGAATCGCGCGGCGGCGCTCCGGGGGAAGAGCGCCGCCGCCGTCCCCCTCGCGCCGGATGGCGCGAGGGGGATTTCCTCAGGAGAGAGTCTCCCTGGCGTTACCAGTAGTACTTGGCGGTTACGTTGATTTCGCGCCCTTCGATCGAACGGCCGAACCCGACGTTCTGCTGGATCGTGTTGCCGCCGAACCGGGCATTACCCTCGGTCAACCCGAGCTGGTTGGTGAGATTCGAGCCGAGCACCCGGAGCTCGAAGTGTTCCCCGATCATGGCATCGATGCCAGCCGCCAGGTCGTAATAAGAGGGCAACAGCGTCAGATTCGTGTCGTCCTGGAAGCGCTTCCCGATGTTCTCGTAGGTGACTTGCTCGCTCAACGTGCCCCAGTTGAACTCCTGCGTGTCGCTCGGTGTCACCCGGAGCTGATAATGTGGCAGACGCGCGAGCTGGTTGCCGTTGGCCGTGCCGCAGGTCTCAATTTCGTTGATGTTTTCGTACAGGTAGCAGCCCACGAAGCCTGTGTAGTAAGCACGCTCGTAGATGCCGTTGACCGTGATCCTGAAGGTGCTTAGGGCCGGGGTGGAGCTGGCCGCGAAGGGCGTTACGCTGCCGTCGAGTCGACCGCCAGTGGAGGTCGATCCGTAGGTGGCAGCGGGGCCGATATCTACATCGTCGATATTCGTCGGTTGATACGCGATTCCCTTGAAGGTCTTGCGGTAAACCGATGCGTCGATCAACGTCCACTGGTTCTGAACCTTGAAGCCGAACTCGTAGTTGCGCACGGTCTGCAGGGGTACTTTACTCGGGCAACCGTTCGAGCCGTTGCTGACGTTGCAACGAACATTGTCGAAGTTCTCGAAAAGCACGCCATTATTGACGCGCACATAGGCGCTCATATGGTTGTTGAACTCGTAATTCGCGCCCACGGAGAACGTCGGCATGGTGTTGTTTTCATAGCCGTGCGACCACGTGCCGTTGGGCAAGTTGACCGCGTTGTCCCACAGGTCGTACGCCGACCCCATCTGAACGTTCGACTGGTTGGTCGTCTCCTGATCCAGGTTGATGTGCTCGACGCGGAGTCCGGCATCGAACAACCAACGATTGACTTTCCATGAGTCGGAGATATAAGGAGCAATATTCGTGGCGCTGCCGTTCTGGAGGATGTAGTAGCCCCCGTTGGCATTCACGATGCCCTGCGGGCTGGTCACCTCGTAGGTATTTCCACCTGCGTTACCCGTCAGGATGATCGGCGCCGCGTTCGGCTGATTCGTGATCAGCACGTTGGAGCTCAACGACCAGTTGTCGTTCATGGTGTAGTGAGCTGCATACAGGCCAAGGGTCAGGGTATCGCCGAAGCCAAGGTCCTTGTTCACGCGAAATTCATCGATGAGGCTCGTGATCTTCTTCTGCACGTCCCAGACCTGCTCGGTGACGATGCTTTGGTTGAGGTTCACCGGCTGACCGTTGGCATAGCTCGCCTGGACGTTGGCCGCGGTCAGGGGGGTGGGCAAGGTCAAGGTCCCGATGTAGGCCCCCAGGGTAGAGGGATTGCCGTTGTTGATCAGCGCGTAGGTCGGGACAAGCCCGCCGTCAAATATGAGGTCGTTGCTGATCGACCAGCCGTTGGCGAATGCCTCCTTGAGCTGCGAGCCGACATAGTTCAGCTGGCCGCCCCGACCCTCGTCGATCGGGTCGTTCTCGAAGCAGTTGCATGCCGGATCCGGTACCTGGAAGTTCTCGAGCTGCCTGCTGTTGTAGGTGGAGTCGAGCTGATCGAAGCCGGGATACGTGCTGACCGTGCCGTTGTGCTGGGTATAGGGAAAGTCGGCGACCCACATATCATGGGCATGCAGGGTTCGGGCCCAGAACAGGATCGACCCATTGTCGAAATCATGTTTCAACGTGGCCGTCAGCTGCTGTTCCTGTTCGGCCAAGAATTGCGGATTGCGTATCCCATCGTCTTGCAGGTAATAGCCACCGATGCTGCCGTACCAGCCGTCGGCGATCTTGCCGCTTTCGAACAGATCCACGCGTTCCGAGCCCTCAGAGCCGTAAGTGACGCCGAGCGACCCTTTCTGCTCGTCCGAGCCGGTCCGCAGGATGAAGTTCGCCGTCGCGCCGGGCTGGCCCGGACCGAAGATGGCGCTCGGTCCGCCCTGGACGATCTCGACGCGCTCGACCGTGTCATCCATGCGTATCAGCGTGCTGTTATCCATGAAGGACAGGTAAGGGGAGCCGTAGAGGGGCAGACCCTCGAGCATGGTCGTGAAATACGGAGAATCACCGCCGCCCAAGGGAAAGCCGGCCACGTCGATATTGACGCCGGTGGGCCCGCCGGATGCTTCCGGCCAAATGCCAGGCGAGAGTTTGTAGATTTCGGCTGCGCTCGAGGGGTCCGCCATGGCAATCTGCTGCAGCGACGCCGATACGATGTTGTAGCTCGCGTCCAGCTTTTTCACCGCGGTCGCCGTGGCGGTGACGACGACCTCCTGGAGGCTCTGGGTGGCCTGCGTGGACGTGGGAGCAGTCGCCAGTGTGGGCGCATTCTGCGCATGAGCGCTGCCGGTGAAGGCAAGACCGCTCGCGCCGAGAATCCCGGCAACGACCGCCGCCACGGTGTTCGCGGACGGCGTATGGATGGACCCGATGGCCCGTTGCCGGACCGGATGCGCGCCCCCGCGGGACGCCTTCTTGTCTTTGACTCTCATGCGAATTCCCCCAAATAAGAAGTGCTGCCCTCAGCAGGCAGCGAGACCGAGTGGAGTGATCACCCTCGTCCGCCAGCGGCTGTTGTGCGATCGCAACATCCCCGGCGCGTACCCTGAGGGGAGCCTGCCGGCGGCGCGATGATGCGAAACGACCAATACGGATCGAGCGGTCATCTTAGAAGGAGACGTTTGACTGCGCGATCTCCGCTATTCCCCATTTAACGAAAATTTCATGGCGCTGCGGATCAGCATGGATGAATCACCGCGCACTGCACTGCGCGTGACGGCGGCGGGCGAACAGGCTATAAGTCGCCGATTCGCCACACGTCGGCGGAGGACGCTTACGCCCATGGGTCATGCTCGAGCCTCACTGGGGCTGCGCTCGATCGCAGCCGCTTGCTTCCTGGCCACCCTGCTGGCGGCGCCCGTCCCGGCGCTCGCGGCTTCCGCGCCGCTGGCCTTCCAGGTGCGACAAGGTAGGATTCTCAATGACTTCCTGCGTGACGGCCCGGTCGCCGCGCACTTGCTGCTGCGCGCAGGTCCCGAGCCGCGCATCCTCATCGCCTTTCCGGCCGGCGATAGCGGTACGGGTCTTTGGTTCGCGCGCGTGCCGGGACACGCGATGTGGAATATCCGCGGCGAACCAAAGCCCCTCCACGCACGCGATGCGAAGGGCAGGGCCCTCTACGGGGTCACGGCGGAAGCTACGCTCGCAGACCCGGAGCTCGAGATCCACCAGGCGGTGCTCTCGAGCATTCGCGTGCTCCGCGACTATCAGTCGGCGGGAACCCTCCCGGCGGGTATTGCGGTCGCACCCGCCGTGAAGGGGCGCACCTTCACCTGGTCTCGCGAGCGGCTCGACGGCGCGGTCAGCTATCGGCTCACCATCGAGGTGCTGGACGGCCGAGTGAGCGGTATGCGCATATTGGCCGGAACGGATGGCAGAATTGGCCTGCGCATCACGGGCCTCACGGGCGAGACGCCCCTCGTCCCGCTCGCCGGCCACGCTCTTCTGCGCAACCCCTCCGCGGGAGAGCTTGCGGCCCGCGAGACGCTCGCGTTCCTCGCTTATCGCCAGAAGCTGCTCGCCGGCTCCTGGCGTTTCGATACCTATTTCGGCCGCGACACGCTGATGAGTGTGCGCCTGCTGATGCCGGTGCTGAGTCCGACTGCCGTCGAGGCCGGTCTCGACTCCGTGCTGGCACGTCTCTCGCCGCAAGGAGAGGTGGCGCACGAGGAGGACATCGGCGAGCAGGCCGTGCTCGATCACATGAAGGCCGACGGCTCGCGCTCCGCGGCCCCGATGTACGACTACAAGATGATCGATGAGGACTATCTCCTCGCGCCGGTGGCTGCCGCGTGGCTCCTCGAGCCGGGTGCGAAGGCCCGCTCGGCCGCGTTTCTCGCCGCGGCCGTCGGCGGGCCGCAGGAGCGGCGGGGTACGCGGGGCGCTGCCCTCGTCAGGAATCTGCGGTTCGTGGTGCAAAGCGCGGTGCCGTTTGCGAACGCGCCCGAAGTCGCGCATCTCATCGGCCTCAAGCCCGGCGAGACCGTCGGCGACTGGCGCGACAGCGGGACCGGCCTCGGTGGGGGGCACTATCCGTACGATGTCAATGCCGCGTTGGTGCCGGCGGCACTGCATGCAGCGGCTCGGCTGGCTGCGAGCGGCTTGCTGTCACCCTATGTCAGCGCGCCCGACCGTGCGCTCTTTGCCCGCGCAGCGCAGATGGCCAGTGTCTGGCGCAAGCGGGCCGTGCCGTTTTTTGACGTGACTTTGAGTCATTCGGCCGCCGCCAATGCCGTCGACATCTATGCCGAAGCGCAGGGCGTTCCCTCGCAACCGGCGCTCGCTGCGCTGGGGTCCGGCGCTCTGCGCTTCCACGCCCTGTCGCTCTCGGCTTCGGGCGAGCCGATCCCGATCATGCATTCCGATGAGGGCTTTCTGCTGCTGTTCGAAGATCCCGCGCCGCAGGACCTGGATCGGATCGTGTCGGTATTGATGCGTCCGTTCCCCGCGGGCCTGATGACCGGAGTCGGCATGGTGGTGGCCAACCCGGTGTTCTGCGCGCCCGCGCTGCAGAAGCTCTTCACTCGCAACGCTTACCATGGCACGGTCGTGTGGTCCTGGCAGCAGGCGCTCTTCGCCGCGGGGCTCGCCCGCCAGCTCGAGAGGCATGATCTGCCGCCCGCGGTGCGCGCCGATCTCGTCAAGGCACAGCGAGTGTTGTGGCCCGCGATCGAGGCGACCCGCTCGATGCAGAACTCGGAGCTGTGGTCATGGTCGTACGAAGCCGGACGTTATCAACTGCGGCCGTTCGGTTCCTCCACCGCGGACGTCACCGAGGCCAACGCAGCCCAGCTCTGGAGCACCGTCTACCTGGCCGTGAGGCCGCCGCGGTTTGCGCAGGTTGCATCGCACGCCCGCGCGCGGTCGATGCCGATCCGAGCCGCGCAATGAAACATCGCCGACTCGCCCGGAGTCGAATTGCAGGCGCCGCGTGCGTGGCGCTTTGCGCGGCCCTACCTGTCGTCGCGCTCAGCGCGCCGGCCGCGACGGATCCCAGTTTTCTCCTCACCGCCGGCTTCGGCGACCTGCCGTCCTACTTTCCGAGCTATCTCGGCAACGGCTTCATCGCGACCCTCACGGCGCCTCGGGGCACGGAGGCGACGCAGAGCTACATGGTCGCGTTCATGGATTACACTCCGGGCGATGTCGCCCGGCCCGCGCAGGTTCCAGGTTGGAATGGAGTCGACTTCAATCCAGACGCGGCGGGCGCTGCGCAGGAGTGGCTCGACCGGGGCCCGATGAGCGCGCAGCGCTTCGAGGACTACCATCAGACTCTCGATCTCCACGATGCCACGCTGACGACGCGTTACCGTTACGTCGATGACGGGAAGCAAACCGCGGTCGAAGTCGTCACGCTGGTCAGCGAGGCTTCGCCGCACCTTGCCGCCACTCGCTTCACCATCACGCCCGGCTACGATGGCGTGGTGCGGCTGTCCTTCCCGCTCACGCTCTGGAAACCCTACACGCCGCGCTTTCCCTTTGCGCGCCTGACCGGAGCCGAGCAGGACAAGGCGCTCGCGGCCCACGGCCTGTCGCTCGAGCCGCACCCGCCCGCCACTGCCGATCGTGCCGCCATCTGGTATCCGGGCTACACCGAGGTGCGCGCGAGCGGCGCAGATGCGCGCTCGCTCACTCTGTGGCTCGGCGGAAATGCCGAGCACGGACTCGCAATGGCGATGGCGGCCGCGGTGGCCCTGCCTCGAGGGGTGCGCGCCGAGCGGGTGACACTCGAGCGCGGGCAGGGTCAGCTTGCGCTGGATGTCACATTACGCGTCGAGCGGGGCCGGCCATACGCCTTCACGAAATTCGCCGCTCTGTCCCGTGCCGGGTGGGGAGGGGATGCGAGGGAGGATCTGACTCTGGCGCGGCAGGCGCGCGAGCGTGGCTTCGCCGCTCTGCTCGCGCAGCATCGGGCCGCCTGGCATGCGCTCTGGCAGTCGGACATCGAAATCGACGGCGATCCGCGAGCGCAGCGGGTGGCCCACTCCGAGCTCTACTACCTCCTCGCGGGCTCGACTCCCGACACCGGCTGGGCGGTGGGTCCCTGCGGGATCACCCTCTGCTACGTCGGTCACGTCTTCTGGGACAGCGATACCTGGGTCTTCCCGGCCTTGCTGCTGCTGCACCCGAGACACGCGCAGTCCCTGGTCGATTTCCGCGCACGGACGCTCGCCGCCGCGGAGGAGCATGCAAAGCAACAGGGCTTCGCGGGCGCCATGTACCCCTGGGAGTCGGACCCCCAATACGGCAGCGATCAGACCCCGCACTCCGCGGTCATCCTCTCGCAGAGCGAGATTCACGTGAATTCCGAGGTGGCCATCGCGCAGTGGCAATACTATCTCGCCACGCTCGATCGCAACTGGCTGCGGAGCAAGGGCTGGCCGGTGATCCGCGCCGTTGCGCGCTTCTGGGGGAGCCGCGCGACCTACGATGCGAGCAGGCATCGGTACGAGATTCTGCACGTGACCTCGGTTTCCGAGTCGGAGAACGACATCCCGAACGACACGTTCACCAACATGGGAGCCGTGCAGGCACTCAATATCGCCGTCGCCGCCGCGAAGACCCTCGGTGAGCAGCCGGATCCCGACTGGAGCCGGATCGCCCGGCAGATGTACATTCCCATGGCCGCAGACGGGGAGCATCATCTGCCTTTCGATCCGTCGGTGAAGACTCGCTTCGCGGGCGGCCCGCTGTCGCTGCTCTTCCTCCCGGCGCTCGATGTGCAGATGCCGGCCGCGTTGCGACGCGCCGATTACGACTTCGCCATCCGGCCGATTCCGATGGCACGCAGAGGCAGCGTCAGCATCGGGATCGTGCAGCAGGTCGCCGCCGCCGATGAGATCGATCAGCCGACGGCGGCGGCCGCCTGGTTCAATCTCTATCTGACCGGAGGGACGCTCAAGCCGCCCTTCAACGTACGAACGGAGACGTCCAGCAACAACACCGGCCCGTTCATCACCGGCTCGGGCGGATATCTGCAGAGCCTGATTTTCGGCCTGACGGGGCTTCGGATCCGCGAGGCGGGGCTGGTCGATGCGTTTCCCCCCGTCCTGCCGCCGGGCTGGCGCTCGCTGACGCTACGCAACATCATGTTTCGCGGCCGGCGGACGACCATTCGCGTGACGCGAGGCCCAACAGGAGCCGTGCGCCTGAGCAGGCTGCCGTGAGGTCCGAGCCATGGGCGAGACGTTTAGCACCACATACAGGTTAGGGCAGACCGTTACGACGCCCACGCTGCAGTCGTACGATCTATTTCCGACCCGGATCTGGCAGGGCCGCCTCGAGGCTCTGCAGCCGCACTTCGCCGAGTGGACGAGCTGGGTGCTTGGCTCTCGCGCCGCGAGCCCTGCGCCCGCAGGTCGAACCAACCGCGGGGGCTGGAATAGCAAGGAAATGGCCCTTCTCGAGCAGCCGATCTGGGCTCCTTTACGGCAAACCATTCACTCCGCATGCGCCATGGCGCTCGCTGAGATGGGCCGGGGCGGCGAGCCCTTCGTGCTCCAGTCGTGGGTCAACCTGCACGACCGCGGGGGATTCAACTTCATGCATATGCACGAGGCCTCACTGCTCTCGGGCAGCTTCTATCTCAAAGTCCCCGCGGGCTCCGGGGCGCTCTGCTTCCGCGATCCACGGCCCGGGTGTATCCATGGCGCGCTCAAGGGATCCTTTCCCAACGCTCATGCCGATATCAATTTGAAGCCGAGCACGGGCCTGCTCGTGCTCTTCCCCTCCTGGATGGAGCACTTGGTCGAGCCGCACGAGAGCGACGAGCCGCGGATCTGCATCGCGTTCAACGCCAATCCATAGCGATTCGGCGCGATCGCTACCGCTCCTGCCGCGCCGCGCACGCGTCCGCTAGAACGTCTCGCAACGCTTGGAGATCGACGGGCTTGACGAGATGCCGATGGAATCCGGCTGCCTTCGCCCGCTGCCGATCCGTGTCCTGACCCCAACCCGTCACGGCCACGATCTGCGTCGTGGCCGCCCAGGACCGGCCGGCGATCCTGCGCGCCGTCTCATAGCCGTCGAGTCTCGGCATGCCGATGTCGAGCAGCACGACCTCGGGCCGGAAGAGCTCCGCTTCCTGCACCGCTTCGATGCCGTCGTGGACCACACGAGTATCGTGGCCCATCGATTGCAACAGCATGCTGAGGCTGACGGCTGCATCGTGATTGTCGTCCGCGATGAGGACCCGGCAACTCCCGGGGAAATCGGAGTCCCGGTGCGGCGCGCTCGTGCGCGCTGTGGGAGCGGCTGCGATCGCGGGCAGATGGATCAGGAATTCAGTGCCTTTGCCGGGTCCTGCGCTTCTCGCCTCGATACGCCCCCCGTGCAGGTCGACGAGCTTCTTGGCGAGCGTGAGTCCGATGCCTAGCCCGGCGTCAGGCCGCTCGTACGACCGGTCGAGCTGCGCGAAGGGCTCGAAGATCTGGTCGAGCATTTCCGGCGGAATCCCCATGCCGTTGTCGCGAACACTCATGACCGCTTGCCGATCCTCGGTGCGCAGCGCGATCTCGATCCTGCCACGCGGCGGTGTGTACTTCACGGCGTTATGAAAGATATTCGAGATAACTTGTGTCAGCCGGATGCGATCCCCGCTCACGTAGACAGGTTCGCCGGAGATCGCAAGTGCGACCTGGTGCCGCGCCGCCTCGGCGGAGTGCCGATACGTCTCGATGACGTTGCGCACGAGCTCCGCGAGCTCGACCGGCTCCGGGTGCAGGCGAATACGGCCGCTCGTGATGCGCGACAGGTCGAGAAGGTCATCGACGAGATGGGTCATCTGTCGCGTCTGGCGCTCCAGAATGGTGGTGGCCGCCCGCAGCTCGGGCGCCAGGCTTTTCGCCTGCCGAAGCAGCTCGGCCGCCGCACAGATCGGCGCAAGCGGGTTCCTGAGCTCATGAGCGAGTGTGGCGAGGAACTCGTCCTTCTGGCGGTCCGCTTCGCGCAAGAGGCGCTCGTTGCGCTTGCGCCGGCTGATGTCGCGCGCGATCTTCGATGCACCGATGATCGTGCCGTCCTCGCTCCTGACGGGCGAGACCGTGAGCGAGACATCGATCGAATGCCCGTCCTTGGCGAGGCGCACGGTCTCGTAGTGATCCACTCGCTCACCGCGCCGCAGCCGCGCGAGTATCTCGGCCTCCTCCGCATGCAGCTCCGGCGGGATGATGGTCGTGATGGGCCTACCGATGATCTCCTCGGGCTGGTATCCGAAGAGACGCGTCGCAGCCGGATTCCACGAGGTCACGATGCCGTCCAGGGTCTTGCTGGCGATGACGTCGTCAGAAGACTCGACGATGGCGGCGAGCCAGGTGCGCGCGAGCTCCGCCTGCTTGCGCACGGTAACGTCGCGGCAGACCACCACGATGCCGACGATCTCTCCGTTCGCGAGCCGCACCGGGGCGCCGCTGTCGTCGATCGGGATGCGCCTTCCATCCCGAGTGATCAGTATCGTGTGGTTGGCGAGCCCGACGATGCCGCCGGATTGCAGAACCTTGGCGACCGGATGCTCCACCGGCTTGCCGGTGAACTCGTTGATGATGTGGAAGATCCTCTCGAAGGGTTGACCTCTCGCCGCCTCCATGGGCCAGCCGGTGAGCCGCTCGGCCACCGAATTGAGGAAGGTCACCTCTCCCCCCGCATCCGTCACGATGACGGCATCGCCAATGCTCCTCAGCGTGACTTCGAGAGTCTCTCTCTCCCGCCGGAGGTGATGTTCGTCGTTGGCGCCGCTATCGGTTGTCATTCTCGCGAGGGTCCATCAGTGCTCGGCATTCGATTCGGCATTCGAGCGCGCTTCGCAACCATCGTGCCTGTGGGGGCTCGATCAGGCGTACCGTCAGCGAGGCCGAAAGCTACGACCCGGCGGTGCCTGATCTGCGCATCGGGCGCAAGGTCGCCAATTACTGCCAGCGCTGCCGGCCGGCCGCGAAGTTTCCGCAACCCGTCGACAGTCCCACCTCGCATCTCGGCTTTCGCTGCATCATCCGGGAGCCGGCGATGTAAACTCACAATCTCACCCGAGCGGCGAGGTCAACTCCCATGAGCGACACCGATCGTGATCGTGATCCGTCCGAGGCGAAGCCTTCTCATCCGACGCGTCGAGAATTCGTCACCGCCTCCGCAGCCCTGGGGCTCGCCGCCGCAACCGGCGTTTCTCTGGCCGCGGAGCGGGATGTCATCGAAAAGGATGTCGAGGTAAGAACCGCCGATGGCCGATGCGACGCGGCGTTCTTTCATCCCGCGGCGGGAACGCACCCGGGGGTGCTCATTTGGACCGATATCTTTGGCTTGAGGCCTGCGTTTCGCGCCATGGGCAGGCGCCTTGCGGCACGAGGCTACGCGGTGCTGGTGCCAAATCCGTTCTATCGCACCGTGCGAGCACCGGTCGTCGTCGATGCCTCGAGCTTCAATTTCGACAGTCCCGCGGATCGGGCGAAGGCTGAGCAATGGACGGCCTCGATCAGGGCACCCGCCGCGATCGACAGGGATGCCGACGCCCACGTGGCTTTCCTTGACGCGCAGTCACAGGTGAATACTGTGCACAAGCTCGGCACTCACGGCTACTGCATGGGCGGACCCTTCGTGTTCAGGACTGCCGCGCGGGTGCCCGGCAGGATCGGCGCCGCCGCGACCTTCCACGGCGGTGGTCTCGTGACCGACAAGCCCGACAGTCCGCATCTGCTCGCGCCGCGCATCAAAGCCCGCATGTACCTCGCGATCGCCGCCAGCGATGATGCCAAGCAGCCCGATGCGAAGGACAAGCTCCGCGAAGCCTTCGCGGCCGCGCATGTGAGAGCGCAGATCGAGGTGTATCCCGGCACCATCCATGGGTGGTGCGTGCCCGACATGCCGCGGCACGATGGCAAACCCATCTATAACAAGGCCGACGCCGAGCGCGCCTGGGGAAAATTGCTGGAGCTGTACGGCGCGGCCCTGGCCTGAGCCGGCGTAGTCGAGCTCGAGGGTCGGTGACGCGTTGATGCGTCAGTGTGTCCTCTCCAGAAACTGCTGCTCGAAGTACGCGGCGGTCGCCCCATCGGCTTCCAGCCAGGAGTGGTACCGCAGGAACCCGTGAATCTCATCGGGGATCACGATCTGCTGGTAGGGCACGTGCTGAAGCTGCAACCGGCGCACCAGGTCCACCATCTGGTGGAAATGCACGTTGCGATCGTCATCGCCCTGGATCAGCAGCACCGGCGATTTCCAGGTTCCGATCGCCGAATCGGGCGATGAATCCCAGAAGATCTTCTTCAGCTTCGTCATGTCGGGCATCTGATAGCGATCGGGCGACCTGCCGAACCAGTCGTTGGCGAACATCGACCAGTCATGCACGCCATGCATGTCGACGCCCGCCTTGAATATGTCGGAATTGCGGGCAAGTGCGAGCGCCGTCAGGTAGCCGCCATACGATCCGCCCCAGATGCCGATGTGCTCCGGGTCGACCTGCGGGTCGCGCTGCAGCCACTTGGCGCCGGCCACCACATCCTGGTACTCGGAGGCGCCCGTCGGGCCCCAGTGCTCGGGATAGTGAAAGTCATGGCCGTAGCCGATCCCCAGCCGATAATTGACCGACAGCACGATGAAGCCGTGGTTGGCGAGGTACTGGTTCACCGCGTAGGAGTTGCTGTAGTAATCCATGTTGTGCCACGTGAGCAGCATCTGCCGGGGCGGTCCGCCGTGCACGAAGATGATGCCGGGCTTACGCGCTGCGCCGCCCCGCGCGACAAAGAGCTGACCCTGGATCCGCAATCCGTCCGCCGCCCGGAAGTTGACGAGCTTCGGCACCACGAGCTCGTGCGTCGGAAAATCGGCCGGCAAGGCATCGCCGCCCGCGCCGCGCCAGCTTCTGCCGTCAAGGCTTCCCCACATGACTTTCGGCGGCTGCCGGGGTCCCGCATCGATGAACGCGAGCGTTCCACTGCCTGTCAGGACCGGCCCCCAGGCGCTGTGGTCCCCGCGAGTGATGGCCCCGGGTGCGCCGCCATCGACTGACACCCGATAGAGATGACGGCGGTCGTCATCGCCCGCGGTCGAGCCGGTGTTGGCGTTGTAGACGAGATACCGCCGGTCCGGCGTCATGGCGACGTCCTCCACCATGAACTCGCCCGGAGTGAGCAGCATCGCCTCGCCACCGGTCGCGGGCACCGTGTAGAGATGCGGCCAGTTGTCCTGCTCTGATATGAATGCCAGGCGGTTGCCCGCGGCCCAGCGCAGATCGACATCGCCTCCCTCCTCCGGAAGCGAGCCGCGCAGCGTGTCAGGGCTTTGCCAGACGCGCAGGCCGTGGTTCGTGCGCACGTCGGCGACCCAGATGGACCAGGGAACGGGATGCCACTCGAGCACCGATTGTGGAGGGCCGCCTTTGCCCGGCGTCCGCGCGAACGCGATGCGCGTGCCGTCCGGGGACCAGCGGGGCTCCATATCCTGCGCCGTCGAAGGGAGCAGGAACTCGAGCGGAGTCCGAGAGTCCCGGTAGATGCCGATAAAGCTGTGATCTGCGCGGTCCGATACGAAGGCGAGCGCCTTGCCGTCGGGTGACCAGTGCAGAGCGGAATCCTTGCCGAAATCGAAGAACAGCCGGTGCGCCGGCTTGCTGCCGTCGATGGGGGCTAGCCAAACGCTGCCGTCCGCTTGAATGAAGGCAACGCTGCGGCTGTCCGGGGATGCGGCGGGTGTATCACCCTGACCGAGCGCATGCGGCGTGCCGCCTGCCAGCGCCACCGCCCATACCTGCATCTCCTGCTGCTCCGGGCTCGCGCTCGGATCCGGTTGCACCGGCTCCGGCCAATTGGCATCGTGATCGCCCCCGCGCACGTAGATGATGTATCTGCCGTCACGTGAGAAGTGGATGTTGGTGAGTTCCTGCCCGTCGTCGCCGGTGTAGTTCGTGACCTTGCGTGCACGGTAACCGGGCCCTTCGGCCACCCAGATGTTGCGTACTCCGCGCGCGTCCGACGTCCACGCGAACGCGCTGCCGGAGCGCCAGGCGACCAGGTCGGAGGGGTAGGGGTAGCCCAGTACCTGAGTCAGGGTGAAATGCGCGGGCTGCCGCGCCCCGCAGACGCCGCTGCCGCAAAGTGCGCCAACGGCAAGTAGAAGCGAACCCAGAAGCGTCGATGTGCGTTGCGACACGGAAGCCTCCCCTTGGAGGTACGGGTTGCGTGGCCCCGGCCTCTCATGATGGTAGTGGTGTGCGAGAGGGTAGCAGAATCCCGGGCACGGCCGCCTCGCGTCGGCGCGCGCCACGGCCCTTCAGTCGCATTCGCCCCGATGGAGCGCGCGAGTGCTGCCGGACCAGTGCGAGCTTCACGCCGAAGCTCAGGAAGACGAGGCCTGTCAGCCGATCCAGACGTCGGACGACCGCGAGCCGCGAGGCGGCCAGCAACGCGCCCAGGCCGAGCGCCACGGCAGCGCCGCCCGCCTTGACGCCCCGAAAAACCAAGACAATACTCGAGTCACCGGTAGCGCTACCAGCGCGCCCAATGCGGAACGCGTACAAAAAAGGGGAAGGTCGATGAGTCAGCCAAGTCGCCTCGCGCTTTGCGCCTGCTTCCTGAGCCTGGGCGTCGGGGCCGTAGCCGCGACGGCGAGCCCCGCCCGCGCAGCCTCTGTCTCGCTCACCGTGCAGGCGAACGCGCCGGGACCGAAGATCGATCGTCACATCTTCGGTCAGTTTTCGGAGCACCTCGGGCGGGGCATCTACGGCGGCATCTGGGTAGGGGAGGACTCCCCCATTCCCAACACGCACGGATACCGCAACGATGTGGTCGCCGCGCTGAAGGCGCTTCACGTCCCCGTGGTCCGTTGGCCGGGCGGATGCTTCGCCGACGAGTATCACTGGCGGGATGGAATCGGCCCGCGGGCGCAGCGCCCCGTGCGGATCAACACGCATTGGGGCGGTGTCGCCGAAACGAACGCCTTCGGCACGCGCGAGTACTTCGGTTTCCTCAAGATGATCGGCGCCGACGCCTACGTCACCGGGAATCTCGGCTCCGGCTCGCCGCAGGAAATGGCCGATTGGGCGGAATACATCACCTCGGACTCCAACAGCACGCTGGCGCAACTGCGGCGGCGGAACGGGCGGGAGCGGCCCTGGCGACTGCCCTTTTTCGGCATCGGCAACGAAGCCTGGGGCTGCGGCGGCAACATGAGGCCCGAGTACTATGCCGATCTCTTTCGCCGCTATGCCACCTTCGTCAGGGACCATGCTCCCAAGGGGATAGAGCTGGTCGCGAGCGGCGCGCACGACGACGACTATCATTGGACGGACGTCGTGATGGCCAGGGCCGGCGATTACATGGATGCGCTCTCCCTGCACTACTACACGATTCCGACGGGCAACTGGAAACGCAAGGGCGCCGCATACGGATTCGGCGAAGACCAGTGGGCCTCGACGCTCGCGCGCGCATCCCGGATCGATGAGCTCATCCGGCGCCACGCGGCCATCATGGACAAGTACGACCCGCAAAAGCGCGTCGCCCTGTTCGTCGATGAGTGGGGCACGTGGTACGACCCGGAACCCGGCTCGCATCCGGGCTTCCTGTATCAGCAGAATTCGCTGCGCGATGCATTGGTGGCGGCAATCTCGCTCGACATCTTCATGCGGCATGCCGATCGCGTGCGCATGGCCAACATCGCGCAGATGATCAACGTCCTGCAGGCGATGATCCTTACGCGTGGCGACAAGATGGTCCTCACGCCGACTTATTACGTGTTCCGGATGTACGTGCCGTTCCAGGACGCAACCTATCTGCCGGTCAGGATCGACACCCCCTCGTACCGATATGGCAAGATCGTGTTGCCGGCAGTCGAGGCCGCGGCCGCCCGGGATACCTCCGGCACGATTCATCTCGCGCTCGTGAACCTCGATCCGCACCACGCGGCTACGATCTCCGCCGAGATCGGTGGCATCAGCGCGCACACGGCGAGCGGCGAGGTCCTCACCGCCAACGCCATGGACACTCACAATACGTTCCGGCATCCCGATGCGATCCGGCCAGCTCCATTCCACGGCAAGGCCAAGGGCGGTCGGCTGCTGTTTCGGCTGCCGTCGAAGTCGGTAGCCGTGGTGGCCGTTCACTGAGGCGCCAGGGACGGCTCCCGCGAGCTGCTTGCACTTAGACGGAGATCACGAAACCGCACGCCCTCCCGTGATCGCAGTCTCGGTGTGGCGGTAACAGATGCGGAATCCTTGGCCTCTTGACAGGGTCCCGGGGGAAACCCGATGACTTCCGTGCTTTACACATCGAGCATTGCGGTTGCGATCGCGGTCGTCACCGCGGCGTATCTGCTCATCCGCACATGGCAGGCTGGCAGGGAGAGCACCGCGGCCCGCGAAAGGGAGATGCTGAGGACGCTGATCGACAATCTCCCCGACCTCATTTACGTGAAAGACGTCGATGGCCGCTTCCTGCTGGCCAACGTCGCGGTGGCGCGCATCATGGGGGCGAAGACCCCGAGCGAGCTGCTCGGCAAGAACGACTTTGATTTCCATGCCAGGGAGCTGGCGGCTCACTACCACGAGGACGAGCAGGCCGTGATCCGCTCCGGCAGGCCGCTCCTGGCACGCGAGGAGGAGTGCCGCGATCCGGCGGGCAATCTGATGCACCTCGAGACGACCAAAGTGCCACTGCGCGATGCGGCGGGCAAGGTCGCCGGCCTCGTCGGGATCGGGCGGGACATCACACAGCGCGTCGCCGCAGCGCGGGCGTTGGATGGCGCCGTGCGCGAATCACAGGAGGTCATTCAGGCGGTGCTCGCCGGCGCGAGCGATCGGCGCATCGCGAGCAGCGGCAAGACCGGCAACCTCCTGCTGCTCGCACAAAGCGTCAATGAGCTGATCGGCAGCGTTTCCACGACCGTGGCGGAAACGATGCAGGTCGTGGGCCGGGCCGTCGAAGGCGATCTGACTTCGCGAATGGAGGTCGAGGGCAAATCGGGTGACTTCAAAGCGCTCGCCGCTTCGGTCAATTCCATGATCCACGCCATGATGGAGGTGGTTGCGGGTCTCGCGAAGGCCTGTCGCGCGGTGCAGGCGGGGGCCGAGGAGATCTCCCGCGGAAACCTCGAGTTGAGCCAGCGCACGGAGGAGCAGGCTTCGAGCCTCGAGGAGACGACTTCCTCGATGGAACAGATGACCTCCATGGTGAAGGACAGCGCCGAGAACGCAGTGCAGGCCAGCCGGCTGGCCGTGGCGGCGCGCGAGCACGCCCAACGCGGCGGCAGTGTCGTCGGCGCCGCCGTCGCCGCCATGGGGCAGATCAGCAGGGCGAGCGGCAAGATCGCCGAGATCATCGGAGTGATCGATGAGATCGCGTTTCAGACGAATCTGCTGGCGTTGAACGCCGCGGTGGAGGCGGCACGGGCCGGCGAGCAAGGCAAAGGCTTCGCGGTGGTGGCCTCCGAGGTGCGCAATCTCGCCTCGAGGAGCGCCGGAGCGGCCAAGGAGATCAAGGCGCTCATTCAGGATTCCGTGGGCAAGGTGAGCGAGGGGACCAAGCTCGTCGACGAGTCGGGCAAGGTGCTCGGTGAGATCGTGACGCAGGTGAAGAAGGTGACGGACGTAATGGCCGAGATCGCGAGCTCGAGCCGCGAGCAGGCCTCGGGCATCGAGCAGGTGAACAGGTCCGTGACCGCCATGGATGGAATGACGCAGCAGAACGCGGCGCTCGTCGAAGAGGCGACGGCCGCGGCGCACGCGCTCAACGAGCAGGCGACGAGCCTGATGAGACTGATCGGCCACTATCGGCTGGGTCGTTCCGCCGGCGTTGCGGCAGCCGCGCACGTGCGCGCGCCGGCGGCCGCATAGCGGCCTGAGTCGGCACGCTCCTACTTGATCTTCTTTGCCGGCAAGTCCCGGCCCCCCTGGTGCAGGACCAGGCCCGTGACCTCGTGTCTGGGGTTTTCGACGAAGCTGATCGTGGCATCCACAACGGTCAGGAAGAACTCGGTCTGCGATTTCGGGTAAATCGGAGCCGATGGCTGATTCGTGCCCTGCATGACGAGATGACCGCCGGAGAGCCGCACGGCCAGCGAAAAGTAGGGTGTGAGCTGGTACGTCCCGACATACTTCTTCAGCACGTCGACCGGCAGCGAAAGCGCCTTGGGCGGCGGCGGGACCGTCGCGCTGATCCTCTTTGCGGGCCTGTCCCGCCCGTTCTGGTGCAGCACGAGGCCGGTGACCCGGCCCTGGGAATCCTCGACAAACGTCAATTGCGCATCGACGAGCTTGAAGAAAAACTCCGTTTGCGATGCGGGGAAGATCGGCAGGGAGCCCTGGCCCGTCGCCTGCGCTATCAGTTGATCGCCTTGCTGCCTCACCGTGAGAATGAATCTCGGGGCGAGTTGGTACTGACCCACGAATTTCTGCAGCGTCTCGGGGGCAAGCTTGATCGGCCGGTATTCCTTCGGGATCTCGTACTTCTGACCAAAAAGAATGGCCGTGAGCGAATCGCCGACTTTAAAGATGGCAGGAGACTGCACATTGTCGAGCACGATCACGTAGGCGTCGTCATCCGGGAACCAGCTGTTGAGCGACGTGAAGCCTTCGATGCCGCCTTCGTGCGAGATCTCCCGGCGTCCGAATTCGGTGGAGACGAACCACCCGAAGCCATAGTGGGCCCCGTGGGATCCGCCGAGGGACCCGCCAACGGACACCTGCGGTGACAACATCTGATGGAGGAGTGCCTTGGGCAGGAGCTTGCCGGCGTGAACTGCCCGATCCCATTGGTAGAGGTCGAGGACCGTGGAATAGAGTGCGCCGGCGCTGAAGGGCACCGTCATGTTCACGAAGTGTACGGGCTGGTAGCCGCTCGGCGTGTAGAAATACCCCACGGCGTGGTTCTTTGCCACCGGATGGCTCAGATCATAGCCGCTGTCCCTCATGCCAAGCGGCCCGAAGATGTTCCGCTGGAGAAACTCCTGATAAGTATCGCCCGAAAGCCGCTCGATGATGTAGCCGAGGACTTCGTAGCCCGAGTTGCTGTAACTGAATTTCGCGCCCGGCTTGAAATTCAGCGGCTTGTTCTCGAACAGCGCAAGGAGGCCCGAGGGCGTGATCGGCTGACGCTCGATCAGAAGATAGTTGGGGAATGAGGTGAAGTCGGGAATGCCGGAGGTGTGGGTGAGCAGATTGAAGATCTTGATCGGCCGCCAGGCAGCCGGGCAGTTCGGAATGTACTTGCAGACCGGATCCTGAACGTTGATTTTGCCTCGAGCCACGAGCTCGAGAATGGCGGTGGCGGTGAATTCCTTGGTGATCGACCCGATGCGAAATTCCGTATCCGGCGCGTTCCGGATCCCGAGCTTGAGATCGGCCATGCCGTAGCCCTTGCTGAGGATGATCCGGCCGTGCTGCGCCACCAGGACCGATCCCATGAAATGGTCGACCCTGCTGCTGACCTGCATGTATTGGTCCATCTTTGCCGCGAGGTCGTCCGCTCGCGATTGGCCGCAGATGAGAACGCATGCCAGGGGAAGGAACAGGGCCGGTAGCGTGTGTCGCGTCATGTGAACCTCTCATCATAGAGCAGCGCCGTGACCCGCTGCCGCTAAAGGGCGCCCAGCCAGGCGAACAGTATCAGATACTCGACCACGTCGCTCACGTTGTGCCCGATGATCGGGGCCACGATGCTGCGCGACTTCTCCAGCCAGTAGGCGTAAAGGACGCCGAGCGCAAAGGCGTATACCTGCTGGCCGAGCGCCTCGGGCCAATGACGGGTGCTGAAGTTCCCGGCATGCAGCAGCGCGAAGATCACTGCTACCACGATGCCGGCCCAATTCATGTTGAATCGTCCGACGCGCAGCTTTCCCGGCATCGCGGCCGCGAGATAGGTGACGAGCAGGGCGCGGAATGGAATCTCTTCGGTGGGGCCGACATAGATGCCCTCGAAGAAGAGCCATCCGCCGACATTGCCGGGAGTGAGCGGAAAGCCCGCGTCCGGCCGTGTGTGTGCGATCAGGTTCGGTGCATAGTCGACCGCCGTCATCAGCACGCCGAAGAAGACACCCCACAGAACGGCCGACAGGATGTATGTCTTGTCACGCGGCCGGTGCAGGCCGTAGTCGGCGGGCAGGAACCGGTACTTCAGGATCGCGATGACGATGAGTGCGACCAGGAGTTGTCCGGCATGTTGGGCGTAGAGCCAGGGCAACGTCGGACCGTACGGTGATGGCGTATGGAAGACCTTGCTCACACCAAGTGCGGCGACGGCGCCCGCATACGGCACGAAGAACCCGAGCGCGGCGGTAATCGCGATGGGAATGATCTTCAGCCGAAACCCGGGACCGGCTGACGTTTCCGCGGTGCCCATCAGCCGCATCCAGCGCGCTCGGCGGTGCGATCAAGCAGCGCGACCTTGCCTGCTGCGGCGGCAGGCGGCGCCGCAAGCGCTGCCGAAGGCGCGGGCCCGGCGCTCGGATGGAGCACGCCGTCCAGCATCGTGCGCGCTCCGTTCCAGACGATCTGCGTGCCAATGGCCAGCAGGATGAAGGCCGTCAAGCGGATCATGATGTTGGTTCCTGTCGTTCCGAGTCGGCGTACGAGCCGGTCCGCGTACCGGTAGCAGAGGTAAATCGCGACGGTCGTGATCAGCACGCCGATCACGTGGGCCAGGGTCGTGGTCAGCAGCGCCCGCAGATCCCGCGGTGGGTTGGCGCCCAGGGTGATCGCGACCGAGATCGATCCGGGACCCACGGTCAGCGGCATCGTGAGCGGATAAAAGGCGCGTTGCGTGAGACTGTCCGCGCTGGCGTGGGTGGCCGCGGTGGAAACCGCCGGAGTGGCCGGGCCGTTGAGCAGCGACCACGCGAGCGCGCATACCACGAGGCCTCCCGCAACCTGCACGGCGGGAATGGAGACGCCGAAGAAATCGAGAACATAGGCGCCGATCAGGATCGATGCGAGCAGCAGCACGAAGCTGTTGAGGGCGACGAGCTTCGCAGTACGTACTCGCTCCTCCGGCGAGAGCCCGGAGGTCATGGCGAGATAAATGGGAGCTCCGGCGAACGGATCGATGATCGGCAGCAATGCCGCGACCGCGATGAATACGATGCCGGCGAAGTAGTGGATGCGTTCGAGGAGCATGCGTGGGTGGACAGTGAAAGCCGCGCGGCGCGACCGAGACAGTCTCGCCCGAGACGCCGACAAGCTCAAGCCCGCTCCCGCTTTCGGTGAGGAGAACCTCTACGGAGGCGACGTCGATGCGCAGCTCAACTTGAACACGGGACCCACCGTGCGCGAGTATCTCTTCGGGGGCGTCGGCTGGTATCGCGAGCAGACCTTCTTCAGGCAGGTATCATTCGCAATAGGATGACGTTCGTGCCCATCCGTTTCGGATTGCGCTTCTGAGCTACCGCTCCCTGGCCCAGGATGGCGTTCCGGCGGCCGCCACCGCATAATCCCGATACCAACGGGCAGCGACCCAAAGACATGCTTCACTTATACGTGCTATACGCGTGTGTGCACTTCACCCGCCACAATCCCGCTGCCCAGGCACACAAGACCCGTTGTGTCGAACAGCAGATATTCTTCCACGCCGATGAGTGCAAGAAGGAGCTGCCAAAAGGCGGCCGCCTGACGGAAAAACACTGGCACACCCGCAGTTGGTTCGAATGCCAGGAAACCAGCGCCGATTCGTGGATAGCTGGCGGCGCGCGCGGCAGCCGCATGTACAAAGCGGAGGCTTTCGCGTCGGATGAGAATGCGCTGACCGCTTTGCTGGCGCCGCTTTCGCCGCAAGCCCGTGCGACGTTGCAGCCGGCTGACCTCAAACATCCGTTTCAGAGAACGTTTCAAGGCCCGGGCCTTTGGTCGTTCTTTGTGGTGGGAACCGGCTCCGCGGTCACTGCCTATGCGGTCGCCAACCTGGATGACTTCCAATTCGCCGACCTGGCGACCGATTTTTCGTCATCCAGCGCGACGATCAAAACCGAAGCTCTAGACTTCGCGACCATGGCGGAGGATGCCGGGGTCAAGCTGAGCTACCATGCCGAGATGTCGCATCGTGCCATGCCCCCGCCGGGGGGCATGGAGGCCGCGCCCTCCCGATAGTTCCCTCGGGGATTTGACTCGCGGCGACACTCGAGCCGCCTCCCAGCCTCATGCCATCGCAGCAGGCTGCGGGGCCCATCCGGTGATTTAAACGCGGTGATTTAAACCGATTGGGGGGAGGAGAACTCTAATACTCCAAACGATGCGACGGAAATCAATGGAAAGGGTGGCTCAGTGATGTCGGTGCGGCGCCTCTGCGGGCTCGCGCTCCTCGCCGTGTTCCTCGTGAGCGCCGCTCTGCTCCAGCCGGCGGTGGCGGCATCTCCCAAGGCTGCCACCCCGGTCGCTCCCGACCTCACTCCCTGGTTGGGGAAGAACGGGGAACCAGGGCGGATCGCGTGGCAGCACGCCGCCCACTTCTCCATCTCATATGAGACCTCTCCGCAGCACAACACTCCGGCGCCGGTAGCGACACGGGTCGATGCCGGTTATACCGCGGATGCCCTCTGGCTGCGGTTCCAGGCCGCGGATCCACATCCGCGCGACATCGCAGCGCGCTACCGGGAGCATGACGACATCCTGAGTGACTTGGATGATTTCGTCGGCGTGTTCCTCAGCCCCTTCGACGACGATCAATGGGCCTACGAGTTCTTCTGCACGGCCGGCGGCACCGAGTACGACGCCTTCCGCCAGCAGAACAACGAGTACTCTTCGTGGGATGCGGTGTGGAGCTGCAGCGCCTCGCGTACCGCGACCGGTTATCAGGTGATCATGAAAATACCGTTCGCCTCCATCAAATTCCCCCATAGCCTGGCGCCGCAGCGCTGGGGACTCATGTTCTTTCGGAACTGGCCGCGCAACCTTCGGCACCAGCTGTCCAGCCGCCCCCTCAATTTCAACAGCAACTGCACCCTGTGCAGCATGTTGCCCGTACGCACTGCGACGCCCATCAAGACGAGTCCCGCCGATTTCCAGTTGATCCCCGCCGTCACCGTGATCCGCACCGACTCGACAACGAGCGCAACCGGAGGGCTCGAGCAGGGATCGCCGGCGTTGCAGGCCAGCCTCGATGCGCGCTGGGTCCTGCGCCCCGACCTCGAATGGTCCGCAACGGTGAATCCCAATTTCTCGCAGGTGGCGCCCGATGTGCTGCAGCTCAGCGCCAACCGGCAGTTCGCGATCTTCTATCAGGAGAATCGTCCCTTCTTCGAGCAGGGCACCCAGGTGTTCAATACACCGAGCCTGCGCTACAGCACCGACACGTTCAATCCGTCGGGAACGCTGGTGGACACTCTCAATATCGATGACCCGCGCTACGCGACCAAGCTCGTGGGTCAGACGGGCCCCAATGTCATCGGAGCTCTGACCACCGAGGATACCGCCACGACCATCGTGCTTCCCGGCCCTCAGATCTCGACGACCCAAACGTTCGACTTCAATACGCAGGATGAGCTGCTGCGCTATCGGCGCGACGTCGGCGCCTCGGACTTCGGCGTGTACGCCTCCGACCGCGACGGCGGCGGCTATCACAGCGGCCTCGAGGCAGCCGATGGCGACTGGCAGATCGACCCGAGCGATGCCGTGACCGCTCTCGTCGGCACCTCGACCACGGACTACCCGGAAACGGTGGCGAGCGCCTTCGGGACTCCCGCGGGGACCGTTCAGGGTGACCTTTGGGAGCTCGACTATGCCCGCACCCGACACAATTACAATATCGATCTCAACTTGAGCCATGTCGCCGACGGCTTTCGCGCCGACCTGGGATATTTGCCGCAGGTCGGCTACGACCAGGGCGCATTCCTGGGCGAGTACGACTTCTACGCGCCGAACGAGGACTGGTGGCAGAACATCGGATTCGGCACCATTTCAAACTGGACCCGAGGAACCGGCGGCGGCCCGGACCTCGACCGCAAGGTCAAGCTTTACACCGTCCTGCACGCTCACTACCAGACCCAGATTTACGTTTACGCGACGCGCGACCAGCAGTACTACCAGGGTAAGACTTTCACTCTGGATCAGTTTGAAGTGGATGCTCTTGCCCAGCCGACCGGCTGGCTGAATGCGGAGGTCGACACCGTCGGTGGTGACGGCGTGGACTACACCGGAGTGCGCAAGGGCGGGTTGTTTTCCGTCACCACCACTGTTTATTTCGAGCCCGGCAGACATCTCCAGATCGACCTCGTGGACGACTACGAGCAGCTCGACCTGTCCGGCACGCGACTCTTCACCGCGAACGTGTATGATCTGCGTGTCGCCTGGCATTTCACCACGCGACTGTTCGCGGACGCCGTCGGCCAGGGGCAGAGCGTGCGCAACGACACCGCGCTTTACCCACCTGGTACGGTCCCGCACACCGGCACCCTCGCCACGCAGTTTCTGATCGGCTATCAGATCAACCCGTGGACGGTGTTCTACCTCGGCACCTCGGAGGGGTATCAGGAAATCGCTGATGGTGAGCTTCTGCCCCAGCAACGCACCTTCTTCCTCAAAGGGAGCTATTACTTCCAACCCTGACAGCGCCCCCGGGCCGCCGGTAAATGCGCCCCGCAAGGTAAGAGACCACGCTCAGGACACCGACGAAGAAGCCCACCGGCCAGTTCGAAAGATAGGACAGGGCAATCGCCACCCACACGGTGACCACGGAGATGCAGACGGACAGGAGGGCGGCGGCGAGCGGCCGGTCCGTGAGCGAGCGTGCGGCCGAGCCCGGACCCACCATCAGGCTGAATACCAGGAGCGCTCCCACGACCGGCAGGACCATGGCGGTCGAGAGCGCGAGGACCATCAGAAACAGCAGCTGCGTGAGCCGAGTCGACCTGCCGCTCGCGGCAGCGAGCTCGGGCGAGAGCGAATCGAGCAGCAGGGGGCGGAAGAACAGGCCCGTTGTCGCAATGGCCAACACGCTCAACACGGCGACCGGAAGGATCTGGTTGGTGCTGATGCCCAGCACGTCGCCGAACAGCAGCGCGTATACCCCTTGCGAATACTCGCGGGTCATGCTGAGGAACAACGTCCCGAGCGCGAGCAGGGTCACGAGGGAGAGTGCCGTTGCCACCTCGTGGCGGTCCCGGCGGCCGAGCTGGGTGATCCCGGCCACCCCGAGGCCGGAGAATACTGCGAGGCCGAGAAGCTCATTCGCCCCGAGCAGATTGGCCGCGGCAGCGCCCGGGAAGGCGGCAAGGGGCAGCACGTGCGCAGCGAAGGCGGATCGCCGGATGACCACGAAGAAGCCGATGAACCCGGCCACGATCGCCACCATGGTGGCGACGATCCAGGTGCTCATCATGAAGCCGGCGAACATCGTCAGGCCGAGCAGTGCGGGCCCAGCGGCCTGTCTGCCTGTCCCGAGCGCTCGCGCCTCAAAAACACTGCGATGACGTAGAAGGCGAGGATCAGGGCCACGATGAAGAAACTCACGGGCCAGCCGTGGCCCGGCGTCCAGTAAAAGCTGTCGTACGCGAGGAGGATCCCGCCCCAGACTGCGGCAAGCCCGATGGCGGCCGCAAGGATCACGGCCCGGCCGGCCCGGTCGGCCAGGCGCAGGCCGATGGCGGCCGGCCCGATCAGCAGCGCGGTGGACAGAATGGCTCCGATGGTCATGGCCGACAGCGATACCGCCAGGGACAACGCGAGGATGTGGACGAATCCGATCAGCCGTGGCCGCACGCCCTGGACTTGGGCGAGCTCAGGAGAGAGCGAGCTGACGAGGAGCGGCCGATAGATCACCCCGATCGCAATGACCGCGCCGAGCCCGACGGTAAGCGCGAGTGGAACGATCGTGGCCGGCAGCGCGAACATCGACCCGAACAGGATCGTGATCGTCGCACCGGTTGTGCTCATCGAGGTGATGTCGAAGTACAGAAACAACGCCGCGAGGCCGAGGCCCGCACCGAGGACGATGCCCGTCGCAAGATCGCGCTCGCGGGTATCGCGCCGCTCAGCCAGCTCCAGCGCTCCGCCCGCGATCACGGCCATGCTGAGGAACCCTAACAGCGGGCTCATCCCGAGAAGGAACGAAGCCGAGCCGCCGGCGCTGCTGACATCGGCAAGCGCGTGGCCGGCAAACGACTGACCCCGCATCACCGTGAAGACCCCGACGATGGCCGACACGAGCGCGGCTCCCCCGCCGACGATGAGCGCGGTCCGGACGGGCTCGTTGGTGAGGAAGCCGGGCGGGAAGATCATTCCGAGCAGGGATTCCATGGCTGCTCATGCGATCCGGGTGGCATGAATGGAGTCTCTCGCGCGGGCGGCGAGCATCTCCTCGGGCGCTTCCGAGGCGATCACCACGATCCGGCCATGCAGGCGCACGACATCGATGGGATGGCCGTAGAGCCGGCTCAGGACCTCGGCACAAACGACCTCGTCTGTTGTTCCGCAAGCGGCGCGACCACCGGCGAGGTAAACGACGCGGTCCATGACCGAGAGCAACGGGTTCACATCGTGGGCGGAGAGGAGGACGGCAATATGATAGGTGTCGCAAAGATGGCGCAGCAACGCGACGATCTCCGCGGCACTGCGCACGTCGAGACTGGCGAGCGGCTCATCGAGCAGCAGCAGCGCCGGGCGGCGTACCAGGGCATGCGCCACGAGAATCCGCTGCTGCTGTCCGCCCGAGAGATTGCCGACCCGCTGGTCGGCGAAATCCGCCGCGCCGACGGCGTCCAACATTTCCTCAACGCGAGCCTGCCGCGCCCGGGAAGGCAGAGGCAGACCCAGCCGGCGAGCGTCGAGGCCGAGCGCGACCACGTCCCGCGCACGCAGCGGCAGTTGGGAATCGAGCAGAATCTTCTGCGGCACGTAGCCGACCGGTGAGGAACCGCGGGTCCCGGCGATTGGGCCGATTCTGATCTTGCCGGACGATGGCTTCTCGAAGCCGAGAATGGTCCGCAGCAGCGTCGTCTTGCCCGAGCCGTTGGCGCCGATCAGGCCGCAGAGCTCTCCCCGGGCGAGCGTGAAGTCGACGCTGTCGAGGATCGTGCGGCCCGCGAGGGAGACGCTGAGATGCTCTACGGCGAGCGCCTCGGGAGGGATCGTCATGGCGCGATTCCTGTTCCGAGTGTCTCGGTCGAGCCGTTGCCCGCCATGGCTTTGCGCAAAGCCATGACTTCGGCCCGCATCCACGACTGATAGTGATAGCCCGGCGTCGGCAGGGTCTCGTAAACACCTACGACCGGGATGCCGCTGCGCCTGGCGAGATCCAGGAACGACTCGGTGAGCGTATCGGTGACCTGACGGTTGTAGACGAGGACTTTCACCTCATGACCACGGAGGAGTGCGTCCTCCATCGCCACATCCTGCGGCGCGGGGTCGGTGCCGTTCATGATGGCGGTTTGGAGGCTGAAGGGCGTGGCGATATCGCAGCCCGCGGCCTCGAGCAGATAGTTTGCGACCGGCTCGGTGACCGCGACGCGCGTGCCGCCATATTGCGCCTTGAAGGAGGCGATCGCCTTCCTCCAGGGTGCGAGCGAGGCCTCGAATTGACGCGCGTTCGCGTGAAAATACGCTGCCTCCGGCGGATCGAGAATGGATAGATCCGCAGCCACCGCGTTCGCCACCACGGGCATGGTCTTCGGGTCATACCAGAGATGAGGATTCGCGGTGCTGTCGGGCAAACCGAGGAGGCGCTGGACGTCGATCTCTCGGCGCTTGCCGCTGGGCGCCGCTGAGATGATCCTCTCGACCCAGGCGTCGTAGCCCACGCCGTTCCTGACGATGAGGTCCGCGGAGGCGATCTGCCGGGCAATCGCCGGACTCGCCTCGAAGCTGTGCGGATCGGTATTGGGATCGGTTTCGATCGCCCTCACCCGCACGTACCGGCCGCCGATCTGAGCGATGACGTCGGCATATTCGCTCTCGACGCCGACCGCGCGGAGAGTTGCAGCGGCCAAGGCGCTGCCGCAGCCCGTCACTGCGAGGCTGCCCAGGAGCCCGGTGACCAGGCGTGCAAACCAGGGGGTACGGCGGAGGCTCGGCATGTGATACTATAACATCACTTCCCGGGTCGCCGTTCAAGCCGTTCGGATTCGTCGCCCGGTCAAGGGGGAGCGGCGCAGTGGTTACAGATCGCCTTGATCTCCACCGGCGAGGCGTCCAGGCGAAAGCCGAGCGAGCGGGCGCGCTCCTTGAGGGTGCGATTCAGGACGGAGTCCTCGATCTCCGCGACGCGACGGCACCGGCTGCACACCAGGAATTGCCCGGAATGCGCATCCTCGGGCCGATCGCAGCCCAGGAAGGCATTGAGCGTGTGCAGCCGATGCACCAGGCCGGCTTCCTGCAGGAACTCGAGCGCCCGGTAGACGGTCTGCGGGGCCGGCTTGCCGCCGGCCTTCGCGAGCTCGGCGAGAACCGCGTAGGCGCCGATCGGCTCATGCTGCCGCCACACGATCTCGAGGACTCGCTTGCGGATGGGAGTGAGATTGAATTGCCTGGCCGCGCAGACGCGCTCGGCCGCCGCAACCGCGCGCTCGACGCAGTGTTTGTGATCGTGGGACGGCCGTTGTCGTGGCGCTGACTTGCTCATGATGATACTCGATGGCGAGCGCGGCAGGCGCGTCGCAGACCGGAAGCATACCCCAGGACGTTATATCGTAGCGAGAGCGCGGGCGGTGGCGCCCGTCATGCCGCTACGATCGCGCTGGGGCAGCGAGCGGCAATAGCAGAACACTGGCGCGGCTTCCGTCGTGGAAGAGCCTGATGTGCGCCACGCGCGCATTCTTCGGGTCTTCGTAACCGATGCGGCCGCCCGTGTTGTAGTTCTTCTGGTAGTCCGGCGAGTTGAGCGGCATCAGAACGAGCCGGATCCGCGCGCCGGCCGGAATGCGCCACCCCATCCAGTTGAACCTGAACGGGATCGTGACCACCTGATTCGGCGTCAGGAGCTCCTGCTTGAAAAAGCCGTCGCGGAAGCGGGCGCGGCGGATATCCTGCCCGAGCGTCACGGCGGAGCCGTCGGGTCTGACCATCTGCACCTGTGCCCACAGGTCGAAATCGGGCGCATCGGATTGCACGATCAGCTTCAGGCGCATCTGCCCGGCCACATCCACGCTTTGCGCCAGCGGCGCGGAATGAAAGACCAGCGCATCCTTCTCATAGGCGCGGAACTGACTGAGCAGGTTCTCAGCGGCCGCATATTGCGCGACGGCCAGCTCGGGCAGGGTGCGCGGATCGTCGACGATCATGGCCGGCGGCTCGACGCCGGGCTTCGACGGCAAGAGCGAGCCGGAATGGAAGATATCCTTGGGCGTACCGGCCGGATCGTCGAGATAGAGCGCGAGGTTCCGGCCGGACGAAGCGCCGGCGAGCGAGTGCGCATAACGCCACTCGTTCGCGCCCATCATGTAATAGGTCACGCGGTCGCGCAGCAGCGCGGGCCTGGGACCGCGGCCGAGCACCCAGTCATACCAGTCGGCATGAAGCTCATTCATGTCGAGCACCGCGGAATCCGGAATGGTGAGCCCCTCGATCTTCCTGTGCGGATGCTGGGTGCCGTCATGATCCCACGGCCCGATGACGAGCAGAATGCGGGCGGCCTCCTGGGGCGAGGCATGTCGCAGGAACCGCCGGTAGTAGTGCAGCGCGCCCGGCTGATCGTCGTCATAGAAGCCGGTGGCGGTGAGCACCGGAAAATTCATCCGGGCGAAGTCCGCCGGCTTGGGCTCGGATGCGAGATTGAAGGCTTTGTCGCCGACGTGATCGAGCCACATCTTCATGAACGACAGCTTCCGGCCGCGGCTGTCTCTCATCCACCAGTCGTCCTGGGCGATGCCGATGTCCTGGTCGAGCGTGCTGAAGGGCAGCTGCCGGGCGTAGTGCTCCAGCATTTTCTTCTGCCAGTAGTCGCTACGGATGAAATCGTAGTTCATCGTGCGGCCGGAGGTGAGCCCCAGGATCACCGCGGACCACGCCTGCGGTATGCCGTTGGTGTTGGGTATATCCCAGCCGGGATAGATGGGCACATAGGGCGCGATGCCCGATAGATGGGGCGGCAGTTGCGCCGCCGTGCGCCACTGCGTCATGCCCACGAACGAGCCGCCATACATGAAGACATGCCCATCGCTCCAGGGCTGGTCGGCGATCCATTCGACCGTGTCGTAGCCGTCGCGGCCGACCTGCAGGCCGAGATCGTCGCTCTTCTCGCCGCCCGAGCGGCCGCGCCCGCGCACTTCCTCCTGCACGAACACATAGCCGCGCGCTACGAATGTCTTGAAATCCTGATCGGGGCCGCCGTCGATGTCGTACTGGGTGAGCTCCAGAACCGCCGGCGCCTTGCCCCTCAGGTGCGCGGGCTTGAAGATCCAGGCTTCCAGCTTCACGCCATCCCGCATGGGGATCATGCGGCTCATCTCGATGTCGTACCCCGGGCCGATCTGCGCCTGACTGGGCGGCGCCGGAGTGGCGGCGAGCGCCAAGGGTACGAAGGCCAGAGCGAGCGCAAAACCTGGTGCACGAATCATGCGAACCCCCTTCAGGCGGCGAAGTATAGCGAGGTGGCCGGCCGGCGAGCTGTGTTATACAGGCGCCGTGCTGAAATCAAGATGGGTCAAGCGGGGGGCGGGGAGCGGCGGCGCATGAGCACGCAGGGCGCGCTCGAGCGCGAAGCCGGCCCCGTCATTGCCGCGCAAGCGGCGGCCTGGCAAGGCCGATGGCGGGGAGGACGTCAAGTTTCAAGCGCTTGGCGTCGAGGATCAACAGGACGTCATCCTGCTCCGGCAAATGCTGAGGCGTGACGGTGCGTAAGTCCTCGGAATTGACCGGAGCGCGCGCATGAAAACCCTCGCCTCACTCGCCCGCGACCTCAACGCCGGTGCGACTTCCAGTCGCCGGCTGATGGAGGAGTGTCTGGCCAGGATTGCCGATCCGGCGGGGGAGGGGCCGCGCACCTTTCTGAAGGTGCATGCCGAGACGGCGCGAGCCGCGGCAGATTATTACGATCGGCTTCGGACGCAGGGTATGACGCTCAGCCCCTGGGCGGGCATTCCCGTGTCGGTCAAGGATCTGTTCGACATGGCCGGGGATGTCACCACCGCGGGCTCCCAAGTGTTGCGTCGGCAGCCGCCAGCCGATGCGGACTGCGCTGCCGTGGCGCGTTTGCGCGCGGCCGGCTTCATCCCCATCGGGCGCACGAACATGACCGAGTTCGCCTACTCGGGGCTCGGGTTGAACCCGCATTACGGAACGCCACTCAATCCTTTCGAAAGGCAACAGGGACGCGCTCCGGGCGGCTCCTCTTCGGGTGCGGCGATCTCGATCACGGAGGAGATGTCGTATGGAGCCTTGGGAACGGATACCGGCGGCTCGTGCAGAATACCTGCGGCGTTTTGCGGCATCACGGGATTCAAGCCCACGGCTCGCCGGGTGCCGGTCTGCGGAGTGTTCCCGCTGTCCCGGACCCTGGACTCCGTGGGCCCGTTGGCTTCGAGCGTTGCCTGCTGCGCTGCGCTCGATGCGGTTCTCGCGAATGAATCGACCGCCACCCTACACGTCATGGAACTGCGCGGTCGGCGACTCGTGGTTCCGACGCGCCATGTTCTGGATGGTCTCGACCCGCACGTGGCGCGAAGCTTCGAGCGCGCGCTCCGTGACTTGCGCAGCGCCGGAGCGCAGATCAGCGAGATCCCGCTGGCGGAGCTGGACGAGCTGCCGGCCATCAATCGCAAGGGCGGATTCTCAGGCGCGGAAGCTTACGCTTTGCATCGTGAGCGCCTCGCCTCCGAGGGGGCGCTGTACGATCCGCGGGTGGCGGTCCGCATCGTGCGCGGGCGCGAGCAGAGCGCCGCAGACTATCTCGATCTGATCCGCGCACGGGCGAACCTCCAGTGCCGCGTCGACGGGCAGCTTGCGGGATTCGACGCAGTGCTTCTACCGACGACTCCGATCATTGCTCCACTGCTTCAGGAACTGGAGTCGGACGAGGCCTACGCGCGGATCAATCAGCTGGCCCTGCGCAATACGGCGGTGGCGAACTTTCTGGACCGCTGCGCCATCTCGCTACCTTGCAACGAGCCCGGCACCGCACCTGTTGGCCTGATGCTCATGGGTGCTCATGACGATGATCGTCGGCTGCTGGGAGTGGCCGCCGCCGTCGAAGCGCTGGTGTCTCCGACACGAGGCGCTGCGGGTCTGTAGCTGCGCGATCAACGTGCGCGCCAGCACACATCCCTCGACGGCGTTTCGTACTGACTGCTTGCAGGGACGCACCGCAGAGGGAGTACAATTTTTGCCTCGCAGATCCACGGGGTTTGCCATGTCACTCAAGGACTGGATTCAAAAAGGGCGCGAGCTCGGCGCGAGCGACCTCCATCTGGAGGGCGGGACGCCCCTCGTGTTCCGGATACGCGGGGAGCTGACGCCGGTAGGGGAACCGGTCGGCGGCGCTCGCCTGGCCGAGGTGGGCCGTGAGTTGCTCGGTGCGGAGGCGTGGAATCGCTTCCTCGAGCGTGGCTCGGCCGATGTCTCCATGGTGGCAGGCGGCCTGCGCTGCCGCGCGAGCCTCTTCAGCACGATCCGCGGAGTCGCTATGGCGGTCCGCCTGCTCGCGCCCGCGGTGGGGGATCTGCGCTCCTGCAACCTGCACCCGGACCTGCGCAAGCTCATCGACGCGACGAGCGGGCTTGCGGTGATTTCCGGTCCGACGGGCAGCGGCAAGTCCACGACACTCGCTGCCCTCATCGAAGAGATCAACCTCTCGCGTGCGCGGAACATCGTCACGCTCGAAGCGCCGCTCGAGTACATCTTCAGCAATCGCAAGTCGTTCATCCGTCAGCGCGAGATTCCGACGCATTCCGCCAATTTCGAGCAGGCGATCGTGGATGCGCTGCGGGAGAATCCGGATGTACTCGTGGTGAGTGAGATGCGCACACCGGAGGTCATTCGCCTGACGCTGAATGCCGCCGAGACGGGACACCTCGTGCTCGCGACCATGCACTCGGCGACGTGCGCGGAAGCGCTCAACCGGATCTGCATGTCCTTTCCGGCCGAGATTCAGGGCAGCATCCGCGCCCAGCTCGCGGATGTGCTGGTCGGGGTGGTGTGCCAACGGCTCGAGTTCCTCGGCCCGCTCCAGCTGCGCGTACCGAAATGCGAGATTCTCTTCGGCAGCGCGGCCGCGAAGGGCACCATCCGATCGGGCCAAATGAGTCAGATCGCGAACGTCATCCTGTCCGGCGGCGAGGACGGCATGTGGACGCTCGATCGGTACCAGCGCTGGATGGAGCAGAAATCCGATTGGGTGCGGCCCGCGGCGCGACCTGCCGCCAGCGCAGAGACTTTGAAGGTCGTCAACGTGCCGAAGCCCGCCGCGGCCGCGCCGGCGAGGCCTGCCCCTTCCCCGAGCCCTGCGACCGTGGCGAAGCCGGCCTCCGCTTCGACGACCGCACCGGATTCACCCACCGAGATCACGATCGAAGAGGAGATGGACCTCAAGGAACTCGCCGAGCTCGCGAGGAAGATCGAGGAGCGCACGCGATAGCTGCCTGGAGTTGGCCTTCCATGCGTAAGTACTCCTTGCGCGCGCCTGAATCCACTTGCGATAAAGAGTGCATTGAGTATCCATGAGGTTCGAGAGTTGGTGGTCTATTGCCTCGTTGCGGTAAAGAGTGCGTCGATGAGGGCGCAGTCCGGAACGCGCTTGCCGCTGCAGCGAGAAGCGATCTCGGACATTGCCTGCTCGAGTCGCTTCAAGTCCGCAATCCTGCGGCGGATGTCGGCGACGTGCCCGAGGGCAAGAGCGCGCCCTTCGGCACACGTGTAGACGCGGCCATCGACGAGCCGGAGCAGGTCCCGCAGCACCTCGAGGCTGAAGGCGAGCTCGCGCCCACGGCGGATGAAGGCGAGGCGCTTGAGATGGTCGAGGGTGTAGCGCCGATAGCCGGCGGCGCTGCGCCCGGGCTCGGGCATGATGCCGATTTTCTCGTAATAGCGGATCGTCTCGACCTTGACACCGCTCTTGGCGGCGAGCGCTCCGATCGCAAAGGCGCCGTGTTTTGCCGCTGATCCCACCATGAGTGTGCCTCTGTAGTCGCTACAGGGTTCGCAGGCAGGCTACCGGCTGGGGATGGCGGACGCAATACGGCGAGCACGTACCGCTCGTGCCCATTGCCACGCCAATCGGCTTGCGTCTGTAGCGACTACAGGGTTTAACGTGAGCCGACCCTCGTAACAGGGGTGAGAGCATTGAGCTCGGGAGGTTT
Source organism: Steroidobacteraceae bacterium (assembly GCA_050739095.1). GTDB lineage: Bacteria > Pseudomonadota > Gammaproteobacteria > Steroidobacterales > Steroidobacteraceae > 13-2-20CM-66-19. The sequence goes on along the minus strand of JBOIAR010000004.1, from coordinate 82,967 downwards.
GAGGTGAGTGAAAAGCCGAAAGCTCTGGGCGCCACCGGGAGCGCAGTGGGCTTGAGCGCCCTGGCGCTCGGATTTGGCGCCTGTTGCGTGGCGCCCTGGGCGGTGGCGCTTCTCGGCGTCGGGGGCGCGGTGATGCTCGCGAGGCTGGCCGTTCTGCAGCCCTACGTAGTCGCGGCGACGCTCGCGCTGTCCGGTCTCGCGTGCTGGTACGCCTATCGCAGGCAGCCGGGCGCGGCAGTCGCGAGCTGTCCGGCGAGGAGCCGCAGGGGCTTACGCGTGGCGGTATGGATCGGGGTGCTGATTGTCGTGATCGTCGATGTGGCCTCCTACCTGCCACGCTGGTCTTCTCTCTCGTGAAGGAGCGGTCAATGTCGTCGAAACTCCTGCCCGCCGTCCTCACCAGCATCGGCATGCTGCTCCTCGCCGGCTGCGATCGCGTCGTGGGTACGGCCGCGACCGCCAACATCCGCTATGCCTTTCTCGATACCGGCGATCAGCCGCTGCGCGAGGACTTCAACCGGGCTCGCGGCGACGTGCGGCTGATGTTCCTCGTGGACCCCATCTGTCCGGGATGCCTGCGCGGCCTGGCGGACATGGGCGACGATCTGGTCTCGAAACTGCCGAAGGACGCGCACGTAAAGATATACGTGGTCTTCGAGCCCGTTATTGGCGGTGAGGCGAAGAACATTCCGGGCGCGGCGGCGCTGCTCAAATCATCAACGCTCAAGCTCTACTGGAATCCGACGGGCGACTTCGGCAGGCAGATGTCACACGTGTTGGGATACTGGAACGGCGAGCGCTGGGTCTATGCCTGGGATACCTGGCTCATCTATTCGCCAGGGGCAGCGTGGAATGGCGCGATACCGCCGAAGCCGTTCTTCCTGATGGACCAGCTTGGCGGGCTCCCGCACGACCCGAGGTTCCCGTACCTCGATGCGCGGGTCTTCGCGGCCAAGGTACGCTCGATGTTGGCCGATCCCCACCGGACGAGCGCCTCCCGATGACCTCCACGGAGCGACCCGCCGCACCCCTGACGAGCTGCGAGCTGACTTGTCCATCCTGCGGCGTACGCCACACGCAAACCATGCCGACCGATGCCTGCATCTACTACTTCGAATGCACGGCATGCGGCACGATGCTGAAGCCGAAGCCCGGGGATTGTTGCGTGTTCTGCTCCTATGGCTCAGTGCCGTGTCCCCCAATTCAGTTGGCGCGTGCCGGTGAAGATGCCGGCACGGGCTGCTGTGGCTAACCTCGATCGGAGGAGGAACCCATGATCGCATCGTCAACGGCCAATGAATCGAGAGACTGGGCAAGGAAGCCCCTCGCCTTCATGCTCTGGTGGGGGTTGCCGATTCTCGGTGGCATCTCCTCGAGCTTCCTCGGCCTTTCGCTCGCTTCGGCCGCATTCCTCTGGGCAGGTGCATTCGCGTGGATGGGAACGGGTTGTGTGCTCAACGCGCGTCGCTGCGCGCGTCGGCATTGCTTCATCTCAGGTCCTGCGTTATTGCTCGGCGCCATTGCGGCCGCACTGGTGGGATTCGGTATCGTGTCCGCTCCCCATGCGCTCGAAGACATTGTCAACGCCACGGTCATATCGGTAGCGTTATCGTGTTTGCCTGAATGGTTCTCGGGGCGGTACTACACCCTCAGGAGCTGAACTCTCGAAAGTTGTTCCCCGATGCAGGGCAGGAGATGAGTCAGCTGTTGGAATTAATCGGCAGGGGCGATCAAACATCTTGCCGGACGGCGAGCGCCCTGATCACCAAGAAGCACAAGAGCACGTGCACCCGGGGGTCGATCGCTCCGAGCCTGTGGCCCGAAGCTCAGCTTGAACTATATACGAGACCTGTTGTATCGTAAAGACAGATCCGGCAATCCGAGAGGTACGCAGCGCTGCGGGTTCCCGTTTTTGTCACAATGCATACGGCGCGGTTCGGCCAACGGTGAGGACTAGGTCAATTCAGTCGGCAAACCTCCTGGAATCGGTCCGGCTTCCGACGCCTCATCTCGGGCGGCCGCGCGACGAGCGTATCGACGCTGAAGTCGTCTCCGCGGTACTGGAGGTTCTAAAAAGCGGTGGATATCGCGCAGTCACCATCGCCGCTATCGCGCAGAGGATCAAACGAGGCCGCAGCAGCATTTATCGACGCTGGCCCAGCAAGCGACACCTGGTGGCTTACTCTGTCGTCAGCGAAATGGGGGCAACTCCCGCCGCCGATACCGGCGGTCTGCGGGGGGACCTCAATGCGGTGGTCGAGACACTGGTACGCGCGTTTGCAGGGCCCCTGCGTCAGGCGCTTCCCGGCTTGGTCGCGGACATGGCGAATGACCCGGATCTCGGCGAGGCGATTCGCGAGGAAGTTCTCACGACCCGCCGCCGATCGATGCGCAAGGCGCTCGCGCGGGCAGTGGCTCGGGGTGAGGTCCGCGGGGGCTTTGACGTAGAGCTGATCCTCGACATGCTAACCGGCCCCTTTTACTACCGGGCGCTCTTCGGGCATGCGCGGATCAGTCGTCGCATGGCTCAGGAAGCGGTCGAGTACGTTCTGCGTGCGCTCAAGCGCTCTTGAGCATGCGCGAAGCTGAATCCGGAAGGGGTGAGGATCTGCGCGACATACGGCGAGCCGCTAATTGCGGATATCGATGAGCTGGTTGCAGCGCTCGAAGCCGCGCGTTGATTCCGCCGGCACGTTCTCGCCAGAGGAACGAGCGTAAGGGCTTTCGAGAATGCAAAAGCAAGAGCTTCGTGCCGCCGTGTCGCTGGCGGCGGTGTTCGCCGTACGGATGCTGGGCCTTTTCATGATCTACCCGGTATTCGCAGCCTTCGCGCGACACCTCACGGGGGCGACTCCCTATAAGATCGGACTCGCGCTCGGCATCTACGGCCTCAGTCAAGGTCTGCTGCAGATGCCGTTCGGCCTGCTCTCGGACCGCATCGGACGCAAGGCCATGATCGTTTTCGGGCTCGTACTCTTCGGGCTCGGCAGCGCCGTCGCCGCGAGCTCGACGTCGATCGACGGGATCATCTGGGGTCGTGTGTTGCAGGGCGCTGGGGCCGTCGGCTCGGTGATCCTCGCGCTCGTCGCGGATCTCACGGCGGAGGAAAACCGCACAAAGGCGATGGCCCTGGTAGGCATGACGATCGGGTTCTCGTTCCTCGTGGCCATCGTGGCGGGACCCGCAGTCGCGGGTTGGATTGGCGTCGCTGGCATATTCTGGTTGATGGCCGGCCTTGCGCTGGTCGGCATCGCCATCACGACTTTCGCGGTTCCCAGGCCCCGCCGGCTGCGCGTTCACCGCGATGCGGAGACGGTTCCGGCGCTGCTCGGCTCGATGCTGCGCAATCCGGAGCTCCTGCGCCTCGACTTCGGCATCTTCGCGCTGCATGCCATGCTCACCGCCAGCTTTTTGGTCGTGCCGGAACTCCTGCATGGAACGCTCGGGACGAGCAGTCGCGACCAGTGGCTCGTCTACCTGCCCGTCCTGGTGGCCTCGGTGGCCATCATGGTGCCGGCGATCATCGTCGCCGAGCGTCATCGGCGCATGAAGACCGTGCTCGTCGGCGCGATCGGAGCACTTGCGCTCAGTCAGCTCATGCTCGCGGTAGGCGGCCACGATGCCTACGTTCTACTTGCGGCCATCACGCTGTTCTTCGCCGGCTTCAACATCATGGAGGCGAGCCTGCCATCGCTCGTCACGAAGACGGCACCCTCCGGCTCGACGGGCACGGCGACGGGCATCTACTCCAGCTCGCAATTTCTCGGCATCTTCGTCGGCGGCGTGGGCGGCGGCTGGGTGAATCAGACCGACGGCGCTGTCGGGGTGTTCATCCTCGCCTGCGCGCTGACGGTGCTGTGGCTGCTCGTCGCGGGCACCATGCGCCGGCCGAGCCATCTCACGACGCGAGTGGTGCGAGTGGGCGATGGGCCCGAGGTCGACGCGGAGCGCCTTTCCGCGCGACTTCGCCAGGTGCCGGGAGTCGCGGAGGCGCTCGTAGTCCCCGAGGAGGGATTGGCGTACCTCAAAGTCGACTCCAAGATCTTCGATCGCGCCCAGGCGGAGTCGGTAGCTGGCGGCACGTTCGAACCAGGATGATCCCTCCGTCCGAGGGGATCATTTCCGATTCACCCGGGAGCGGGTGTCCGCAGTTGAATCGCGCGCAGGCTCGGGCGGGTCAGGCAGAACGACGCAATGGCCGTGAGGGTGAGGCCGGCGATCACGAACAGAGCCGTAAGCGACAGCACCTTGAGCAGCACGCCCGCTACCGCCGCCGAAAGCGGCGCCAGACCCATGAAGGTGAACATCACCAGACTCATCGTTCTGCCCAGCATCGCCTGCGGCACCCGACGTTGCAGCCAGGTGATTATCGCAATCTGCACCAAGCCGCCGAACAGGCCGACGAGCATCAGCAGGCCGCCTGCGATTAGCAGGGAATGCGTGCCGCTGAGCGTCGCGAACGCCAGCCCGTTGAGGGCGTCCAGTCCGAGGACCAGCATTCCGAGCCGGCCGCGCGTGAAACGGGTGGCCATCACCGAGGCGAAGCTGCCGAGCAGCATTCCGGCGCCGAAGGATGTCATGAGGATGCCGAATGCCGCCGCGCCTTGCGCCATGCGAGTCTTGGCGAGCAGCGGCAGGCCGACCTGCAGAGGTCCCGATACCAGGATCGAGACAAGCGCCATGTAGGAAATGAGCGCTCGCAGCTGCGGATCGCGCCAGTGGGCGCGGATGCCCTCCCGGACGCTCGCCAGTACGCCGCCCGCCGGGGCCCGGGGTTGGCGGTCGCTCGCGATGCGGATCATCAAGAGCGACGTCACGGAGAACAGGAAGCTGGCCGCGTCGACGGCGAAGGCCAGTCCGGTGCCATGCAGATCGCCGGCACCTCCGGAGCCCGCCTTGATGAGCCAGCCGGCGAGCGCCGGTCCGATCAGCATGCTGATCTGCCGCATGCCCATCATGCTCGAGTTGGCCGCCTGCAGCTGTTGCGGCGCGACGAGCTGCGGCAGAAGAGAGCCGCCGGCCGGATAGGCGAAGGCGGTCGAGAGCCCGATGCCGACCGCCAGCGCATAAAGCGCCGGCATCTCGATGCTGCCGAGAAGCACCAGCGCCGCGAGAACGCCCGTCAGCAGCGCGTTGGCGATCCGCGCCGTCAACAGCACCCGCCGAGGCGAGAGGCGATCGACCATCGCTCCGCCGATCAACATGAAGGCTGCCCGCGGCAGGGCCATGAGCGCCAGAACGAGTCCGAGCTGCGCCGGGTCGCCGGTGAGCTCGAGCACCAGCCACGGCAGCGCCACCAGCGTGAACTGATCGCCGATCGCCGAGATTGAGCTGCCCGCGAACAGCAGGCGGAAATCACGGCTGGAGAAGGGCGAGGATCGCTCGTTCATATGGCTTCCCTGGCGAGCTTGGCCGGCCAATATACGGCAACTGTCGCGCAGACGCTCGCCAGGGATTGCGCGGCGGGGCCGCCCGTCAACGGCCGCCGGAGCGCTGCGGGCCGCGGCGAGCCCTCGCCTGGCGCGCGAGCCTCTCGGCGACAGCGAGCGCCTGAGCGGGCGGCACTTTCACGGCGGGCACCACGCCAGTCCCTTCCCGGTTGCGTTTGGTCACGGGGTTCATGAAGGTTCCGAATGGGACCTCGATGAAGAAGTGATCGTCGATGCGATGCGGAGCCCTGGCGTGGGCTCCGCCGCCGGTGGTCTCCCCGATGAGCGTCGCCCGCTTGAGGCTCTTCAAATCGTACGCGAACTCCTCCGCCGAGGAGAAGGTCCGCTGGGCGATCAACACCAGCCCCGTGCAATAGTTGGGTCCGCCTTGGCGGTCGATACGTGCTGCAACGGGATCTCCAAGGAGCTTTGGAGCGCGCATAGCTTGTCGGTTCCCCGAACATGCAGAATTGGTTTGCCCTCTGCAATTGACAAGTCCACCATACATGCCTCCCATTTGGCTCGTTCCGAGTCAGCAGCGTCGTGAGTCTTCCGCCTCCGTACTTAGAGCAGGCTCAATGACCGCCGCGAATGACCGGTTGCGGGTCGGCAGCCCCCTTCCGCTGGTTGTCCGATGGCCGGGTGCCGTCGGAAGACGGCGGCACGGACCGCCGCAGGTGCGGTGCACGCTCCCGGGCCCAAACGGACACGGGCTTCGTCATGAGTGGCTGCACGAGGATCTCAGCATGGCAAAGCGCAAATCCCTTTTCCGCCTCGTACCGGTGCTCGCGGCGCTGCTGATCGGACCGTGGGCTGTCCCCGCACACGCATCAACCAATCTGCTCAATGTCTATGTCGGCGCCAGCCTAGGACATGCAAGCCTCCGCGCGAGTGATTCCAGCTTGATCGCTTCCTACCCCGATTCACTGGGCAGTTTCGACCGCAATGATTTCGCCTACCAGATCATGGCCGGTGTCCGTGGGTTGTACTTGCTCGGGGCGGAGATCGACTACTTCAATCTGGGCAGTGGCGCTGTCTCCCCGAGCTGGTTGGGACTCGGCGCGGTCACGGACGCCCGAATCTCACAGAAAGGTGAGGCCGCCTTCGCCGTGCTATACCTGCCCGTGCCTGTCATCAACCTCTACCTAAAGGCGGGAGTCGCTCACCTCACGACGCAACTCAGTGCCTCAGGCAATACTGGTGTATGCCCGCCCGACCATCTCTGCCCCGAGATCGTGTGCCCGACTTGTGCAACGCCCTTTCGTGGAACTCTCGACAGTGGCGAGGCGACATTCGCGGCCGGTGCGGGAGTGCAATGGAAGTTCGGTGCCTGGGCCGTGCGCGGCGAGTACGAGCGCTTCGACACCCTCGGCGAGCATCCCGATCTTCTGACGGTAGGGGTAACCTGGACCATCCTGTAAGCGAGTGGTCGTTCATGGAGTCGCGCCGGAACTTCCGTTCCTGGCCGAAAGCGGCGAAGCGTCAACGGGTGGTTGGTGGCCTACTAAGCGCTACAAACGCAGTCATGCGGATCCGAAGTCGCCGTTCTGCACCGTGTCTGCACTGGCCACCCACATTCCATCGGGAGATGGCAGTTCTGTCTGCCAGACGATCAGCGCCACTGCCTGGTTTGAGGCCGGCTTCTGCACGCACGGCGCACCAAGTCCCCGTTTTACCTTCGGAAATCGCCTTCATGTATCGGACCACTGTCGAAGTCGGATCTGATCAGACGCAGGTATTCATAGAATTACAGAACGATACATCCGGACCAATGGGCATTGCGCGCGGTGAGCAAAATGCGAAAATGCCGGCATGACCGAGGATGCCGCGTCCTGTGGGGCGGCGAGGGCGGTATCGGGCGAGGCTTTGCTCGAGGTGGTCAGGCGGCTCTATGTCGAACTGCATCGCAGCGAGCCTGCGGCCGACCTCGTCGCCCTGGGCAGTAGCCTGGAGAACGATCTGGGCTTCGACAGCCTGGCGCGCGTGGAGCTGCTGCTGCGACTCGAGCAGCGCTTCGGCGTCCATTTGCCGGATACCACGCTCGCGACCGCGCAGACGGTCTCTGATTTGCTCCGAGCGGTTTCAAGGACCGCGGCCGCCACGCCGGCAGCCGAGCGAGCCAGACCCGCGGCCCCTGTGGCACATCGCCAACCGCAAACGAGTGCAGCGTCCGGCGCGCCGTCCGAAGCCGCGACGCTGCAGGATGTGTTGGCCTGGCGCGTGAAGCGGCAGCCGGCCGCGACACACTTGATCCTGCTGGAAGAAGCACAGTCCACGGTATTGAGCTTTCAAGCGCTTCACGATGGTGCCGAGCGCACGGCGCTCGGACTGCAGCGCTTGGGCATCGACCCGGGCTCCACGGTTGCGCTCATGCTGCCAACCGGTCTCGATTACTTCTTCGCTTTCTTCGGCGTATTGATGACTGGGGCCATTCCCGTTCCTATCTATCCTCCGATGGCCGCACAACTCGAGGAGCACGTGCACCGCCATGACACGCTGCTCAATAGCGCGGGCGTCGGGGCACTCATTACAGTTGACGAAGCCAAGACCGTCGCGCGGCTGCTACGAGCGCGCGTCAGCAGTCTCCGGCATGTGCTTTCGGTGCGCGAGCTGATGCAGCAGCCGCGGGCATCGGTCGGCGCAGCCACCCCGCGTTCGGCTGTGAGCGGCGACTCGATCGCTCTTCTGCAATATACCTCGGGCAGCACTGGCGCTCCCAAAGGCGTCGTGCTGAAGCACCGTCACGTGCTCGCGAACATCCGCGCGATGCGTAGCCGGATCGGAGCGACCGAATCGGACGTATTCGTCAGTTGGCTGCCTCTCTATCATGACATGGGTCTGATCGGCGCCTGGCTCGGGGCACTGTATTTTGGCTGCCCGCTGGTGATCATGCCACCGACGGCGTTCTTAACCCGACCCCATCGCTGGTTGCGCGCGATCCAGAATTACGGGGGTACCTTGTCGGGAGGCCCAAACTTCGCCTATGAGCTCTGCGCGCGTCGTGTCTCGGAAGTGGACATCGAGGGGCTGGACCTGTCTTCCTGGAGGATGGCCTTCAACGCGGCCGAGCCGGTATTGCCCGATACCCTCGAGCGGTTTCAAAGTCGCTTCGCGCGTCATGGTTTTCGGGCCGAGGCAATGTCGCCCGCCTATGGCCTAGCTGAGGCTGCCGTCGGCCTGGCGTTTCCGCCACCAGGCCGCGGCCCAATCGTCGACTGCGTGGACCGCGCCCAATTGATGTCGGCAGGCCTTGCCGTCCCGGTCTCGGTCGCATCGCCGACTGCGCTGCACTTCGTTTCGAGCGGCCGGCCGTTGCCCGGCTATCAGGTGCGCGTCATCGATGCCGCCGGCTCGGAGGTACCCGAGCGCGTCGAAGGCGCTGTGCAGTTTGCCGGCCCGTCGGCGACGGACAGCTACTATCGCAACGCAGCGGCCACTACGGAGCTGGTCCACGGCATCTGGCGCAATACGGGTGATCGGGCCTACATGGCCAACGGGGAGATCTACCTAACCGGGCGGGCGAAGGACATCATCATCCGCCGTGGTCGCCACATCTACCCGGAGGAGATCGAGCGCAGCGTGGCCGAGCTCGAGGGCGTGCGCAAAGGCTGCGTCGTAGCCTTCGGCTCCATCGCGCCGTCCACAGCCACCGAGAAGCTGGTGATCGTCGCCGAGACGCGAGAACTCGATGCCACGGCGCGTTCGCAGCTGACCCGATCCATCAACGAGTGCGTGGTCGGTTGCACAGGCGAGCCTGCGGAGGAGGTGCTGCTCGCCACGCCGCATACCGTGCTCAAGACCTCCAGCGGCAAGCTGCGCCGTGCCGCAACCCGGTCCGCTTACGAAGACGGCTCCTTGGGACGTCCGCGCGCCGGTGCCGCGCGTCAACTCTGGCGGCTCGGTCTGGAGAGCATCCGGCCCGCGCTGCGCACGACGACACGGACTGCGGGGCGTGTCGGTTACGGCGTGTACGCGTGGGCAGCGTTTCTCGCAATCGCCGTGCCGGTGATATGCACGGCTCTGTTCCTGAACTCGGATCGCACCTGGCGCCTGAGCCGCCGCGCTCTGCGCGCGATCACGCGTGTGTGCGGCATTTCCTTTTCAGTGATCCAGCAGGCTGACATCGACCTCTCGGCGCCGCATGTGGTCGTGGTCAATCACTGCAGCTACGTCGACAGCTTGTTCGTCGTGGCACTGCTGCCGGCCACCCATAGCTTCGTAGCCGACTTCGCGTGGCAGAATCTACCCCTCCTGCACGCCTATCTGCGCCGGCTCGGGACGACATTCATAGATCGCTCGAGCCCGCTGCGCAGCGTAGCGGACCTGCAGCAGCTCAAGGCTGCCTTGGCGCAAGGCCGCTCGCTGGTGGTCTTTCCGGAGGGCACCTTCACGCGCGAGAGCGGCCTGCGCCCGTTCCATCTCGGAGCTTTTCGCGTCGCGGTGGACGCCGGTGTATCGATCCTTCCGATCGCCTTACGGGGCACACGCTCGTTGCTGCGCGATGGCCAGTGGCTGCCGCGTCGCATGGAAGTGTCGGCGGTCGTGGGCGGCCCTCTGTCCGCGTTCGAAGACGGCGACGCCTTCGCGGCGGCGCTACGCCTGCGCGATGCGGCGCGCGCTCAAATCCTGCGCTACTGCGGCGAGCCGGAGTTGCTTTGATCTCGACCCGCAGGTGCGCGAGCGGGCGGCGAGAGCCTGGTGCGATTGGGAGATCGCCATGCTGCCCACCGCTTCTGCCCCCGATCCACGTTACGACAGTCCCACCTTTCGGATGGCGTTCGCCCGACTTGTCACCCACTATTGGTCCAATGGCTCTTGGCTGGAGGAAGATCAACTGCTGCGCGGTGCGTCGCGGCTCGCGAACATTCCCGGTGTGATCATCCAGGGCCGCTTGGATCTCACCAATCTCTCCGGAACGCCATGGCAACTCGCCGCCGCCTGGCCCGGATGCGAGCTCATCCTCGTTGACGCCATCGGACACGAAGGTGGTGCAAACCTCACAAGCGCGATCATCGCCGCTACGGACCGATTTCGCGAAAGGCCCTAATCAACATGGGCCGCGCATAGCACCCACTATCGCGGCTACCGCGCGACTTCGCATTGAACAGCTGGCGTAGTATCCCTTCGCAGCCCCACGCCCCAATGGTCGCAGGCTGCCCACCGTCGCTTATCGACCCCAAGCGGTCCTCGAGTGACATGGGGTCCGGCGGCGGGTATTGAATGAAGAGCAGTCATTCGGTACCGGGGCGCGGCGCTGCCGGCAGCGTCAGGATTGCGTCAGGGATTTCTGCCAAGCTACGCTGGCAGGCAGCGACGCCCCGGTTGGAAGGAGAAAACATTGATAGAGTTCATAGCGACTTCTGAATAGGGGGATTGTGCATGCGCTTGCATCGCCAGAATGGCGCGATATTGACTTCCGCCGCCCTCCTTGGTCTCTGCCTGCTTGGCGCTAGCGCCAGCGCGGCTCCCGACTCGGTTGTTGCAGCTGTCAAAGCGAATAACGTCACGGCGCTCGCAGCGCTGTCCAAATCAGGCCCAACAGCACAGCAAAGGAGCTTGGCCGCCGGCGCTCTGCTGGCGCTGCATCATGAGGATGCCGAGGCTATTGCGATGCTGCTACCGGTCACCCGCTCGACCGCAAGCCGCATCGTGCGTGCCACCGCATATCTCGCGCTCTCCGACGTTTATATTCGCGACCAGCGCTATCACGCTCGGTATTCTGCTATTCGCGCCGCCTCCAAGCTGTCCCCCAAATCGGTTGATCTCGGTTACCAGCAGTCCATGGCGTTCGCTCACGAGCTCACGGGGGTGAAGCCCATGCGAGTGGTGCGCGAGACGCCCGGTTCACTACCGATCACGGACGAGAAGGGCGGCATGATCCGTGTGCCAGTCAGAATAGACGGCCACAGGTTGGGGGCAATGGTCGATACGGGTGCGAACATGTCGGCCATCAGCGCATCCGTTGCGAAACGCGTCGGAATTCAGACGTTGGGTCAGTCGGCCAGTGTCGGTAGTGCGACCGAGCGCACGGTGGCAGTGCGGCTCGGTATCGCTAGGCGGCTACAGATCGGCAACGCGATATTCGAGAATGTCGTGTTCATTGTGCTGCCCGATTCGGAATTGAGCCTCCCGCCCAGCTACCGGATCAGCGCCTTCATCGGCTTGCCAGTCTTGATGGCTCTCGGCCGACTCGAGTTCGTGAACTCCGGCTCACCTAGATTGCTATACGATATCTCACGCGGCAAGACTGCGAATGAAGCTAGGGCGCGCCCCAACATGTTGCTCTCCGGCCTTGAACCGCTGCTTCTCGTGCGCGTGCCAGGAGCGGGCAATCCATTGCGCATGAAACTGGATACCGGTTCGGACCGCACCTACTTCACTCGTAATGCAACTCAGGACGCACCGGCGCTTTTTGCGCACGCCGAGCAATACGTATGGCACGTAGGGAGCGCGGGTGGAGTCGTGACCGAGCGCCGGGCTCGCCGCCTGCCGGAGGCGCCGTTCATCATCGGAGAACGACGAATCGTACTGAAGAACGTGATCGTCAATTCACGCGCAAGCTCGACCAGCGACGGGGTGATTGGCGAGGATTTACTTAGCCAGGACGCCCGATGGACGATCGACTTCAAGTCCATGACGCTCGCGGTTGCGAAGTAGGTTCCTGGACAGAAGCGGCCTTTCGAACTGCTGGACTGGGAAAGCGGCGACGTGCGGCAAATGGTCAATTTTACTCATTAGACATGCGGTCTGAGGGAAGCTGAGCGCTGAACCTCCGGCCAGTCACTGCTGGAAGTCATCCTTTGACCGCTGGCACGGAGACTCGGCGTCGGGCCACGCCTCGGTGCCTTCCGGGGCAAACTGCCGCAGCGTCGGGGTTGTCACGCCAAAGAAGGCGGATGAGCCTCTCATGCCGGGATTCATACCGAGCTCCCGAGCCGCCTGCAAAATTTCGTCGTCCGTCGCGTCGATGAGCTCCTGCTCAAGAATCAGCAGCAGCCGCTCGAAGCCGAGTTCCGGCGTGTTACCACTCATCTAAGTTCCTCAGCCCTTCCCGCAGCAGGGCGCGCCTCATGCGCTTGCGAGTAGAGTCGTATTCGGCCTTGGACATGTTATACCTCGCGCAAATCTGCTCGGGCGAGCACCCCTCGAAGAGACCCTCGATGACTTCGCGGGCGCGCAGATCGTCGGCGAAGAGCTGATCGATGCGCGCTAGTTCCTGCATGACTGCCAGTTTGCGCTCCGGATTCGATGTCGGATCCCTCGGGTGCTCTCCTGGCCTTGAGGAGCGCTTGCGGGTCGAACATCAGAAACTCGGTGGGCCTCATCACTGATATATGCGCTCATGGCGCGCGAGCGCGGACACGTGGCTGAAAAATCCTCGCAGACTGTCCGCAAGGACGCCGAACCTGCGCCTAATCCGGTGAAGCGGCGCCAAGCGACGCCGGCCCAATTCACTGCCAGACTGAGGAGAAGATCATGGAGACTTCCGTGGACCGCGAGGTGGCGCTCGCCATCGTGCGCCAAGCTTACGCCAAGCAGACGATGTGCCTAGCGGATGTCGTCGACCCGCGAATTGGCGCGGCATTCGCCGAGGTACGGCGCGAGGACTTCCTTGGCCCGGGTCCTTGGCAGATGCTTCGCGCACCGGGCCTATACTCGCCGACCCCAGAGGCGGATCCCGTGTACGTATACATCGATCGAGCCATGGGCCTTGTCCCGGAGCGCAATATCAATAACGGGCAACCCTCATTGCATGCGATGCTGCTCAAAGCCGCTGGGATCAAGGAGGGTGAACATGTCGTGCACGTCGGCGCCGGTACCGGCTACTACTCGGCAATCATGTCCGTTCTTGCTGGGCCGAACGGCACCGTGACTGCCATCGAGTGCAATCCGGAGCTCGCTGCGCGCGCCCGCAGCTGCCTCGCTGGAATTTCGAACACACGTCTGCTGGAGGGAAACGGCGCGAGCGCTCATTTCGGTACCGCGAATGTCATCTACGTCAACGCCGGTGTCACGCACCCCGCGGACGCGTGGCTCGACAACCTTGCCGAGGGTGGGCGGCTGCTCTTGCCCCTATCGACAGACGAGAATATGCCATCAGCCGGCCCCGCACCGCCTGGGGGAGCGGCATCGGCATCATTCAAAAAAGCATGGTTCGATCCGAGGAAGGCGATGCGAACGGGGGCGTACTTTCTCATCCGGCGGACCAAGGGTACATTCGATGCGCGCAAGCTCTTGCCGATGGCCATCATCCCCGCGGAGGGCGTGCGGACAGAAGCGGCCGAAGCAGCGCTCGCGGCGGCGTTTGAAAGGGACGACGGAAGCTCGGTTACCCACCTGATTCGGGGCAAGTCGGTGCCCGATGAGAAATGTTGGCTGCCGGGCGAGGGCTGGTGTCTGACGAGCGATTGACCTCATGCGGCGAGTCAGGTCAGTGCGCTCATCGAGCAGACGTGATGAATCGGCGGTGCGCTGCGCCGCGGGCGCCCTCGCACGCTCGCTCGATACTCCTTTGCAGGCCGGGGGCTCCCACGCTGTTCGGGATCAGCTGGCGTCGAAGAGCTTCCTGCCGGGCATTATCGTACTGAAAGCCCGTGACCTTGCTGCCGCAACAGGCTTGGATGGATCATTCGGATTGTATTACGGGCTTTGCGTTTGTTGGGGTACGCAGGCGTCGTCGTGCGCTCTTCTTAGCCGCAAAGCCCGAGGTGCTTCGTGAGGAACCGCTCCATCGCGCGGTAGAAGTCGAACTGGTTCTCCTCGTTGCTGAATCCGTGCCCCTCGTTGTCCTTGACCAGGTACTCAACGTCCACTCCCCGCCCGCGCAGCGCTGTGACGATCTCGTCCGACTGACCCTTGCGCGCGCGCGGGTCGTTGGCGCCCTGCGCGATAAGCAATGGGCAGCGGATGCGGTCCACGTGAAAGAGAGGCGAGGTCGCCTTCAAGCGCTCGGCATCGCGCTCAGGATCGCCAATCATCGTGTGAAACATGGCACGCATGGGCTCCCAGTACGGCGGGATCCCATCTAGAAACGTGAAGAGGTTGAATACCCCGCAGTAGCTCACGGCGCAAGCGAAGAGCTCCGGCTCCTTCTCAATTCCGGCAAGCGTCGCGTAGCCACCATAGCTGCCGCCGTAAATTCCGACACGGGCGGGATCGGCGATTCCCCGATCGACCGCCCAGCGCACCGCATCGGTGAGGTCGTCTTGCATGGCGAGACCCCATTCGCCGAAGCTCGCCTCCCAGAACGCTTTTCCGTAGCCCGTCGATCCGCGGAAATTTACCTGCAGCACGGCCACACCGCGGTTGGCGAGAAACTGGAGCTCCGGGTTGAAGCCCCATGAGTCACGATACCATGGCCCCCCGTGCGGGTGGAGCAGGAGCGGCAGGTTCTTCGGTTCGACGCCCACTGGCAAGGTCAGGTAGCCGTGGATCGTGAGACCATCACGGCTCGTATATGAGATCGGCTGCATTTGCGCGAGTTCATCCTCGCGTAGCCAAGGGCTCGTGTCGAAGAGTGGCATCAGCTCCCGCCGTGCGCCGTGGTCCGGCCAAGTAAGCAGGTGATAGTTGCCCCGCGCACGGTCGCTGCTGGAGTGGATAACCCAGCGCGTCTCGTCGCTCGAGTGCGAGACCAGCCGGTTTGTGCGGCCGGGAAGTTCCGCGTCAAGGTATTGCTGTTGGGCGCGGCGATCCTCGTCGAGAAAGTGCCACTCCGGCCTGTCCGTTTCGTACGCAGCTGCGGTCAGGACCCGCCGCCGCCGCGCACTGTCGACGTTCCTTACGTCCACCTCGGGGTGCTCGAAGATCAACCTCCCATACTCGGAAGTCTTTGGGTCGTACTCGAAGATCGCGAGCCTGTCGCGGCCGACGTTGGAGGTCACGAAGAGACGGCAGTCGTCGTAAGTGAAGCGGAGCGGATGCAGCGTCTCCCGAAAATCATGTGTCACAACCGCTCGCCAGGGAGTGCTCTCGGTCTCTCGGTACAGGAGACTCGTCGAGACCCCGTCGCTGGCCACAGCAGCCCGGATGCGGCCGGACCAGTCACTTACCCAGGCCTGGACGTTGCCTGGGTTCTGTGCGACAAGCTCGATCTCGCCGGTTGCGACGTTCGCGCGGTAGGCATCGAAAACCCGCGGGTCCCGCCGGTTCATCTGGAACAGAATCTGCTTCGGCTCGTCCGGCAGGTCGTCCACGAGCCCACACTTTATGCCCTCGAAGGGGGTGAGATCGATCGCTCCCGTGCCGTCGGCCTTAACCGCGTAAAGGCGGTAGTTCTCGTCCCCACCGGAGTCCTGAACATAGACCAGCCGCTCGTTGTCCGCCCAAAACCACCCCAGGACATCGCGGGCCGTAGCGTGGGTGACGCGCTGCTCTTGACCGCTCGACAGATCTCGCACGTGGACATTCAGGCGCCGTTCCCACGGGGCGAGCCAGCCGAGATGGCTTCCATCTGGAGAGATCTGGACAGCAGTCCGCTCGGGCTTGCGGAAGAATTCTTCGACAGAGATGCGCCGTGAGGGGGCCATCATGGTTTCTCGCAGATCAAATCACTCTAGGGGCCCAGCGATACGGGAGCGCCTTTTACGACGATCAGTGCTCCGCTGATGAGCCCGTCGGAGCGGAGGACGATCCGCACACGAGACCTTCCCCGTTTGTGCTGCACGTCGTAGACATCCCAACCTTGGTTGCCGACCCCCAGAAACTCAATTGATTGGACGGCGCCGAGGAAGGCAGTCTGTGTGTGAAGGCGACGCATCTGCTGTCGCGCGATGCGCCCGAGAACGGGCGTCATCTCATCGTAATTGAGCTGGCCGGTGTGTAGACCGTCCACCAGGCGCCGCACGGCGACCGCGCTGCCCTCAAGAGGCTTTTGTTCCCGAATTCGCGCCGCCAGCCGTGCCCGGATTTCCTCGGCCGCTGCACTGTCCACCCGCTCTGCCGGGAGGTCTCCACCGCTCATGCGCAAGCGCAGCGATGGCACGCCGCCATCGGGAGTGCGCTCGAAGCTCACAGATTGTCCAATGTCATCGAGCATCTCGAAATCCTTGTCGCTTGTCCGACGAAGTTCTACCGGCGCATGGGCAGGCGGTTGCAGGAAGAGCTTGGTGCCGTCGCAGGTCACGGTTACCACGTTCCATGCGTTGAGTCGGTAATCACCCGTGTAGCTGTCCAGGACAGCTACGTCACTGCCAAGGGGATCCAGTTTTGCAGCTTCAGCTGCAGAGGACTCTTGCTGCTGGCTCGTCTCAAGATTCCGAATCAGGTTGCACAGGTCACCTGCTGTGAGCGATTCGCCTGTGTTCAGGCGAGCAAGTGCGGCTTCGACGATGCGTTGACCACGCTCTGCGTCAGCGCGACGCGCCCGCCAGTTCTCGAGCTGAATTGCGAGCATTTGCTGCAGATCTGGCCCATGCGAACCAGAACCCAAGATGCTGCCGATCTGGGCCAGACTGAGGCCAGCAGTCTTGAGTAGCGTGATCGCGTTGAGGCGGATGAGTTCCTCCTGGCCATGCGCCGGGGACAGATCAGACCGTGTTCTTCATACAGTCGCAGGGCGCGCGCGGTAAGTCCGGTACGCGCTGCGCATTCGGCTGCAGTGAGGACGGAAAAAGTGTCCGGGCTGTCCACGCGGATCACTGTAAGCCCTGACGTAGGGGAAGGTGCAAGAGCTTTCCGCTCGGCATTCCTTGGCGGCAGCGAACGGCCGCTCCCCGGGCCCACGGATGGAGTTCCGATTGGCGGCACCTGGCCGGTAGCGTCGCAACGGGATCGAGCCCGCTGTGGTTCGGATCAGGTCCTTCATTACATTAAGAACCTCCAGAAATCTCTTGGCTACCTTCTGATCTTTGATGCGAGAGCGCGGGATTTTGGGAAAGGTATCGATCCTGTGACCGCGATTGCTAACTTCATAGTGGTCACCAACTTTATTGATGTCAGACCCAGTCTTCGGTAACCGGCGTGCAACAGTCTGCTACGGAAGAGGAACGCGGAAATTGCAGCTTTTGCGGGCGAGCGACGACCAGGTACTCCAGATGCCCGCACCATCACCGTGACCCATTGCGGGCGCATCTGCATCGGCAAGCGCAAGATCAGCCTCAGCCCCGTCTTCGCCGGGCAGCAGGTCGGCATCCGCGAGATCGAGGAGAAGATTTAGCTGGTGAGCTTTCTGCAGTACGATCTGGGCTTCTTCGATCACGAGGCGGGGCGCGTGGAATGCGTCGTTAATCCGTTCGAGGCAAAAGTGTCCCATGTCCTTGGAATACGTGACGACTCGATAGCGAGGCCATTGCCATGCCAGATCTGTCGCGTAAACGAGAGCGCGAGCGGCTTGTCGTGCGGCGCGAACCGCACTGGCATCGTCCCGGCAAGGGGTGTTATCTCGGTTTTCGCCGCGATCCTGACACGTGGGTCGCGCGCTTCAAGAGAACCTACCGGGCGCTCGAGACGGTTGGACCGGATGATTACGACGGCGCGAAGCGCGAGGCGGAGAGCTGGTTCGCGCAGTTAGGGGCGTCGGCGATCCGCCAGGTGGTGCGCGGAACGGTCGAGGGGCAGACCCGTGACAAGCTCCCCAGAGCGCCCATCTTCACCGAGGACGGGGAGCAGATGTGGCGCCGGCATGTGTGGGCGAAGCAATTCCGGGCAGCGGCGGACAAGGTGAACCAGGAGGCACGCGGCAGAGACCGCATCCCGAGCGCCGCGACCGCGTATAGCTTCCGGCATGCCCGGATCAGCGAGCTTCTGCAGGTTCACGGCATCGATCCGCTCACCGTCGCGGCGCAGACAGGTACCTCGCTCGCGATGATCGAAAAGGCTTACCTGCGATTCATCCCGAGTGCCATGAGGGAGAAGCTGACCGCCGTTATAGAGTCGGCGTGAGCGGCCGGACGCAGTGAGGTCCATGGCGATCGGCCTCGCTTCCGACGGTACGCGCGCTACACGAGTTCCAGTCGGACCTGCCGCCCGACGAGCGCTGCCGCGCGCTGGAGGCTCGACAGCGTGACGTCGCTGTGGGGATCGAGGAGGCGATTGACCTGCGTCCGGCTGGTATGCAAAAGCTTGGCCAGGCCGGCCTTCGAAACTTTGCGTTTCTTCATCGCCTCGCCAAGCTGCCATGCGACGACTTCCTTGATCGCCTCGACCTGAAGTTCCTCGAACATGCCTTCCGCCTTGAGAAAGTCGTCAAGGCGGCTGCCGATATGCGGGTTCTTCCTCTTGCTCATGCTCCTGTCACCTCCTTCATTCGTTTCTTCGCCAACTCCAAATCCGCGGCGGGGGTCTTCTGCGTCTTCTTGATGAATCCGTGCAGGGCGACCATCTCGCCGTCATGCAAGCAGAACAGGACGCGCGCGATGCGATTGCTATGCAAACTGCTGCGCACCTCCCAAAGCCCCCGACCCAACGCACGGCACAGCGGCATACCGACCGGCCGCGCCATTGTGCGCGCATCAGATCCCGGCCGACTTCCTTCCGCTCGTCCTTCGGCAGCGCCTTCAGCCAATCCAGTACCGGCTCGGCACGCGCCGAACTGCGGTAGAAGACCAGTGGAATCTTCCGCGAACCATCTTCGTCATGCTGGATCATCGCGAACCTTCATTAAGGCATGTACCATAAAAGGTTCATGGCGGCAAGGCTCATTTGGCCCAGTCCTGGCCGCTCGAGCGGTTCTGCCGACCGGCCGAGGAAGCTTATCTGGCAAAATACACCATGGCGTGTCTCACCGCCTCGGATAGGGATCCTGAGGACTCATCCCTGTACCTCGCTGCGGCGGCCTACCTCGGGGCATGGTGGCGCGGCAAGTGGATGGACCCGGCTCACAATAGCAACTCTCAAGGACTGAAAGTTTAAAAGATCGATCCGACGATCACTGCGAGCTCCCCGCTGCCTCTTGAGTCCATCGGGCACAAGCGGTTTTTGCGCAGTCACAGCGCAGCACGAACCTCACTCGCGCGCGGTCCGACGAGGTAAGCAATCGCTCGGCATCTCACGAAGGCGCGCAAGAGTTGCGGCACAGTGCGTGCCCGTCCGTAGGTTTAGGCATTGAGTACTCCAAAGCAGCGGCAAAAAGCTCGATGGCCCATCGCTTACGCAGAGCGATATTTTTTATAGGAGCCCCAGGGACGAAGGACAAAATTATCACTGTGACATTGGCAGGTCGGTTCTACGTGCACCGACAAAGCTGGCCAAAGAGACTCCTCGTGGTCGAGAGGGTCTCGAATCTTGTCGTGAGAAGGAAGTAGTACCCGGGCTGATCCGCCCCTTCGTGACTCTCAACGAGCCTCTGTCAAGACGGTATCTGCGTCACGCTTACGAATTTACAGACCGGTCAGCCGTCGACCCGCTCCAGCGTCTCGGACCATCGAGCGGCGCCTCCAACTGCGGGCGCGGACTCGCTAGGGATAGCGTCGCTGCTCTAACAAACAGCGGTAGCTATCGTAGAGGCTATCCCGGCGGGCACGATTACGGCCGGGCGGTGTTGGCGGCGGATTCACGTCGGGTTGGTTGCTACGGCGATCCGCGTCTGCACGAGATAGACCAGCGAGCTGACCGCGATCAGCGCCGCCAGCCCCATGACCTCGATGCGCGAACCCAGTGCGATGAGCACAAGCATGCTTCCCACCCCGATCGCTGCTGCCGCTCCGAGCCAGCGGAAGTTGAGCGGCGCACCGGCGAGCGCCTCGCCGCGGCGCGCCAGCAGCCAGGTTGCGATGCATCCGCCGATGTACAGTACGGCGGTCGCCAGCGTCGCGAGCACGGCGAGCTCGGCGAACGATCCGGTGAGCGCGAGGATCATCGCGAGCGCTGCGTACGAGAGGATCGCGACGTACGGGGTGTGGGTCCGCGGATGAACGCGGCCGAGCACGCGCGGGAGCAGGCCGTCGCGGGCGAATGCGAACAGCATGCGCGGTGTGCCGAGAATGTCGCCGGCGATCATGCCGAGCATGGCGAATGCCGTTCCGGCGAGCATCAGGATGCGAAATCCCGGACCGAGACGCGCCATCGTATCCGCGAGCGGCGCCACCGAATGAGTCAGAGCGGAGCCGAGGACCCCCTGCGCGATGAACTGAATGGCGACGTACAGGAGCGTCACCGACGCGATCGCGATCGCGAGCGCGAGCGGAATCGTCCGGGATGGCCGGGCGACCTCGCCGCTTGCGCAGAGGGAGGTCTCCATGCCGGTGAGCGCGAAGGCCGCGAGGATGATCGCGCGCCCGAGTCCCTCGGGTTTCCAGCCGTGCGGAGCCGAGAAGTTCGCTCCATGGACGGCCGCAGCGCCCACCACGACGAAAACGACGAGCGGCAAGAGTTTCAGAGCCGTTGCGGCGGTGACGAGCCATGCGCCGCGCCTCACGCCGCCCACATTCACGGCGGCGACGGCTCCAATGACACCGACGATGACGGCCGTGCGAACTACAGTAACGAGAGTTGTGGGCAGCAGGCTCGCCGCGACGTCGGCGAGGGCCGCAGCGACGCTGGCCATGGCGAGGATGTCGCCGACCCAGAGGAGCGTGCCCGCCACATACCCCGGAAGAGGACCCAGCGCCACTTCAACATAGCCGTAGATCCCACCGCTCGTCGGCACGCGGCTGCCGCCCTCGGCACAGCAGATCGCGACCGCGCCCATCCCCACCGCACAGGCGACGAATGCCAGGGGCGCATAGGGTCCGAGGGACGCGGCGAGCAGGCTCGGTACCGCGAAAATGCCGGCGCCGATCATCATGCTGATGGTGGCGGCCGCCAAGCCCAAAGGCCCGACTGCTCGGACGAGACCGGCGTCGCGTTGACCCCCCATTTGAGCCCACCGTACCACCTTTGCAGGCTCGGCTTGGGTGTTTCGGACTCGGGCTCCGGTATCGATTGCGGAAGGCGCCTGGATTCCCAGCACGCGTGCGCGCGCGGAGGTTGAGATGTGCATGGATTAGACTCCCGAAGGAGCTGATTTCCAGCCGGGGCAGGCGGGCAACGGAAGGAGCTGATCGCATTCCCAGCCACCGCCAGTGCCACCGACGGCGCATCGAGGAGTCGTCTGCCAATTCGCGGTTGTGGAACGCAGTTCGCCCATTGCGGCACACCGACAGCCAGCGGGCGACTGAGCGGGCAGTGCGGGGGCAGAACCGATCACCCAAGCTCGATGGTATCTATCGAGCCGAGCAACGAGGCGAATCCTGGCGGGTCCGGGCGCGGGTGGAGGAAGTCGACCGGGAACTCCGGATAGGGCGACTCCGAGCTGAGCCGGGTAAGGAGACTCTCATCGAGACCCGGAAGCAGGTGGAGCGGGGGTGGTGGGAGGTTGGCGAGATCTTGGCCGCTCAAGGGCAGAAGGAACTCGCGGCCGAAGTCAGGCGATTTGTCGAGCGGATGCCGCCTCCCAGATCCGATCGGGAGATCACGGCCGGCGCGCTGCGCAATCATCATCATCGGGCAGCGCGAACTCGGGAAGGGCCAACGCTATGAAGCGACGGCGGCTTGATCTTCGGGTTATGAGTTCGAGGAACGTGCCTGATCACTCTGTCCAGCAGCGATTGATTCTTAATTGGTTTCTGCCGCTTTTCGGGGTCTGATCCTGTGGGAGGCGAATTTCGAATTATGCCGCGACGGGAGTCTCGAATAGCCCGCGGCAATGCCGACTCCAGGCATAGTCCGCAAGGTTTCCTGTGGACGGTAATGAGTTTCCGGCACGATTGGCGGGAGTGGTGCCGTTGAGCGCGCGGTGAACACGAGCGCTGTTGTAATAACTTCGGAAGTTTTCGAGCTTCCGTTGAAGATCGATCGAATTCCAGAAGAATGTGCGGTCTAGGTACTCGCGCCGGATCGTCCCGATCAGTCGCTCGACGAAGGGATGCGACATCGGTGCGTACGGCACCGATTTGATTTCGTCGACCTCGAGGATCCGCAGATTAGCGAGCCACCGATGGAAACGGAACAGAGGATCGTGGTCGGTGCTGATCCGCTTAGGCAGCGTCTTGCCGGCAACGGCCTGATTAAACATGCGACATACCGATGCGCCATCGACGTAGTTGCCGCCGATGCCGAATCCGACGATTCGACGGGTGAATACGTCGATCACCACGAGAACCCAGTGGCTGCGAAGCAAGATCGACTCGCATCGAAACAGGTCCACGCTCCAGAGGCTGTCCTTGGTGTGCGCAAAGAAGGTCAGCCAGGAGGGACCGGAGGGATCTGGGTGTCCGGAAGGAAAGTGCTTCGCAAGCACGCGGCGTACGACGTCTCTATCGATCTCGACGCCGAAGGCGTAAGCGACCTGCTGGGCAATGCGCTGATAGCCGAATCTGGGGTTACGACGCTTCATTTCGATGATCGCGGTGATGAGCTCCTCCGAGGGACCCTTCGGGCCGGGTTTGGCTCGCGCCCCTGCGGAAGAAAACAGGCGGCGATACTTTCTATCGACCAGTGCCTTGTGGAATCGTAACAACGTCGCCGGCTTGAGAATCGCTGCGACCTTGGCGACTCGTCGGGGGCTGACGAATAAGGTCGTCCATCCGAGTATGAATCGGTCGATGGTGCTCAGAGCGGGGGCGCGTCGGCTGGAACGGTGGCTGATGATCAGTTGATGCTTCAGGAGCAGGGACTCGGCGACGACCGGGCGAACACCGCCGGGACGCATGAGCCTGGCGATGGTGACGATCAGTTGAACCGCGAAGAGAAGCAGATCTCGCATCGTCAAGGGAGGTTACCAGGGACGCCCTGCAGCGCAAGACTGCTCGTGCAGGGCGGCTCACGCTATGATTAGCGAATTCGCACCCCACAGGTTCCGGCATCTTGATCTGCGAGACCCGCCCGGCATCCGAGTCGAACCGAACGTCCAAAAGGGTCCAATGGTGCATTTCTCGTGCATACAGCGCTCAGGACCTATATGGGGTCTCGGTGACTTGAGCCAACGCACCGCCTGCACCCATGATGGTGCTGAGCACGCCAGCGTCCTCGGCGTAAGCGGCTGGTGAGCCCACCTTCCCGCCCACTGAAGCGGATAGGAGCATACTGGCGATCAATCCCGATTCACTGACACAGCATGCACAGACAGGCCGCAAAGGTAATTCACTGATTTTTGAATGGAACATAGAGGTCGAAGTCGAAAGCCAATGAATAAGAAATTGCTCGTCCGAGGTATCGCGTTGCTCATCGTCGGAATCGGCTGCGCGACTGCGCAAACGCCGATCCCGAACACGCCGGCCGGACACACTCTTCAGGCATGGCTCGGCGCGTTCAACAGCGGCAATCGCGCTCGGATGGGGAAGTACATCGCAACCGTGGATCCGGGCCAAAACCTGCACCGAATGATCTTCTTTCGTGGATCCACAGGGGGATTCGATCTCCTTGCGATCGAGCGCAGCGAGCCGCTGCATATCTGGTTTGTCGTGAAAGAGAAGAATAGCGACACCCATGCCGTGGGTGACCTCCTGGTAAAGAACGGTACATCGCCTACGGTCGAGTCCTTCGGGCTGGCCGCGCTGCCCCCGCGGGTTTCGCCGGTCATCGTCACGTTGGATTCCGCACTGCGCCAACGCGTCATCGATGACGTGGCGGCGGATCTGACGCAATTCTATATACATCCTGCAGTCGCCTCGCGGATGGTCGTCGCGCTGCGAGCTCATCAGAAGGCAGGCGCCTACCGCGATCTGACCGATGGTTTTCAATTCGCTAACCGCCTCACCTCGGATCTGCAGGCCGTGAGCCATGACCTGCATCTACGGGTCACATTCACGCCCTTCAAGAACCCCCCGCCCCAACGACCCACCGCCCAGCAGCTCGCGCAAAGGCGCGAACAGATGGAGCGCGGCAACTGCGGCTTCGAGAAGGTTGAGATTCTGCCCGGCGACATCGGCTACGTGAAGTTCAACGGCTTCGCGCCACCGGCTATGTGCGCCGGCACCGTCGAGGCATCAATGGCCTTCGTAGCCCACACTCGCGCCCTGATCTTTGATCTGCGCGACAACGGCGGCGGCGATCCTGCGATGGTGGCATTTATCGCCAGCTACCTCTTCGATCATCCTACCCACTTGAACGACCTTTATGACCGTAAAGGCACGGCGACCCAATTCTGGACACTTCCATCCCTTACAGGACAGCGGTTGCCTACGCAGCCCGTCTTCGTACTGACCTCAAACCGTACCGTCTCGGGTGCTGAGGAGTTCTGCTACGACCTGCAGAACCTGAAGCGCGCTACGATTGTGGGCGAGACTACCCGGGGAGGCGCCCATCCCACGAGCGGGCACATCGTTGCGGATTACTTCGTGGTTGCGGTGCCATTTGCCGAGGCTATCAACCCGATCTCTCACACGAGCTGGGAGGGAACGGGCGTCGTGCCGGACGTGAAGGTGCCCGCAGCGGACGCCCTGGCTACTGCCGAGCAACTTGCGACCCGGGACATTCAGGCGGCGGCGGCCAACCCTCACCCGCGGCGTGTACAGCAGCTTACAAGGTCGACGCCGAGTCCCGGGACGGCGGCTTCCCTTCGACGACAACTCGAAAGCTGGGCAAAAGGGCAACCCGATTACAAGGACCTGGGGCCTGGTCTGGAGGAAGTGGCATTGCAGCAGCGCGCGCGGCTACGGGCGATGTTTACGCGATTGGGTGCCTTCGAGTCGTTGGCCTTCGTCCGGGTTGCCCGCAACGGTTATGACATCTACGACGCCCGGTTCGCGCACGGCAAGCAGCAATGGAGGATCTCACCGCTCTCCTCGGACGGGAGGGTTCCTGGAGAGTTATTCGGCCCGTTGCCCAGTTCGGCTCATGCAAGATCAAAGCGCTATCCAACTAACGGAATACGATAGCGATTGGGCCAGGGCGGTATTGGCCGAGAGGGCGCGCCTGTCTCGCTGTCCTGGCGCCTATACGGTGAGCGTCGCTCTTTTCGTGGCATCGCGGACTCCTTTAGCCATGCCTAGGAGATCTGGCTGAGGCGCCGAGGCGAGCTGATTGTTAGCTACGTCCGTTCACTGGTGACGAGGGCTATCCACTGCCATCTTTTTTCGTACCGTTTTCGTACGAAGGCCGCCGTATAATCGTAAGTCATTTGTGCTTTCGGCACATGGGTTACAGAAGATTCCGGACACATGGGTGACACTTTCGGGCATTTGCGGAGGGTGCGCAAATGCCGTGGCGGGAGTGTTGCAAGGTGGACGAACGACTACGGTTTGTGGGTCGGCTGCTCGAGGGGGAGAAGATGGCGGTGCTGTGCCGGGAGTTCGATATCTCCCGCAAGACCGGCTACAAGATCTTCTCCCGCTACCAGCGCTGTGGGCTTGAGGGACTGCGGGATCGGTCCCGAAGGCCCTATCGGCAGGCGAACCGCTTGCCCTTTCAGATCGAGAGCCTGATCGTCAGGTTCAAGCGGGAACATCCGAGCTGGGGCGCACCGAAGATCCGCGAGAAGCTCAAGCGCTTGGACCTGGGGATCAGCTTGCCGGCCATCAGCACCGTGCACGCGGTGCTGGATAGGCATGATCTGGTCACCCGCGGCCGTAAAGCCCGTTACCGAGCTCAGGGAACGGCGCTCTCTGAGCCCACACGAGCGAATGAGCTCTGGTGCGCCGATTACAAGGGCGAGTTCATGCTCGCGGACAGGCGGTACTGTTATCCGCTGACCATCACCGACTTCGCCAGCCGATTCCTCTTGTGCTGTGATGCGCTGGAGACCACGAAGCAGGTCTACGCCTTCACGGTGTTCGAGCGGGTTTTCAAGGAGTTTGGGCTTCCCGTGGCGATCCGCACCGACAACGGTGTGCCCTTCGCCAGCCGCAGCGCCTTCTTCGGCTTGAGCAAGCTCTCGGTGTGGTGGTTGCGGCTCGGCATCGGTCTCGAGCGCATCAAGCCGGGAAAGCCGCAGCAGAACGGCCGCCATGAGCGCATGCACCTGACGCTGAAGAAGGAAGCCACCCGGCCCGCCGCTCGCAATTTCCTACAGCAGCAGGAGAAGTTCGATAACTTCATGACCGAATGGGCGCGTGGAATGCGCCGTTAATCCGTTCGAGGCAAAAGTGGTGTCACCCATGTCCTCGGAATAATCCGTCACCCATGTGACCGGAACGGACCTTCATTTACTTGGCGCTCCCTACGGGATTCGAACCCGTGTTACAGCCTTGAGAGGGATGGGAACGATGGAAACTGGGATCGGGCTCTAGGCGAGCCGGCGCCACACGCTGGCGAGCCAAGGCTGTTGGTCGCGCGGCAGACCGGCCGGCCGGTAGTAGTGCTCGAGCTCGATGAATCCCACCTCTGCCAGGTAGCGACGCCAGCCCTCGAGATCGTGGTAGGCGCCATAGCGCCCGTGGTTCCAGCCTTCCTCGTTCCCGCCCCGGGGGTTTGAGCTGAACAGCACGCCGCGGGGTTTGAGCGCTGCGTGCAGCTGCCGGAGGACGCGTGGCAATTCCTGGGCCGGCACGTGAAACAGCGACGCGTTGGCGAAGATGCCGTGGAAGCGCTGCCCGGGCAAATCGAGCCCGAGGAAATCCTGCTGCAGGACCTCACAACCGCTGTGCGCACGCGCCATGGCCGCGAATTGAGGTGCGCCGTCGAGCCCGATGGCGGTGTGGCCGAGCGCTTTGAACGCCGCGAGGTCGCGTCCCGGTCCGCAGCCGAAGTCGAGAAGGACGTAGGGCGGCGCACCCTCGATGTGTCGGAGCAGCGCATCGATGTTCTGCCGCACGTCGTGGTCGAGCGTGCCGGCGCGAAACTCCTCCGCGCGCTGCTCGTAGTAGGCGAGTGTAAGGGCCGCGATACGGTCGAGCTCCTGCGGGTGCAGAGGGCTGCTCGCCATCACCATCCGGTTCCTACCGGCCCTGAAATGCGCTCGTAATCCTTGATGGATCGTTCCCCCGCGTTGGGTGCCTCGTGCAGCCTCTGACCGCAACGGCCGCCAGCGCTCGTGCGCATCGGCCGAGAGCGCCGGGGTTCGCACAGAAGCTCGCCGGCCGGCCGGGCAAGACGCAGAACCGCTTGGCTGCACTTACGCCGATGGCTAGGTCAGAGGGTGCATCGTATACCCGTCCACGACCTAATTCTTCAGCGGGCGCAGCACCAGGCGAGCCGGTACCGCGAGGATGCGGAGCTGCATCCCGTCGCGCGCCGGCTGGTGACCGACGGATATTGCATTCTTATTAAGTATGATTATCATACGTCAATGGAATCAAGTTCCGAGATTCTGCCGCGGGCTGCCGCCGCCGCCGTCCAGCATGCGCTGCGAGTATCCCCGGTGGTCGTGGTGCTTGGGGCGCGTCAAACCGGCAAGACCACGCTCGTGCGTTCGCTCCCGCAGCTTGCCGAGCGCCCTTACCTGACCCTTGATGACTTTGACCTGCGCGTTCAGGCGGCGGCGGATCCCGAGGCAGTGGTCAATCGCGCCCCCTCGCTCGTCATCGACGAAGTGCAAAGAGTCCGGGATTTGCTCATCGCGGTGAAGCGCGCCGTGGACCGCGACCCGAAACGGAGGCCCGGTCGCTTCGTCCTCACAGGATCCGCGAATCTTCTGATGATGCAGCAGATCGGCGAGACGCTGGCTGGGCGCGCGATATACGTGACGCTTTGGCCGTTCACCCGGCGCGAGCGGCTTGGGCTCGGTCGCGCGGGTCTCTGGACCGAGGTCTTAGCCGCGCGATCGGCCAAGTGGCGCGAAGTGATCGATGAGCATGCTGGGCCACAAGAGGACTGGCGGGTCGCCGTGCGGCTCGGTGGCTTTCCAGTTCCGGCTCACGACATGTCTGATGATGACGCACGTGCCAGTTGGTTTTCCGGCTACGTTCAGACCTACCTCGAACGCGACTTGCAGGCATTACGGGCGGTAAAAAACCTCGCGGACTTCCGCCGATTGATGCGGGCTGCCTGCCTGCGAATTGGCGGACTGCTCAATCAGACCGAACTCGGGCGCGATGTAGGCATCAACCAGCCGCAAGTCCACAGATTCCTGAACCTCATGGAGACGAGCTTTCAGGCCATACGTCTGCCTGCCTATGCGGTAAATCGCACCAAGCGCCTCATCAAGGCCCCGAAGCTCTATTGGTGCGACACGGCTCTCGCGCTTCATTTAACAGGAGAGTCGGAGCTGCGCGGTGCACATCTCGAGAACCTCGTGCTCATGGATTTGTTTGCGTGGCGTGACACTCAGGCTCGTAGACCCGAGGTGCTCTACTGGAGAACTGCAGCAGGCGAAGAGGTCGACTTGGTGGTCGAGACCCCGTCCCGCGCGATCCCTATCGAGGTGAAGACGGCAACGCGCCTGGCTCCGGCGGACGCCCGTGGACTCGAATCATTCCTGGACGAATATGCTGACACTACCGACGGCGCGCTGCTGATCTACGCGGGCACGGAGACATTTCCGCTGACGAAGCGCGTTCTCGCAGTGCCATGGTGGCGGATCTGCTGAGCCGCCCTCCGCCTAGGAAGGGTGAATGATGGTGGGCGGTACTGGGATCGAACCAGTGGCCCCTGCCGTGTGAAGGCAGCTTAGAAGGTACAACGTTGACTCTTTACACATGGCAACCTACAGAATGATGACAACCTTTTTTCGGAGTGGCGTGAGTTCCAATGAAAGTACGTTTCATTTATGGACTTTAGCAGTTAGATGTCTGGGCGGGCCAAGCTCACTGATACAAGTGGTGAAAGCATTTGCGGTGCGGGTATCGAGAACCGCGCGGTCGCAATCTTCGAGAACGATACGGGCCCGGCCATACTGCGCTATCGCTGTCCTTGGGGCGTCCACTCGCGCGGCAGCGGGTCCGACTTTTTTGAGACGACTCAAGCAGTTGCCGTTCGCCTTTTAAAGGGGCTATGTCAGGAGGTCTGAACTTACTGCGCTGCAGCTTGTACAACGATCGCAGAAATGGCTCGGGATTGCGAATGGTGCTTGCGCGGTGAACATCGCAGCTATCAGGTAGAAGCATGGCTGGCGTCCCCCGGGGTGCCTTTCGAGTGAGATCTTGCGATATATCGCGGAGTTGTGTTCCGTTGCGCCATCCGAAATTGCCCTAGGTTTGCTTTCGTGGGGCAGAGCACTACGCGCTCAGTGGGCGAGGAGAGTTGCGTGGGGTTGACGATACCTTGGTCCAATAGATTCTCCCGCGGACATTTGGTTTGATCAGTCCTGTGCTTCGAGAGCGCCAGGAAAGCAACATCGATGAAGGACACCTATTTCACCGTGCAGAAGGCGGTGCCGCTGATGCAAAAGGGCGGCAGCATCATTCTCACCTCGGGCCGCAGTGCGCTCGATCCCGCGCACCCTCGGCACCGAGCTTGCAGGACGTGGCATTCGCGTGAACGCCGTCAGCCCCGGCCCGGTCAGCACGCCGTTCCTGGGCAAGATGGGGTTGACGCCGGAACAGCTCAAGGCGGTCGCCGAGAGCCTTGAAGCCAAGGTGTCCAAGGGGCGCTTCGCAGATCCAGCCGAAGTGGCCTCAGTCGTCGCCTTCCTCGCCAGCGACGCCTCCTCATTCATCACCGGCGACGCAGTTCTGAGTGTAGTTCACCAACCTTCGAGGGTCGCAATCATGTCAGTCAATATCCTTTATACAACGAGTGCCGTGGCCACCGGCGGCCGTGACGGTCGTGCAAAAACGCTCGATGGTGCTCTCGACATCAAGCTCGCCAGGCCGACAGAACTCGGCGGCAATGGCGGCGGAAATAACCCGGAGCAGTTGTTCGCCGCAGGCTATGCGGCCTGCTTCCTGAGCGCGATGCAATTCATTGCATCGAAGGGCGGACCCAAGGTACCGGCTGATACGACCGTGCGGGCCAGCGTCGGCATCGGGCCACGGTCGGAAGGAGGGTTCGGTCTGGAGATCGCACTCGACATCAATCTTCCAGGATTGCCGCATGCCGATGCCGAAACGCTGGTCGAGAAAGCGCACCAGGTTTGTCCCTACTCCAATGCCACTCGCAACAACGTAGCGGTCCAGCTCAGGGTGAATTGAACACCGCACGGGAGAGCCAGCCGGCGGACGACTGATCTGCATTCATAGAAGAGGTGCTGCGATGAATCTCAAAAACATGCTGGCGATAGTCATTGCTGCGGCAGTGCTGGCCGTCCTCACCTTCAAGGCCATCGCTGCGAAGGACCAGTACCGCCTGAAGGTGCCGGGCGGGCTCGCGTTCTCCGAGTTCAGGGGATACAAAAGCTGGCAGCTTGTCTCCATCAGTCAGGACGGAGGACGGTTTGGCGCGATCCTCGCCAACCCCGTGATGATCCACGCCTACCGGGCCGGCATTCCCGGCAACGGTAAGCCGTTCCCCGACGGCGCTAAGCTGGCGAAGATCCATTGGACCCCGAAAAAATTGGAGACCTTTCCTGCAGCGACGGTGCCGGGTACGCTGCATGACGTCGACTTCATGGTGAAGGATAGCAGGAGGTTTGCGGACAGCGGCGGATGGGGATGGGCCGCGTTCGAATACAACGCCGCGTCCCATGCGTTCACACCCGGGACCTTGGCTGACCAGCCGCCGCAGGGGAACGACGCCAAGTGCGGCTTTGCGTGCCATACGATCGTGAAAACAAGGGATTACGTTTTTACGGAGTACGGGAAGCGGTGATTTCCAGATCGGCAAAACATCGCCCCGACAGAATTGGGTCGGAACTGGGTCGGAACTTGGGCGGAACCTGGCATCGAGGGGACCCTAGTCCGTGACCACGGAGACGGATTCGCTTCTCGTGCCGTCGCTTACGGCCACAGCAGCTACGAGCTCGAGTTCCCGCTCGGCTTCAATGGCGAAAGCAGACGCAAGCTGGGCGCCTTGGCCGACCAGGAGGCGCCGCCGAAACACACATTGTCGATTACCACACCGTCCAGCCTAACTCCAACCCAAGCTGTTGCATCGTGAACCGCAGCAGCGTTGCGGCGAGGCTGGACCAACCCTGCCTTCACGGCAGAAAACGAGATACGTCATGCCATACCTTACAGTCGGAAAGCAAAATTCAGGCAGCCCGGAGCTTTACTACGAAGATCACGGTTCCGGCGAGCCAGTCGTCTTGATCCACGGATACCCATTGAGCGGTGCTTCCTGGGAGAAGCAGGTGCCCGTGCTATTGGATGCCGGGCACAGGGTCATCACGTATGACCGCAGGGGGTTCGGCAAGTCTAGCCAGCCAACTACGGGCTACAACTACGACACGTTTGCTGCGGATCTGCGCGCACTGATCTGTCAGCTCAACCTACGGGATTTCACGCTGGTCGGCTTCTCGATGGGGGGTGGCGAGGTAGCACGCTACCTGGGGAATTACGGGTGCAAGGATGTAAGCAAAGCAGTGATCATCTCCGGCGTGCCACCGTACCTTGTCAAGACAGCCGGCAATCTGGCGGGCGTGGACAGCAGTGTGTTTGCTGGGATTGAAAAGGCCGTGGCTGCCGACCGCTATTCATTCTTTGCGGAGTTCTTCAAGAACTTCTACAACACCGACCTGCTTCTGGGTAAGCGTGTGAGCGAGCAGGCAGTCCAGGCGAGCTGGAACATCGCGGCTGGCGCTTCGGCTACCGCCAGCCTGGCGTGTGTCGCGGCCTGGCACGAGGACTTCCGTGCTGACCTGGCCCGCATCGATGTGCCGACGCTGGTGATTCAGGGGGATGCTGACCGCATCCTTCCAATCACGGCCACAGGGCTGCGCACTACCAAGCTCATCAAAGGGGCACGGCAGCTGGTGGTGAAAGACGGTCCGCACTGCATCCCGTGGACGCACGCCGACGAGGTAAACGGGGGATTGCTGAGCTTCCTGGCCGAGAAGTCGGCGAACCGGCATGGAGAGGCCGCTTAGGCAGTCCGCAGGTAGAGAGGTGGCCCTGAGCAAGTGTGCAGCTGCCTGGGCGGGTGTTGCGCGGACCGGGACCGCGGCTGGTCTGCGCAACTCCGTCGTGAGGAAAGAGACTCTGCGAGTCGGCCGGTCCGGTTGCGCGGATTGTTATCTCCCTGGTGAGGGATACCAAAGGAGAATAGACGCCGTGGCGCGCAGTGGCGCATCTTCGCACGCACAGTAGCGCCAGCACGCGGCCGCAACCGAGAACGAGGTAGGTGACGGGTTCAGTGCGCGGGCTGGATTATTCTACTACTTGCAACTTTCTCAGACAGCAAAACCACTCCACAACGCTTAGACAAGGGCAGCCCTCATGAAAAACCCCATTATGCGTCTTCTGGCCATCTCCTCGTTAGCGGTTACCCTGGGTCCGATCGTGGCCTGCACCCAAGTCAAACCCGCGCCGCCAATCTCCGGAGTACTTGGAAAGGTCGAAGCGGTATCAAGCAATGCGATTGAACTCCAAACACCGGGCGGTGTGATAGAGGTTCAAACAGAACAGCCCCTTACAACGTATCGACAAGTGCCCTCCGATCTGAGCCACGTCACGTCCAGTTCCTATGTCGGCGTCCCGTCGGTAAGACAAAAGAACGGTACGCAACTGGCGAAGCTCGTCATGATATTTCCCCCAGCGCTACGCGGTGCTGCCGAAGGCAGCGTTCTCTTGGATGCAGCACCGGGCGCGACCATTCGCAACAGAATGACGAATGGCTCGGTTTCCCGCCTGGCCGTATCGAGGTCGCGCATGACCAACGGAACTGTGCAGAGAGGCAATGGCACCACTCTGGTTGTCTACTATCAGGACGGCGCGCAGACGATCTCCGTGCCAGAGAATGTTCCCGTGACTGAAATCGCACCACGAGCCGTGACATTGAGGACGGGCGATACGATATACGCTGCGACCACCAAGCAGGCCAACGGCACGCTCGCGACTAGCAAGGTCTTTCTTTTCGCCGAGGGGCCTCGCTAGGCGTGGGAGATCTCGTCTCCGGCCCACGCTGCTCGACCATGAAGCTGACCACCACACGCACGCCGGAAGATTAAGCCGGCGTGCGTCAAGTGGGCACGCCTGTGTTGGAACTGTGATGAGGAATCATGGCATGTCACAACCGCAAATCCATCCAGATCATCCCGGCGAAGCCCGGCCGCCAATTTGCGTCGAGGTGATGGGGCATCGCTCGAGTCCCACTCGTCCGCGCAGTGCACGGCGAGATCGCTACCTTCGTCATTCATGGCCGGTCCGCGCGATGCACTGGATCAACCTCGTTGCACTGGTGATCCTACTGATGAGCGGATTGCAGATCTTCAATGCAGATCCGACCTTGTATTGGGGGAGATCCTCCTACAATGGCCGATCCCCGCTGCTGCAGCTGAGTTCCGAGACTGCGGCAGACGGTTCGGCCGTTGGGATTACGGAAGTCCTAGGCAGAAAGTTCCGTACCACCGGCGTGCTTGGTCTCTCCAAGGACTCCGACGGCGAGCTGACCGAGCGCGGATTCCCCTCATGGCTTACGATTCCAGGCCCGGTGTGGCTCGCAATGGGCCGGCGATGGCACTTTTTCTTCGCCTGGATCCTGGTCATCAATGGTGCGTGTTACGTCGTATATTCGTTCTGGAGCGGGCACCTGTCAAAGGATCTCGCACCGACTCGTCGTGATTGGCGGTCCATCGGCCGCTCCATCGTCGATCACCTGCATTTTCGCCATCCGGAGGGAGACGAAGCGAAGCACTATAACGTGTTGCAGAAGCTGGCGTATCTCGTGGTCATCTTCGGGTTATTGCCGTTCATGATCCTCATGGGCATTGCGATGTCCCCGCACATGGATAGCCTCTTCCCGGGATGGGTGGATCTTTTTGGCGGCCGTCAGTCTGCGCGCACCTTGCATTTCATCACCGCAAATCTGATCGTACTTTTTGTGCTCATCCACGTGTTTGAAGTCGTGATTACGGGTTGGTGGAACAATCTGCGTTCCATGATAACGGGGCGCTACGAGATCATGGGGCACGTGACCAAGGCGCGCACTGGCGACTCCATTCGCGCGAGGAACGTACGATGAAGCGACGGGACCCAGGGGCGAGGCGTGAGTCGCCATTGACCCCCATCAGCAATCGGCGACGCGTCCTGCTGGGTCTAATCGCGGGATCCTCTGCGCTCGCACTTGCAGGGTGCGACGCCATCTCGCGAAGCGGCTGGGGTTCCAAGGTATTACGCGCTGGGGAAACGGCGAATCTCGCAACGCAGCGGGCGTTGACCTCAAAGACTGCGCTGGCTCAGGAATTCGGCGAGTCTGATGTCTCGCCGACGTTTCGCAGCAATGGGACTGACAATCCCCAGAATGAGGACTACCAGCGTCATGCCCGGTCGCAGTTTCGCGACTGGAAACTGCGTGTCGACGGATTGGTTCGCGTGTCGACTGAGCTGTCTCTCGCCGACCTCCGAGCCATGAAGAGTCGCACTCAGATAACGCGACAGGACTGCGTCGAGGGCTGGAGCGCGATCGGCAAATGGACCGGGGTACCGCTCAGCGCGGTTCTGGACGTCGTTCAACCGACCAGCGCTGCGCGTTTCGTGGTTTTCCATTGTGCAGACCCGATGGATGATAGCGGTACACGCTATTACGAAAGCATCGATGTGGACGCTGCGCACCATCCGCAGACGATCCTTGCATACGATTTGAACGGGGGGCCTTTACCAGTGGCGAATGGGGCGCCGGTGCGGGTACGAGTTGAGCGTCAGCTCGGGTATAAGATGGCCAAATACATCATGCGAATCGAACTGGTCGAGAATTTCAGGCACATTGGTGGCGGCCACGGCGGCTATTGGGAAGATCAGGGTTACGAATGGTACGCCGGAATCTGAGGGACGGTGCCTTTCCCAGCGCCGCTGGGTTGCGCGCGCCAGCGAGCTCTGCAATGGCCGCTGCGAACGCCAAGGATGACCAAGTCGCAGTCATCCACCGTAACCGCGCGCAGTGGCGCATGCGGTAGCTGAACCCACGCGTGGCGCCCATGGGCGGGAATGCTCGGTCCCAGCCATGCGCGGGCGTCAAGATCTCTGCAGTAGCCGTTATGATCAACGCAGGCGCCGCGCCCACGAGTTCCGGCCAGACGCCCGCGAGGACGGCGCTCAACATTGCAAGCCGCGGGAGATAGACGCCTGTGTTCAGGGAGGCGCCGACATTGACGAGGCACTCCACGATGATGGGGTTGGGTCTTTTGACTTTTCTGACGGTAGATCGGCCATGCAGGTCATTCCCCGCGCCAGTCAGTATCCCCAGGGAAAAAGCACCGGCGGGCCGAAGCCGGCCCGCCGGCGAGCAACACGAAGCACGAGCAATTGGGGGAGATTGCTTGTGCTCCGCCGCAGGCCTCAGGGCCCGCGCTGTCCAGCATCGTCGTAGATCGCGGAAGATGTTCGCTCAGCGCATGCGCGTCGATCGCTCCATCGCCGGGGGGACGCCAGCGACGGAGAAAATGACATCGGCTCATCATCGACATCGTTAATGGTGGAGTTGCGTGGCGCTGTCGGTGGGCTGGGAGTTGACGGAAATCGACTCAAAGCTGCGTCAACCCCC
The DNA here is from genome assembly GCA_050739095.1 of Steroidobacteraceae bacterium. GTDB lineage: Bacteria > Pseudomonadota > Gammaproteobacteria > Steroidobacterales > Steroidobacteraceae > 13-2-20CM-66-19. Next base: position 47,169 of record JBOIAR010000004.1, on the reverse strand, counting down.
CATCGACGGCAAGCTCGATGCCGGTAATGTAAGAGGCGTCCGAAGACGCAAGAAACGCAACAGCCATTGCGATCTCCTCGGGAGAGCCGAACCGCCCGAAGGGAATCCTCTCCTGCAGCGAGCTGCCGATCTGTTCAACGACCTCCTTCGGAACGCCAAGCCTGGCGAAGATGGGGGTCGTTATGACGCCGGGACTGATTGCGTTGACACGAATTTTGCGCGGCAGCAGTTCGCTCGCCAGGGTCCTTGTCAGTGAACGCACCGCGGCCTTTGTCGCGGAGACGACAGAGGTGCCGGCCATACCAAGTTCGTCGAAGTAGGAGGATGTGAAGATTATCGCGCCACCATCACTGAGAAGAGGCAGAGCCTTCTGTGCGGTGAAATAGGCTCCACGAAAGTTCGTGTCGGAGACCTCGTCGAAGAGCTCTTCAGTCGTATCTGCGACCGAGGCGACCTTCGCTCCGCCCGCGTTCACGAAGAGCACATCGATCTTGCCGCAGCTGTCTCGGACCATGGTCATTAAGTCGTCGAGGTCGGTGGCCTTCGTAACGTCTACCCGCACGGTCAGTGCGTGCCCCCCAAGCAGCTTCGCGGCCGCTTGCAGAGTAGCTGGATCGCGGCCTGTTACAACAACGCGGGCGCCCTCCGCAGAAAACTGCTGTGCGGTCGCGAGGCCTATACCACTGTTGCCACCTGTGATCACTACCACCTTGCCAATGAATCTGCTCATTAGAACGCTCCTCTCAAAGTGTTGAAGTCGACTGCTTTTGGTCCAGGCTCGCCTCTGCGCATCTCGTGATAACCACTAAACGGCAGGCGGCCGGAGCGACTTGAAACTGGGCTGGCGGCTCACCCGCGGACGGCATGTGCCCCGCCATCGACGTGAAATACTTCTCCGCGTTGGCCATACTTACTCCGTCTGCAAAAGGGGGAACGAATGTCAGGGGAAGTAGACCAAGAGTGTGGAGAGGAAGCCATTGGACGATGGTATCGACGCCTGGAGGCGGGTTGATTGCACGGTGGTATTGGTCGATGCGTTGAGTTGGCAGGGATCGGCATGGTGGAACCGGATTGACGGATGTACGTCGTTTGTGTTCTCTATCCGCCAGAGATCGGAGGCGACAGGCGCGGTTCGAGCGCCTGCTCTTACACAGCTGACGTCGATCAGCGGCACGCCGACGTGGACGGCCGCTTTTGCAAACACCTGGGGACCTCCCTGAGACAGCCTCAGGCAGACACCTCGAAGATCAACTCAAGCTCAACCGGGGTGCCCAGCGGAAGGCTCGCGACCCCGTATACCAGACGGCAAGGGTTCTTGTGCTTTCCGAAGACGACCTGCAGCAGATCGGAAGCGGCGTCAGCGACTTTCAGCTGATCGCGGACATCTCCGCACGTGGCCACCGACTCGCCCAGGCGGACGATCCGCGCCACGCCGTCGAGCGATCCCAGATGCTGCCTTGCGACGGCCAGGGCATTGAGGGCTGCGAGCTGAGCCGCGCTGCGACCCGCCTCCACATCAAGCTCCGCGCCCACGCGCCCGACGAATTGGGCCCGGTGGCCTTCCGTGGGGAGCATCCCAGTCATAAAAGGCAGATTGCCCGTACGCACCGCTTCCGCATAGGTACCGAAGGGCTCGGGCGGCGGCGGGAGGCTGATGCCAATTTCTTTCAACCGTTGCTCGGCACTGCTCCGTCGAGCGCTGACATGGATTAGCGCCGCTTCACCGGATCTGGAATTCATCTATCTCTGTCCTATTGAATGCAAGTCGAGGCGGCGATCAGCGCTGCGCGAAGTGTCGCCCTCTCGGCCGCCGGTGATGTGGACTTTCGCGGTGTACAAGACCTTGCTGAGTGGACGATTTGAGAGCATCGAGGATATGGGTAGCTCCTTTGCGCGCATCCCATGTCCCGGATGCTCGCACAAAGACACGAGTGCGATCACAACGCAGGTCACAGCAGATTCGTGGCGGCGAAGCGATTGCACGAGGGTGTCGATGGAGACGGTGCCCTCACTTGGCGTGAGGCATCGCGGTCACTCCTGTAGGTCCATTAAGCAGGTATGGACCGATAGCATCGTCCGGGGGTGCACTTGCGCGTACTACCGCGAGGCGTTGATGTTTGCGTCGCCTGCGTCCAAGGTATCGGTCGACACCATCGGGCAATCGACGCGCACGGGCGGGTCTGGTGTGATAGCGCCATCATGAAAAGACCACTCCTTTCCGACAATTGCGGGCCGGATGCGTTCCGGAGACAACTGTGCGCGTACGCGGCACTGGACTGGCAGCCGAACTCGGCGAGCGCGAGCGCACCGGGATTGACGGCCCTGAGCTGCGAGGGTCGGGCCATCGCGCTGCGACGGTTGTCCGGCTCCTGGGCGAGTCCCGACACAGCCGCGCACCGACGGAACCTCCTATGCCGAGAGGTTTTCGAGCAGACACGCGCACCGAATCATCAAGGGCCGCGGTCGCAACTTGTCGTAGGAAGCTGCGGGAGCATTTGCGGACGCGGTGATAAAGCTGATGAAAGAAGAGTGATCTGAAAATGACCGATGTTGGTCAGTTCGCGGCGGCAGTCATGGCGGCGGTGGTGTTTTGCGGGGTTCCGGCCGGGACCTCGGCGGAGGAACAAGGCGTGGTGTCGCAGGTGAGGCCAGCAGCGGTTCGACTACCCATTGAGGGTCAGCTGCCTTCTCTTCGAGGCGCGACTGAGTGGCTCAACTCACCGCCGCTGACGGTGGCCGGTCTGCGAGGGAAAGTCGTTCTCGTGGACTTCTGGACCTATTCCTGCATCAATTGGCGACGCTCATTTCCTTACGTTCGCGCGTGGGCCGAGAAATACAAGGATCAAGGATTGGTAGTGATCGGCGTGCACACGCCCGAGTTCGAGTTCGAGAAGAACCTCGATAACGTCCGCCGAGCCGCAAAGGAAATCGGGGTTGATTATCCCATAGCGATCGATAACAACCACGCGATATGGGGTGCGTTTGGCAACCAGTATTGGCCGGCGCTCTATTTCATCGACGCGCACGGGCATATTCGACACCATCAATTCGGCGAGGGCAAGTACGAGCGGTCGGAAAGGGTCATTCAACAGCTGCTGGCTGAGGCTGGAATGCGCGGCATTGATCATCAACTGGTTTCGGTCCATGCCGGGGGTGCGGAAGCTGCCGCAGATTGGAACGACTTGAAGTCCCCGGAGAACTACGTTGGCTACGCTCGCACGGAGAACTTTGCGTCTCCTGGGGGTGAAGTATTGGACCAAGAGCGCGTCTATGCGCTCCCTGCGCGCTTGACCCTCAATCAGTGGGCGCTTTCGGGTGATTGGACGGTGCAGAATCAGGCCATTGTGCTGAACAAGCCCAACGGGTGGATTGTGTATCGCTTCCATGCGCGGGATCTTCATCTCGTCATGGGAGCGGTAGCGCCAGGAACATCCGTGCGATTTCGCGTGCTAATCGAGGGACAGGCGCCGGGCGCGGCGCACGGTGCGGACATTGACGAGCAAGGGAACGGCAAGGTTACTGAGCAACGGCTGTATCAGCTAATCCGACAACCGATTCCCATCACTGATCGAGAGGTCGAAATCGAGTTTCTTGATCCCGGCGTGGAGGCGTTTTCCTTTACGTTCGGCTGACAGATAGAGAAACGATAGCCTTACCGCTTACGGTCAGGTTCATGGGGAGCCATCCTGGAGGTGACGCCCGTGGCAGCAGGCGTCAACCACCACGATCCGGGTGCGCGCATTCCGTCAGCGCGCGCGGCCCCAGAGATGACCCCCCGTGTTTGTTTGTTCCTGCGCACGCGGCGGAGTCTCGGGCCCGCGCGGGATGGAGAATGAAAAAGTGGCTCCGGGACCATCATTTGATGTGGCCCATAGGCGGCCATGATGACTTTCGACAATGGAGCGACTCACGGATAGCCCAATCCCCATCCCGCTACCCTTGGTCGTGTAGAACGCGGTGAAGAGTCTCTCCGCATCTTGAGGGTTGAAGCCGACTCCGGTATCTCGCACGGTCATGCACACAAAATCGGCTTCGTCCAGCGCCGTTCTTATTAGCAACTCCCGCGGGCGATCGGCGACGTCGATCATTGCGTCCGAGGCGTTCGCGAGCAGATTCAGAATGACCTGTTGAAGCTGAACGCGATCGCCCGCTACAGAAGGAAGGTCGTCGTCCAGTTCTGATCGCAAGAGCACGCTGTTTTTCTGAAGGTCACTGCTACACAGGGCAATGACCTCTCGTGCCGCCTCGTTGAGGTCCACCGGTTCCGCCGCGATATCCCTCTTGGCAAACAGCGCGCGCAAGCGCGTGATTACCTCAGAGGCGCGGTTGCCATCGCGAATCGTGCGACGCGCGGTTTCACGCGCGCCGTCGACATTCGGAGGGTCGGCTCCGAGCATGAGCACGCACGTGGTGGCATTGGTGATGATGCCGGCCAGCGGCTGGTTGACTTCGTGCGCAATCGACGCGGTGAGTGCGCCCATAGTCGTCACGCGCGTCATATACGCGAGATCTGCTTGCGTCTTGCGCAGTTCCTCCTGCGCCTGCTTCCAATCGTGCATGTCCACAACGGTGCCGTACCATTTTAGGATGCGTCCTTGTTCATCCAACAGTGGCAGGGCGCTTGTGACGCACCATCGATACGTGCGATCTACCGCGTGAAAGGTACGAACCTCGACTCGGTAGGGGGCTCCGGTTGCGATGCAGGACTTCCAGATTCGAGCGGTCGGCTCAATGTCGTCTGGGTGAAGCAGCTTGGTCCAGCCGCTCCCCAGGACTTCTTCAGCCGAAAAGCCAGCGTAGCTAAGCACGCGGGCGTTGCAGTAGTCTATCGTACCTTCCGCGGTGGCGCTCCAGAGCATCTCCGGAATGGTTTCGCTCATCTGGCGCAGGTGGAGTTCGCTTTCCCGCAGCTTTTCTGCGGCGAGTCTGGAGTCAGTAATGTCACGGCTGAAGGCGCTGAAGGCCCAATCCTGACCCAATTTCATGGGCGCTATTTCCAATTCAATCGGGAACTCAACGCCACTTCGGCGGATGGCCGTGACTTCGAGACGTCTTCGGAGAATGGGACCAGCGCCGGTAGTGAGGAATTGACTCAGGCCACGCTCGTGAGCCATCCGTTGGCCCTGCGGGATGATCATGTCCGCCATGTGTCGACCGATTGCTTCGACACCCGTCCATCCGAAGACAACTTCCGCTTGCTTGTTCCAAGTCGCAATAGTTCCTCGGGCATCGATAGTGATAACCGCATCCAATGCTGTGTCGATGATCGAGCGGGTTCTTGCTTCGACCCTCTGTAAGTTCTCCTGGGACTGTTTCAGATCTTCGATGTCGGTTGACGTGCCAACAAATCTGATGATATTGCCCTCCGCGTCGCGTAGCGCCACCGCGCGATTTAGATGCCAGCGGTATGTGTGGTCGCGCGCTCGCAGAAACCGCGCTTCCATCGTAAAGCCGAATCCTGAACGGATCCCGTCCCAGTAGCTCGCCGACGCTCTTTCCCGATCCTCCGGGTGGATCGTGGCCATCCAAGCCTCGGGATGTGACTTGATCTGCTCGGGGGTCTGACCGGTGTAGTCGAACCAATTTTGATTCACGATGTCCGGCGTCCCGTCCGGTTCGACGGTCCAGGCAGCCACCGGGAGGTGCTGCAACATACCGACCCTAAGCTGCAGTTCCTGGACCGCAGCGGCGAGTTCTTTGGTTCTCTCCGCGGCGCGTTGATCGAGTTCTGCTGCCGCCCGTTTCTGTTCGCTCAGGAGCCGCGCCTCTTGTAGACCGATAGCGGCCTGATTCGCCGCGACGCTCATGAGTAGGCTTTCCGTCTGTCGCGGAAAATCCACTCGGTAGGATCCTGCTACGATCACGCCGGCTTCATCGTGCAGTCCCAGTCGCAAAGGCACGCAGGAAATCTCGCCATTTCCAAGCGGGTTGCGTGCGACGGGAGGCCAGTTCCGTGGGTCATCTCCCATCCAGCGGTTGAGTAGCTTGCCGATCTCTTGGGACAGCGCAGGCAGGTTTAGTGATTGAGCGACCCGAAGTATTTCCATCGGCGGTCCACCGTCGGGATCCTTCACCCGAGCATAGGCGAAATCCAGGTGGAGCATACTGAGGAGCGCGTCGAGCAAGGTATGAACGAGCTGAGAGGGCTCGCTACCGGTCCACATCGCAGGAAGAGCAAGAACGCTGACCAGATCATTGATGCAGCGCTGAAGAGATTTGATCTCCTCGGCGGCATGCTCGGGCGGGACCGCCATTTCAGAGCGTCGCAGTATGCCTGCCTCGTCGTTGCTGAAGCTCAGGCAGAAACTCATCCGGTGGTACAAAGAAGGGATTCTGTTGAAGCACGCCGCCGATGATCACCATCGGGTGGGTCCGCATGATGTCGATCACCGTGTCTCCGCCAAATTTGGCCAGATTGTAAGTGCAGATGACCGCGTCCTCGTGACGGCGCCACACCGCATTCACGCGCGACTCGAACGCAATGAGATCGTCGATGTATGGGCCGCCCTCGACCGCCCACTCCATATGGCAGACGATGCGACTGAGGGGGAATCCGCCCTTCGTATTGCCGCTAGCCAGATGCTCGAACACCTCGAGCATCCCATTCGGATCGAAGTGGCCATCGCGAAGATATGCCTCCGTGTTGGTCAGAATCTCGAGTTGACCGCTTTGTTGAGCGCTGTCCAAATCTATGCCCGCCCCTTGCAGCCGCTGCAGATGATCGCCGCGTTGGTCAGGATTGATGATGTGAACTGCCTTGTGACTGCACTCGAACCCGTCCCTAATGAACGGCAGCAACACGCGATACTCTTCGTCGTCGCTGTTGAAGAACGCGCAGACGTGTCGTGACTCCGCAAGTTGCGAGCCGGCAAAGCGAATGGGGACTGTGGTCTTCACGGCGATACTCCTCCCGTACTGCATCTACGCATCGGTGCTGCACCCAGCAATCCAGGCGGTAAAGCCAATCCGGGACGCGGGACGCGTGCAGGGGGGCCCACTTTCGAGTCCAGTCGTCCCAGCGTGCGCCAAGTGACGGACAAATGCACCTAAACTTTGGTATTGCTGGGATCGAGCGGCTTGTAGGGGGCTTCGTCACCGAGAGTCCTCAGGGCGTTTCGCGGGCTACGTGAAGCCGTCGCCGCAACGAACTCGGAGGAACGAGCGGCCGTCGCGCCTCACATTGACACCAAGGTAGCAGTGCACTCGCCGATGGAGTGGCGCATCCTCAGCGACAGTAGCTGCCGAGAGGGTAGGATGCAAAGTAAGCTCAAGCGCGCGCGGATAGCGAGGGGAGCCTTGATGAGGTCTCCGGGCGGATCGAGGGCGGGACAATGAGCATACACGTCTTGAGGAATGTCTGATGGTTGCCCGGACCCTCGTATCGATCGTCGATGACGATCAATCCGTGCGAGAGTCGCTGCCGGACCTAATCAGGGAATTCGGTTTTGCGGCGCGTGCTTTTGACTCGGCGGCAGAGTTCCTGGAGTCTGGTTGCGTCGGGGAGACGCGGTGCCTGGTCCTCGACATCGCGATGCCCGGTATGTCCGGGCCGGAGCTGCAGCGGGAGCTGATCCGTCGCGGGCAGACTATTCCCACCATTTTCATCACCGCTCAGACGGATCAGTCCGTGCGCGCTCGCCTCCTCGAGCAAGGCGCCGTCGAGTGCTTGTTCAAGCCGTTCAGCGAGCAGGACCTGCGGGCCGCGCTTGATGCGGCGCTGCGCTGGACGTGAGCTACAAGCGACGAGCTTGTGCGCGCGAATGATAGGGTATATACGTATGAACGCAGCCACAGCCATTGCCCCAAGGTTGAGATCGCCCTTTATGTCGGGCGCAGCCCCCATCGTGTTCGTCGTCGACGATGACGTCTCGGTGCGCGAATCGCTGCAGCCTCTGATCGCAAGTGTCGGCTTGCGAGCGGCGGTTTTCGCTACCGCGCAGGAGTTCCTCGCCAGCCCGCGGCAAGCCGTTCCAAGCTGTCTAGTACTCGACGTAAGTCTACCGGATCTGAACGGGCTCGCGCTGCAGCAGCGTATCGCGGGCGATCGGACGGACATGCCGATCATCTTCATCACGGGCCACGGGGACATCCCAATGACCGTCCAGGCCATGAAAGCAGGAGCGGTCGAGTTCCTGACGAAGCCCTTTGGTCCTGAGGTGCTTTTGAGCGCAATCCAGAGTGCCATTGAGCGCAGCCGCGTTGCCCTAGCGGATGGGGTAGCCCTGCAGGCACTCCGGGACTGTCACGCGTCTCTAAGTGGTCGCGAGCGGGAGGTTATGGCACTGGTGGTTCGTGGCCAGTTGAACAAACAGGTGGGAGGCGAGCTCGGAATCAGTGAGATCACGGTGAAAGCGCATCGAGGGCGGGTGATGCGAAAGATGAAGGCGCGGTCCTTCGCAGATCTTGTGAATATGGCTGCGCGCTTACGCCTTACGACAGCGGAAAAAGGCTGATCAGGAAGCGGGCCTCGTGCGTCGGGTTGTTCTTGCCGATCGGCCGCAGACCACGGGTCTTGGGGTGCTGTTCTCGAGCTTGAGACCGGGGAACTCCTCGCGCGGCCACTCCACCGATGTGTACGCGCAGGGGGCTAATTAACACGAGCGTCTACTTGCGGTTGGCGTCTGGGTCGAGCGCTCTGTATGCCATATCATGTTGCATCTGCCCCGTCTCGTTCGTCAGCCGCCGCATGTGGGGGCGCACCTCAAGAGCTCTTGCCGCCGCATCGGCATAGCCAGCACATCCACGAATTATTGCGATCCATAATCGCGGTCGCCGGCGACGGTTCTGCGGGTCATTTGTCCACAAGTCAGGCATTGAATCGCGGCGCTTGAACGCTTGTGGCGCCACGCGCCGATCGCGTCGTTCAAAGACTCAGTTCGTCTCCCGGCTTGTACCGAAGCGCTTCCTTCACGCATAAGGCGGGTTAAGAGTCACCGTTTTTCTGGAGTTGACGCGGTTACACGGATCCCTTCGAAAGGGGGGCAATCTCGAGGGCATCAGCCCCAAGGCCGAAATCGGTAGAGAAGGCGAGCTCCTTCTGACCCTCCAGGGCCGAAAGACGATCCGACAGGGCCTGCTGTATCATCGTGTAGGAATCGCTGCCGAGAACGAGTCGCTTCGGCGCAGGGCTCTGATCGACGCTGTGGATCATGATCTTGACCATCTTCGCGGGGTCGCCTTTCGGAAGACGGGCCGGATCCTGGAGAACCTCGCTGATCATGCCGACCGGCGTGCCTTGGTAGGCTTCTGGTACGGGTCCCATGTGCGCGCCAGCCGTGCTGCGGAAGGAGGTACGCGCACCGCCCGGCTCGACAATAGTCACGCCGATGTTAAAGGGGGCAACTTCGCCGGTGATGGAGTCGAAAAAGCCTTCCAACCCCCATTTGCTCGCGTGATAGAGGGACGCTCCGGGATAGGTAGCCTGCCCGCCATAGGTTGACAGAACTAGCACACGGCCACCGCCTTGCGCGCGCAGATGGGGAAGCGCTGCGCGCAGCAGCTCGATCGGGCCGATCAGATTCGTGTTGATTTGATGCGTGATCTGCTCGCTCGACAGCCCCTCGGCGGCACCGAAGAGGGCATAGCCGGCATTGTTGACGACAACATCAATAGCGCCCAATTCGATGAATGCTTGGTTCACTACCTGACGGATCGCTGGCGTTTCCGTCACATCGAGCCGGGCGGTCCAGAACTGCCCGCCGTATTGTTTCCGCAGGTCGGCTACCGATTCCAGTCTCCGGACTGTGCCCGCGACCCGGTCTCCCTTTGCCAGCAGCTGCTCGGTCATGACTCGGCCGAATCCGCTGTTGACACCGGTGATAAGCCAAGTACGTGGGGTCACCTCGAATACCTCTTCATTTGAGCGAAGTTCATTTTGCAACGTAGCTCGCGTCACCGGTTGATACCAATGTATCGACCGACACCATAGTGCAAGCGACTTAGCTCCACGCATGAGGTGTGATCTCTTCAGAGATTGTCACCCGCGCGCAATTAACCCGAGACGATTGAGTGTCCCCATCATGACCTCATTACCAAAACGAGAGGGCAAACGTGATGAGCCGCAGATCTCAAAGCGCTCATGCCCGCCTTGCGATAAGGTGCACAAGTCCCAATGGCCCTCCTTCGAGGGCAGGGAACCTCCATTGGGTACACATATGGTCACACCGCGTCGCGGATATCTGCATCATGGTATCTACGTTGGCGGGGGAAGGGTTGTGCACTACGCGGGGTTCGCGGAAGGCTTGCGCAGAAAGCCGGTCGAAGAAGCCTCGATCACTGCCTTTTCGCGCGGACGCGCTGTGTCAGTCAGAAGCGACGCGCGGCCGAACTTCGATCGTCGAGAGGTCATTCGCCGGGCGCGCTCCAGGGTCGGCGAAGACGGCTACCGGTTGTTTACAAACAATTGCGAGCACTTCTGTGAATGGTGTCTGCGCGGAGAAGAGCGCAGCTATCAGGTAGAAGCATGGCTGGCCTCCCCCCGACAGGTGCTGCACGCAATCCTCGGGTACATTGCGTGCCTATGTTCGCTACCCGCGAACATAGCCGTAGGGCTGCTTCCGCTGAATCGACCAGGATGCGCTCGGCCGCTGGCGTTTTCGGCGGCGATCGTTCTGCTATCGGGCCGCGTGACGAGCGCCGTACTCGAAGCGTCTGTTGCGTTGCCGGTATCCCGCCGGCCTTTGAGGAGAACTCTGAGATGGCTACCTTCGAGAACAAAGGCACGGCCCTGGTTACCGGCGCTTCCACCGGCATCGGGGCCATCTACGCCGATCGCTTGGCGCGACGCGGATATGACCTCTTACTGGTCGCCCGTAATCGCGAGCGCCTCGATACCCTGGGGCGCCATCTAGCCGATGAGACCCATCGCTCGGTCGAAGTCATCGCGGCAGACCTGAGCCATAAGGACGATCTGGCTCGCGTCGAGGCCAGGCTTCGGGCGGATAAGCGCATTACGATGCTGGTGAACAACGCCGGTGTCGGCGCCACTGCTCCGCTGCTGAATTCCGACGTTGACAAGATGGAGCAGATGGTCGCGCTCAATGTCATCGCGCTCACGCGGTTGACCTATGCCGCGGTGCCGGGCTTCGTCGACCGACACAGGGGTGCAATCATCAATATCGCCTCAATCGTTGCGATCGCGCCGGAGATATTGAACGGCGTCTACGGTGGCACAAAGGCTTTCGTGCTCGCCTTGAGCCAATCGCTTCAACATGAACTCGCCGATAAGGGCGTGCGCGTCCAGGCGGTTCTCCCCGGCGCTACGGCAACCGACTTCTGGGGCATCGCGGGTACGCCGGTTGAACTCCTGCCTCAGCAGATCGTGATGTCAGCCGACGATCTGGTCGACGCTGCGCTCGCCGGATTCGACATGCGCGAGACGGTCACCGTGCCATCGCTGCCCGATGCGGCGGACTGGGCTTCCTTTGAAGCGGCGCGATTGGCCTTGCTCCCGAACCTCTCTCGCACTGTGGCCGCGTCGCGCTACCGCGAATCGGCTCGCAGCGCTGCCTGACAGTGGTACTCGGAGCCTAGATCAGTTTCCTATGGGAGGACCAAGTCGTGAAGAATTCCCCGTTATTGCTCCGTGCTTGCTTCAGGATTGCTCACGTTCCATCCGCTTCACGGGTTTGCTGGCGATGTGCGGGTCAACCTTCCCGCTACGGCGCGGAAGGCGCACGCCGCTCAGCTGGTCAGTGGGATAGGGCACGCGTTTCTTGACTATTTGGCCGCTTGCTCGCTGGGCAATGGGCAGCTCGTGGCACGTGCGCTCGCGAGCGATGCTGTTGTCGAATACGCGCGGGCAGAGCAGGGCATCTATCTGACGGTCGATGCAATCGAGGCGAGCGACCACTGCGACGGCAGCGCGTCGCGGGCGGCCACAGGGGAGCATGTCTCGAATTTCTGGGTCTTTCCGACCAATAATTCGAATACGGTGTTCGTCAGCTACAACGCTACAACACCTGTGCCAGCTCCGCTGCTACTGCGACGCCTTGACCCATAACGCAGCTCGCGCTCGTCAAAATGCGCGGTGATCGCATCGCGATGCTTCGCTACTTGACCGCCGCATCCCATGTCGACGCAGCAGGCGTCACGGGGTTAGCTTCGCGCACACCAGCTCCAGTGCGCACAGCTAGGCGCTGAATGTGAGGATCGGCATGTTGATTGCAAGCCCTTTTGATCCTGGATGTCTAGAGCATCCATCGGTTGACCCAGGGCCTGAAGTCGCAGGGCTGTTGTATGACGGGTGATGCGGGTCGAGCAGCGATTGGCTAGCTCGAGAAATGACGGGCGCAGCGGCGTTCTCGGCCCCGCAGATGGGTGGTCGATCCGGCAGCCGGCGGTTGCGATCCAGCTTCCGAAGGCGAGACCTGTTGCATGCCTGAAAAGAATGTCGGTTCCCGACACTGCCCCGCGCAGGTGCGCGGTGAACCGCCAACCTAGATCTGTCGAGTCTATTGAATCCCTCTCAGCGTTACCGGATGTACGGCGTGCGGCGACACCCGTGCCAAGAGCCCCATCAACGTCGCGATGGATCTTTGGTCCAGGGCCTCGACCTCGGTGACGATCGCTTCCCGTAGATCTTCATGCGCGTAGGGCTCGGCCAACCAGTTGAACTTCTGCACCACCCGCGCCCAAGTCAGCGGCCGCTCCTGGTCGCCTTCGTATCCGACCTGGGTTTTCACATGCATTTCGCCGCTGCGCGTATGGATGGTTACCCGGCAATCCAGGTGATCGGGATAGCGCGCCGTGAAATCTCGGTTCGGTTGCACTTCGACCCTTTTCAACAGCGCTTGCGCATCGGGAGCATTCACACGCGCTTCTTCGAGCTGAGCGGGTCCGACTTGATCGTCGAGCAGGGCTGCGGCGATCAGATATTTCAGGTTGTAATCAGCCTGTTCCTTGGTCGTCGGGTGGTCCTTGGGGCCGAAGCTACCACCGCCGGCGATATCGAAGCCGCTTTGGAAAGTCTCGCAGCTGACCGAGGCGATGTCATCGGCCGAAACATCGTAGCGGCGCTTGAGGTCGAGCACCGCCTCGAGGACGGGCTGGCCATGGATGAGCGAGCAATACTTCTTTAGCACGGTGTGGCGGATCATCTCGAGGCTCGGATCGGTCCAGTCGATGCGGATCTCCTGGCCGAACATCCTTTCCAGCCCGTTCGGACCCTCGAACAGCCGAAGGGGACCGGTGAAGCCACGTTGTGCGAGTGCAGTGGTGTAGACCGCGCGCATGGCCGTAATCCCGGGCGAGAACCCTTTCCACTGCGAGACCGGCTCGGAGTGGACCGCGGCGAGCGAGACGTTGTCGGCGGCAGCAATGGCTATGGCGTGGGCGGTTTCCCCTGGGCTCAGCTTCAGCAGCTTGCCGCTGGCGGCCGCGAGCGACATGGCAAGCTGCAGGGCGTGATTGAATCCCCGAGTCATGACGGGTACCGCGGCTGTGAATCGGCAGGCTATCTCGTAGGCAACGGCAAGGGCCACCATGAAGTCCTCGCCACCAGCCCCTACCGACTCCGCTACGGCCAAGAGGCCGCCGAAATTGTCGGCAGGATGACAAAGTCCTCCGGGACTCATGTAGCTGTCCAGGAGGTCGACGTAGCGCACGAGGCCGGAGTTGTAGAGTGCGGCCTGATCGACTGAAGTGGCACCGCCGCCGATCAGAGTGCAGCGTCCTTCGGCACGGAAAGTAGCGAATTGCTGCCGCAGTCGATCGAAGGGTTTGCCAGCCACAGCGCCCAGCGCGCAGGCGATGCTGTCCAGTACATTGCGCTTAAATAGCGCGCGGAGCTCGCTCGAGAGGTGCTCGGGGCGCGCCCGATCGACGAACGCAGCCATCTGCTCGACCATAAAATCCGCAGGCTGCGCGGCCACGGTCAGGCGGCCCCGCGGGCGAAAGCGCTCGGTACTGTGGGCATGAAGTCTCTCCCGGAGTGCAGCACACACGCGCGGCACGGATGCGATCAGACCCGTGATGCGGATACGGCGCTATTGCACGATGGTATCGGCGATACCTTGGTGTAATGGATCGGTCCCCCTCCGTCTGGTGTGATGGTATGGAGAGGTCCACCCCGTCGGAAGGTCGTCATGTTGTGTGTGTCAGAGACCGATCGGACCGATGATCCAGCCTGCGCCCATCAGCCGGGCCAGCAGCGGTTCCGAGCCATCCATTCCGAAGATGTGGAGTGGCGGCCATTTCCTGCGTATCCGCCGCCGGTCCGATTGGCGATCCTTGTCGGCGACACGGCAAAGCCCGGGCCTTATCTGATCCGGGTAAGGGTGCCGGGAGGCATCAAGATGATGCCGCATAGGCACACGGAGGACCGCATCTACACGGTGCTGTCGGGCATCTTCTACATCGGCCTTGGAGAAGAGTTCGACGACTCGAAGCTGATCGCCCATGCGCCGGGAAGCGTTCTGGTGCTGCCCGGCGGTCAGGCGCATTTCCATTGGGCCAAGTCGGGCGAATACATCGCACAGATCAGCGCGATGGGCCCTCTCGGCTTCGCCTATGTCGACCCAGCCAACGACCCCCAGAACCACGCGGCGCCCGCCTAGGGCTGCCGCGTCGGCGGCTGGGTCTCAACAGACAAGATCAGCCAGCGGCGAAAGCCGGGAGACTCACATGGCGAAACACAAGACGATCGTGGTGACGGGCGCATCGCAGGGAATCGGTGCCGCGGTGGCTAATCTCTTCCTCGAGCGCGGCTATGACGTCGTGGCCAATTCCCGCAACATCAGCGCGAAGAACGAGCTGCAGCGCTCGGACCGGCTGGCCCTGGTCGACGGCGATATCGCTCTGCCCTCGACGGCGGAGAAGATCGTGGTTACCGCGGTGGAGCGATTCGGCTCGGTCGATGCCCTCGTGAACAATGCGGGCATCTTCTTCACCAAGCCGTTTACGGAGTACACGGCGGAGGACTTCCGGGCGTTGTCGTCGACCAATCTGGAGGGCTTCCTCTATACGACGCAGCTCACCGTGAAGCAGATGCTCTTGCAGAAGACGGGCGGCAGCATTGTGAGCATCACCACTTCGATCGCCGACCATCCGCTCGCGGCGGTCAGTGCCTCGGTTCCGATGATCACCAAGGGGGGCATCAATGCGATCTCGCGCAGCCTCGCGATGGAATACGCTAAACAGCACATTCGCGTCAACGTGGTTGCCCCCGGGTCCGTGGACACGCCCCTGCACAAAAACAGCCCCAAGAGCTTCCTACGCACGCTCTCGCCTCTTGGATCGATCGCAGCTTCCAAAGACATCGCCGAAGCCGTGCTCTATCTGACAGAGGCGAGTGAGATTACCGGCGAGGTGCTGCACGTCGACGGGGGCGCGCATCTCGGCCACTGGTGATTGGAGAGTCAGCCTATGAGGCTGCTTGAGACGCTGGGGATCGATCTGCCGATCATTCAAGCGCCAATGGCCGGGGTATCGACTCCGGCCATGGCCGCTGCGGTGTCCAATGCCGGTGCGCTGGGATCGATCGGCGCCGGTGCGACCAATGCCGACGGCGCGCGACGGATGATAGGGGCGGTTCGCGAGCGTTCCAAGCGTCCTCTGAATGTAAACGTCTTCTGCCATCGGCCGGCGAAGGCCAGCAACGCGCTGGAAGGCGGCTGGCTCGAGTTTCTGCGTCCGCCGTTCGAGCGCTTCGGCGTCAAGCCGCCGCTGCGGCTGCGGGAGATCTACCGCAGTTTTCTCGAGGACGAGGGGATGCTGGCAGCGCTCGTTGCAGAGAAGCCGCGCGTCGTCAGCTTCCATTTCGGGTTGCCTTCCGCTGAACAGATTCGCGCGCTGCGAGAGGCGGGCAGCGTACTGCTCGCGACGGCCACGAGCCTCGCCGAAGGCCGTGCAGCGGTGAATGCCGGCGTGGATGCGGTCGTGGCACAGGGCTACGAGGCCGGTGGCCATCGCGGTGTTTTCGATGCTGACGGCGAAGATGACTGTCTTGGAACCCTGCCCCTGACTCGCATACTGGTGCGCAGCCTCGACGTACCGGTGATCGCGGCCGGCGGCATCATGGATGGCCTGGGCATCACCGCTGCACTGCGTCTGGGGGCTGCAGCGGCGCAACTCGGTACGGCATTCATCGCCTGCGACGAATCGGATGCCGACGCGGGTTACCGGCGGGCGCTCGCCAGCGAGGCAGCCCACCACACGGTGATGACGCGAGTGATCTCCGGCCGGCCGGCACGCTGCCTGCAAAACTCGTTCACGATCCTGGCTCGAGCGGCATCGCCCCGTCAGGTTCCCGACTACCCGATCGCTTACGACGCGGGCAAAGCGCTGAATGCCGCTGCCAAGGCCGCAGGCGAGACCGGGTACGGAGCCCAGTGGGCCGGACAGGGAGCGCCGCTCGCCCGCGCCCTGCCTGCGGCGGAGCTCGTGGCTGCCCTTGCGAAGGAGCTCAGACACACCTGAAGGTGGCGGCGTGCGGCGGACACCGCGTCGCGGAATCGTCCAAAGAAGGTCGGGGATGCGAGAAAGCATTGAATCACTCACCGGAGAATGAACCAGATGTCTACCAACACCGCGAGCGCGAGCGCCGAACAGCGACTGCAAGATCTCGGCATCACTCTTCCGCATCCGCCAACGCCACTCGGCGCCTACGTTGAGACGGTACAAAGTGGGAACCTGCTCTTCCTGACAGGCACTTTACCCATCGAGGGAGGGACCCCGAAGTTCCTGGGACGCATCGGGGATGAGTTGAGTGTGGAAGAGGGGCTTCGCGCGACTCGCCTGGCCGCATTGAACGCACTTGCACTTGCCAAGGAGCACTTGGGTTCGCTCGACCGAGTGAGCCGTGTGGTCCGTCTCGGGGTTTTTCTGGTCACGACCCCCGGATTCCGTGATCACCCGAAAGTCGCGGATGCCGCATCGGAGCTGCTGGGGGACATTTTCGGACCTGAGAGGATGTCAACCCGTCTGGTGCTTGGCATGGCAAGCCTCCCGGTGGGCGTGTGCGTCGAGCTGGAGACGATTTTCGAAATCGGCGGATGAGCGATCCGGCCGAGGCGAGTTGCAGCAAGTCGGGCTTTTCAGCGCGGTCCGAGGAATGGATAGCCCGTGGTGGAGCTGCGTTCCGTGAGAGCGCGTGGAGACGTGTCATGACCGAGCCGGTGTTCTATCGCACGATCACGGTCGACGGCGTGTCCATTTTCTATCGGGAAGCCGGTCCGCGCACAGCACCCGTGCTTCTCCTCTTGCATGGCCTGCCGTCATCCTCGCGAATGTTCGAGCCGTTGCTCTCACGGCTCAGCGACCAGTTCCGCCTGATCGCGCCGGACTATCCCGGGTTCGGACACAGCGACTGGCCGAACCCGAAGGAATTTCCCTACACGTTCGATCGAATCGCCACCATCATGGATCACTTCGCGCAGGCTTTGGATTTGCGGCAGTACACGCTCTACATGCAGGATTACGGAGGACCGGTCGGCTTCCGGCTCGCGTTGGCCCATCCGGAGCGGATCCGATCCCTGATCGTGCAGGATGCCGTTGCGCACAACGAGGGTCTCGGCGAGAACTGGGAGACCCGTAGAGCATTCTGGGCGGATCGGCGCGCCTACGAGACTGCGTTGCGCGCGAACCTGCTCTCCCTCGCAACCACCCGTACCCGTCACGTCGGCAATGATCCGGCGGTGGAGCGTTACGATCCCGATCTGTGGACCGACGAATTCGCCTTCCTGAGCCAGCCTGGGCAGGCGGACATTCAGAGCGATCTGTTCTACGACTACCGAAGCAACGTCGCGGCTTATCCGAGCTGGCAGACATGGCTGCGAAAGAATCAGCCGCGCCTGATGGTGATCTGGGGCCGATACGATCAGTCCTTCGAGCTCTCGGAGCCCTACGCGTATCGGCGAGACGTTCCTGGTGCCGAAGTCCACGTGCTCGATGGCGGACACTTCGTGCTCGACACCCAGGCAGACGAAGTCGCCGCGCTGGTCCGAGCATTTGCAGCGAGCTGATCCATACGAGTCCGAAGTGTCGCCGATACCTTCGTCCAATTGTCGGGCCCGTCGCGAATCTGATGAGATCGTGCCAATTGAAAGACCACCGGAGACGGCGATGACAAAGGCAGCGGCATCGATGAAGGCGGCGCAGGTCCCCGGAGCGGGAGCGGATTTCCAGATTGTCGAGCGGCAGATTCCTGAGCCGGGTGCGGGACACGTGCGGATCAAGGTGCAGGCCTGCGGCATCTGTCACAGTGATGCGCTGACCAAGGATGGCTCCTGGCCCGGCATTCAGTATCCGCGTGTCCCGGGCCACGAGGTCGCCGGAATCATCGATGAGCTCGGCGCTGGCGTTGCCGCATGGAGCAAGGGGCAGCGAGTCGGCGTCGGCTGGCACGGCGGCCAGGACAACACCTGTCCCGAGTGCCGGCGAGGGGATTTCCGTAACTGCCGCAATCTCAAGATTCCGGGCATCAGCTATGACGGCGGATACCAGCAGTACATGGTGGCTCCCGTCGAGGCTCTGGCGGCAATACCGGAAAGTCTGAACGCCGTCGACGCCGCGCCGCTGCTGTGCGCCGGCATCACCACATTCAATTCGCTTCGGCACAGCGGCGCCTCTCCCGGAGACCTGGTCGCGGTGCTGGGCATCGGCGGTCTGGGTCACCTCGCCATCCAGTTCGCGAGCAAGTTCGGTTACAAGGTGGCAGCCATCGGGCGCGGGTCGGAGAACGCTGCGCTCGCGAAGAAGCTCGGCGCGAGCGTGTACATCGACAGCAAAGCGGAGCGCACCGCCGAAGCGTTGCAGAGGCTGGGGGGCGCTCAGGTCGTTCTGGCGACCGCGCCGAGTTCGAAAACCATGTCCGAGGTGGTCGATGGCCTGCGGCCGAACGGCAAGCTGCTCGTGGTGGGCTTGGCGTTCGACCCGGTCGAGGTGACGCCCGTGCAACTCATTACCGGAAGCCGAGCCATTCAGGGATGGGCCGGTGGTACGCCGGCGGATTCCGAGGACACGCTTGACTTCGCCGAGCTTACCGGTGTGCGTCCCATGATCGAGACTTATCCGCTCGAGAGAGCGGCGGAGGCTTACGCGCGCATGATGAGCGGCGGCGCGCAGTTCCGCGTCGTGCTGACGATGTAATGCAGGGCCGGGCCATGGCGTTCGTCGTCAAAGTCAACGG
Organism: Steroidobacteraceae bacterium; assembly: GCA_050739095.1. Taxonomy (GTDB): domain Bacteria; phylum Pseudomonadota; class Gammaproteobacteria; order Steroidobacterales; family Steroidobacteraceae; genus 13-2-20CM-66-19. The sequence continues at coordinate 28,043 of JBOIAR010000004.1, read as the reverse complement.
CCGTCGCCGTCATGTCGATGTCGACGCAGATACGCCGCTCCTCTGGGTACTGCGCGATGTGCTTGGCATGACCGGCACGAAGTTCGGCTGTGGCGTCGGGCGCCTGCGGCGGCTGCCCATCGATACCAACGAGTTGAAGCGGCGGGCGTGATCTCCAGCCGGCAAAGAGCCGGGAGGCAAATCCCGATGAATGACGTCCCCTTGCTTGATGCGGTTCTCGAGGCGCACGGAGGCAGAGCGCGTTGGGACGAGTACGGCAGGGTCGAGGCCACTATCGTCAGCGGTGGTGGCTTCTTCGCACTCAAGGGCCTGATCCAAGACTCGAGTCCCCGCCGCATGACGGTATGGCTGCACGAGGAGCGCTCCTCCGTCACAGTACGAGACCGAGGTTTTCGCCGAAGCCGATGACTACGCCGAATCCGACGGCAGTTCCGTGCTTACCTACCAAGAGGCTCTGGCCAGGCTCGGATCGCAGCTTTCCGAAGTACAGAAGCGCAGCCGATACGCCGTGAAGGACGCAGTCGATGATTACGTCGCCCATCTTCGGCTCCACAGCCGAACTGCCAAGGAAGTCCAAGGGCTCCTCAATCACTATCTTCTGAAGTATCTCGATCCGGACCAGTGCCTCGGGAGAACCCTGGGGATCACACGATCAGCATCGTCCCATGCGCGCCGCCTCCGCAGGCGCGAAAATCACGCCTCCAATCGGCTTTCACGCCTTGCGACATACCTATGCGTCAATGTTGGTAAAGCAAGGCGTCCCGCTCGCCATCGTAGGCGAGGCGCTCGGGCATACGAGCACCCGCATGGTAGAGCGACACTATGGCCATCACGCTCCGTCGCATGTCGCAGAGAGAATTCGCCAAAGCTTGCCGAACATCGGTGTCCAGATAACGGGCACCATCCGACCTCTGCGTAGCACGACAGAAATCGGCAAGTAGCAAGTTTTCTAGCGTTCCTGGAATTCCACAACAACCGCGCGCTCACCCAGCGGCCCGAGATGCGATCGGGGTGGGCGTGAAGATCGCAAGTCTCACGCTCGGTGTCGATGTTCGAATCGCGGAGCTGCTTTCGGGACGTAGGTGTCGCAGGTTCAAATCCTGTCACCCCGACCATTGAATTTCGTAGAGTTTTTATCGCGCTTGGCTGTTGGGGTTCCACAGAAAACCCGCTCTCGGGTTCTAAAAAGGGTTCCACTTTTCTGCCCCCTTTCCCCCTCCGGTCCCGTGGCGTCAGGACACGCGATCCCGCTGCCACCCCCGTTGAGAGTTTCACGAGATGTGGGCTCGTGTCTGACGTCAACTACTTCTTTCGGTCGCCCGTCCGCAGTTATCGTCCGACCTGTGGGGTGCGAATTGATGATCAAGCGTGATTACGTTTTCACGGACTACAAGAAGCGCTGAACCGGTCCCAGCTCGGCGCCAAGACACGCTTCCTTTCTCAATGTGAGCGGAGCATGTCAGCGAGCGAGTAACGCCGATAGCCGTGATTATAGGCACCTCTCGAGACGCGCGATTGAGGGCAGTGATTCGCGCACCGATACATCATCGTCGACCGCGCAGATAAGCGGATGTCCGCTCATCGACGCTTCACCAGGACGAGCCGCAGAGGTCCGGCACCCGGCGGGCCCTTTCCATAGCGCGTTTCAGGCCTCGGCATCGTGTTTCCCGGCGTTGAGTTGAGAGTGATCATGCCGCATCTTCCTTGCAAGGGATGAATGCGCCATTCGACTAGGGGGCTTATCCATTGGACAAAAGTATCGTCGCCATCGGGTGTCGGCTGGGCGATCGACCGACACCTTCGTCTAAGGCTTTCACCTCTGCTCCTAAGCTTCACTCACATCGCAGATGCGGCGCGAAATGCATCCCCTACGGCCAATGCGCCCGCCGGCAGCGAACGCACGGCGCGCGAAGCAGTGCCCGCATCGAAACGCCCTCGGGTGGGCCGGGCGCAGCTGCCTCGGCGCCCGGGTTGCCGGTGCCGCCACCAAAGGCGGGCTACGCATTTGCACCCTCGACATCAGTCCTGGTAGGGCCTCAGAGCGGGAAGGAAACGGCCAAAGCTCAGCTCGAAGTCGGAGCGCAGACCGTAACCCATGGTCCGGACCTTCGCACGTCGCGCCTGGGCGTCGGGCCAGGCCAGCGCCGCAAAGAACATCCGGTTGCTGGACTCGAATTCCGTCCCGGCCGGTACCCCGACACGACTGACCTGGGCCTTTACGGCACCGAGGGCTTGCCGGTCGAACGAGGCCAACCGGCTCGCGAGATCATCGACGAACCCGTCGAGCTCTCCGTCGTCCAAGGCGCGGTTCACCCAGCCGTAGCGCTCAGCGACATCGGCAGTGAAGTCATCGCCGCTCAGCACAATCTCGAGCGCACGGGACCGGCCGACGATTCGCGGCAGCCACTCCAGCGCTCCGCCGCCGGGCGGCAGTCCAACGCCGATTTCCGGGTTTCCGAATATCGCCTTCTGCCGGCTGGCGAAGCGCATGTCGCACGCCAGGATGAACTCGTTACCGACGCCGCGGGTGCGCCCTCGAACCTTGGCAATGCTGACGACCGGAGCGCAGCTCAAGCGCAGCACGAAATCGATCCATGGCGCGTAGCCGGTCGGGCCCGGCGCGCGCGGGGTTTCACTCGCCTGGGAAGTATCGAAGTGAGCGATGAAGAAATCAGGATCCGCGGACTGAAAGATCAGCACCTTCGCAGATGGGTCCGCCACGACTTCGGACACCAGCGCCTGCAGCTCCGTAATGGTCGCCGGCTCGAGGAGGTTGATCGGCGGATTGCTGAAGGTCACCGTCCACAGGCCAGGCTTGACTCGATCGACCATGAGATGAACGTAGTCGGACATCGCACATAACTCTTGTACGGAATGACAGCCACACTTCCTAGGAGAATCGCACCTCGCTGAGGTCGATCGACACCATCAGCATTGGACAGCGCGCTCAGCACCCGCTGATCATGCCACACTCATAGCCACTGATCGCTTCACGCTGCCGCGGATCGGCTTGTTGCGGAGCACAGGTTCACATGGATCTAATTCGGACGCTTTGCCAGCTCTTCCAGAATCGCGTCGATCACGACTTGCGGCTGGTCGAGTTGAATGTAGTGGCCGCTATCGGGGACGAGAATCTGCTTTGCGTTGGTCGAGAGCGACAGGAAGCGACGCTGCGTCCGTGCGTGAGCACGCTCGAATGCCAGGTGTTTCTTGTGGACAACCGGCGGGGTTTCGGCATTGTCGTAGTAATGGTTTTGAGCCGTGAGTATGCGGAGCGGGCGGCTGCCGAACGAACGTCGGTGCGCGATGAGCCATGCCGGGTCGGCCGACATCTTTCCCTGCATCTCGGAGATGGCGGCGTCGTAGAGCGCCACGCGCGTGTCGGCGATGCGTAGGACAACGGCATTGAGCTGCGGTGACCATTCTTTCATCGGCAGTCCGCGGAAGAACTGGTGTGAACACGGCGTGTTCGGCGCGGGCACGTAGGAGTGACCGCTTGCCGGTATCGGCGGCAACGGCCGGTGATTCGCGAACGCATTGCGGCACTGGATCAACGCCCGAACCACGGCAGCCTTTTTACGCTCGCCGGTAGCGCGTTCCTTCGCCGACGCTATGTCGAGGTCCTCGATGTCCACGAAGACCGCGCCATAGACCTCGGGCATATAGAGATCGGCGAACGCGCGGATGTTGTAACCGCCGAACGAGTGCCCGACGAGAAGATACGGACCTGGGATGCGGGCGTTGTGCAGGGCGGCGTGCAGTTCTTTCGCGATCTCGACGCTCGTGCGCGGCATCGGCCCGGCTTCGCTGAAGCCGTAGCCGGCACGATCGTAAGTGCAGGTTCGCGTATGGCGTGAAATCGCGGGCTGGATCAGGGCCCACGCGGGCGACCAATCTTCCCAGCCGGCGTCGAAGACGACTGTTGGAGAGCCCGATCCCGTACAATAGAAGTTGAGCTTCGTTCGCCCGGCATCCACCAGATGTCCCGGATGCGCATAGATCTGGTCTCCCGGCGCGGCCTGCACAGAGGCGACCGAGGCGGCGAGTAAAAAAATGAGGGTGGATGTTTTCAGAGCGATTCGGATGGGGACTCAGCTTTAGTGGTGGGAAGGCGTGTGGCTCAGCGCCGGGGCGTAGCGGTCGACATGCAGCTCGGAGTAATACGGCCAGTTGGGCTTGACCTCGGTCGCAGAGATCGGCTTAACACCGTTGGTGAAGGCATTATACGCAGCCATACCGCGTTTAGGCGTGAAAGAAACGATCTCCGTGAGCGGCGTCGTGGGGGCCATATTCTTGGGATAGTCGCTGACCAAGGCGACCACAGGATCTGTGCGGGGGCGCCCGGTGACGGGCGTCCCTACCGCGATAAGCCGGAGGGTGATTTGCACGAATCAACGTACAGGGGCGAGCAGCTGCGTGACCTCACCGGTCGCGAGTAACACGGACTCAGGCTCATCGACTGGTTGATGCAGATATTTTGCGCGGATCAACGCTTCGATCTGGGATCTGGCCTTCTGGAACGCCTCAATTCGCCCCTTGCGGTCCGAATGGCTGGCGCCGAAGTGATCTTCAAGAGCTTCGCGACTGACGGCGCAGTCAACTGGACTGCCGAGCGATTCGCCGACGAATCTGACGACCTCGCGATCGGCATCATAGCGTACTAGCGGATTTCTGAACGTGAGGTCGATTTGGGGAATTATCGCGCGGGTACGACCGACCGCTTTGAGCGTCAGATCGCGAGATCGTGGGGCCAAGTGACGCATGCCACCGAGGAGCAAGTTGCGCCACTTTGGACCACGATCATGAGCTTCCTTCCACGCATCCTTCAAATCGTGAGAGCGCCTTTCGACGAGGGCTTCGAGCAACCGAGCCGCCTGCTGCAGGTCCTTGTCGCGCTTGGCGATGGCCGCGGGTCGATCCAGCGCGAGAATGAGTTTATGGACCGCGTATCGTTCGGGCGCTGGCACCTGAACGTAAATGCCGTCCGCGTGCAGGAGTACGGCCGGTGATGGCTCGTGAATCAAGAAGTCGAGGAAACGCAGGGGTTGCGCATCAGTCTGCAACGCCGGAAGCTTTTGAGGCACGTCGGTATCGGGGCCTTCATTTGGGGTCACGAAATCGACGCGCAGACCACCCTTGGCCATGTAGCTGGTCGCGAATCGATGGCCCGCCGTATGCGGGACCTCTCGAAAACTCCTGTCGACTTCCTGCAAAATCATAAGCATCGGGCGCGCTGTCGAATCCCCCGTGGCGACAGAAACGTTGGTGAACTGTGCTATGTCGACGTCGATCGTTTGAAGTAGGGCGCGCGGAAGCTTGTAGCCGAGCATCGCCGAATAACATTGGTACGCCACAGTGCCGATGAGCACTCCCCGGAGACGAAAGACACCGGCTCTGGCCAGAGCCGCCACGAGGCTGCCAACCGGCGCAAGAGGTGCGGGAAATCCATAGGATCGCACCAGGGCCGATACCAATGCCCGTCGTTCGCGCTGGTCGTCCCGCGCCTGCTTGTGGTGCGCGATCTGTTCGATGAGTTGCGCGGATTCAGGTCCGACGTAGCGCTGAAAGCGGCCTGCGGCCGTGCCAGTCTGAAAGTACCAGTAGCGCCGCCCGCTAACCGTCTTTGACGTGAAGGTTCCGTCTTCGGGAAACGCGTCGCTGAATGCGGCAGCCGCACAGCGCTCCAGTAACTCGGCGTACGTTGTCTGGGCGACCAGCGAGGCGGTAGGCATGGGACTTATACTCAGACTGCCAGGTGAGTATAGTTATACTATACGCAAATTGCAAATCGCGTATAATCCGCCTCTGCCCTTTCACGGCGGTAACACGGGCTCGAATCCCGTCGGGGACGCTTGTGTCCGAGCTATCCGGTGACCTCACGGTGCGCGGGACGCTTGTATATCCTTGAGTGATTGGACGCGGCTTACCGCCGGGGTGCGTTGAGGTTGACGCCGCAGTGAGGGCATCGTTCCGGCGGCGCGTGCGAATACTTCACCATGGCTGCGATGACGTGCTGATCGAAGAGCCGCCAGCAATTGGGGCATCGCGTCCGAACAGCTATCACAAGCGCGCTTCCAAAGACGATTGCACCCGCCATCTCGAGAGCGATCGTCAAGGGAGTCTCCGGCGCCGAAATCAAGAGCAGCGCGCCGACGAGAACGCCGACCAGTGCCAACTGATACCGGCGCCGCAGGTAATCGCGCATGGTCTCGCGCATGGATGTAGAGACTACAGCGGCGCGAGGCTCGTGGTTTCGATTCCTGCGACATGAGCGAATCCCTGGAGATCGTCCGCAGGTACCGCTACGCGAGCGTCCGACGATCAAGCGCTTTTCCGCACTCCCGGGCACGTAACCCGCCAGTTCTCATCCACCCATACGGCCCAACGGCCCTACTGGTCGCCCATGCAGCGGGGTTGGTTTCCTTGACAGATCGGTGCTTCGGTTCAATAATATTCGAAACGACACGGACTAGTTTCCATGCGGCCGTCGATTCTCGATGTCAAGGCGGCACCTCGCCCCAAAGCCCGCGCCGGCGGCCGCCCGACGCGCGAGGAGGCTGAGAAGCGGCAGCTGCGCATGCTCGACGTCGCGCAGTGCGCGTTTCTCGACCTCGGCTACGCCGAGGCGACACTGGATCGCATCGCGCGCGATGCAGGCGTCGCGAAAAAGACCCTGTATGAGCATTTTGGCGACAAGGAAGGACTGTTCGCTGCCGTGTTGCAGCGCCTGCGCCAGGTCTGGATCGCTGGGCTGCAGGATGTCGTGACCGAATCGGCGGACCTGCGCGCGGCCCTGCAAGGGGCCGCGCGGCATCTGCTCGACGTAGGCACCCGCCCCGATATGGTCGGGCTGCATCGGCTGCTGCTGCTCGAGGCGCGCCGCTTCCCCAAGTTGATCAACGCCAGCTACGACAAACGCGGTGCGCGGGTCGACATGGGGCCGCTATCGAACTATCTGCGGAGCGCCGCAAATGACGGATTGCTGCAGTTCGACGATGTCGATCTGGCCACCGAGCAGTTTGTTCACCTGGTGCTCGGCGGAATCCGCATGCGCATGTTGCGCGGTGTCAGTCCCACCCCTGACGCCGAGACCCGCGCGCGTATCGCCCGCCAGGCGGTGCGCATTTTCCTGCATGGCTGCAGGTCGCCGACGATCGCGGATTCGCGGAGGCATAGATGAATGCCAGCGGGGCGTTGATCGAGAACCTCGGCGGAGTCTGGCAGTGAAACTGCAGCGGGCGATACTTGGGCGGCCGACGGGCGTATCTGCATTGATAACGCCGTCTCGCTGATTATGCGGGCGTGCGCACCCTGACCGAGCGGCGGCCAGTAATTCGTAACGTTGTTCATTGCTTCTTCCTGAATGGGATACTGAAAGTGATGCGCTGGAAACCAACTGCCTCCACTCTCCGTTTCCGTACCGGCGCGCTCACCGCCGGCGCGGCAGTCATGATTTCCGGGTGTGCCGTGGGACCGAGCTATCACGCCCCCGCCCCTCCGCCGGTCACGACCTATACCTCTGTTCCCCTTGCTGCGACGATTTCCCCGGAGTCGGGCGTCGCCGCGGTACAGACGCTCGAGTATGGCGCCGCCGTGAATCCGAGGTGGTGGCGGGCTTTTGGATCCCCGGCGCTGGACCAACTGGTGGAAGCTGCGCTCGCCCGCAACCCCGGGCTGGATGCCGCCGAGGCGACACTCAAAGAGGCGCGCTACAATATGAAGGCCGCGCAAGGCATCTTTTATCCGCAGGTGTCGCTGGGTCTGAGCGCCGAACGCCTGAGACAATCAGGCGCGAGCAACGGCGGCGTGTTTACGCCACCGCTCTTCAATCTTTACACCGGCGAAGTGTCGGTCAGCTACGATCCGGACGTATTCGGCCTGAGTCGCCTGGTCTCTCGCAATGAGCAGGCTCAGGTGGACGTCGCCGCCGACCAGCTGCAAGCGGCCCGTCTGACTCTCGCCGGCAACGTGGTGAATGTCGCTTTGAACCTCGCGGCCCTGGACGAGGAGATCGCCGCCGAGCAGAGCGACATCCGCGATCAGGCGCAACTCCTCGAGCTGACACGCAAGCGCTATACGCTGGGTGCTGATTCGGAACTCTCGGTGCTGACGCAGGCCATCCAGCTTGAGAGCAGCCGCGCCGCGCTGCCGACGTTGGAACAGGCGCGCGACCAGGCGCGCCATCTGTTGGCGGTCTATCTGGGGAAATTTCCGGCTGAGGCGCGCGCCTTCAAGACCCCGCAGCTGGCGGCACTGCAGCTTCCCAGTCGGCTTCCCGTGAGTCTGCCTTCGGCCCTGGTGCGCCAGCGCCCCGACATCCGCGCGGCCGAGTCGCAGTTGCGCGCCGCCAACGCCGTGGTGGGCGAGCAGGTGGCGCGCATGTATCCGTCGCTGCAGCTCACGGCGGACTTCGGTGGCCAGAGCAATTCCTGGGGCAGCCTGTTTGATCCCGCAAGTCGCGTGTGGGACGTAGCGGCACCGCTGGTGCTGCCGCTGTTCGAAGGCGGCACCCTGGAGGCGCAGAAGCATGCGGCCGAGCAGGCCTATGTGGCGGTATTCGCCAATTATCGCTCGACCGTACTCAATGCCTTCGGCAACGTAGCGGACGTATTGCGCGCGCTGCAGCACGATGCGGTTGCGGCCGACGCGGAGAAGGGCGCCCTGCGGGACGCCACCCGCGCATTTACCCTGGTCCGTACCCAGTATCGGAGAGGCGCGGTGGACTATCTCAGTCTGCTCACCAGCGAGGTTCAGTACGACACTGCGCGCATCGCCTACATTCAGGCTGAGACACGCCAGCTTGCCGACACCTCCGCGTTGTACGTGGCCCTGGGCGGCGGCGATCAGGTTGCAGCCCCCCAAGGCCCGCACCCCGGCAGCCAACAGGAGTCCCGCAAATGATTCGGTCCGAAAAGAAACTTCTGCTGCGCACCGCCGTGGTGGTGGTCGTCCTGCTCGCGTGCCTATTCGGTATCAAAGCGTCGCTGAACCGCCGGGCACATGCTGCTTTGGCGCACCACGGCGCGTTCTCGGTCAGCGTGTCCACGGCACGGGTGACTACCGCGACCTGGCAACAGCAGATCCATGCTGTCGCCAACCTCGTGGCGGTGGCCGGCATCGAGCTCACGCCGCAGCTCCCCGGCCAGGTAACGGGGATCTACTTTCAATCCGGCAACTACGTGCGCAAAGGCCAGCGCCTGATCCAGATTGACGACTCGAACCAGCTTGCCCAGCTCGAGAGCGACGAGGCCTCGGCCAAGCTCGCACAAATCAACTACCGGCGGGCCGAAGGTCTGTTCGAGGCAAACGCCACCAGCCAGGGGAGCGTCGACAGCGCCAGGGGGGCTTACGCCAGTGCGAATGCGGCGGTGGCGAACGACCGGGCCACGCTCGCCAAGCTGGCGCTCAGCGCGCCGTTCTCGGGGTGGATGGGCGTGCGGGAAGTCAGCCTGGGTCAATATCTGACGCCGGGCACGCCGGTGGCTGCGCTCGATGTCTGGGACCCCCTGCGCGCCGAGTTCACGGTACCACAGGATGAATTCGCGCTGGTGCATAAGGCCCAGCAGGTGCAGATCACCGTCAACGCCTACCCCGGTAAACAGTTTCCCGCGCGGGTAGTCGCCTTGAGCTCTGAGGTGGATCCCAGTACCCGTAACGTCACCGTGGACGCCACCGCTCCTAACCCCGGGAATCTCCTCAGGCCCGGTATGTTCGGGGAGGCTCTGTTGCTCGTGGGCAAACCACACAGCGTGTTGGTGGTGCCCTCCGTGGCCATTACTTATAACACTTTCGGCGATTACGTGTACGTGATCGAGCGCAAGACTGAGAAGAGCGAAGCGCCGCTCGCGATCGCCGTCGCCACGCCAGTGCGCACCGGCGCAACGCGCGGCAGCGTGACCGAAATCCTCTCGGGACTGAAGGTAGGGGAGACGGTGGTGAGCGCCGGACAGGTCAAGCTGCACAGCGGGATGCCGGTGACCATCCACAACGTGCCGGCCGGCGACTGAAGCGGAGGGCAGCATGCGGTTCACCGATATCTTCATCCGCCGCCCGGTCCTCGCGACGGCGCTCAATCTCGTGATCCTGCTGCTGGGCCTGCGGGCCTGGACGGCAATGACCGTCGAGGAATATCCGCAGGTGACCAGCACGCTGATCACCGTGACCACCGCCTATCCGGGTGCGGATCCAAAAACCGTGCAGGGTTTTGTGACGGCGCGTCTGGAGCAGTCCATCGCTGCGGCCCCCGGCATCGATTACATGACCTCCTCGAGCGCCGAGGGGCTGTCCACCGTCACGATATACATGAAGCTCAACTACGATCCCAACGCAGCCGTGTCGCAGATCCTGGCCAAGGTGCAGCAGGTCCAGAACCAGCTGCCTACCGGCACCCAGTCCCCGGTGATCAATGAGACTGTCGGCGACACGACCGCGCTCATGTACCTGGCTTTTTACAGCAAGACACTCGATCAGCAGCAGGTCAACGATTACGTGCTGCGGGTGGCGCAGCCGAAGATCCAGGGCGAGCCTGGGGTCGGCCAGGCGCAGATCGTTCCCGCCGGCACCGGCCCGAGCGGCAACAGCTTCGTTTTGCGCGCCTGGCTGGATCCTAACAGGCTAGCCGCCTATAACCTCACGCCTGCGCAGGTGGCCTCGGCCCTGGCCAGCAACAATTACATCAGCGCGGTGGGGCGCACCAAATCCGACTATATCGCCCGCACCATCACGGCGAAGACGTCCCTCGATGATCCCGCACAGTTCCGCCAGCTGGTGGTGGCCAACAGCGGCGGGACGCTGGTGCGCCTGGGCGATGTGGCGCGCGTGACTCTCGGCGCGCAGAACTACAACCAGGCGGTGTACGTCAACGGCACGCCCGCGGTGTTCATCGGCGTGTTCGCCACGCCCGGCGCCAACAGCCTGACGGTCGCCGCCGGAGTACATCAAGGGTATGCCGAGCTGACCCGGTCGCTGCCCCCCGGCATCAAGGCGGTGATTCCCTATGACGGCAGCACTTACATCCAGAAGTCGATTCACGAGGTGATGGTGACTATCGCCATTACGCTCGCGGTGGTGGTGGCGGTGATTTTCCTCTTTTTGGGCTCGCTGCGTTCGTTGCTGATTCCTGCGGTGGCGATCCCCTTGTCGCTCACCGGCGCCGGGGTCCTGATGGTAGCCATGGGCTACTCCATCAACCTGCTGACGCTGCTCGCGGTGGTATTGGCCATCGGGCTGGTGGTGGACGACGCCATCATCGTAGTGGAGAACATCCACCGCCACATCGAGGAGGGGACGCCGCCGGTGCAGGCGGCGCTCATGAGCGCGCGGGAGCTGTCCGCTCCGATCATCGTGATGGCCACGACGCTCGCGGCAGTGTTTGCGCCGATCGGACTTACCGGCGGACTGACGGGGAGCCTGTTCTCCCAGTTCGCCTTCACGCTGGTGTTCACGGTGGCGATCTCGGCCGTCGTGGCGCTGACCTTCTCGCCGATGATTTCCTCCAAGGTATTGCGGCACGGCAACCCACGGGGTCTCGCCCACGCGCTTGATGCGGGGTTCAATCGCCTGCGCCAGGCCTATGACCGATCGCTGTCGGCGGTGCTCACGGTGCGCGCCGCCGTGCTGCTGGTCGTGGCGGGCGTACTGATCGCGATTCCGGTGATGTTCCTCAGCATTCCCGGCGAGCTCGCGCCCATCGAGGACCAGGGCCTGATCCTGGCGGCCGTCACGGCCCCCGCTACCGCCACTCTCGCCTATCTGAACAAGTATTCCGTGCAGCTTCGGCGGCTGTTCGACAGTTTCCCCGAGACCAAGCAGGTGTTCCAGATCAACGGCATTTCGCTCACCGGCGGCGGCGGCAACAACTCCGCTGTGGAGGGCGTCCTGCTAAAGGATTGGAGCAAGCGCTCGCGCACCCAGATGCAGCTCCTGCCCCTGGTGCAGGCCAAGTTGAATAGGATCACCGGAGTGCAGGCCGCGGACTTTGAGAAGCCCACCCTACCGGGCTCACCCACGGGTTTTCCGGTGCAATTCGTGATTACCTCCAGCGGTTCCTACGGCAAGATCAACCAGGTGGCGAACACGTTCATCGGAACGGCCATGCAGAGCGGGCTGTTTGCGTTCATGAGCAAGGATCTGCGCTATGACAATCCACAGGTGACGATGGACATTAACCGCAACATGGCGGGGATCATGGGCGTGAGCATGGCGGATCTCAGCCAAAATCTGGGCGCACTGCTCAGCGGCAACTACGTGAACCGCTTCGACCTCAACGGCCGCAGCTACAAGGTCATTCCCCAGGTACCGGACCGGTTCCGCGCCAACCCGTCGCTTCTCGGCCGCTATTACATCCGCAACAGCAGCGGCCAGCTCCTGCCTCTTTCCACGCTCATCTCGACGCATACCAGCGTGCAACCGGAGTTCCTGCCACAGTTCCAGCAGCTCAATTCCGCGACCCTTGAAGGCGTAATGGCGCCCGGCGTGACCCTCGGCCAGGCGCTCGCGTATCTCAAGACCGAAGCCGGCAAGCTGCTGCCCAGCGGCTTCAGTTACGATTATGCCAGTCAGTCGCGCCAGTATATCCAGCAGGGCAACACGTTCCTTGTGACCTTTCTGCTGGCGATCATTCTGGTGTACCTGCTGCTCGCCATGCAGTTCGAGAGTTTCCGCGATCCCCTGATCGTGATGGTAACGGTGCCGATGGCGATCTCCGGGGCGCTGCTGTTCATGTACTTCGGCGCCGCGACACTCAATATCTACACGGAAGTGGGGATCGTCGCGCTCATCGGACTGATCACCAAGCAGGGCATCCTGATCGTACAGTTCGCCAATGTGATCCAGGAAACCGAGGGGCTGGACCGGCGCGCTGCGGTGGAGAAAGCCTCCAGTATCCGCCTGCGGCCGATTCTGATGACCACGGGCGCCATGGTGTTCGGCGCGGTCCCCCTGATCCTCGCCACCGGCCCGGGTTCGGTGAGCCGTTTTGACATGGGCCTGGTGATCGCCACGGGCCTTGCGATCGGCGCGCTGTTTTCCCTGTATGTCGTGCCGGTGATCTATACCTACCTGGCAACGGTCAAGGAGCGGCGTGCGCAGCCCGCAGGTGAGTCTCAGAAAGGCTTGGATGACGGCCAGCAGCGTGCCCCGGAGCCAAATCGTTAGGGCTGCCCCCTCACAGACCCGTACGAGCGCAATTCGACGCACGCTATTGATCTCGGCGGACCGCAGCACGACATGGAGATCACCGACCGGCGACCGGACTGCCCGATTCTCGAGGAGCTCGAAGGCTCGACGCAGTAGCGGATGATCGAGATGCACTCATGCCGCAGTGGTTGACGATCCTCTCCTGGGTTGCGGTCGGACTCGGCCTCGCCACTGCGCTTGCCGTCGCGATCGACGTAGGGCGCCATCCCCAGCACACGAAGATCATGAGCATCGTCTGGCCGGTGACGGGGCTGTATTTCCCGCTCATCGGCTGGTGGCTCTACCAGGCCATGGGACGGCCGATGGCGATCGATGCGCCGCGGATGCACGCCGAGAAGCCTCGCTGGCGGAGCGTGTTCCTGTCGGCGACGCATTGCGGCAGCGGCTGCGTGTTAGGGGACATCATCGGCGCGCCGATCGTGCTCGCGGCCGGATTGACGATAGCCGGCGAGCGGCTCTTCGGCGAGTACGTCGTGGAGTTCGCCATCGCGTATCTTTTCGGCATTGCGTTCCAGTATTTGCCGATCCGCGCCATGCGAGCGGTGCCGCCGCTCGAGGCCGTGCTCGAAGCGGTGAAGGCCGATACCCTGTCGCTGGTCGCATTCGAGGTGGGGATGTTCGGGTGGATGGCCGTCATGTCCTTCCTCCTCTTTGCCGCACACCCGCCGGAGGCGTCGACGATCGTATTCTGGTTCATGATGCAGATCGGCATGGTCCTTGGCTTCGCGACGGCGTATCCCGCCAACTGGCTGTTGGTCAAGTGGGGGGTGAAGCCAGGGATGTAGCCTGTCCACCCACACGCTCGAAGATGGCTCCGTAATGATAGGGCGGCAATTCGATGACCAGTTTGAGGCCAAGCCCTGCTGGGGTCGCAGCGGCGGGAATCATTTCTGCTATCGCGTCCGCGACGCATTCCTTAGCATACGGAGACGGCGATGCTCAAAGACAAGCACGTGGCAATTCTGGTGGCGGAGGGCTTCGAGCAGGTGGAACTCACCGGGCCACGCAAGGCTTTGGACCAAGCCGGAGCGCAGACGCTGATCGTGTCGCCCGCAGGGAAGGAAGTCCAAGGTTGGAAACATTTCGAGAAGGCGGACAAGTTCAAGGTGGACGTGGCGCTCGAATCGGCGGATGCCGAGGACTTTGATGCGCTGCTGCTGCCCGGTGGTGTCGCGAATCCGGACCAGCTGCGGGCCAATCCGCGTGCGGTCGCCTTCGTTCGCGCCTTCTTCGACTCTGGCAAGCCTGTTGCCGCCATCTGTCATGGACCGTGGACGCTCATCGACGCCGGTGTAGTTGAGGGTCGCCGTATCACCTCTTGGCCCTCGCTGCGGGCGGACCTTAGCAACGCAGGCGCCGAGTGGGTGGACGAGGAGGTCGTCGTGGACGGGGGGCTGGTCTCGAGCCGCAAGCCGCAGGACATTCCCGCGTTCAATCGGGAAATGATCGCGCTCTTCGATCACGCTTGACCGCGATGTTCGCCTCCAGAAGCGGATCCGGGTTCTTGCTGTAGGTCCGGAAACCATCGGTCGCCCTGCGGTCGTAGAGGAGCTCCATGGCACGGTCACTCGCGGAAATACCGGCGCAAACGCGACTTCGCGGCAACGCCGGAGCCCGAACCCGATGGCCGCCGGAAACGGGCTCGCGATGCGCGTTTCGTGGTCCATCTGCACCACGCACGCAGCCGCCACTTCGACCTGCGGCTGCAAGTCGGAAACACGCTGCGCAGCTGGGCTGTCCCGAAGGGGCCGGCTGCACGAAGTGAAGTTCGACGGCTCTCGTGTACTCTTTTCGTGAGCTCAGGCTACGCATGCGAATTTCCGAAATAGTATGCGGGGCCCCGATTGGCTCGGGCGTACGTCGATTACATGGATCCCTCGCCCATCAGCTGCGGTGTAACGCGAAACTGGAATATCACAACTGCTGACGTCCGATCCTTGATCCAACCTTCCTGGTCTACTCGGCTCGGATCTGTGCGATCAGGTCGAGCTTCCGAGCCCGGCGTGCCGGAATCCAGGACGCGAATACCACCGCAGTTCCGACGAGCACGGCAGGAAGGAGATAGGTTGCGGGTGCGAAGAGATCTACCCGGTACAATTCCGCGGCAAGACTCCGGGCAAAGATCAGAGCGCAACCGACGCCCACGACGGTACCTAGCGCCCAGAGAGCGAGACCTTGGCCCAACACGAGCGACTCGATCTGAGCGGGCCTGGCGCCCACAGCTTGGCGCACCGCGAACTCTTGGCGGCGCAGTCCAGTCACGTATGCAATAACACCGTATGTGCCCATGATGGCGAGCGTGAATGCAAGAAGGCCGAAGGCAATCAGTAGGCTTGTGAGGGCGGCTGCACCCTGCGCCGAGTCACTGATCAGTTGGCGCATGGGCCTAAAGGCGATCAGAGACTGATCGGGCAGCGTTCGATGAATGACGTCTCTGACTTCGCGGCGTAGAACGGTTGCCGGCTCCCTTGACCGAACCAGGAGCGAGGTGACGCTTCCCCATTGCTTGAAGGTGTGCGGCTCTTCGGCCACGAACACGGTGCCGTTTGCGAAAGCATAGTAGCGGGCAAAGTGGTCCTGGATCGTACGGATCACGCCTACGATGCGGCAGGTGAGGCTGCCCATGCGGCAGCGGACCGTCTTGCCGATGACGTTGGGATTGCCGAAGAGAGCATCCGCAAACCGCTCATCGACCACGATGTTGAGGGCATTGGTTGCGGTGTCGTTAGCATCGAGCATTCGTCCGGCGAGCAGATGCAGCCCGAGTACCTTCATCAGGCCCGGTCCTGCGAGAGTAATAGCTCCAACGGAGCGTCGCGTGCTGCCCGTGCCACTCTGAGCTGGATAGAACGAGGAGGTGGAGCCACTTCCCGAAAAAGGTACCGCCTCGCCAATGCCCGTTTCGCGCACGCCAGGCAGGGCGGCGACAGCAGCAGCGAGACGTTGATGGGCCTCCAGCCAAGCGCCCCAGTTCTTGTAGCGTGACCCTTGCAGGTGCACTGCGGCGGTGTAGAGATGGCGACTGTCAAAGCCCGGGTTGGATACCAGCATGTTACGCAGCGAGCGTCCGAGGAGCAGAGCGCCGGAAAGCAGTGCAATCGCCAATGCAATCTGGCGCAAGTGCAGCGCCGCTCAATACGAGTGCGACTGTTAGGGCTAGCGCCAAAATGCCGGCACTGATGTGCAGGTCGAAGGTCGTGCTAGTCGAGGCGATACCAAAGCGTGTTAGGGCCGACACGCCGAGAACCGTAAGCGGCCAAGCGATCAAAGTTCCCGCAATGCTGAGCGGTACTGCCTCGAAGAGCGCCTGCGTAAGCAGCACGCGACGCCCAGCACCAAGCACCACACGCAAGGCCGCTTCGTCCCGGCGCCGCAACGCCCGCGCGAGGGCGAGATTGACCAGGCTGGCAGCTGCGAGCAGAAGAAGAATCCCGGCGCCAAGTTGCATCATGAGCAGTCGCCCGCGTGTCGTGCCTCCCAGCCACTGGCGCAGCGGCATAAAGGAGATGTAAAGCCCGATCCGTCGAAACGCCTTGCGATCCTCAGGCGGCATTGATTGCTCGAGACGCCCCAGTACTCCGCCGATCTCGGTTTGGAGCTCTGCTCGGGAGGCGCTGCGTCGCAGCCTCGCAACCATCACATAGTTGAGATCTCCCACGTGCTGCAGGGCCAGCATTGCTGGTTTGAGCACTATAGGCGCCCAGAGCTGAGTACGGCGGGAAGGGAAGGCGAAATCGAGTGGCATCACACCGACAACCGTGTAGAGATTGCCGCTGACGCGCAACGTATGGCCGAGTACATGCGGATCGCCGTGAAAGGCGCTCTGCCATAGCCCGTAGCTCACGTCCACTTCGGTCGGACCGCCCACACCATCGGAGGCGGGGCTGATCCATCGGCCCATTAGGGGTCGCACTCCAAGGGTTTCGAGCGTCGAGCTGGTCACCGCGGCTACATGATCGTTCGCTAGTGGTTCGCCCGGGATCGCGACTGTGAGGTTGCCCAAACTGGTGGCCAGTCCGCTTGAGGACAGCGCACGGACTGAGCGGAGCCCTTGATAGCCAGGCGCCGACATCCAATCCCCGCCACCGTGAGGAAACTTCGCGATACCGAAGTGGACGTTCACGAGTTTTTCACCGTGAGGGTATGCGAGCGGCCGCAGAAAGTAGGCGTCGAGCGCCGAGAACACCGCGGCATTGGCTGCGATGCCCAGAGCGAGAGTCACCATGAAGGCCGCGGTGAAAGCCCAGTCGCGACGCAGTCGCCGGGCTGCTTGGGAAAGGGGTTCCCAGCGATCCGTGTTCAAGCCACGCATGAAGTACCCCTATCTTGCATCACGATGGGTTCGCGTGCTGGGAGTGTGCAGATTCCATTCCAAATACGTCCCGCGCCTAATCTGCTGAATGGACAGGGTTTTCGCCTCGCCGCCAGCTCCTCGAGAGTCACGTAGTTCCCGCTCCTGGGATTGCACAATGGGGGTCTTCCCAGATGCGAGAATCTCCTGGCCTCGACAGCGCGTTCACGTCCTGGTCAGATTCGGCGCCGTTTCCAGCTCCCCCTGCAGCTCCTCGGAGCGCACGTTGATAGGTATGCGCTCGAAAAGTCGCCGCTCCCTCAGGAGCCATCGTCTCTTATCTAGACTTCAGCGCGGCATCCAGAAACGCCATCGCTCGCGCCCAGCTGTCTCGCCGAGCGGCGTTGTTTCCCGTCGCGAGCCGCCTTCCGTGCGGAGAGAGGCGAAGCCAGGGCTATTGGGATCATAGGGCTCGCCAAATACGCCGTGCCCGGCATCATGATATTCCAGAAGCTCGACGGGGTGTCTGAAATGCTCGGCCTTAAGTCGCTCCGCGACTGCTGATCCGTTAGATGCACTGCGCGCTGCCGGCGTTTAAATCTGCCTGGCACCCGTTTAACCGCTGCTTGCCGTGGTCGACAAAGCCGGCGGCGTCCGTACCGTGCTGAGCTCAAAACGGAAGCAGTAGCGGCTTGACGGCAGCCTGTGGTCTCCATCGCGGCTTCGAGAAGACGCCCATCATCTTCATGACCGGCGTGCATCTCGATGACCTCAATCGCCTGAAGGGCGGTCCGACGAGCGAGAATCCAAGGCTCCGATACCGTAGTATGCCGGCTCGCGCTGACGTAGATGCTGGAACCACCACCGTATGACGATCAGCCCCGCCACCGCGCTCATCATGCTCGTCGGGATCCACACCACCAGCCCGCCGATGCGCTGATCCAGCATGTAGGAGCTGATCCATCCCCGGTCCAGTATCGCGTAGATCGGATAGATCGGCCGCGGCGAGAACGTGATGTAGGCGCCGATTAGTATTTGCGGCAACATGATCGCCCACAGGATGATCAAGCGCTTGCCATAGGACACCCGGCCGGGCTTGGAGTTGAGCATCAGCCACCAAAACGGGATGCCCTCGATCAGCATGGAGAAGTGCATGATGTCGTGGATCGTTTGATCGACGGTCGCGTATTCGAAGATGGACGGTATCAGCCAGAAATAAATGACGCCCACGAACAGGATCGGCGCGACCACCGGATGCTGAACGAACGACCAGGTGCGGCGCACGCCCCGATTGCGCAGGATCGGTCTCAATAGGTTCAGGCGCGCCCAGCGCGGCAGGCCCCGCGCCAGCTCGGGAATGGGTGCCGCCAGCGCGAGGAGCATGGGGATCCAGTGGTGCAAGGCCACGTGCTGCACGCGATGGATCCAGAAGATGTGGTCAGCGAGCGCATCTACCGGGCTCTGTAGCACGGTGTAGGTCAGCAGCACGCCGCTGATGTAGGATGTGGCCCGCCAGGGATGCATGCGCTCGCCCTTCGTACGCCGGCGCAAGTAACCTCGCAGATAGATGGCGAGGACCAGGAGACAGCCACCCGTGACGAGGGTCGAGTAGTCCCACATCGTCCATACGGACCCTTGCAGGCGACCCGCCGAGTCCGCCAGCGCAGGTTGCATCCACAGCGTGCCAAGGGCTATCCACCCCCGACCGGGCGAGCGAGGCGTCTTCGTAGCCCGGCGGATCATCCCCTCAGACCTTCACCGAGCGCGTGGGCGATCAATTTGCAGTGAAGTGGAAGTCGGCAGCAAAAGCCGGTGAGACCTGGGGAAACTTGGGGCCCTCGACAGTCAATCGACGCTGTAGCCACGCGCTTTGAGACAGGCAGCTTCCGCCCGCAGGTAATCCTGCTGCTTTGCGGCGAGGTTAGCTGTCGCAGCACTGGCGCCTGCTGTAGAGTCGGCGGCGCCATTGCCACTGCCCGAAACGCCACTGCTCGAAGCTGCACCGCTACCGGGGGTCACCCCCGGCTTGTAGCCGCTCTGATCGCTTGCCCACGTGCTGCACTGAGCTTTATCAGTAGCCTGCTGCTGAGGTGACTGGCCTTTTTCCGGATATGCAAACAGCTCCGGTACTGTTGAAGGCTGTCCAGCCTCCTGTGCTACCTGCGGCGGAGGCTGAACCTGCTCGTACGAATCGGCGTCAGCGTCCCACTGGTAGTAGTAGTTATTGACGTAGTAGTACGGCACTCCGCCCCACCAGAACGTTGAGTAATACCACGGGAGCGACGAGAGATATATCCCGAGCCCCAAGCCGAACGGAACCACACCATAATCATCGCGATCACCATCAGGGCGGAAAAAGTCAGGGTGCCCAAAACCGTGGTGAAAACCGCCGCCATGGAAACCGCCGCCGTGAAAGCCTCCATGGAATCCGCCGCCATGGAAACCGCCACCGTGAAAGCCTCCATGGAATCTGCCGCCACGGAAACCACCGCCGTGGAAGCCTCCATGGAATCCGCCGCCACGGAAACCACCGCCGTGGAAGCCTCCATGGAATCCGCCGCCATGGAATCCGCCGCCATGGGATCCGCCACCATGGGATCCGCCACCATGAGGGCCGGCCGCCAGGGCACCCGCTGGAGCCGCCAGCGCCAGCATCCACGCCGCCGCCACTGCGGTCAAAGTCAACTTGCTTATTGGAACTCTCTGGCCCACGCGGCACCTTTTGTGAGATTAGACTGCGGGGCCGCAACTAGGTTCCGGAAGCTGCTAGCCGGCGGTCGGAGAGTTGCAGCTCACCGTGAACTTGGGGGTGGTCCGCAAAAATGCCGTCCGCGGCAATGAGGCGGTCAGTGGCCATGAGTATGGCATGATCGGCAGGTGCTGAGCGCGCTGTCCATCGGCGTCCGAATCTTGTCCGACCTGGTCGGCGGGTTCAGTCTGGCATGGCGGCCTCGGACGGCCTTGGAAGGGGAGATCCAAATCCCCTGTGGGGCCAGGAGAGGATCGCAAACGAACTATGGCTGAGGCTCGGATTACGGGTGTCCCCGCGAACTGTCCGGAAGTACCTTCCGCGAGCACCTGCCGGCTGCCCGCGAGGGGACCAGCGGTGGTCAACGTTCCTCAAGACCCATGCACAGGCGATCGTGGCCTGCGACTTCTTCGTTGCCGTGACGAGCACGTTCCGCCAGCAGCTCCGAGAAGCGGTCGTGGTACGAGAACCGATATGAGTATCTGATTCACGACCGCGACAGCTCGGAGGCACACCTGCGGGCCGTGCTGAAAATTTGGGTCGGTCGAAGTCCCGGCATCGGCTCGTCGACTTCCGATCGGTGCGCGCCAAAGCAATAGTCGGTGGATTGCATCACCAGTATTCGCTCGCGCCTGCGTAGCGCGATCGAATATTTGCGGACGACACCCCTGGAATAGCGGAGAACCTCATGCCTAGACCGATCATGAATGTCGCTGATGTCCCGCTCGATCCAACCCCGCCGCCGTTTGCGCCGACTGGGCCCGCTGCCGAGCGCTTCGAGGCGAAGACGGGAGTGATCAGTGCGCGCATCGGTGCGCGGAAGCTTGGGTATAACATCACCGCCGTACCGCCGGGTAAGCGGGCGTGGCCGTTTCACAATCACCCGGCTAAGGAGGAGATGTTTTTCGTGTTGCAGGGTAGCGGCGAAGTGCGAATTGGGGAGGCAAGATACCCCATGCGCACGGGCGACATCGTCTCCTGCCCGGCAGGCGGCAGAGAAACGGCGCACCAGATCATCAATACCGGAAGCGAGGAGCTGCGCTATCTCGCCGTCAGCACCGAGCATTCTTTGGAGATGGCGCAGTATCCGGATTCGGGCAAGTTTGCGGTGAAAGCGGAGTTCGGAACCTCACCCGACGGCACGCCGCGGCGATTCATTTTCGTAGGCCGAGAGACGCAACCGGTCGATTATTGGGACGGAGAATGAGCCTAAAGCCTTTGCTTGCAGACGCGGCAGGCGTTGCTCGAGCTGCTGCGCCGTCGGCGGATCGATCGGGAGAGGATCGGGGGCGCTTTCATCTACCTCGCCGATCGCCGATGAGCTGCTCACGGTCGGTATCGAAGTCAGCGCCAAGACGGTCGGACGTCTACTGCGCAAGATGCAGTTCTCGCTCAAGACGACCCGCAAGAACATCGAATCCGGCTTTCGGCGAAAGCCCGGCGACCGTGCCCGAGTGGAATCCCATCGAGCACCGTCTCTTCAGCCAGATCAGCAAAAACTGGCAAGGCGTGCCGCTACGGACCTACGACGTCGCACTCAACTACATCTCGACGACGCGCACCGCGAGCGGATTGCTCGTTTCCGCAAAACTCAACTCCAAAGCCTACCAGAAAGGAGAACAGGTCAGCGGGGAGGAGATGGAAGGTCTGAACATCCGTCGGCATAAGTCCTTGCCGGAATGGAACTACCACCATCAGCCCGTACAACAGAAGTCCGGTTCGTCCGCACAATTTGTAGGTAACTTGATCGGCGTGTCGCAATGCAGTCTTGGCACATGCATGTACCAAGAAGCGCGTCCGAAGGTGCCGTCCCACTGCGGGCGATTGGCAGAGTCGAACCTTGGTGCAATTTCGGGCTTGATCTCCGACCGTGCGGCTGAAATCCCGAGGCTGAGACAGGAATCTCAACCTGCCCCGGCCACGCTGCCGCCGGTCACCGCGCGTCTTGACCAAGCGAAACCGTCTGGTTACCATTACGTCACTATATGGTTACCGATTGCAAGCTGCAGAGCCAAGCGATCTTCCGGGCGATCGCCGATCCGACTCGACGGGAGATTCTAAACCTGCTCAGACGGCGGTCGCACTCCGTCGGGGAGATTGCCGGGAATTTCCGCAGCAGCCGACCCGCCATTTCGAAGCACCTGAGACTGCTCAAATCCGCCGGCCTCGTCATCTCACACCGGCATGGCACTGCAAATATCTGCCATTTGAATGCGCAGCCGCTGCACGCGGTGCATGAGTGGGTGGGAAACTATCGAGTGTACTGGAAGAAGACTCTGCGCAACCTGAAGAAACACGTCGAGGAATCGCGATGACTCATACGAGCGAAATCGACACGATCACCGAGGAGATCACGATCAACGCTCCCGCGGATAGGGTATTCGATGCCCTGACTAGCCCGGAAGCCCGTGTGAAATGGTGGGGAGCGGAGGGACGATTCAAGACTACCCATGCGGAGTCGGACCTGCGCCAGGAAGGGAAATGGCTCATGCGTGGTATAGGTGTAGGCGGCAAACCGTTCACTCTCCAAGGGGTCTACCGAGAGATCCAGAGACCGCGTCTCCTCGTGTTCACTTGGTTGCCGAGCTGGCAGGAGGGGGCCTCTGAGACACTCGTCCACTTCGAGCTCGAGGAGAAGGAAGGCATGACGATCGTGCGGCTGACGCATTCCGGCCTGACCAGTGAGGCCCGCGCACAGCATCGGGGTTGGCAGGACATCCTGGCTTGGCTCAGGGCATACGCAGAGCGAGCGAACTGATCTTGCCGCACGATACAGGGACGCCAGGGATACCTCCGCCTCTCCATCAGTCCATACAACAGGACTTGCTCTCGAAAATTGTGAAGTTGTTTCGGCGCAGTCTCTTAGCGCCAGTCGGTCGTGTATGCCTCTGCCCGCGGTAGCGCGTCTTCGCAGGTCCACGGCATCCGAGATCCCCAGAAGATTCGAGCCCGTGGGCTCAAATCGGGTTGAACGTCGAGCGAGCCGGCGGGAACGACAATTTCGCGTCCGCTTCGGTTCGAACCGCACCGTCTGTTCCCGGCCGGCAATCCATGCGAAATATTCCGGCGCGACGTACAAATTTGTTGCATGGCCCGTCCCCGTTGCCTTGCAGCAGCGCCGACAGTGACAATGCGCGAACCGGATGAACGGCGCCGTAATCTCGTATTTCACCGCACCACAGAGACAGCTGCCGAGGCGCTTTTCTAGTTTCATTGGTGGGACCGCCGAAATTCCTTGGTAGGGGCAAGCGTATCGCAGGACATCCCTGATCGCGAATTTCGAACATCCGCATACTCGACTTCTGGGCGAGCGCGCGAATGACGCGTTGTGGCCGAGACCGACGCTCCGAAAGACCTGTTGCCCGGTTCCTGCGGGGCGATCCTCGACCCGTCGAGTGGTGGCTGCAAGAGACGCCTGTGGTCGCGCATCGATCGCAGGGCGGACCTGGCAAAGCGCGCGGCCTTACCGGGCCGGCTTGGCTGGCTGATACTTTCCCATTATTTTTTGCTTGGTCCCTTGAACTCAATCACGTTGCCATCCGGATCTTTGAAGTACAGAGAGAGGCCATCTCCCTCGGAGCCGAAGTTTGTGGTTGCGGGGCCGGTTGGCGTAATCGCAAAACTCTTGAGGTGCGCGACAATTGCAGGCTCATCGAACGGGTCCACTCGGAGACAAATGTGATCGACGTTTCGGCCCTGCGCCCCAGGGGCTGAGCCGCCAAGGCGACCGAGCTGCCCGTCCAGGGAAACAAGATCAATCATTGACGTCCCGGTGCGCAGATGCACGAGGCCGAGGTCCTCTCGAACGCGAACGACGCGGGAACCGACGACGTCCTCGTAGAAGCGAGTACTGCGCTCCAGATCGCTAACCCGAAGCACAACATGATCAATACGAAGAACGGCGAAAGGCTGGAGCATGGCACCCCCGGCGACGTTGTTGCGATTCCACAAGGCGCTGGTCGATAGAAAATATCGCCGCCTGTTCTCGTCAGCGGGAACTCGACGCAAGCCCGGCCCGAAGGGCCCCACCGAGGACCTCATCAGGGCTATCGTCGCGCTCAAGTCTCGCAACCCGAGCTTCGGCTATCAACGCATCGCCCAGCAACTCTCTCATGCATTAGGCGTGAAGATGAACACATCGATGGCCAGACTGTATGCCGCATGTTCAACCAAGCCATTGCCGGCAACGCGCCGCCAACGCGGATAAGTACCGATCACGATCCTCTGTTTCGCTTTCACCGGTGGCTCGCCACCCTGCGGATCCTCGAGGTCGAGGAAATAAAATCGGTGCCCCACGCCCCGATGTCGTCCTACAAAACAGCCATATCCTCACGAATCCTTCATGGGGAATTTCGAATATAGCCCATTTTGTGGCGCATCACTGTTTCTGCACAACTGGAAGCTCGATATAGCTGGCCTCACCCGGTGCGTGATAGATGCGCTGAGTGGCTTTGACGTAATTGCTCGCCTGGGCGAAGAAGATGTTCTTCACGTAAGTCTGTGGGTTTCGGTCGTACAGCGGGAACCAGCTGGATTGCACCTGAACCATGATGCGGTGGCCGGCGCGGAACACGTGGTTTGCCGTGGGCAGGTCGAAGCGGTAGAGCAGCGGCTTGTTCGGCGTCAATGCGTGCGGCTGGGAGAAGCTGGTGCGGTAGCGTCCACGGAAGATGTCCATGGCGATGCCCAGCTGGTAGCCACCCAACTGCGGTTCGGCGGCGACCTGATTCGGGTAGACATCGATCAACTTCACCACCCAGTCCGAATCAGTGCCGCTGGTTGAGGCGACTAGGTGCACCTTTGGCTGGCCGGCGATGGTGACAGGGTGGGTCAGCACCGGGGACTCGAAGGTGACCACGTCGGTGCGTCCGGAATAGGGACGTTGATCGTCGACCAGCCACCGTGGCCAGGTCTGGTCGCCGGTGTAGCCGATCGGCTGCTCGGGGCGGTTGCGGAAAGGCACCGGCTTGGCCGGGTCGGACACGTAGCTGGTGTCCTTGGACTCGGCGGCGCTCGGCGCAGTGAAGGTGGCCTTGCCGTCGGCGTGTAGATAGAACGGCGTCGGCTTGATGCTGCAGCCGCTGGCGCAGCCCTCGGGCCAGGACTGCAGGCGTTCCCAATGGTTGGTGCCGGTGCGGAAAGCGGTTACCGGGGCGACCGGGTTGGGTGGCGCCTCGTCTTTTAGGTAATGGGCCAGGAAAGGCGCCAGGATGTGGTTCATGAAATACGTGCCGGTATCGCTCCCGAAGCGGATTGGACCGAGGTGGCTGGCGGGTTCGATTTCCTGGCCGTGATGCCACGGTCCTATCACCAGGTAGACCATGTCGTTGTGCGTGTCCTTGGGCTTGATGGCCTTGTACACGGCCATCGCACCGTAAACGTCCTCCTGGTCCCAGAGGCTGTCGACCAGCAGCACCGGCACCTTCAGCGGTTGTTTGGCGAGGATCTTGTCCATCGCCTGCTCGCGCCAGAAGCTGTCGTACGCCGGGTGTTCGACCAGCTTGTTCCAGAAACCGATCTGCCCCATCCCATAGGCCTTGCCCAAGGCGCCAGCCGAGCCGTAGTGCATGTACAGTTCGTAGTCGTCGTAGTAGTTGCTCCACCACTTTACGCTGTTGTCGCGGGTGGCTTCCTGCTCGTACACGTACGGCATGTTCTGCTCGCGAAAAGCGCCGTTATGGAACCAGTCGTCGCCCATCCAGCCATCGACCATCGGGTTCATCGGCACCACGACCTTGAGGGCCGGATTTGGGTTGATCATGGCCGTCAGCGGCTCGTAGCCGTCGTAGGAGATACCCAGAATGCCGACCCTGCCATTGCTTTGCGGCACATGCTTGACCAGCCAACCGATGCTGTCATAGGTGTCGGTCGACTCATCGACGGGCGTGTGGTTGAGCGGCCCACGCAGCGGACGGTTCATCACGAAGTCGCCCTGGGAGCCGTATTTGCCGCGCACGTCCTGGATGACGCGGATGTAGCCACCATTCACGATGACCGGGACGGCATTGTCATAGCCTTGCAACGCCGTGCCCATGTTGCCGCTGAGCTGGCCGTGCTCGGTCTCGGTGACCATGTCGGTGGCGTTGTAGGGGGTGCGTGTGAGCAGGATTGGCGCGTCGTGCGCGCCCTTGGGAATCATGATCACGGTATGCAGCTTGACGCCGTCACGCATCGGGATCATCACGTTGCGGATGGTGTAGCCGAAGCTGGAATGCTCGGGCGTGAAGTGATCCGGTGTTTCGCTGGGCAACGAGGGATATTTCGGCGGCGGCAGGGAGTCCGCGGCGCTGGCCGCGACGGCGCAGAAGACAAGGGCGGCCAGCAATGCCTGTCGGCGATGGACCGATCGTGTCATGACAGTTCCCCGAATTGACTGTACGGCGTGAGCCGGTCCTTGGAGCAGCATTTTCCAACGGCACCCCAGCCGAGACGGAAGCTATCATACTTTCTCCACGTGCGGAAACCTCCAAGTGAAGTGCCGCCTCTCGGGATCTCTGATCGTTCCGTACGTATCACTCCCGTTACACCCAAGTGTTAGGGATTCCGGAGGAGTTGCATGAAGGCCTGGCGGCAGCCGTTTGAGTCAAATATCCACCGCGATGTGGCGACCGCAACGCACTGTGCTCCGCAAAAATGCCATCCGCGCTTCGTGAGTCGAGCCGTCGCGGTGAGTATGGCATGATCAGGGGGTGCTCACTTTCCCCGCCATCGTCGCCCGACTGGTGCAGAGATTCTGTTCCTGCGTCGACAGCTGGCCCTGTATGCCGAACGCGAACAGCAAGCCGCGACGCATTGATCCCGGCACGCGAGCCTCTCTGGCGTTGCTCTCGCGATTCTTCAACCGGCGGGATGCGGTGGTGGTGGTGCGTCCCTAGACCTTGAACAGTCAGCCAGGAGCGGCCGTTGGCGGATGGCACTCTCGCCGGGCTCTAGGTTGATCGACAGGGCGGCCACCAGGAATGAATCACCCCGCGGTCGGGCCACGTCCGCGAGGCAGCCGAAACTCCGGCGTCCATGGGTTCATTTCGCACGGCTAGAAATCTAGTACGCCCCCATGAAATCACGCTTGCCAATCGGTAGGCCGTTGTGGCGCAAAAGCGCATAGGCAGTGGTGACATGAAACATAAACTGAGGCAAGCCGTAGTTGGATAGATAAGCCTGGCCGCTCAATTTCTTCTCTTTAGGCGTACCCGGACGGAGCACGATTTCCTTGGTTTCACTGCCTTCGAATTGACAGGAATTCACGCTGTCCAGAAATTTCAGTGTCTGCGCGAGTAGCCCTTCGAGATCGACAAAACTCCTCTCCTTGCCTTCAAAATTGGGAACCTCTACGCCAGCCAGGCGTGCGGAAACTCCGCGCGCAAAATCCGCGGCGATCTGCACCTGTTTAACCAGCGGAAACATGTCTGGATGAAGACGTGCCTGCAAAAAAGCATCAGGCTCTATTGATTTGGCGGCCGCATGTGCGTCGGCTTGGGTCAGTATGGCTTTCAAGGCCGTCAGCAATTGCTTAAAGACTGGGACTGAGTTGGTATACATGGGGCTGGTCATGGTCGTTCCCTGGGGGGTGTTTGATGCGTCATGTTACCCGAGCACCTCTTTTGTCCGAGAAATGGTCGCGTTCCTGCGCCTCGGGTCCTGCCGAAAGCAGCCCCTCCGGGACTCCGGCACGCGGTGGATCACTGTATGGGGCCAAGGAAATCGCGTTTGCCCAGATCGACGCCGTTCTTTCGCAGCAACGCATAGGCCATCGTCACGTGAAAGAAGAAATTCGGCAGCACGAAATTCGTGAGGTAGTTGATACCA